>JAWLEW010000011.1:6584-49890 GCA_041685925.1 Wenzhouxiangellaceae bacterium | reverse complement strand
GCGGCCGGTACCTGGTGACGCGGTCGTTCAGCGTGGCACCGGATTCGCTATGCTGTGAATCCAGCCAAAGAAACTGCGCTCAATGGAAGATTCTCGCCAGCTCGCCACCCGCGCCGTCGGGCTTCTGGACCTGACGCGGCTCGAAGACGACCCCGACGACGTTCCGGTTCGCCGGTTGTGCGCACGCGCGCTGGCCGCGCCGGTGCGCCCGGCTGCGGTGTGCGTGTACCGGCGATTCGTGGCTACCGCGCGCCGGGCGCTGGGCGAGGATTCCGGCATCCGGGTGGCGACGGTGGCAAATTTTCCGGCCGGAAACGCTGAACCCAGGCTCGCGGGACTGGAATGCGAGCAGGCGGTTGCCGAAGGCGCCGACGAAGTCGACGTCGTGTTCCCGTGGCGCGCCTTGCGGATGGGCGACGAGTCCGTCGGCGCCGACCTGGTCACGGCCTGTCGCGACGCCTGCGGCCCACGGCCGCTGAAGGTGATCCTCGAGTCGGGCATGATCGACAGCGCCCATCACCTGCATCGCGCCGCCGAGATCGCGATCCACGCCGGGGCCGACTTCCTCAAGACCTCTACCGGCAAGGTCGCGGTGAACGCGACGCCGGAGGCCGCCGGGATCATGCTCGAGACGATTCGCGACAGCGGCCGGCCGGTCGGGTTCAAGGTCTCCGGCGGCGTGCGCACGCTGGACGATGCGCGGCAATACATTCACCTGGCCGAACAGATCATGGGACCGGACTGGGTTTCTCCGGACCGTTTCAGGATCGGCGCATCGGGCCTGCTGGATGTGCTGCTGGCAGCGCTCGATTGAAGTGATCCCGAGGTTGTAAACCGATGCTGGCGCAGGAAATCATCCGGATCAAGCGCGACGGCGGCTCGCTCGACGAGGCCGCGATCAGCGCGTTCGTCGCCGGCATCACCGACGGACGCGTGGCCGACGAACAGCTGGGCGCGTTCGCAATGGCTATATTCCTCAACGGCATGCGGCGCGCGGAATGCGTGGCGCTGACCCGCGCGATGCGCGATTCCGGGCGGGTCATGGACTGGTCGGGACTGGACCTGCCCGGCCCGGTGCTGGACAAGCATTCCACCGGCGGCGTCGGCGACGCCGTGTCGCTGATCCTCGGGCCGTGGGTGGCCGCCTGCGGCGGCTTCGTGCCGATGATCTCGGGTCGCGGGCTGGGACATACCGGCGGCACGCTGGACAAGCTGGCCAGCATTCCCGGCTACGACCCGTTCCCGGATCCCGACCGGCTGGGCCGCATCGTCCGCGACGCCGGCGTGGCCATCATCGGCCAGACCGACGACCTGGCGCCGGCCGACCGGCGCTTCTACGCCGTGCGCGACGTGACCGCGACGGTCGAGTGCACGCCGCTGATCGTCGCCTCGATCCTTTCCAAGAAGCTGGCCGCCGGGCTGGATGCGCTGGTCATGGACGTCAAGACCGGCTCGGGCAGCGTGATGGGCGCGCTGGAGCGCTGCACCGAACTGGCCGAGACCATCTGCGGCGTGGCCGACGGCGCCGGCACGCCCACCACGGCACTGGTGACCGACATGGACCAGGTGCTTGCGCGCAACGCCGGCAACGCGCTGGAAGTCGCCGAAGTCATCGAGATCCTGCGTGGCGAGCGCACCGGCGGCCGGCTGCTGGAAGTCACGCGCGAACTGGCCGCCGGAATGCTGCTGGCCGGTCGCCTGTTCGAAGACCGCGACGGCGCCCTGGCCGAGCTCGACCGGCGCCTGGCCAGCGGCGAAGCCGCGGAACGCTTCCAGGCCATGGTCGCCCGGCTCGGCGGCCCGGCCGATCTGCTCGAACGCTGGACTGAAATTCTTCCGCGCGCCCCGGAGACCGTGCCGGTGGTACCGCCGCGACCCGGATACATTGCGAGCATGGATGTCTACCGGGTCGGCATGGCCGTGGTGGAACTCGGCGGAGGCCGCACCCGCGGCGACCAGCGGATCGATCCTTCGGTCGGCCTGGAAGCCGTGGCCGGCATCGGCGAACGTGTCGACGAACAACACCCGATCGCCCGCATCCACGCGCGCAGCCGGGCCGACGCCGAACGCGCCGCGGCTCGAATCCTGGCCGCCGTCGAGCTTGCCGAAGCCCCGATCGCGCCGCCGCCGCTGATTCACCGCAGCGTCGGCGCCCACCCGTCGTGGTCGGACACGAGCACGGGGCAGGCGACATGAGCGATATCGAACCGGCAATCCTCGAGGCGCTGTTGCGCGCCCGAAAGGCCGCCTACGCGCCGTATTCGAATTTCCGCGTCGCCGCCGTGGCGGTCGCCGCCGACGGCCGGGCATACCCGGGCTGCAACGTCGAGACCGCCCACTACAAGAGCACCTGCGCCGAGGCCTCGGCCATATCGGCCATGGTCGGCGCCGGACAGCGCGAACTCGAATCCATCTACGTGCTGGGGCCGGAAGGCCGGGCCTGCCCGCCGTGCGGCGACTGTCGCCAGCGCATCCGCGAATTCGCCGGCCCCGATACCCGAATCGTGCTGGTCGATACCGCCGGCCGCGCGTTGGAGCAATTCAGCGTGGACGAACTTCTTCCGCGCGCCTTCGGGCCCGACAGCCCGGGCAAACCCTGAACGAAGGGCACCGCCCCGGCATATGCAGGAGACCAAAGTTCATGATCCAGAAATTCAGACGATTGGCAACCCTGGCAATCCCGGCGCTTATGCTGGCGCTGGCGCTCGCCCGCGTGCCCGGCGCCATTGCCGCTGAACCGGAGCCCGACAACATGAGTCCCGAAACCGCCGAACGATTCGCCCGGTTGGCGCTCGACTGCGTGGAGCAGGAATACCCGAACCTGATTCACCACGTTCTTTCCGGCGACGACGACGTCGCGCCGCCGCGCAGGCTGACCCCCGCTTTCTACGGCTGCTACGACTGGCACTCGGCGGTACACGGCCATTGGCTGCTGGCCCGCCTGGCACGGCAGTATCCGGAAAGCGAGTTCGGCCGCGCGGCCATCGACGCGCTGGGCCGCAATCTGACGCGCGAGGCGCTGCTGGCCGAGGCTGCCTACGTTTCGGATCCCGAGCGTACCGGCTTCGAGCGTCCTTATGGACTGGCCTGGCTGCTGCAGCTTGTTACCGAGCTCGACGAATGGGACCAGCCGCCCGCCGACGCGTGGCGCGATTGGCTGCGGCCGCTGGAATCGATCGCGGTGGAACGGTTGTCCGAATGGATTCCGAAGCTCGCCTATCCAATCCGGGTCGGCGAACACGACCAGACCGCGTTCGCATTCGGCCTGGCCTGGGACTATGCGGAGCAGGTCGGCGATGCCGAATTCATGGAACTCCTGTCTGTGACCGGCCGACGCCTTTACCTGGAAGATCGCGACTGCCCGCTGCATTACGAGCCTTCCGGGCACGACTTCCTTTCGCCTTGTCTTTCCGAAGCCGACTTCATGCGCCGGATCCTGTCCGGCGAGCGGTTCGGTGAATGGCTGGGCGAATTTCTGCCGACGATTGACACGACGATTGACATGAAAATCGGCGAGCCGGACTGGCTGCCAGTGGCCCGGGTCACCGATCGCGGCGACGGCAAGCTGGCGCACCTCGACGGCCTGAACCTGAGCCGCGCCTGGATGCTGGAAGGCATTGCCGCGGCGCTGGGGGATGATGACCCACGCCGTCCATCCTTGCTGGCCGCGGCCGGCGAACACGCAGAGGCGGGGCTGGCCGGAGTCAGCGGGGCGCATTACGAGGGCGGTCACTGGCTCGCCAGCTTTGCCGTCTATCTCGAAACCCGCCGCGGCTATTAGAGGTTTCCCGGCGATTGCGCCGGCCCGGCCACCCCGATCACTGCGTGCCGAGCGAGCCGGCATCGTTCGCACGCCTTTCCAGCCATCGCCAGACCCAGCCGTGCTGACGCGCGCGGCCGGTCAGCAGGTATTCCAGGGTCTGGTCGTTGTCCAGGGTCGAGCGGACGGCGCGTGCGGCCCGGCTGCGCCCGGCCATCAGGATGCGGTCGCCGATCTGCAGCATCTCGTCGTCTTCGGGGCACAGGATGTCGCCGTCCTCCCGGCGCAGCAGCACGATCTCCAGCGGCAATCTTGAATCGCGCCGGCAAGGGTCGCGCAACAGCGTCCCCAGGGGCACCCCGATGCCCGCTTCCAGGGCACGTGCGATCGCGGGAGAACGCCTGGCGCTGATGCGACCGGACGAAAACTCCGGTGGCGCTTCGTCCTGGTGACGAAGCAGTTTCGCCAGCAGCCCGCGCGCGAAGTCATCGTCCTGCTCCATAAGGGAAGCGAGAAAAGGCTCCACCAGGCCGGAACTGAGCCGACTCAGCATGTAGCCGGCGATGACTGCACTCGGCTGGGCCACGAAATCCGACCGTGCCGCCTGAAACAGGGCGTGTGTGGAAAAGCCGTTTTCCAGCGCGGCGAAAAACAGTTTCTCATTGAGATCGCGCGCCGTGATCAGTATCGACAGGTTATCGGCGTCGTCGCTGGTTGCCGCGACAACCCCGACAGCGCTTTCGACGCCGGCCTCGTGCAGCGTTTCGGCCTGGGTGCCGCGCCCGGCGACCGTTCCCGAGGGCCGGCCAGGGCCTTGCGGATTCGGATCGATCACCGTGACCGTCATGCCGCGCCGTTCGAGCAGTTCCGCCACGGCCCGGCCCACCTGGGAATATCCGCAGACGATCCACTGCCCCGCCGGCACCGGGCGCGTCCTGGACAACCGGGCATCGGGCCCGGCCGATATCCACTGGTACAGGCGAAACATGTCGGGGCGCGAAATCGCCAGGTCCATTCGGCGCACGTATTCCTCTACCGGATTGACCACGTAGTCGGTAGCGAACGAACGCATGTTGGCTGCCGCGTCCCCGGAGTCGGCGCGGGCGTGTACCACTACCGTATGATTGAGCAGCTTGGCGCTGATGGCAATCTTGAGGTTGATCCTGTCGCTTCCGGTCACGGCGATCACGCCGGCACACCAGCGATTGCGCAGGCCCGCCGCGACCAGGTTGTCGGACTTTTGCGCATCCATGACGAAGGCGGTCACCGACACCCCGACATCCTCGACTTCCAGCGTATCGACCTTTTCGCGATTCTTCTCGACCACCACGATCGGGTAGCCACGCGCGCTCAGCGCATTGACCAGGATGCGTCCCGTATCGCCGTAGCCGCATACGAGGTAGAAGGGCTGGCTCATCGAACGTATGCCGCGCGACTGGCGCGCGCGCCGCAACCCGCTGCGGTAGACGGGGTCCTGCATCAGCGAAATGATCGAACCGATGGAATACAACCAGGCAATCACGGTCAGGTAGATGCTGACCATGGTCCACATGCGCTGGGCCGGCGTGAAATCGTAGGGAATCTCGCCGAAGCCGATCGTGCTGCCGGTATAACTGACCACGTAGAACGCTTCGAACAGGCTCATCCGCCACGGATTGCCCTGGTCATCCACGCCCGGCACGAGCGTGAACCCGACCGTCGCGATGGCATAGGCCGAGATCAGCACGATCAGCGGCACGCGCATGCGCCGGAAGAACAGGAACAGCAGCGATTCGTTTTTCACGCCAGGCCGCCGGCGGCAATCAGCGGCTCAGACCGGCCGTATCCAGCGTGAGCAACACCACCGACAGCAGGTTGGCCAGGAGCGCACCGCCGGACAGCGACACGATGCTCGCCATCACCATGGGCGTCAGTCCGGCATCGGTCATATGCACGGCAACCGCCCAGACGATGGCCGCGGCGATGAGGTGCAGGTCCACCACGAGGCTGGAGGCGAACAACACCGCGCCTATCTGCGAACGTTCGCCGAACTTGAGCACCGTGGCAATCAGCCCGACGACGAGCGCGGCGAAGAGCTCGTAGACGTCGTGATGATCCGGGTTGTCGATGTCGCCGAGGAAAAAACCGAAATTCAGCGTCAGCGCCAGCAGCACGAAGAAACCGAAAACCACCTTGCCCATGTTCATGACAGGATCCCCTGCAGGAAATTGTCGGCATTATGCCTCAACCACTTCATGATCGAAATGCAGGGCCGGTGCCTCGTCGTCGGATCAAGACCTCCGGTGGATGGGTTACCATCGAGCCGAAGCGTCTGAGCCGGGCGCATGGGAGGACACCTGTCATGAGCGGCAAGAAACGCACTTTCGTGGTCATCGGCCTGGGGATCTTCGGCCGCACGATCGCCACCCAGCTTGCGAAGTTCGGCAACCATGTGCTGGGCATAGACAGCGACGAAGGGCGGGTCAACGACGTGATCGACGAACTCTCCGATGCCGTCATTGCCGACAGCCGCGACGAAAAGGCGCTGCGCGAAGCCGGGGTCGACCAGTACGACGTAGCCGTGGTGGCCATCGGCGAGGATCTGGAATCCAACGTCCTTTGCACCATGAACGCCAGGATGCTCGGCGTCGACGCGATATGGGCCAAGGCGGTGAACCGTACTCACCACACGATCCTGGAACGCCTGGGCGCCGACCGGGTCATCCATCCCGAAGAGGAGATCGGCCAGCACGTCGCACAGATGCTGCACAATCCACTGGTCCGCGATTACCTGAGCCTCGGCGACGACAATTTTCTGGTCGACCTGTCAATACCCGATGCATTCGACGGCAAGCGACTCGCGGAATTGAAGCTTTCCGAGCACGAGGGAATCCGGGTGGTCGGGATCGTGCGCGCCCACGAGTACCTGGACGCAAAGGACGAACAGACCGTGCTCGAGAGCGACGACAAGCTGCTGCTGCTCGGCCGGCGCGACACCCTGAGAGACTTCAGCGACAGCCTGTAAACAACCCATGAACCCCGGGCTGCCATCCGTGTTCGGCCGTCGCGCCATCAACATTCCACCTTCGGGCGTGCTGGTACTCACTTACCTGGTGCTGATCGCCGCAGGTGCGGCGCTGCTGATGCTGCCGGCGGCCACGCGAATCGACATCGGCTGGTCCGATGCCGTGTTCACAGCAGCCTCGGCGGTCACCGTGACGGGTCTCGTGGTGCTGGAGACAGGGGGCGACTTCACGCTCCTGGGCCAAGGCGTGATCCTGGTGCTGATCCAGCTTGGCGGGCTGGGCATCGTGACCTTCGCCGTACTCATTCTTTCCATGCTCGGTCTGCCGATCGGTCTTTCGCAGCGCATCTATCTGCGCGACGAATTGAACCAGACCTCGATGTCCG
Organism: Wenzhouxiangellaceae bacterium; assembly: GCA_041685925.1. Taxonomy (GTDB): domain Bacteria; phylum Pseudomonadota; class Gammaproteobacteria; order Xanthomonadales; family Wenzhouxiangellaceae. The sequence continues at coordinate 42,740 of JAWLEW010000011.1, read as the reverse complement.
ACCTGCTTCGAATGGCGCTCGTGATCCTGCGCGTCGTGCTGCTGTTCGAACTGGCCGGGACGATCGCGCTGGCCTTCGTCTTCGTTCCGGAATACGGCTGGATCGAGGGACTCTGGCAGGCGATCTTCCATGCCGTATCGGCGTTCAACAATGCAGGCTTCGGGTTGTTCCCCGACAGCTTCACGCGCTGGGCGGGCGACCCGATCGTCAACATCGCGGTGCCGTTGCTGATCGTGGTCGGCGGAATCGGCTTCAGCGTGCTCACCGATCTCTATCATTACCGCAGCTGGCGCAGGTTCTCGCTGCACACCCGCCTGATGCTCGTCGGAACCCTGGCCCTGGCAGCCTGGTCGATCGTCACCTTCGCGTTCATCGAATGGAACAATCCGGCAACCCTGGGCCAGTTCCAGGCCGCCGGCGACAAGCTCATGGCCAGCATCTTCCAGGCGCTGACCACGCGCACCGCCGGGTTCAATACGCTGGACATGAGCGCGCTGGAAGACAGCTCCACACTGATGTTCCTCGCGCTGATGTTCATCGGCGGCGGCAGCACCTCGACCGCCGGCGGCATCAAGGTGACCACTTTCATCGTGATCGTGCTGGCCACCGTCGCATTCCTCAAGCGCCGTTCCGATCCGGTAGCGTTCCACCGCAGCCTGGGCCACGGCGAAGTCATGAAAGTGCTCGCGCTGTTTTCGCTGGCGCTGGCGCTGGTCATGACCAGCACCTTTGTGCTGGCGCTGACCAACGACATCGAGTTCATGGACCTGCTGTTCGAGGCCGTTTCAGCGTTCGGCACCGTGGGCCTGTCGCGCGGCGCGACCGGCCAACTCGATCAGCTCGGGCGCGCCATCGTCATCGTGCTGATGTTCATCGGCCGCGTCGGGCCGCTGGTGCTGGCCATGTTCCTGGCCACCCGGCTGCCGCCGCGCATCCGGTATCCATCGGGCAGGATCTTCCTGGGCTAACCGGCCCAGTCGATCGAAAGCCTGAGATGGAAGGTGGTGCCCGGCGCCGGCTCGAAGAACCGGCCGCCGAATGCGTTGACCCGGACGTTGTCGACGTAGCGCTCGTCGAACAGGTTGCCGATGCCGGCCGACAGGTCGATGTCGGCGCTTCCGAGCGCGAAATTCCGGCCGGCATGGAGGTCTGCGACGATGTAGTCCGGGCTGGCCGCGGTATTGGCGTTGTCGGCGACCACTTCGCCGGCCGCGCGCAGGTCGACGCCGGCATAGTAGCCGGACGGCCCGGTCCAGTCCAGCGCGCCGAAACCGCGGTGGCGCGGCACGCCCGGCAAGCGGTTGCCGCTGAAGTCACCGTCGGGCGTTTCGAAGCGGTCGAATTCGAAGTCCGACCAGGTGTATCCGGCGCGCGCCCGCCAGCGCGCGCCGAGCCGCCACGAGGCCGCCAGCTCCAGGCCGTTGCGCGTCGAGCGTCCGGCGTTGCGGAAGAAATCGCGCCCGCTGCCGGAGAATTCCGGCACCTCGAAGCTGATGATGGCATCGTCGATGCGCGCACGAAATACGCTGGCTTCAAACCGCAGCCCGGCCGCGGTCGCGCCGCGCAGGCCCAGCTCGTAGCTGCGCGCGTCCTGCGGTTCAAGCGCGCGGTTGAAGCCGCCGCCGGCACCGGGATCCTCGGGGTTGGCCAATTCGGTGGTCGTCGGCGTCTGGAACGCCGTGCCGGCATTGGCATAGATGCTGAGCGAATCGGCCGCCCGCCATACCAGCCCCGCGCCGGGGCTGGTCTCGCGCCAGGTGCGACGGCCCGAATCGTCGCCGTCGTCGAGGCGCCGGTCGTCGACGTCGAGCCGCACCTCGTCGAAGCGCACGCCGGCGCGCAGGGTCCAGTCGGGCGCCAGGCGGAAGCGGTTCTGCAGATAGAGCCCGATCGCCTCGACGTGCTCGTTCTGGTCCAGCACCCGGTCGCCGCGAACGCCGGCCAGGTTGTCGAAACGCAGCCGGTCGTCGTCCTGGTCGCGGTAGTCGAATCCGGCCGTCAGGCGCTGCGCGATCCCGCCCCATTCGGCGTCGATTTCGTACTGCCCGTCAACGCCGGTGAAGGCACGCTCGAAGGCCACCTGGCCGCCGCTTTCGAACGGCAGTCGATTTTCGAAATCGCGCAGGAAGCCGAACCCGGACAGCCGAACGCGCTGGTTGCCGCCCAGCTCGTGCTCGATGCCGGCGCCGAAGCGCCACTGTTCCAGCGACTCGCCGGCGTCGAACGCGACGTTGGCGGCGCGCGCCGCGCGCGGCGAGGTGCGGGCCTGCGCGGCCGTGACCGCACCCGGGTCCTGCTCCTCGGGCGCCTCGAAATAGCCCGCCACGGCGCTCACGCGGGTGGCCGGCGACGGCGTCCAGGCCAGGCGGGTACTGGCGCGGTATTGCTCGACCTCGGAATGACGCCGGAACCCGTCCTGTTCGAACCGGCTGGCGGCAAACCGGACGCCCAGTCGTTCGGTACCGCCGCTGAACGCCGCGCGGCTGTCGACCAGGCCGTAGCGGCCGACCGTCTGCGCCGCGCGGGCCGCGGTCGATCCGTCGGGCTGCCGGGTGGTGATCAGGATGACCCCGCCGGCGGCATTGCCGTACAGCGCCGAGGCCGGCCCGCGCAGCACCTCGATGCGCTCGACGGCATCGAGATCGATGCTGTCGACCTGCGACTGGCCGTCCGGCAGCGTCTGCGGAATGCCGTCGACGACGATCGCCACGCCGCGAATGCCGAAGCTGGAGCGCGCGCCGAAACCGCGCAGGGCCAGGCGCGCGTCCTGCGCGAAATTGCCTGCATTCTGGACGAACAGGCCCGGCACCTGGTCGAGGAGCTCGGCCAGGCTGGTCAGGGGGCGGCCGCGCTTGAGATCCTCGGCGTCGAGCACGGTCACGGCCGCCGAGACTTCGGGCAGGGTCAGCGCAGTGCGCGTGGCCGTGACCTCGACCGGATCGAATTCGGCCTGGTCGCCCTGGTCGCCCTGAGCGCGCAGGTGGGCGGAAACCGCCAGCAGCGCCGGCAGGCAAAGAAACGAAACGAACGCCTTGAACATGCAGTAACTTCGATCGGTCGCAGGACAGGATCCGATTTTACCCGTTCGAGCCAATGCCGGCGTCGTGGCCCGTCCGACGCCGACCCGCGAACCCCGAACCGCGTCAGGGATTTTTTATATTCGCCCGGCTTAAGAGCGCTTAGAATGGAACGCATTCCGGCAATTACGGCGTTCAATGACACTGCTGCTGTTCTACCTGTTCCTCGCCATCGGCGTTTCATTCCTGTGTTCGATACTCGAGGCCGTCCTGCTGTCGGTCACGCCGGCGCATATCGCGGTGATGAACGAGCAGGGCGCCAAATCCGGGAAACTGCTGCGCCGGCTCAAGCGCGACATCGACCGACCGCTTTCGGCCATCCTCAGCCTCAACACCATCGCGCACACCTTCGGCGCCGCGGGCGTGGGCGCGCAGGCGCTGGTGGTGTTCGGCAGCGCCTGGATCACGGTGACTTCCGCGCTGGTCACGCTGGCGATCCTGATCTTCTCCGAGATCATCCCCAAGACCCTGGGCGCGACCTACTGGAAGCAGCTTTCGGCGTTCACGGCGCATGCCTGTCAGGTGCTCATTGTCCTGATGTGGCCGCTGGTCACGCTGTCCAAGTTCATCACCCGGCTGCTGGCGCACGGCAAGAGCGCGCCCAGCGTCAGCCGCGAGGAATTCCGGGCCCTGGCCCAGATCGGCACGCGCGAAGGCGTTTTCGAGGAAGAGGAGTCCAACATCTTCCTGAACCTGATCCGTTTCAGCGCAATCCGGGTCCAGGACATCATGACCCCGCGCGTGGTGGTCAAGAAGTTCCAGCACGACACCACGCTGGCCGAGCTGATGGAAATGTCCGACGAGCTGGTGTTCTCGCGCTATCCGGTCTACGGGGAAAGCGACGAGGATATCCGCGGCTACGTGCTCAAGGCCGACATCATGCTGAACCTGGCGCGCGGCAGGCCGGAAATGCGGCTGGCCGAACTCGAGCGCGAAGTCCTGTTCGTGCCCGAATTCATCTCCCTGCGCGTGTTGTTCAGCCAGCTGCTGGCCGAGCAGGAGCACTTTGCCGTGGTCGTGGACGAATACGGCGGTCTGTCCGGCGTGGTGACCATGGAAGATGTGCTGGAAACGCTGCTGGGCATCGAGATCGTCGACGAAAGCGACGCGACCGAGGATCTGCGCAAGGCCGCGCGCGACAAATGGACTCAGCGCGCGAAGAAACTCGGGCTCGAGTTGCCCGACCTGGCCGAGGATGCGGTTGCAGGCCGGGACGCCAGCGGGCAGAATGACAAGTCCTGAGTCCGGGCAGTTGGGCCCGGCCCTTCGATCGTCCCGGATCGATGATTGACAGCGGAGCGCAGCATGAAAACAAGCCTATGCAGGATCCCCGTCATCATCGCGGTATTGGCTTGCGGCGCCTGCACCGACGGGTCCGGCGACCCGCCCGAGGGCCATGTGCTGGAAGCCCAGCAACAGGCGCTGGAACGGGCACGGGGCGTGGAACGGGACGTTGCCGAAGCCGCGCGACGCCAGGCGGAGCAGATCGATGAGTCCGAAAACGGCGGTTGAAAATGGCGCGCCGCCGGCGGGCTTCACGTAGTTTATATTCAGGATTACGGGTGCGAGGGTCGAAAAACTTCCCACGTGGAAAAGCCGACCGCAGTTCCGTGCCGCTGGTATTCACAAACAAAACCTCATGATCAAACAGGAGCATCGAATGAACGCATATCGCGCCTTTACACTGCTGGCGGCTTCCACCGTCGGCTTCGCCGCTTTCGCCCAGGAACCGAACATCAACCCGGGCATGTGGGATACCACCAGCACCGTCACGATCGAGTCCGAACAGATGCCGATTCCGCCGCGCACCAACAAGACCAGTGAATGCGTGACGGCCGAAAAGATTGCCGACGGCCAGGCATTTCTGGAAGACAGTGACGAATGTGAATTCACCAAAAAGGATCTGCGCTCCGACGGCATGGATTACAGCATGACCTGCAGCGACCCGCAGGGCGGTACGGTCACCATGAATGCACGCCTGGAATTCAACGGTGATTCCATGTCCGGCAACATCGACGGCGACATCGAATCCCCGATGGGCGTCATGCAGATGAACGTCGAAATGTCGGGCAAGCGCACGGGCGACTGCTGAGGCTGACGGCAACAGCGCTCGAAGCAAGGCTTCACGCGGACGCCGCGTGAAGCCGGCGCAGCTTTGCTCGGAGGTTTCCTGTTTCCAGGCCTAGCGGTCGCCAAGATCGGCTGCGTCGACGATCTGATTGCGGCCGGCACGCTTGGCGCGATAAACCGCCTGGTCGGCGCGCGCCCTTAGATTCTCGAGCCGGGTTTCGCGTCGCGACTCGACCAGACCGAAACTCAGGGTGACCTCGATCGATCGGCCTTCGAAATCGATCGGCCGGATTCGGTCGCGGAACTCGTGAATCCGTTGTTGCGCCTGAAGACGGTTGTGGTCGGGCATGAAGATCGCGAATTCCTCGCCGCCGATTCGTCCCGTGATGCAGGGTGCGGGAAATTGTTCCAGCAACAGCGCGCCGAGCTTGCGCAAGACCTGGTCACCGGCCTGGTGGCCATGGCGATCGTTGACCTGCTTGAACAGATCGACGTCGGCGGCAACCAGCGCACTGACCTTGCCCTGCCCGCGCGCCTCGCGCAACGCCTCCTCCGCGGCATGGTGAAATCGTCGATGATTGAACAGGCCAGTGAGGCCATCGACCTCCGATAACATGCGAAAACGACGGCGATCGACCCGGAAACGAAGCAGCAACCCCACCAACAGTATCCCGATGACGGCCAGGACGATCAAGCCGAGGGTTCGGTTGAAGCGCGCCGTTTCAGCGGTCTTTTCGCGCATTTCCAGCAGCCGATTGCGTTGGCGAAGCAGTTCTAGCTCCTGGTTGCGGCGCTGATTCTCGAACTCCGCCTGTATATATGCCACGCGACGTACCCGCTGTTCGTCGTTGAAGCGCTGGGATGCAATCCGATATTCGCGCAGATGTTCCATTGCGGGTTCGTAACGCCCCTGCGAATGATGAATCTCCGACAACGCCGAATGAATCTCCATCAAGTCCAGCCAGTTTTCCCGGGCATCGAACCGGTCGACCAGTTCCAGGAGAATATCGGCGCCCTGTCGTTGATCGCCGGTTTCAATCAACGCCTTGCCGAGCTCCTTGCGCGCTTCCAGTTCGCCTGCCACGTAACCGGTTTCCCGGTTCTTGTCTATCGCGCGCCGCAACCAGCCGATGGCTTCGAAATGCTGGCCGGCAGCGTTGTAGACGCTCCCGGTCAATCCCATCGCGGTCCCGATCGACACCGGGTCTTCCGACTGCTGGCTTTGCTCCCACAATTCGCGGCTGCGTTCGATTGCAAACGGGATCAGACCGGCGTTTTTCTGCACCAGCACCAGCGAGTACAAAGAGTTGTAAATGGTCCTGGCATCCCGCGTTCGACGGGCCAGCTCGAGGCTTTCGGCGGCGCTCTCGAGCGCCAGTGCGTGCTCGCCCACCTCGGAGTGCAAACGTGCGGCCAGAGTCAGGATGTCAGCCTTCTGAGCGTCGTCGTCGACCATTGCGAACAGCGACAGCGCCCCGGCCAGCAGATTGAACGCGCGCTCATAGTCCTGGATCATGTAGTTTGCGTTGATCGACAGCTCGAGCGCGCGCAGGCGGCGTACGTGATCGACCGGCTCGACGAGGACGGCGTCGAGCATTTCCAGCGCCCGGTCGTAGTGTCCACCCAGCAGCATGTTGCGCGCTTCCATCAGATCTACACGCGTACGCAAGACCGGCGTCGCGTCAGCCAGGGCGGGTCGAAGCTGCTCGATCATTTGCTGGGAAACCGGCCAGGGGGACTGCTTGTGAGCCTGCTCGATCCGGTCGACGGCCTCGGAAAGCGTCTCGCCGTCGGCCAGTGGCTCGGCGCGTGCCGCGAGCACGACCAGGCAGAACACCAGAATTGCCGAAGACCCCAACCTCAAATCAATCGCCTGTATAGTTCAGTCGCGCAGCGCCTCCCTGGCGGAAGCGCCACCGAGCAAGAACCGATTCGCTACGCCAGGCGATGGCCGCCTTCGGCTACCCGCTTTCCCGCGCAGCAACGCTTTCTTCCCGGGTCATGAAGCCACTTGAGAAGATTCTCATATCGTAGCATCGAATCACCGAGCGGGTTTCGCGAGGCCGACGCGCCGGCGCGGGGTCCGGATCAGGTTTTCTGTTCGAATGCCATGTGCAGCAGCACATGCGGAACGGTCAACGCGGCAAGGCCGCAGAATATGACCTGCGACAGCGCCTCTGGATAGAGAATGCGCCCCAGGTCCAAACCGGAAAGCGATACCCAGCCGACAAGGCCGAGCGCCAGCGCGCCCAGGGTCGCCGGCCACAGCCGGGCGGCCCACTGCTGCAGCGTCCAGTCCGCCCAGGGGCCGGATTCCAGCGCCGCCATGTCCAGCAGATGCCCAAAGCTGTGCAGCAGGCAGAAGTAGGCGGCAAAAGCGATCAGCGGCGGCAGCAACAGCATCGATGCGACCAGCACCAGCAGCCCGAACAGCTGGAATCGCGGATTCGGGTCGTGCTCGATGAACATCCGGGCAATGAACATTCCTGCCCCGACCAGCCACAGCGCGATCAACGGCCGCGCCAGCCAGCGCAGGATCTCGGAAAGCGCGCCGCCGTCCATGCCGGTCAGCCAGCCGAAAATCATCGCCACTTCGACCGGGTGAGCAGCCACTGGGCCGAGCACCGGAACCGCGCCGAACACGACGATGGAAAGTCCGTCCTTGCGGGCCGCGAAGGCGAATGCGTCCTGTTCGCCGAAATGCAGCACGGAGATGAGCAGGAAAGCGACCAGCGTCTGCAGCGGCATCACGATCCAGCACGCGACGACGATGGCCATGATCGCCAGATAGGCACCGAAGAACAGCGAGCGATTGGAGCGTCCCAGGAATCGGCGGAGAACGATGTCTCCCACCCAGGGATCGAGTGCGCCGTGCATGACGCCGAGCAATGCGATCGGGAGCGCGACCAGCACCAGCTGGGTTTCGATTTCGACCGCGGCGAGCAGGCCGCTGGCCGGGACCAGGCTGAGCAGTGCGACCAAGCCGATGCGCAGGTGGACCTGGCGCAATGCGGAGCGAAAGCCGGGACGAGCGTCCCCGACTGGAACTTCAACGGCTGCAGCGGTTGTGGATAGCCTGGTCACGATAGCAAGGGAATTCGCCCGACCGCAAATGCGGCCGGGCGAATCGATCTGCCGATGTTCAGGCAGTTTCGTCGTCGGTCTTGATCACCGCAATGGTGTAGATCAACAGACCGAACACGGCCTTGGCCACGATGTCGGCAATCGAATAACCGACCTGAACCGCGGTTTCGGCCCCGGCACCGGTCAGGCCCAGCATCGGGAACAGGAACACGATCGGGTAGAACAACCATGCAACGACGGTGAGGTAGCGTGCCGTGCTGACCAGACCACGCGCCGAGGCCGGCTGGCGGTTGATCGCTTCACCCAGGCCGATGAACAGCTGGTAGAGAATGATCAGGAACGGAATCATCGACAGGCTCCACCACAACCAGCGCGTACCCGCCTCGCTGCTGACTTCGCCGGGATAACCGAGAATGATCATCAGCGCGGCAAGCCCGCCGAGCAGCCAGCCCTTGCTGACGGTTTCCTGCTTCGAAAGGCGCATGACCAGCAGCAGCTCGACAAGCAGCAGCGGCACGGTCAGCAGCCAGTCGACGTAACGATAGGCATCGTTGAACGGCTGACCGGAGGCGACGTAGGCGCCGTCCACGAGCTCGAACGCGCCTTTCCAGTCGAACAGGATCTGGATGTAGTGGTACAGCGCGATGAACGTGACGAGCCCGGTAATCGTCAGCGCCGTGCGATATTCCGGCGCGACCCGGCCTCGCTGCATCCAGAAGAACACGGTCGACGCCGCAAACGCGGCCAGCGTCAGCGAAAAGACATTGAAGACCAGGGTGTACTGGCCTACGCTCAGTGTCGGTAACGTTTCCATTTGAAATCCCTCTCATGGCTTTTTTTCCGCGGCTGCCCAATGCCTCCGCGGGTGCGACAGCACGTTACGCCGACGGCGTGAAGTCACGCCACCACCAATGTGAAAAGCTCGATCACGGCAGTGAAATCGACCGCTGGATCCCCAGTCGCGGAGCGGCAAGGGACCGCCTGTTCAAATCCGATACACTGGTGCTTTCGACCCCATGCCGGAGTATTCGATGCGATTGACCACCCCCTTTCTCCTGATTTGCCTGGCGCTGGTTTCGGCCCGCGTCCAGGGCCAGCCCGAGCCCGCCGCGAACGTCGAACCCGTCGCCATTGCCATTCATGGCGGCGCCGGCACGATCTCGCGCGAGAGCCTGACCGCCGAGCGCGAGCGCACGATTCGCGATGCGCTGGAAAACGCGATCCGCGCCGGTCATGGCGTCCTGGAAAAGGACGGTGCGGCAATCGACGCCGTGATCGCCGCGATCACCGTGCTGGAAGATGCACCGGAATTCAATGCCGGGCGCGGCGCAGTGCTCACCAGCCAGGGGCAGGTCGAAATGGATGCCTCGCTCATGACCGGGCACGACCTCGGCGCCGGCGCGGTCGCCAGCGTTCAGGGCATCCGGCATCCGATCCTGGCGGCACGCGCGGTGCTCGAACATTCACCGCACGTGATGCTGGTCGGCGCCGGCGCCGAGGAATTCGCGCGGACGAGAGATCTGCAGTTCATGCCCCGGGATTGGTTCGAGACTGAGTTCAGGCGTGAGCAGTTGCACGAGATCAAGGCCGGCGAGTCAGGACAGGCCGCCGCCGGGTTCGAGGCCGAAGACCGCTGGTTCTCGACGGTCGGCGCCGTGGCGCTCGATCGAGCCGGCAACATCGCCGCCGGAACGTCGACCGGCGGCATGTCGAACAAGCGCTTCGGCCGGGTCGGCGATTCGCCGATCATCGGGGCCGGGACCTATGCCGACAATCGCAGCTGTGCCGTTTCGGCCACCGGTCACGGCGAATACTTCATTCGCCACGTGGTCGCCTACAGCATCTGCGAACGCATGCGCTTGGCCGGGGAAAAGCTTGCCGAAAGCGCCGATCACGTCGTCAACGACCAGCTGGTCAAGGCCGGGGGCGATGGCGGCGTGATTGCGCTGGACGCAGAGGGCAATCTCGCCACGCCGTTCAATACCCCCGGCATGTATCGCGCCACGATCGACCGCGACGGCAACGTCAGCGTGAAGATCTACCGGGACGACTAGTGGGCCACACCAGGGAACGCCGCAGACTTGTTCGGAGATTCCGCGGAGACACGGACAGATGCTGACCGAAGCGCTGGAATTCAGCTGTCCCTGGTGCGGAGAGATCAACCAGGTCGAATCCGAGCCCGGGGATGCCGGTCAGTGGGTGATCCAGGACTGCCAGGTATGCTGCAGCCCGATCGAAATCCGGCTGCCCGGTCCGGGACAGGAAGAACTCACGGTGCGAGCCGAAGGGAGCTGACCCGACGACAGCGTGGCGGCAACCGGCCCGGAAACATCGTCACCCGGGTAAGCGAAGCGCGCCGGGAAAAACCGGATCAAGCCTGCGGCCCCGGATGAGCGCTTAGCGCGTATCCAGGCTACAAAACCACGCAATCAGGCCGCGCGTGAACCGTCCGCCTTGTTGCCTTTGCCTTCGTTGCCTTCACCCAGGCCGAGGTTGCTGCAGAGCTTCAGGGTCGCCTGTGCCCGGTTGAGGGTATAGAAGTGGATGCCGGGCGCGCCCAGATCGAGCAATCTGCGGCAGAGACCGGTGATCACCTCTTCGCCGAACTGGCGGATCGACTTGAAGTCTTCAGCCTCTTCCCAGGCGCGCACCCGCTTGAAGATCCATTTCGGCATGTCGGCGCCGCACATCTTCGAAAAGCGCGCCAGCCTGGAGTAATTGGTGATCGGCATGATGCCGGGCACGATCGGGACCTGTACGTTCAGGCGCGCGCAGTCTTCCAGGAACTGCTCGTAGGCATCGGCATTGAAAAAATACTGCGTGATCGCGCTATCGGCGCCGGCGTCGACCTTTTCCTTGAAGTGCTTTAGGTCGGCTTCCGGCGATTTCGCCTCGGGATGATACTCGGGGTAGCATCCGACCTCGATCTTGAAGCGGTCGCCGTAGCCCTGGCGGATGTGCCGGACCAGGTCGGTGGCGTAATCGAATATGCCGCTTCCGCCGCCCGAAGGTTTGTCGCCGCGCAGCACCACCAGGCGCTCGATTCCGTTCTCACGGTAGGAATCAAGCAGGTCGTTGATGCTGTCGATGTCCTCGGACATGCACGAAATATGCGGTGCGGCGGGAATGCCGGTCTCGCGCTGGATATTGAACACGGTCTGGCGCGTGCGCGCGCGCGTCGAACCGCCGGCGCCGAAGGTGACCGACATGTACTCGGGCTTGAGCGCCGCCAGGCGGTCGCGTGTGCGCTTGAACATCTCGACCTGCTCGTCGTTCTTGGGCGGAAAGAATTCGAAACTGAGCTGGGGGGTTGTCATGGCTGGTGTGCTTTCGATTTGGATTGAAGGGCTTTCTTGCTCACAGCCGTGTCAAAGGCCTTGATAAAAAGTGATGCGTGAGACGCCGTGGGTGGCTGCTGCCGGATCGCGGCCGCAGTTCGGCGGCTCACGGCTCACCTTTTTAAGCGGAACGAATAAAGCGCCGGGAGGGGCGGCCCCTCCCGGATGTTTCCGATGCACCGCCTAGTAGCGGTAGTGCTCCGGCTTGTACGGACCGTCTACGGTCACGCCGATGTAGTCGGCCTGCTTCTCGGTCATCTCGGTCAGGCGTGCGCCGACGCGTTCGAGATGCAGACGCGCGACCTTCTCGTCGAGGTGCTTGGGCAACACGAACACTTCGTTCTTGTATCGCTCCGGATACTTGAACAGCTCGATCTGCGCCAGCGTCTGGTTGGTGAAGGAGTTGGACATCACGAAGCTGGGATGGCCGGTTGCGCAACCCAGGTTGACCAGGCGGCCTTCGGCCAGCAGCGTGATGCGCTTGCCATCGGGGAAGGTGATCTGGTCGACCTGCGGCTTGATGTTGTCCCACTCGTACTGACGCAGGCTGGAAACGTCGATCTCGTTGTCGAAGTGACCGATGTTGCAGATGATCGCCTGATCTCTCATGCGCTGCATGTGGTCGTGGCGGATCACGTTGTAGTTGCCGGTGGCGGTCACGATGATGTCGGCCTGTTCGATGACGCCTTCGTCTTCGATATTGACCACGCGGTAGCCTTCCATCGACGCCTGCAGGGCGCAGATCGGATCGACCTCGGTCACCCAGACGTTGGCCGACAGCGCGCGCAGCGACTGCGCCGAGCCCTTGCCCACGTCGCCGTAGCCGCAAACAATGGCGACCTTGCCGGCCACCATGACATCGGTGGCGCGCTTGATCGCGTCGACCAGTGACTCGCGGCAGCCGTAGAGGTTGTCGAACTTGCTCTTGGTCACCGAGTCGTTGACGTTGATCGCCGGGAACTTCAGCGTGCCTTCCTTCTGCATGCGGTACAGGCGGTTCACGCCGGTCGTGGTCTCTTCGGTCACGCCGCGAATGTTCTTCAGCGCGGCCGAGTACCAGCCCGGGTTGGAATCCAGGCGCTTCTTGATGGCCTTGAACAGGGCTTCTTCTTCCTCGCTGCCCGGGTTGTCCAGGATCGACGGATCCTGTTCGGCCTGCGCGCCCAGATCCAGCAGCAACGTAGCGTCGCCGCCGTCGTCGAGGATCATGTTGGCCGTTTCGCCGTCGGGCCACTGGAAGATGCGGTGGGTGAATTCCCAGTACTCGGTCAGGCTCTCGCCCTTGTAGGCGAATACCGGGATGCCGCGCTCGACCATGGCCGCGGCAGCGTGGTCCTGGGTCGAGTAGATGTTGCACGACGCCCACCGGACTTCGGCGCCCAGGTCGATCAGCGTTTCCATCAGCACCGCGGTCTGGATGGTCATGTGCAGCGAGCCGGCGATGCGCGCGCCCTTCAGCGGCTGGTCGGCCGCGTACTCTTCGCGCGTCTGGATCAGGCCCGGCATTTCGGTTTCGGCGATCGCGATTTCCTTGCGGCCGTAGGCGGCCAGCGAGGGATCGGCGATCAGGTAGTCGTTTTCGGTAGAGGCGATGCTGGAGTCGAACAGCACGCTCTTGCTAACTTCTTCTGGCTTGGCACTCATTGATTAAACCTCGGTATTCATATTTAGGGTTCGAGTTGGTACGGATTCGGGCTCCGAACGGGTCCCGCGGCACGCAGGGTGCAGCGGTCCCGTCGATCGGCCCGGGTTGTCGTTATCAGAGTCCAGCTGCCTTTCTCAGCGCCTCGGCGCGATCGGTCTTCTCCCAGCTGAACGTCGTGAAATGGTCTTCCAGTTGCTTGCCGTCACGGATGATCTTCGCCGTGGCCTGTTCCGGGATCCGCCCGAAGTGCCCGTTGGTCGCCGTCTGGCGGTACATCGGGTGCAGCAGATCGAGCATCTTCAGGATGCCGAACGGACGCAGGTCGAAGTGCTCGCGCACCAGCTTCTCGATCTGCTCTTCCGGGATCGTGCCGGTGCCGAAGGTGGTCACCGAGATGGACGTCGGCTGCGCCACACCGATGGCGTAGCTGACCTGGATCTCGCACTTGTCGGCCAGGCCGGCGGCGACGACGTTCTTGGCCACGTAGCGACCGGCGTAGGTCGCCGAACGGTCGACCTTGGACGGGTCCTTGCCGGAGAATGCGCCACCACCGTGCCGGGCCATGCCGCCGTAGGTATCGACGATGATCTTGCGCCCGGTCAGGCCGGCGTCGCCGACCGGCCCGCCGATCACGAACTTGCCGGTCGGGTTGATGTGATACAGCGTGTCGTTGTGCAGCCATTCCTCGGGCAATACAGGCTTGATGATGTGCTCGCGCACGCCTTCGCGGATCTCGTCGAGCTCGACGCCTTCGTCGTGCTGGGTCGACAGCACCACCGCGTCGATCGCGACCGGCTGGCCGTCCTTGTAGCGCAGCGTGACCTGGCTCTTGGCGTCGGGACGCAGCCACGGCAGCGGGTTGTCGGTGTGCTTGCGCAGGCGCGTGTGGCGCTCGACCAGCCGGTGGGCATAAAAGATCGGCGCGGGCATCAGCGCGTCGGTTTCGTTGGACGCATATCCGAACATCAGGCCCTGGTCACCCGCGCCCTGCTCCTCGGGCGCCGCACGGTCCACGCCCTGGGCGATATCGGGCGACTGCTTGCCGATCATGTTGATCACCGAGCAGGTCTGGCCATCGAAGCCGACGTTCGACGAGTTGTAGCCGATATCGGTCACCACCTGGCGGATCAGGTCTTCGAGCTCGACGTAGGCCGTGGTCGAAATCTCGCCGCCGACGATCACCGCGCCGGTCTTGAGAAAGGTCTCGCACGCCACGCGCGCATTCGGGTCCTGGGCCAGGATCTCGTCGAGGATGGCGTCTGAAATCTGGTCGGCCATCTTGTCCGGGTGGCCTTCGGAAACCGATTCCGAGGTAAACAGGTATTCGCTCATGGGTTGATTTATCTCTTGATTCGGATAGAAAGATATTAGTGTAACGCATCACGTCGGGAAATGCATCCCCGATCCCGGATCGCTCCGGCACCGAAGCCGAATGCGGTCCTGCAGGCGGAAACAGGCAATACCGGCCGGGCGCCGACAACGGCCTCGCCGCCCGGGCAATGCCCGCGAACCCGGCCGCCCCCGGCCCGGCGCCAGGCGTCCAGGCGCTATCATGCCGGGCAAGCCACCTGGAATCAGCCGCCGCGCATGCCGGAGCCGCAGACGCTACTCGACGCAAGCCTGATCGCCGCGCTGTTCCACGTGGTCATTTCGCCGATCGCGGCGCTGCATGCGCTGATGTTCAAGCGCGATTCACGCGCCGCCTTCGGCTGGATCGCGCTGTGCCTGCTGCTGCCGATCGCCGGTCCGGTGCTGTACCTGCTGCTGGGCATCAACCGCATCCGGCGGCGGGCCCGGCGGCTGGAGCTGCCGGGGTTGCGAGTGGGGTTCGAACGCGGCCGCGCCAGGAGCGCCGAAACACGCGCTTCGCCCGGGCTGGAAGCGCCGCTGCGCTCGATCGAACGGATCGGCACGCGGCTGAGCGACCATGAACTGGCCGGCGGCAACTCGGTCACACCGCTGCACAACGGCGACCAGGCCTACCCGGCAATGCTCGAAGCCATCGGTGCGGCGGGCCGAACGGTGTTTCTGTCGACCTACATCTTCGATACCGACGCGGCAGGGCTGGGCATCATCGAGGCGCTTCAGGCCGCGCACCGGCGCGGCGTCGACGTCCGAGTGATCATCGACGGCGTCGGCCAGTACTACAGCTGGCCGCGGGCGCGCAAGCTGTTGCACCGGGCCGGAATTCGCAGCGCGCTGTTCCTGCCGCCCAGCCTGCTGCCGCCGCGGCTGTCGATCAACCTGCGCAATCATCACAAGATCCTGGTCGTCGACGGGCACAGCGCGTTCACCGGCGGGCTGAATATCGGCCAGCGCCACGTGCTCGGCAACACGCCGGGCCGAAACGCCGTGGCCGATATCCACTTCAGGCTCGCCGGCCCGGCCGCGCTGCAGCTCGAAACGCAGTTCCTGCGCAGCTGGGAATTCATTACCGGCCGGCGCGAAGCACCGGCGCCGGTCTCGCCGCTCCGGCAGGGTCGGCTGCCGTGCCGCGCGCTGTCCGACGGCCCGGACGAGGACATGGACCAGATCACCCGGCTGCTCGGCGCGACGATCGCCGAGGCCCGTCGCTCCATCCTCATCATGACGCCGTATTTCCTGCCGCCGCGCGAACTGGTCGGCGCGATCCAGGCCGCCAGCCTGCGCGGCGTGCAGGTCACGCTGGTGCTGCCGGAAAAAAGCAACCTGCCCTATGTGCACTGGGCGACTCGCAACATGCTTTGGGAATTGCTGTACCAGTATGTGGAGGTGTATTACCAGCCGCCGCCGTTCGCGCACACCAAGCTGTTCGTCGTCGACGACAAGTACGCGCTGATCGGATCTTCGAACTGGGACTCGCGTTCCCTGCGGCTCAATTTCGAACTCCAGGTGGAAGTGTTCGGCGCCGAGTTCGCCGAGGAAATGGGCGCGATCGTTCGCCGCGCGGCGAACGCCGGCCGACGCGTTACACTCGCCGAGGTCGATGGCCGCAGCCTGCCGGTCCGGCTGCGCGATTCGTTATGCTGGCTGTTCTCGCCCTACCTGTGAGGTATTCCAAATGACACAACTGATTATCGGGCTCGTTCTTTTTCTCGGGATCCACTCGCTGTCCATCGTCGCCCTGCCCACGCGCAACGCGATGGCGGCCAGCATCGGCGAGTGGCCGTTCAAGGGACTTTATTCGGTCGTCGCGATCATCGGGCTGGTGCTCATCGTCCTTGGCTATGGCGAGGCCCGGCTGGATCCGACGGTGCTGTATGTGACGCCGGAATGGACCCGGCACCTGGCCATGCTGCTGATGCTGCCGGTATTTCCGGCGCTGCTGGCCGCCTACCTCCCGGGCCGGATCAGCCAGACGCTGGGCCATCCCATGCTGGTCGCGGTCAAGGCCTGGGCACTGTCTCATCTACTGGTCAACGGCACGCTCGCCGACGTACTGCTGTTCGGCGGCTTTCTCGCCTGGGCCGTGGCCGACCGGATTTCGTTCAAGCACCGGCCTGCCAGATCCATCCCGCGAGCGCCGAAAAACGGTTTCAACGACGTGATCGCAATCGTCGGCGGACTGGGCATCTACCTGGCGTTCGTGTTCTGGCTGCACGCGAAGTGGATCGGCGTTTCGATCGCCGGTTGAGGGCGCCGGATCCTGCGCGCGCGCCGTCAGGTCGCTTGCTGAAAAGGCTTTATCGGCGACCGAGCAGGCGCCCCAGCAAGCCCGGTCGCCCGGCATTGCCGTGCCGTGCCCGGTCGCCGGGCCACGCTTCGGGGGCGCCGTCTTCGACCTGGATGCACGATACGACCAGGTCGTCGATCAGGGCTGGCGTGAACTGGTAGGGATCGAACGATGCCATTCCATGCCGGGCCAGGACTTCGCCCACGACGCGTTCGATGGCGACGAATTTCATCGACCAGTTCTTGAATCGCCTGGAGCGGATCGGACGCCGCGTCAGTCGCTGAACGTCATGGTGCCGCGCGTCGCGGCAGATTCGGGCATACAGCCCATCGACGGTATCGGCCGGGCCTTCCAGGTACTGAAAAAAATAGCCGTTGCCGTAATGCAGCACGCCGCCGATCCGGCGCTGCTGGTTGTTGCGTCGGGAGTGCACCAGGATGCGGTTGACTTCCGGATCGACGCCGTATCCCCGCGGCTCGCTGGAAAACGAGGCCCGGGAACAATAAGACAGACAGATCAGGTCGGTTGAAGCGTCCATGGTGGCTCTGGATTTCTAGAGCGCGCAGAATAGACGAGGCCGGTCGTGGTCCCGTCAACGGTCGGCGCGCCCCGGCGATTGGCGCCACCCCAAGGGTGCACACCCGGCCCGAAGCTCGCTTTGGTAAGATTTCGACCATCATGCGTTATCTATTTTCTCTGGCAATCCTGCTGACGGTGCTCTGGCTCGGCATTTCCGGCGTCTACAAACCGCCGCTGTTCGTGCTCGGCGCCTGCTCCGTGGTCTTCGTCGTATGGCTTTCCAGGCGCATGGACGTCGTGGGCGTCGAGCACAACCCTGTGCTGTACTCCTGGCGGCTGCCGGTCTACTGGCTGTGGCTGCTGTGGCAAATCGTCAAGTCCAACATCGACGTCGCCCGCGCCGCACTGTCGCCGGACAAACTGGTGCGCCCCCGGGTGGTGAAAGTACCCATGAAGCTCGGCTCGGCGGTCGGGAAGGTCACCTACGCCAATTCGGTAACGCTGACGCCAGGCACAGTCACACTGCTGCTCGAGGAGGACCACCTCGAAGTCCATGCGCTGCTCGAAAGCTCCGCCGCCAGTCTGGAATCAGGCGAAATGGAGCGGAAAATCGCCTGGCTGGAGAACCACAGGTGACGACCGTTCTTGTCCTGACGGCACTGGCGATCTTCGTGACGATGGCGCTGGCCCTCGTGCGGGCGCTCAAGGGACCTTCGGTTTACGATCGAATCGTGGCGGTCAACGTCATCGGCACCAAGACCGTGCTCGTCGTGGCGCTGATCACCGCGATCAGCGGCAACGACGACCTGATCGACGTGGCGCTGGTCTATGCGCTGATCAACTTCATCGCGGTTGTAACCGTGCTGAAGCTGTCACGGATGCGCGATCTCGCCGCTGCCGGGGAAGGCGATATCACCGATGGTTGAGACCATGCTCGCCTTCATTTCCGGGATTTTCCTGCTCACCGGCGGGATATTCGGCATCCTGGGTGGCATCGGCCTGCTGCGTTTCCCGGATTTCTATAGCCGGCTTCACGCCGCCGGCATCACCGATACGCTGTGCGCCTTCCTGATCATCATCGGTCTCGTGATCCAGGCTGGCCTGGCACTGGTCAGCATCAAGCTGATGCTGATCCTGATATTCATGGTCTTTACCGCGCCCACTGCCAGCCACGCGCTGGCCCGTGCCGGACTCGCCGCCGGCGATGATCCGGCAACGGTGGAAAGCGAGCCCATGGAAATTGCCCCGCTCGGCTCGCGCGGAGAACCGCCATCGAATTCCTGATCGACATCGCGCTGCTGACGTTCCTGGTGACTGTCGCGGTGGCGGTGGTGAAGGTGCGTGACCTGTTTGCGGCGGCAATGTTGTTCGCCATCTATTCCCTGCTTTCGGCCGGATTATTCGCGGTGCTCGATGCAGGCGACGTCGCGTTGACCGAGGCCGCGGTCGGGGCCGGCATATCCACTATCCTGTTCCTTGCAATGCTGGCGCTGACCGGTCACGAGGAGCGCCCGGCACGCGGCCACAACCGCCTGGCGCTGGCAGTCGTCGTAGTCACCGGCGCCTGCCTGATCTATGCGGCCGGCGATCTTCCGGATTTCGGCGCGCCCGGCAACCCGCCGCACGTGCATGTCGCCCCGTATTACATAGAGCATGCCTATACGGACATGGGTGTACCCAACATGGTCGCCGCGGTGCTGGCCAGCTATCGTTCCATCGATACGATGGGCGAGGCTTTCGTGATCCTGACCGCCGGACTGGGCGTGGTCGCGCTGCTGTCCGTCCCACCACGGCGACGGCGCCGCAAACATAAGCCTGGAAAAGCTGAGGACGACTCATGAGAACCAACGGCATCCTGCGCATAATCGCGCGATTCCTGATTCCGCTGATCATGCTGTTCGGGCTCTACATTCAGTTCCACGGCGAATACTCGCCCGGCGGCGGCTTCCAGGCCGGGGTGGTGTTTGCGGCGGCCTGGATTCTGTTTGCCCTGATCTACGGCCTTGACGCCGCACTTGAGGTGATTCCCGAGCGCGCCCAGTTCGTGCTGGCCTGTCTCGGCGTGCTCCTGTATTGCTTCGTCGGCCTGCTCGGCGTAGTCCTGGGTGGGCGCTTTCTTGATTTCTACCCGCTGCTGGACTCGCCCCATGCAGCCCAGCAGACCGGGATCGTGGCGGTCGAATTCGGTGTCGGCGTGACCGTCGCAACCTGCGCGATGCTGTTTTTCACGTTTTTCGCCCGACGCAAGCGTGAAATCGACGCTGCCGAAACCGGGGAGGACGACTGATGGCCTGGCTGGGGCATTTCAACTACTGGATCGTCGTGATCCTGATGATGATCGGTTTCTACGCCGTTATCGCACGGGGCAACATGGTCAAGAAGATCATGGGCCTCAATCTTTTTCAGACCTCGGTTTTCATCATGTTCATCTCGGCCGGCAAGATCATCGGCGGCTCGACGCCGGTGCTGCGCGAGGGCATCACCGTCTATTCCAATCCGCTGCCGCACGTGCTGATCCTGACCGCCATCGTCGTGGGCGTGGCCACCACCGCGGTCGGGCTGGCGCTGGCGGTGCGAATTCTCGAGGCCTACGGTACGATCGAGGAAGATGAACTGGTGGATCTGCACGATCAAGCACCGGATGAATCGCACCCCGGCATGCCAGCCGGAAAAGGCGACACGGCCACATGAATATCGGCGAATGGCTGCCGTTCAGCGTGCTGGTACCGCTGATAGCCGCACCGGTGTGCGCATTGATGCCTGGACGCACGGGCCCATGGCTGCTGGCCTTTCTGGGCGCCCTGACATCACTGCTGATCACCGCGATCGCACTGCCGGTATTGTGGCAGGGTGAGGTTTCCTACCCGTTCGGCAACTGGCCGCCGCCGATCGGCATCGAATATCGCATCGACGCCGCCAATGGCCTGGTCGCGCTGCTGGTTTCGGCGGTAGCCACCTTCGTGCTGCCGTGGGCACGCATCATCAACAACTTCGAAGTGCCGGAACGCCAGGGCATTTTTTACGCCCTGTTCCTGCTGGCTTTCGCCGGCCTGATGGGAATCACGCTGACCGGCGATGCGTTCAACGTATTCGTGTTCCTGGAAATATCCTCCCTGTCGACCTATGCGCTGATCGCGCACGGCTGGGATCGGCGCGCACTGCTGGCCTCGTTCCGTTACCTGATCATGGGCACCGTGGGTGCGACCTTCTTGCTGATCGGCATCGGATTTCTATACATGATGACCGGCACGCTGAACATGGCTGATCTGGCCGACCGGCTGCCGGAAGTGCGCGACACCACCGCGGTGCGCGCCGCGCTGGCCTTCATCATCGTCGGGCTGGGGCTGAAACTGGCGCTGTTCCCGCTGCACTTGTGGCTGCCCAACGCCTACGCCTATGCACCGAACTTCATCACCGTTTTCCTGGCCGCGACCGCGACCAAGGTGGCGCTGTACGTCATGCTGCGGTTCATCTTCACGATCTTCGGGCACGACTACAGCTTTTTCGCCCTGCCGCTGACCGCGGTACTCCTGGCGCTGGCGATTGCCGGCATGTTCGCCGGATCCTGGGTGGCGATGTTCCAGCAAAACCTCAAGCGCATGCTGGCGTATTCCTCGGTCGCCCAGGTCGGCTACATGGTGCTGGGCATCGCGCTTGCGACCTCGGCCGGCCTGGCCGCCGGGCTGCTGCACCTGTTCAATCACGCGCTCATGAAAGGCGCATTGTTCATGGCAATCGGAACGCTGTTCTGGCGCGTCGGCAGCGTTCGCCTCGATGACCTGTCCGGCATCGGCCGTGAAATGCCCTGGACCATGACCGCGTTCGCGCTGGCCGGACTGAGCCTGATCGGCGTGCCGCTGACCGCCGGCTTCGTCAGCAAGTGGTACCTGATCATCGCCGCGATGGACGCCGGCCGGCCATGGCTGGTGGCCCTTATCGTGATTACTTCGCTGATGGCGATCTACTACATCTGGCGGGTGGTCGAGGCCGCCTGGTTCACACCGGCACGCGAGTCGCGAACACCCGTTTCCGAAGCGCCCCTGTCGCTGCTGGTTCCGCTTTACGTCGTGGTTGCAGCCAATTTCTGGTTCGGCATCGACACCCGGCTTTCGGTCGGTGGCGCCGAGGCGGCCGCGCGCGCACTGCTCGGAGGAAGTCCATGAGCGACTTCCTGGCCCAGCCGTTCACGGTCGTCATCATCCCGTTCCTGGGGGCGGTGCTGATCGCGCTGGCCGGCAACCGTGACCGCCTGCGCGACACGATCGGCTGGGTCACCTCGGTCGCATTCTTCCTCGGGGTCATTGCCCAGGTGGGGCCGGCACTGGAAGGCGCCGGCCGCGAGCAGCGGTTGTGGGAGATGCTGCCCGGCCTCGAGATCGCGTTCCGGGTCGAGCCGCTGGGGCTGATCTTCGCCCTGGTCGCCGCCAGCCTGTGGCTGGTCGCGACGCTGTACGCACAGTGCTACATGAAAGTGCTCGGCTACCGCCACCTGGGCCGTTTCTTCGCCTGTTACGCGATCGCGCTGGGGGCCGCGGCCGGCATTGCCTTCTCGGCCAACCTGCTGACGCTGTTCATCTTCTACGAAGTGCTCAGCCTGTCGACCTATCCGCTGGTTGCGCACTCCGGCACCGCCGCGGCCCGCAACGGCGCGCGCATCTACCTGGGCTACCTGCTGGCCACCTCGATCGGCCTGCTGCTGGTCGGCATCCTGTGGGTCTGGCAGGCCGCCGGCACGCTGGAATTCCAGCAAGGCGGCATCATTGCCGGCCACGTCGACCCGAGCTGGATTCCGCTGCTCGCCGGGCTGTTCATGTTCGGCATCGGCAAGGCCGCGCTGATGCCCGTGCATCGCTGGCTGCCGTCGGCGATGGTTGCACCGGCGCCGGTCAGCGCACTGCTGCACGCCGTGGCCGTGGTCAAGGCCGGGGTGTTCACCGTGCTGAAAGTCGCCGTGTTCGTGTTCGGTACCGACGTGCTGGTCGAAACCGGCGCCGGAATCTGGATTTCATGGGTCGCGGCGTTCACCATCGTTGCCGCCTCGCTGATCGCGCTGAGGCTCGAAGACCTCAAGGCCAGGCTGGCCTATTCCACCGTCGCCCAGCTCAACTACATCGTGCTCGGTGCCATGGTCGCCACCCCGCTGGCGATCATCGGCGCGGCGATGCACATCGCGATGCACGCGGTGGCCAAGATCACGCTGTTCTTCGGCGCCGGCGCCATCCAGGTGGCGCACGACCGCAAGAAGATCGCGGAACTCGATGGCCTCGGTCGCGCCATGCCGATCACCTTCGGCGCCTTCGCCATCGGCACGCTGAGCATCATCGGCCTGCCGATCTTCGGCGGCATGTGGTCGAAGTGGTACCTGGTCCTGGGCAGCATGCAGATTCACCAGTGGGTGCTGGTCGCGGCGTTGATGGCCAGTTCACTGCTCAACATCCTGTATCTGCTGGTGATTCCGATTCGCGCATTCTTCGCGCCGGCCGCCGAGGGCGTGCCCGAACACTATTCCGAAGCGCCGTGGCCGCTGCTGGCCGCCATGACGATCACCGCGAGCGGCTGCGTGGTGCTGTTCTTCTGGCCCGACCCGTTGTTCCGGCTGGCCGCAATGCTGGTTCCCGGAGGTGCTCCATGAACGACAGGCTGATTCGGTACCTGGTCATTGCGGCCGCCGTACTGGGCGGCGTCGGACTGTTCATCCGGCCCGAATCCGGGGTCGATCGCATGCCGGGCTTCTATCCGCTGACCGCGGTATTGATCATCACCCTGGTGGTGCTGGGCGTGCGGGTGCTGGCGCGGTTGCTCGAGCGCCCGGAGGATGAATACGATGCCGATTGAGCTGCTCCCGGTCGGGATATTCTGGTTCGGCGCGCTGCTGGCCGCGGCGCGCCACGACGGCGCGCGCTGGATCGCGCTGATCACGCCGGTAATCGCGGCCCTGGCCTCGGTCATCCTGCTGGCGCCCGGGGTCGGCGCCGATTGGCAGGTCATGGATTACACCCTGGCGGCGGTGCGGGTCGACGAAATGACGCTGGTGTTTGTCGGTCTGTTCCACCTGGCCGGGTTCCTGGCGGCCATCTATGCGCTGGAGATGACCGACCGGGTCCAGGCCTCGGCCCTGCTGGCCTACGTCGGTTCCGGCGTCGGCGCAGTGCTGGCCGGCGACCTGGTGATGCTGTGGCTGTTCTGGGAAATGCTGGCGCTGACTTCGGTGGTGCTGGTCTGGGCGCGCCGGACGCCGGAAGCCACCGCCGCCGGCATTCGCTACCTGGTGTTCAACGTGGTCTCGGGCGTCACGCTGCTGGCCGGGGTCGCGCATCTGGCCGTCGGCGGTCACGATCTGGCGATCGGTCCGATCGCGCTGGATTCGCCCGGCGGCTGGCTGGTGCTGGCCGCGTTCGGCATCAAGTGCGGTTTCCCGCTGCTGCACAACTGGATTCCGGACGCCTATCCGCGAGCCTCTCTGACCGGCTCGGTGATCCTGGTCGCGATCACGACCAAGGTCGGCGTGTATTCCCTGGCAAGGGCATTCGCCGGCGAAGAGCTGCTGATGGTGATCGGCACGGTGATGGCGCTGTGGCCGCTGGTCTACGTGCTGGTCGAGGACGATCTCAGGCGCGTGCTGGCCTATAGCCTGATGGTCCAGATCGGCCTGATGGTGGCCGGGATCGGAGCCGGCAACGACATCGCGCTGGACGGGGTGACCCTGCACGTGGTCATGGACGTGCTGTTCAAGATGCTGCTGTTCATGGCCCTCGGCGCGGTACTGGTCCAGGCCGGTACGGTGCGCGCAAGCCGGCTCGGCGGACTCGGCCGCAAGATGCCCTGGACCATGACCTTCGTCATCGTCGGCGTGCTGGCCAACTCGGCCATGCCCGGCACCGGCGCCTTCGTCAGCAAGAAACTGCTGCTGGGCGGCATCGAATATGCCGGGGTCGGACCGGTCTGGTATGCAGCACTCGCCGGCCTGTCGGCGCTCGGCATCCTGTACGCGGGCGTGCGCGTGCTCTACGAGGCCTTTCTGCGCCGGCCCGAAACACCCGTGGAAGCCGAAGACGCACCCTTTCCGATGCGCCTGGCGATGGGGATGATCGCGGCCCTGCTGCTGATTGCCGGCCTGTTCCCGTGGCTGACCGATGCCCTGCGCCCGCTGGCCAGCGATTATCAGCCGGTCAAGCTGCCCAAGATCCTCGACCAGTTTCAGTTGTTGCTGTTCGCCTTGCTGACCTACGTGGTCCTCGCACGGCGCGGACTGGGGCTGCCGTCATCCGGCCGGCGTACGCTGCTGGATGTCGAATGGCTCTACCGCAAGCTGATCCCGACGCTGGCCCGCCGGGGCGCGGCGGTGCTCGGCCACGTATCCGATCGTATCGGCACCATGATCCGCATTACCGAGCGCCATCCCGGCAACGGACGCGTCGCCAACTCGCTGGCGCACAGCTGGCCGGCCGGGTCGATGGCATTCTGGACCGTGGTCTTGCTGGTGGTGCTGCTGTTTGCCGGCATCTGGCGCAGCTGACGAGGCATCGCTCGGAAATTTCCTGGACGCGACGCCGGGCGGGCACGAATCGCGTCAGTCGCGTCGCCCGGAGCCGGCGCTGCCGATCAATCGCGATCCTGGTCGCGGCGAATCACGCGGTATTCGACGTGCCTCAGGTCTTCGGGCCCGGAAGGCTTTTTCCGCCCCACCAGCCAATTGCGGATGGTCAGTCCGATCGCCCCCAGGATGGCCAGCCCCGCGGCCACGGCCAGGAATATGAGGCCGACGAAGAAGCTGACCGCGAGAATCGCGATGCCGAGCAGCGCCAGGCCGAACCGCGCCAGGGGGCTTTGCGGCACGCGATAGAATGAATACTGGAAATTTCTCATACCTGTCATGACCTCGAAATCGGGCGATCAGTTCCTCTTCAAATCCGCCGAACTGGCCGAAGGCGAGTTCCGCGAAGCGAGCGTCGAAGCCGATGGTAACCCGCTGTGGCTGGTCGTCACGCGCCACAATGGCACGCCCAGGGCCTGGCTGAACGTGTGTCCGCACCAGGGCAGAAGCCTGAACTGGGCGCCGGACAAGTTTCTCGTCGACCCTGCGGGCCGGCTGGTCTGCGCCGCCCACGGTGCCGTTTTCGACCCGGCCGACGGCGCCTGCGTATCCGGACCGTGCCAGGGCGCCGCGCTGCGCGCCGTCGAGGTTTCCGAAGCCCACGGAGAAATCCGGTGCGCTCCGGAACCGCCTGGCTGAAATGCGTCGGATCAGCGAATATCTGGAATAATGGATCCCTTGATCATCTCGCGGGAGAAACGCCATGGGTCCCGAAATCGGCTTGCTCGGCCTGATCTGGCTGTTCGTGCTGGTCTGGGCCATCATCAAGACCGCCCAGGCCCGCGTAGGCGTATTCGTGCGCTTCGTCTGGATCGTGGTGCTGATCCTGTTTCCCCTGGTCGGATTCCTGTTCTGGATCTTTCTGGGACCGAAAGGATAGGCGCAGCGTAGAACTGACGGTTTATCGGTCGCCGGTCGATTCGGGATTTCGACACCGGATTCGGCGGGCATCGATCGCTTGAGTTCGACGCGTGGCGAGGCCTTCAGAGAGCGATGCCCGCCGCATCCTCGCGCCGAAAGACCGTTGAAGCTGCACCCCGATCAACTCAGGATTATCGCCAGACAACCGGAGAGCCGACTGGCCAAAAAAGCCGCCCGGGAATCCAGGCGGCTTGTCTCGAGAAAACTGAAAATCTGGCGCGCCCGGCAGGATTCGAACCTGCGACCTCTGCCTTCGGAGGGCAGCACTCTATCCAGCTGAGCTACGGGCGCGTAGCTGCCTAGTGTAACCCAAACCCGATCTTTTCGCGTTCGGCCGGCGTCCCTGCTGAGTGTCGCGACGACCTTCCAGGCAACGGCTCGGAAAGAAAACCGTCGCCAGGTTTGCATGATTGCGGCATAAAACGCACATTGTCGATCACACGCCCACTGACACGCGTTCTTCGCGTGACGCCGCTGACCGTGGCGCAGCCGGCAGGTGATCGGGCGCAGTTCAGGCCGCCGCGACACGGCGCGCCAGGACCCTGAGCCTGTCCACATCGACCGTCCCCTGCCCGCGATCGAAGATGTCTTCGAACCAGCCGTAATGCAACGACATCAGCGGGAAATAATCGAGATCGTCGAGCGCCGACCACAATCGCCGCGTCTCGTCGGGCTGGTCCATTGCCATCCGGACCAGCCCGGCCTCGAATCGATACCGGTTTTCGGCGATGGTCACCGCCAGTCTCTCGGCCACGTCATGCTGGCCGAGGCGCAACCGGGCCAGCGCCAGCACAGCTTCGGCGCCGGCGCCGGCCCAGTTGACCGACTGCCCTTCCAGCAGAGAGATGACTTCCTCGAACTCATCCAGGTTCCAGGCGGCAATCGCCTGGTACAGCGCTGCGGTGTTGAAGTCGGGCTGAAGCACCAGAGTGTGTGCTGCGACCCGCCTCGCGGCCGTGAAATCACCGCGCGCCAGGTGGCCCAGCGCCCGGTTCGACTGGCCTTCGATCGAGAATGGATCCAGCTCGGCGGCGCGAATGCCGCTGGCCTCGGCCTGGCGGGCGTCACCGATCAGCGCGCTGGTCCAACTCAGCCAATTATGGGCCAGCGACAGTCCGGGACTGCGCTCGATCGCCTGCCGCAAGGCTTGAATCGATGCCTGGTATCGGCGGATTCCGCTGAGAAGGGCGCCCTTGGAAGCCAATGCATCGACCAGGTCGGGATTCAGTTCCAGTGCGCGGTTCAGCGCGGACTCGGCCTTGGTCACGACTGCGGGACTATGTTCATAGCCATAGTCGTAGAGCATGCCCAGCGCATCGGCCAGTCCGCACCACGCCTCTGCGAATTCCGGATCGATCGCAACCGCGCGGCGAAACAGCTCCTCGGCACGGCGCAATCCATGGTCGGTCCGGCTGTTCCAGAGAATGCGTCCCTGGACGTAGGCTTCATAGGCCTCCCGACTCCGGGTCGGAATGCTTTCGATGCTCTTGCGGGCCTCGGGGCCGATTCGGGCCCGAAGCGAGTCCGCCACATCGCCGGCGATCTCGGCCTGTATCCCGAACAAGTGATCCATGTCGATCGGCTGTTCGTAGACCCGCGCCCAGCTGTTTCGATCACGCCGGGCATCGACCAGCTGCAGATTGACTCGAATCCGCGAACCCGCCTTCTGAATTGCGCCCTGCAGCAGCCAGTGGACGCCCAGTTCGGCGGCGATCTGTCCAGCCGTCTGAACGGTATCCCGATAGCGATAGACCGAGGTCGCCGAGATGACCTGGAGTTCACCGAGCAGCGCGAGGGACGTCAGGACTTCGTGAAGCAGGCCTTCGGCCAGTAACTCCACATCGCCCTCACCGAGAACGCGCAACGGCAGCATCGCGATCGACCGGACGCTCGAGGCATCGGGCAATAGCGTCCGCGCATCGTCGGAAGCCGCCGCTTCCGGGTATTCCGGTTCGCGCATCAAGCGGTATCCCCGGCGCGGGATGGTCTCGATGTAGGCGGGATCCGAAGAGGTATCGTCAAGGGCCCGGCGCAGCTCGGCGATGCAGCGATTGAGCGAATTGTCGGTCACGACCGCCGGCGCCCAGACTTCCTGCGCGAAATCGTCGCGCGTCACCACTTCGCCAGCGCGCGAGGCGAGCAAGACGAGCACGTCCATGGCGCGCGGTCGCACCCGCACTTCATCGTCCGCCCTGATCATCAGGCGGCGATCCGGCAGCACGTGCCATTGTCCAAGCCGAAATTCCTTGCGCTCCACCATGACGGGCAGTCGATCCATTGCTTCCGGAAAAAGGGTTTAGGCTACCATGCAGCTCAACCCCTGGACAGCAAAGCCCATGAGCTCGAAGGACCACCATCCCACGATTCGACCGGTGCGGCCGGGCGACGAAGACCTGCTGCTCGAACTCATCCACGAACTGGCCGTCTACGAGAAAGCGCCCGAGGAGGCCGTCGCCACACCGGAACTCATCCACCATGCCCTGTTCGGCGAACACCCCACCGCCGAGGCCTTGATCGCCGAATGGAACGGAAAGCCGGCCGGCTTCGCGCTGTTCTTCCACAACTTCTCGACCTGGCTGGGCAAGCCGGGGCTGTACCTGGAAGACCTGTTCGTGCGCGAAACCATGCGCGGCCGCGGCATCGGCAAGGCCCTGCTGCTGCACCTGGCCGGCATCGCCCGCGACCGCGGCTGCGGCCGGATGGAATGGAGCGTGCTCGACTGGAACACCCCGGCGATCGATTTCTACAAGTCGCTGGGCGCGGAGCCGATGGACGAATGGACGGTTTACCGGCTCGATGCAGAAAGAATCGAGAAACTCGCTATGCCGGGCGACCTACCCGGCTGAAGCTATGGAGCGTCGGTCAGCGAACCAATCGCGTAAAGGAGAAGAAAAATCCGGGCCTCCTTGAAGAGGCCCGGAACTGCAAATTGCAGGTGTGGCGTCAGCCGTCGTCATCTTCTCCGTCAACGCCTCCGCCGGAGTCCCCATCGCACTGCATCCCGTCTGGACATGCGGGACGCCATTCCTTCTTGAACTCGGCGTCCGTCATGATTCCACTCGAATAAATGTAGAACGCGGTGAATTCCCAGTCGCCGTAGCTACCGTTATTGAACCCGGGCTCTCGATGTTGGCGAATTACGGTCTCGTTTCCGGCCGGGGGATTCGCCGGAGGATTAAGATCCCCCTGCACGCCCGCGGGAATATCGATGTTCACCCAAGTCGTGCCTTTGGCAGCAATATCTTTCATCAGGTAAATCGACGTTCCACCTGAGAACGGTACGAATTCAAGGTAACAGTCGTTGAAACAGGAGGATTGCAGCCACCCGCTATCCTCGGTCAATTCCAGGTTCTGAGCGAACGCATGTCCCATTAACGCAATGCAAAACAGGAAAATACCCGAATATGAATATCGAGTCATGATTATCTCCTGATTTATATTCGCCAACGCAGGCTGCCAATGCCTGCTCCGAAAGATTAAAAAAAAATACTTCTATGTCAAATGTGTTTCGTCGCGGCATTCCGGTTTGCCCAAATGTCGAAATCGGTGCCGGCACTCGCGCAGCACATCACGTCGAATCTCAGCGCGCGCTGGGCAAAAACAGCGCCTGCAAGTCGTTGAGGTACTGCGCACCGCGCTCGGTCCGAAGCAGGTAACCGGCACCGGCCGAATTCTCCGCGCCGTCGGGTGAATCACACTCGATGCTCTCGCGATGCGCCAGCAAACCCGTTTCGATCGCCCGACCCAGCCCCGGCTCGAGCGCTTGAACGCCAAGCCCTGTGCGCGCCATGAACTCGGCAATCGGGATCGGCTCGGCCAGGCGTGTTCGGTTGAGCATGTATTCGAACGCCAGGTCTTCGGCCGGGACGGCGGCTTGCTCGGCAATGAACGACCCGTCCTCGGCCGCCACCATCCACGAGTGCGGAATCTTCTTGCGTCGCGTGCGCAGCACGGCGTCCTCGGCCGGCAGCGTGATCTTGCCCGACGCGCCCGCGCCGATGCCGAGGTAGTCGCCGAAGCGCCAGTAGTTGAGGTTGTGACGGCTGGCGCGGTTCGGCTTGGCCCAGGCCGAGATCTCGTAGTTCCGGTAGCCAGCCCCGGCCAGGCGTTCACCGCAGGCATCCTGCATGGCCCAGACCGTTTCCTCGTCGGGCAGCGTCGGCGGGCGCGCGGCGAATACGGTGTTGGGTTCGAGCGTCAGTTGATAGTGCGACACGTGCGGCGGATCGAACGTCAGCACTTTCTCGACGTCGGCCAGCGCCTGCTCCACCGGCTGTTCCGGCAGCGCCCACATCAGGTCCAGGTTGAAGTTGTCGAAACCGGCCGCAAGCACGGCCTCGACGGCCCACCCGGCCTGGGCACCGTCGTGAATTCGGCCCAGGGTTTTCAACTGGTCGTCATCGAAGGTCTGTATACCTAAGCTGATCCGGTTGACGCCGGCGGCGCGATAGGCTTCGAAACGGTCATGTTCGACAGTGCCCGGGTTGGCTTCCATGGTGATCTCGGCGTTGGGCGCCAGCTTGAGGCGGGCCGAGACGCCGTCAAGAATTTCGCCGATGGCCCGAGCCGAGAACAGGCTGGGCGTGCCGCCGCCGAAGAACACCGAGTGCACGGTCCGGCCCCAGACCCGCGGCAGATCCAGCTCCAGGTCGCGCATCAGCGCCTCGACGTAGGCCTGCTCGGGCAGGTCGCCGGTCAGCGCGTGCGAGTTGAAGTCGCAATACGGGCACTTGGCCACGCACCAGGGGAGGTGGATGTAAAGGGACAGTGGCGGGAGGGTGAGGGGCACGCGATTCTTAGAGTTCACATTTGGAGCTTTTGTAGGGTGCCGTTGAGCCAAAGGCGAAACGCACCGTGCGATTTCCATGCGATTTCGATGATCCTCGTATCAAAGTATTGGTCGGACCTGGAACGGTGCGTGTTCGCTTCGCTCAACGCACCCTACGCGGATCATGGCGGGTGCTTGGTTATCCACTCTACTGAGACACGACGCCAGTCAGGAAAGCTTGAACCCTGACCCTCGAACCACCGCGGCCCTTCGGGTCGCTCAGATGCCGGGCAGGTCGTCGAGCAGCTTCATCAGTTCGTTCAGCGCCTTGCCCCGGTGGCTGACGCGATTCTTTTCGCCGGCCGGCAGTTCGGCGGCGGTCGCGCCCATGTCCGGGTCGTAAAACACCGGGTCGTAGCCGAAGCCGCCTTCGCCGCGGCGCGCTTCGAGGATATAGCCGTGCCAGCGGCCGGTGGCGATCAGCGGGGCGGGGTCGTCGGCGTGGCGCAGCAGCACCAGGCAGCAGTAGAAATAGGCGCCGCGCCTGGCTTCGGGCAGGCCTTCGAGCTCGCCGATCAGCTTGTCGATGTTGTCGTCGTCGCCGGCATCGTGGCCGGCAAAACGCGAACTATAGATGCCCGGCCCGCCCTTGAGCGCGCGCACCACCAGGCCGGAGTCGTCGCCCAATGCGGCCTCGCCCGAGGCCTCGGCTGCCGTGCGCGCCTTGATCAGGGCATTTTCCACGAAGGTCTTGCCGGTCTCCGGCGGTTGCTCGACGTCGAAATCCGACTGCGGCCGCACCTCGAAGCCGCGCGGGCCAAGCATGTCCTCGAATTCGGCCAGCTTGCCGGCGTTGCCGGAAGCGATCACCACCGTACGGGTTGCCATGATTCGTGCCCCTATCAGTCTTCGGCCCGCACCGCGTTCTGGGCCGCCATCAGCGTTTCGATGCCGGAGGTGGCCAGGTCGAGCATGCGATCGAGCTCGTCGCGATGAAAGGCATGGCCCTCGGCCGTGCCCTGCACCTCGATGAAGCCGCCGCCGTCGTTCATGACCACGTTCAGGTCGGTATCGGCGGTCGAATCCTCGGCGTAGTCCAGGTCCAGCACGGCTTCGGTGCCGACCACGCCGACCGATACCGCGGCGACCTGGCCGTGGATCGGGTTCTTCTTGATCCGGCGCGATTTCAGCAGGGTGTTGACGGCATCGACCAGCGCCACGTAAGCACCGGTGATGGACGCAGTCCGCGTGCCGCCGTCGGCCTGCAGTACGTCGCAGTCCAGGGTAATGGTGCGCTCGCCCAGGGCCTCCATGTCGACCACCGCGCGCAGGCTGCGCCCGATCAGTCGCTGGATCTCCAGCGTCCTGCCGCCCTGCTTGCCCTTGGTGGCTTCGCGCATGTTGCGCGAACCGGTGGCGCGCGGCAGCATGCCGTACTCGGCGGTCACCCAGCCCTTGCCCTTGCCCCTGAGCCACGGCGGAATGCGCTCTTCGACGCTGGCGTTGCACAGCACGCGGGTTTCACCGCAGCTGATCAGTACCGAGCCTTCGGCGTGGCGGGTAAAGTGGCGCTGAATGGTCAGCGCGCGCAGCTCGTCGGGCTGCCTTCCGGACGGTCGGGTCAAAAGGGGTTCCTCTTCCAAGCGTGATGAATCGATTCCAGCAGGGTCGAAAGGGTACCACGTGGCATCGCCGGAACCGCCGTCAATGCGTATCCCCGCGTCGATCAGCGGTCGATGATCGCGACGGCTTCCATTTCGACATCCACGCCCTTGGGCAGCGCGGATACCTCCACGGCTGCGCGCGCCGGAAACGGCTCGTCGAACGCTTCGGCCATGATCGCGTTGACCGCGGTGAAACGCCCGAGGTCGGTCAGGTAGACGTTGAGCTTCACGATGCTGTCGAGACCGCCACCGGCAGCCCGGCAGACAGCATCGAGGTTTGCCAGCACTCTTCGGGTACGCACTTCGAAGTCGCCTTCGACGATATCGCCGGTGTCCGGGTCCAGCGGAATCTGCCCGGACAGGTAGACGGTATTGCCGGATCGAACGGCCTGCGAATACGGGCCGATGGCGGCCGGGGCGGAATCGGTCTGGATGGGAGATTTCGGCATGGATCGCTCCTGTCGGGTTTTGGGGGAACGGGATTGTCGGGGGCTCTTGCAGAAAACGTAAATAGTAAATGGTCCGCTCGCTTCGCTCGCTCAATAGTAAATAGCAGGCAGGATGTGCCCGAGTCAAATGGAGCCACCGTGGCTCGCAACCGCCCGCGCCTGCCATTTACCATTCACTATTTACCATTTACGCTTTCAACCCAACTCTCGATTGACCCGAAACACCTTCGGGTTGCGCCGCAGGCGGGTCAGCACGCGCGCCAGCTGGGTGCGATGGCGCAGCCCGATCAGAAAATACAGCTCGGCGGTATCGCTGGTGGACTCGCGTTGCTCTACACGCTCGATGTTGGCCTGGGCCTGGCCGATGGAAGACGAGACCGAGGCCAGCACGCCCGGTCCGTTGACCGTGATGACCTTGAGCAGCACGCTGTAGCTGCCGCGCGGCAACGGTTCCCAGGCAACGTCCAGGCAGCGCTCGGGATGCTCGCGCTCGAGCGCCGGCACGTTGGGGCAGTTGTCGCGATGAATGATGATGCCGCGGCCGGGAGACAGGTAACCCATGATGCGATCGCCGGGAATCGGGTGGCAGCAACTGCCGTAGCTGATCGCGCTGCCCTCGTTGCTGCCGACCGTGAACGTGTCGGCGCCGGCCTTTTCGCCGGAACGCCGCTGGGTGATGGGCAGCAACTTCTGGGCCACGGTCGCGGCCAGCAGCTCACCGCGCGCAATGCGCACCAGCAGGTCTTCGAGTCGTTCCAGTCCGGCTTTTCTGACGTAACGGTCGAGCTTGCGCTGGGAGATGGTGTCCAGTGAACTGTCGCGCCGCGCCAGGGCCTGATCCAGCAGGCGATGGCCGATGGCAACCGAATCGGCCTGCTCGAGATTCTTCAGGTGTGACCGGATCGCGGTGCGCGCCTTGGCCGTGACGACATTTTCCAGCCATTCAGGCTTGGGCTTGACGCTTTGATCGGTTTCGATCTGCACCGTCTGGCCGTTTTCCAGCCGCGTGCTCAGCGGCGCCGGCTGGTGGTCGATCAACGCCCGACTCGCATGGTCACCCACGTCGGTGTGGATCGCGTAGGCGAAGTCCAGCGCCGATGAATGCGCCTTGAGATCGATGATCTTGCCCCGGGGCGTGAACACGAAAACCTCGTCGGGAAACAGCTCGGCCTTGGCGGTATCGATGAAGTCCATCGAATCGCGCGCACGATCCTGCGACTCGACCAGCTTGAGCAACCACTCGCGCGCCCGTACCGCGGTGGTGCCGTCCGGCGGCGTGGCCTTGTACAGCCAGTGCGCGGCGGCGCCCTTTTCGGCCACCATGTCCATTTCCTCGGTACGGATCTGGATTTCGACCGGCACGTCGTAGGGGGACGTCAGCACCGTGTGCAGCGACTGGTAGCCGTTGGGCTTGGGTAGCGCGATGTAGTCCTTGAAGCTGCCGGGGCGCGGCTTGTACAGGCTGTGGACAACGCCGAGGGCCTGGTAGCAGTGCGATTCGGCCTGGGTAATGATGCGGAAGGCGTACAGGTCGTAGACTTCCTTGAACGACAGCGACTTCTCGCGCATCTTCAGGTAGACGCTGTAGATGGTCTTTTCGCGGCCTTCGACACGGCACGGTATGCCGGCCTCGTTGAGCCGCTTCTTCAGCGCCTCGCTGACCGAGTCGATGATTTCCTTGCGGTTCTTGGCCACCGAACGTGAGCGCCGCTCGATGACGCGGTAGCGGTTCGGGTAGAGGTTGGCGAAACCCAGTTCCTCGAGCTCGTTCTTCAGCGTGTTCATCCCCAGCCGATCGGCGATTGGGGCGTAGATTTCGAGGGTTTCACTGGAGATTCGCCGACGCGCCTCGGTGGACATGGCCCCGATGGTGCGCATGTTGTGGAGCCGGTCGGCCAGCTTGATGAAGATCACCCTGAGATCGCGGCTCATGGCCAGCAGCAGTTTGCGGAAACTCTCCGCATCGGCTTCCTGGCGGGTGCGAAACTTCATCTTGTCGATCTTGGTCACGCCGTCGACCAGGCGCGCGACCTGTTCGCCGAATTCGCGCGTCAGGTCATCGATCGAGATGTCGGTATCCTCGACCGTGTCGTGCAGGATGGCCGCGGTGATGGTCTGGTGGTCCATCCGCATGCCGGCCAGGATCGACGCGACCGCGACCGGGTGCAGGATGTAGTCTTCGCCGGAACGCCGCGTTTGCCCGCGGTGGGCCTCTTCTCCGACTTCGAACGCGTGCAGGGCCCCGGCCACCTGCTCGGGCTCAAGATAGGTGTTGAGCAGTCTGCGCAGTTCCCTGACCGGGCCCGGGTAGCTCAAGGGAGGACCTTTCGGCAGGCGCCGGGATCAATCCTCGTCCGGCGGGGGCGGCGGCAACTCCGCCTGCATCGCCGCCAGCCGGGCGTCGAGCTCGGCCTGGTAGGTGCGGATGTTCTCGGCGTCGATCTGGCCTTCGGCGATTTCGCGCAGCGCGATCACGGTCGGCTTGTCGGTTTCCTCGTCCACCAGCGCATCGGCGCCATTGGCGAGCTGGCGCGCACGCTGTGCGGCCATCACGATCAGGTTGAACCGGTTGGGTTCAACGTCAATGCAGTCTTCTACGGTAACGCGGGCCATTTCGACTCCTGAAATTGGTCATGCATGCTAAAGCAAGCCTTTAAGTATAACGTTTATTGCCGCTCAAGCCAACAATTCCGCAAGGCGCGCCTTTTGCCGGATTTCCTGCCGCTGTCGGCGCGTCGGCCAGGCCCGGATGATCGCCATGAGCTGCTCGCGCGCCTGGTCGAAATCGTCGTTGATCACGATCCAGTCGAATTCCATGCAGGCCGACATTTCGCGCTGCGCCTCGCCCAGCCGCCGGGCGATGACATCGGGCTGATCGGTGCCGCGTCCTGTCAGGCGCTTCCTGAGGACTTCCAGCGACGGCGGCAGGATGAAAATCTGGCAGGCCTGCGGATGGCTCTCGCGCACCTGGGCGGCGCCCTGCACGTCGATCTCCAGCAGCACGTCCCTGCCCTGGCGCCACAGCGATTCGACATGCGCCCGGTCGGTGCCGTAGCCGTTGCCGAATACGTCGGCGTGCTCCAGGTAGCGGCCCTGTCGCACGCGCTGGTCGAAGGTTGCCCGATCGATGAAATGATAGTGTTCGCCGTCGACTTCCCCGCGCCGGATCGGGCGCGTGGTGTCGGACACCGAGAACGCCAGCGACGGAAATTCGCTCAGCGCGCTGTTGATCAGGCTGGTCTTGCCGGCGCCGCTGGGCGCGGCGATCACGTACAGCTCGCCCTGCACTTCACCCTTGCTTTCGCCGGTATTGTCGGTCTCGGCCTGCATCATTCACCATCCGTTGGACGAGCTGAAATCTGCCCCCACCCCGGC
>JAWLEW010000011.1:0-6484 GCA_041685925.1 Wenzhouxiangellaceae bacterium | reverse complement strand
GCTGGAGAGGGCGCGGAAGAAGGCTCTCCCGGCGGTCGCCCCGGACTTGATCCGGGGCGCGGATGCAGCCTCATTCGACATTCTGGATCTGCTCGCGCATCTGTTCGATCAATACCTTCAGCTCCACGGCCACGCCGGTGGTCTCGGCGGCCACCGATTTCGACCCCAGCGTATTGGCTTCGCGGTTGAGTTCCTGCATCAGGAAATCCAGCCGGCGCCCGACCGGCTCTTCGAGCTCGAGCACGCGCCGGATTTCGGCCACATGCGCTTCAAGCCGGTCGAGCTCCTCGTCGACATCCAGGCGCGTGAGCTGCAGCGCGATCTCCTGTTCCATGCGACCGGGTTCGATGTCCTGGCCCAGTCCGGCCAGCCGCTCGTCGAAACGCGTCTTGAGCGCCTCGCGCACCGCCGGCAGATGCGCACGGACCTTCGCGACCTGCTCGAGCACGGCGTCCAGGCGCGGCCGGAGCATGTCGGCGATGGCCCGTCCTTCCTGCGCCCGGGCCGCGGCCAGCTCGTCGATGCAGCAATCCAGCAGGTCCAGCGCGCGGGCGCGCTCGGCGTCGAAATCCGGGCGCTGCTCGATGATCATTCCGGGCCAGGCCAGCAGGCGGGTCAGGTCCTGTTCGGCGGTGTCGCCGGCGAGCTTCTGCAACCGTTCCAGGCGCGCCAGCAGTGATGCTGCCAGAGGTTCGTTGAGCTCCAGGGTCGCGACTTCGGCCGCCGGATCGGGCTGGTAGCGCAGGTTGATCTCGATCTTGCCGCGACTGAACCGCTGCTTGAAACGCTCGCGGATTTCCGGCTCCAGCACCCGGAATTCCTCGGGCAGGCGCGGCGACAGGTCGAGATAGCGCTGGTTGACGCTCTTGAGTTCCCAGGTCAGCTGGCCTGCCGCCGCCGCTTCGCTGCGGCTGGCATAGGCCGTCATGCTGTGGATCATGGTCAGTCCGGTCGGAAGTAAAGCGGGAATAGTAACTTACTAATGCGGTCATTGATCGGCAGCCTCTCGGCCTGTGCCGACGACCGCGCCCGTCGGATTTGCGTCCGCGGCGACCCGTGCGGCCGTCGCGACAACCCGATCCGGATACTTTGGGGCTATCCTTGCCGTGGTTCGGCGCGCCGCGCGGGGCCGTGGGGACATTCAGCGGGCACGCATACGCATTCGATGACTTCGAAGCCAGACCAGACCAGCGCCGCCAGACGGATCGACGAACTCAACGGCGTCGGGCCTGCACTGGCGGCCAAGTTCAAGGCGCTCGGCATCACCGACGAGACCGGGCTGGTCCTGCACCGCCCGCTGCGCTACGAGGACCGCACCCGGATCACGCCGATCAACCGGGTCCGGCCGTCGACCACGGCCCAGGTCCAGGGCCGCGTCGCCCACCAGGAGATTCGCCAGGGCCGGCGGCGCAGCCTGCTGGTGGTGCTCGAGGACGACCACGGCCAGCTGGTGCTGCGCTTCTTCAACTTCTACCCCAGCCAGCGGCGCCAGTTCGCGGTCGGCAACCGGCTGCGCTGCTTCGGCGAAGTGCGCTTCGGCCCGGAGGGCTTCGAGATGGCCCATCCGCAATGCCGCATCGTGCGCGAAGGCGCCGAACCGCCGCTGCCGGACCATTTGAGCCCGGTCTATCCGACCACCGCGGGACTGGGCCAGCAGCGCCTGTCGAGCATGGTGCTGGATGCGCTACAGCGCACCCTCGACGGCCGGCTGGCACTGGACGACGTGCTCGATGCACCGATGGGCCTGCCCGACCTGAAGTCCGCGCTGCGCACCATTCATCGGCCGGGGCCGCAAACCGACCTCGACGCCCTGATCGAGGGCGAACACCCGGCGGTGCAGCGCCTGGCGCTGGAAGAACTGGCCGCGCATCACCTGGCGCTGGCGCGGCTGAACCGGGCCCGCGCCCGGCAGCACGCCGAGACGCTGGAGGATGAAAACGGCATGGTCGATCGCATGCTGGCCGAATTCCCGTTCCAGCCCACCGGCGCGCAGCGGCGGGTGATGGCCGAGATCGGCGGCGATCTGGCCGGCACCCGGCCGATGCGCCGCCTGCTGCAGGGCGACGTGGGTTCGGGCAAGACGCTGGTCGCCGCGGCCGCGGCGGCCCAGGCCATCGGCGCCGGCGCCCAGGTCGCGATCATCGCGCCGACCGAGATCCTGGCCGAACAGCACCTGCGCAACTTCCGCGAATGGTTCGAACC
Source organism: Wenzhouxiangellaceae bacterium (assembly GCA_041685925.1). Lineage (GTDB taxonomy): Bacteria > Pseudomonadota > Gammaproteobacteria > Xanthomonadales > Wenzhouxiangellaceae. The sequence goes on along the minus strand of JAWLEW010000011.1, from coordinate 4,282 downwards.
GCTGGGCATCGAACCGGCCTGGCTGGCCGGCAAGGTCACCGGAAAGAAGCGCGTCGAGGCGCTGGAACGACTCGCCGCCGGCGCGCCGCTTGCGATCGGCACCCACGCGCTGTTCCAAGAAGGCGTCGAATTCGAGCGGCTACGGCTGGTGATCGTCGACGAGCAGCACCGCTTCGGCGTGCACCAGCGCCTGGCGCTGGCGGCCAAAGGCAGCGAGGCGCAAAGAATTCCCCACCAGCTGGTCATGACCGCCACACCCATCCCGCGCACGCTGGCGATGACCGCCTACGCCGGGCTGGAAGTCTCGGTCATCGACGAACTGCCGCCGGGGCGCAAGCCGGTAACCACCGCGGTGATCGACGGCGAACGCCGGCCCGAGGTGATCGAACGCATCCGCGTCGCACTCGCCGACGGTCGCCAGGCCTACTGGGTGTGCCCGCTGATCGAGGAATCCGACGTGCTCGAGGCCGAAGCGGCCGAAACCACCGCCGCGGAGCTCGAGCGGCAACTGTCCGATTTCCGCGTCGGCCTGGTCCACGGCCGGATGAAGGCGGCCGACAAGCAGGCGACGATGGATGCGTTCAAGGCCGGCGAAATCCGGCTGCTGGTCGCGACCACCGTGATCGAAGTCGGCGTGGACGTGCCCAACGCCAACCTGATGATCATCGAAAACGCCGAGCGGCTGGGCCTGTCGCAGCTGCATCAGCTGCGCGGCCGGGTCGGGCGCGGCAGCGACAAGTCGGCCTGCCTGCTGATGTACAAGGCGCCGCTGGGCGAGCTGGCGCGCGCCCGGCTGAAGGTGATGCGCGAGACCACCGACGGCTTCCGCATCGCCGAGCGCGACCTGGAGCTGCGCGGCCCGGGCGAGGTGCTGGGCACGCGCCAGACCGGCATGCTGCGCTTCCGCATCGCCGAACTGGCGCGCGACGCCGAACTGGTCTCGCAACTACCCGGGCTGGTCAAGGGCCTGACCCACGCCCAGGCCGACGTGCTGATCGAGCGGTGGATCGGCGATGCGAGCCAGTTCGCCGACGTCTAAGGTGTGATCTCTCAGTAGGTTGTCCACACGGACCGCCCAAGACAGACTGATGGGTACCAGGCGCACCAATCAGTCAAGGAGGTCCGTGTGGACGTAGACCAGAATGCCAAGTTAACGCCGCGAGGTCGAGAGGAAATGGTCAAGTCGGTGGTCGCCCGCGGCTGGAGCCTGCGGACGGCAGCAGTGGCCTATCAGGTCGACCCGAAGACGGTTTCTCGCTGGGTCGCCCGTTACAAGGCGGAGGGGCCGAGCGGTCTGCAGGACCGGTCCAGCCGTCCGCTCAGTTGCCCGCATCGCACACCAAGAGCCGTGAGCAGGCGGATTTGTCGCCTACGCCGCAGCGACCGATTAACAATGGCCGAGATCGGCCGCCGGGAGAATGTCAGCCAGGCAACGGTCGCGCGGATACTGGCAACGAATGGCCTCAACCGCCTCTCCGAGCTTGATCCCAAACCACCCGTGCGACGCTATGAACATCCGCATCCCGGTGCGATGGTGCACCTCGACATCAAGAAACTGGCGCGCTTCCGCGTGCCGGGGCACCGAGTAACCCGAGTGCCGCGCAAAGACTCCAAGGGCATCGGCTGGGAAAGTGCCCATGTCGCCATCGACGACGACAGCCGCGTCGGCCATATCCAGATCTGGCCGGATGAGACCTCGGCATCAGCCTGGCGGGCGCTGATCGCTACGGTGCGCTACTTCCGGTCACTAGGCGTAACCATCGAGCGCATCCTGAACGACAACGGCAGCTGCTACCGCAGCTACCAGTTCGCCCGCTGCTGCCGGCGTCTGGGGCATCAAACATCGGCGAACCAAGCCTTACTCGCCGCAAACCAACGGAAAGGCCGAGCGCTTCATCCAGACCGCAATCAGAGAGTGGGCTTACGGCCACAGCTACAATACGAGCGAGATTCGGGCAGCTGAGCTGCCCAGATGGGTCCATCGCTATAACTGGTACCGACGCCACGGCGGCATCGGCGGGAAAACTCCCATCAGTCGTCTAGGACTGACCGGGGACAACCTGCTGCGACTTCACAACACCCACCGAAGGCACTGTGGGGTCAGGGGCCAAACCACCGGTCGCCGCGGCAACGCGGCCTCCGCGAAGCGCCTCGGATCAGAGCAGGCGCTCGAGGTCGCTCCAGCCCCTCGGGCTCCAATCGTCCTCGCTGCTGCCGCAGTAGCGCCAGGCGCCATTGACACGATCGCGCTCGGCTGAAACGAACTCCAGGCGCAGGTGCCCCCAGTAGCGGCTGCCGTCCTTCTTCGTGTCGCATTTACGCCGGGACCCCTTCTTGATCCAGAAGCCCTCGAAGGTCGTCTCGTCGGTGAACTGGCCGCGCACGCGGCTACCATCGAAATCGTAGTCACCGCTAATGGTGTCGCCCTGGCGACGCAATTCCAGGATTCGGTCGGCGCTGCGTCCGCTGGTGCCGCCCCATACGCCCAGAATCTCCACCTTCGCCGGCCCGGCTTCGGCCGTTCGTGTGGCGCGCACCGTCAGTTCCACACGACGGTTCCGGGCACGTCCCTCGGTCGTATCGTTGTCGGCCACCGGCCGCGTCTCGCCGAAAGCCCGGGTCGTTACCGCCTCGGCGGCGAAGCCCCCGTTGTCGCGTAGATAGGTGGCCACCGCCTGCGCCCGTTTGCGCGACAGCTCCAGGTTGTCCTGCGCCCCGCCGACACTGTCGGTATGACCGGCGACCACCATCTCGCTGGAGGACGGGTCGTCAATTTGGGCAATAGTCTCGTCCAGCACCTCGAAGGCGCCGGGCTTGAGCTGATGCTCGCCGGAATCGAAGAGCACGGCGCTGTCCAGAGCGATGCTGGTGGCTGAACCGATGGCACCGATGGCATCGATGTCCGCGCCCGGTGTGGCGCTATTGCAGGCGCGCTTGAGATCGACCAGCTTGACCAGCCGAAAGCTGTCATCGGCGGCAACAAAGGGCGCCAGATCGATCTCGGCCTTGCCCCCGGAAATGGTGCCGACCCGGGTCCAGGCTTCTCCATCCCGGGAGACCGCCAGCGCGGTAGGCTCGGTATCCGGGCCGATCTCGAAGACATAGAGATCCGGCCCCGCCACGTCGATCAGCTCGTTATCCGTAAAGCGCAGTATCAGTTCGCCGCCGCAGCCCAGGGTGACGAAGTCGTCCTCGTCCTGCGTGTACCGCGGCGCACCGAGCGCGCGCTTAGCCTCGGAGTACTGCGCATCGTCGGCAGCCGGATCGCCGGCCTCGAAGCGCACCACTTCATCGGCGAAAGAAACCGCCCCCATCGGGAAGAAGACTTCACCACCATGACTGTCGGGGTAATCTTCGCCAGCTGCCTGCGCGCCGGACGAAAACGCCAGGCAAAAGGCGCCGAAGACAAGCGACAAGGGGAACCGGAAGTGTGGGATGCGCCTGAGTAACTGCATGTTCGGATTTCGTTGCCGAGGAGAATATAGATTCTTTCTCTGTAGCTTCTTCTATTTTTCCGAACGTACCACGCCGCAGTGTTCAGATAAAGGTCGAGAAACGAATCTTCTTCAACAAGACAGCCGCAGGCATCGGCGCCGGCAGGATCGGACCGAGGTAAGACATCTGGGTGTCCCCGTTGGTGTCTTCGAATGCACAATTCCCGACCCGGCCCCTCATCAAGTCTGCACCAGCCGGCGTTGCAGTAAGGATTGCATGTCGCGCCTGCCATCAACAATCAACACGACGTAGACATCTTCATCAATAACCCGATAAATGATGCGATAGGGCTTGAAAAAGACTTCCCGGTACTCTCGAATACCAAGATCGAGTAACTCATTGGGCCAGGCACCTCGGTTCGGATTTGCCGTCAAACTCTCGAAAGCCGCTTCGACGCGTTCAAGAACGTAATCAGCTTTCTCAGGGCCATCGTGGCCGAAAATGTACTCGTATAGACCCTTTAGGTCCCCGGCCGCATCCTCGGTCAGGAAGACCCGATTCGGCATCAGCTCTCGTCGTTCCTGAGTCGCGCAATCACCTCGGCTGCCGGCTGCACCCGTCCAGCTTCAATCTGACGATCCCCGAGGGCCAGAATCTTCAACATCGCCATGGTTTCCTGGGTCTGCTCGTAACTTGCAATGCTCTGTACAACCGCCTTGGCCTCACCGTTCTGGGTAATAACCAGGGGCTCATCGCGCTGTGACAATCCGCGCACGATTTCGGCAGCGTTGGCTTTCAAATAACTTATGGGTTTGATGCGATCCGACAATTTCATGGCAACCTCCGA
>JAWLEW010000087.1:0-5883 GCA_041685925.1 Wenzhouxiangellaceae bacterium | reverse complement strand
CGGTGGTCGGTGGTCGGTGGTCGGTGGTCGGAAAAAAGCATTGCCGGCGAGGCCGGCTCCTAGACCGTAGCGGAATCCCGACCCGGACGCTGCCCCCCGAATTCGCTACCGGTGTAGGAGCTTGCCTGGCAAGCGATGATTTTTCGTAGTTGACGCGCCTCGTGGCTCGACAACCGCCCGGCTCGAGGTTTCGAAACCGGATTCGGCGGGTATCGATCGCTTCGGTTCGACGCAAGCCAGGTTTCCGTAAACCGTAAAACGTCTTACCCGTCTTCTACCCGCTCGTTGATCGCCTTGGCCAGCAATTCGCGATCCAGCGTCGCCTTGGCCCGGTCCGGCCGCTTGACCGGCAGGAAATCGCCCGAAACCAGCCGGATGTTGAATTGCCAGCCCTCGCCGTTCTTGGCCTCGAACACCGCCGAGATCATGGTGATCTTGTCCAGCACGATGGTGAAACCGGCGATGTCGTAGGTTTTCTTCATGGATTCGAGTCTAGCCGATGGCGAGACAGTCTGGACCGGAAACCGACAGCACCGATTGCAGCCGCCCCGGATTTCGGCGTCGTTGGAAACCTGAAAGCGGAGTGCTGGCGTCACGCTTTTGACCGCGTAAACCCTAAACCGTAAAGCGTAAACCGGCCTTCAAGCTATCAACCCATCCCCTCGCTCCAGCCGCCGCCTCAAGACACTGTTCCTCGGAAAATGCTGGACCAGGAAATCCATCTGGTCGGCCAGGATGCGCCGGCCCTGCAGGTAGACGTATTCGGCGTGAGTGGGCACGAACGGGATGGCCAGCAGCTGCATGCCGGCCTGTTCGGGCGTCAGCGAGCCCTTGTGGTTGTTGCAGCGCTTGCAGGCGGTCACCACGTTGGCCCAGGTGTCCTCGCCCTTCTGCGCCAGTGGCTTGACGTGGTCGCGCGAAAGGTCGCGGTCCTGGAAATGGCCGCCGCAGTACAGGCAAAGGTTCTGGTCGCGCCGGAACAGCGCGCGGTTGGAAAGCGGCGGCGTGTAGCCCTGGTAGAAGTTGCGCCCGGCCGGGTGCGCGCCGTGGGTGGCCAGGATGGCGTTGACCGCGACCTCGGTGCGGTGGCCGGAAAGCGCGTTGATGCCGCCGTGCAGCTTGTACAGCACCGAACCCAGCGCGTAACTGACCTGGTCGAGCACGATCAGGCGCACCGCGTCCTGGTAGCCGATCCACTCGATCGGCATCCCCGAGACGTCAGTTCGCAACACCTGTTGATTCAATGTCAACATATTGGGCATCGGTTGGTGCGTCACCACTACATTTGGTGGCCAGCGTTCGTGCCTGAAGCGTATCTTTGCCTTAAACGATACTGTTTTGCAAGTATTTTTCGATGAAAGTTTGTTGAAACTCGCTCCGCCCGCAGCCATCCAATGGGCTTCAGGCTCAAAAACCAGCCCGCAAATTCCGAGGAAGCGAATACCATGAATCGACCCCAGGCCGCCGCAAGCAATTTCGTTACCCGTCTCGCCGCCGGCGCGATGACCATTCTGCTGGCCGCCCTGTTCATCGTTCAACCGGGCCGCGCCGCGCTGCCCGCCGCGGTCGACGGCGAGCCGCTGCCGTCGCTGGCACCGGTGCTGGAGCAAGTCACCCCGGCGGTGGTCAACGTGTTCTCGTCGACCCGGGTCCAGGTGCGCACCAGCCCGTTCTTCAACGATCCGTTCTTCCGTCGCTTCTTCGACATCCCCAACATGCCGCGCGAGCGGGTACAGCGTTCGCTGGGCTCGGGCGTCATCGTCGACGCCGAAGCCGGGCTCATCCTGACCAACAACCACGTCATCGACGACGCCGACGAGATTGCCATCACGCTGGAAGACGGGCGCGAATTCCAGGCCGAGTTCATCGGCGCCGACCGCGACACCGACCTGGCCGTGATCCGCATCGACGCCGACGACCTGCACGAACTGCCGCTGTTCGATTCCGATGCGCTCAAGGTGGGTGACTTCGTGGTCGCCGTGGGCAACCCCTTCGGCCTGGGTCAGACGGTGACCTCCGGCATCGTCTCGGCGCTGGGCCGCGCCGGCCTGCGCGGCCTTGAATACCAGAACTTCATCCAGACCGACGCTTCGATCAACCCGGGCAACAGCGGCGGCGCGCTGGTCAACCTCAGAGGCGAACTGGTCGGCATCAACACCGCCATCTTCACGCCCTCGGGCGGCAACGTGGGCATCGGCTTCGCCATCCCGGTCTCGACGGCCACCTACATCATGGAGCAGCTGGTCGAGCACGGCGAAGTGCGGCGCGGCAACCTGGGGGTCGAAGTCCAGGACCTCAGCGAAGAATTGCGCGCGGCGCTGGAAGTCGACCACCGCGGCGGCGCGGTGATTACCGAGGTCGCCCCCGACGGCGCCGCCGACGAGGCCGGGCTGCAAGCCGGCGACGTGATCCTCGAGCTCGACCGCCGGCCGGTCAGGGACAGCCAGCAGCTGCGCAACATCGAGGGCCTGCTGGCGGTGGGCCGGGAAGTGGTCATCGAATATCTGCGCGACGGCCAGCCGCGCCGCACCGAGGTCGTCCTGTCCGAGGACCTGGATTCGCGCATTTCCGGCCAGCGCCTGGACGACCGTCTCGAAGGCGTGGTGCTCGTGCCCGTGCCCGATCGCTACGCCCAGCGCGGCATACGCGGCGCCGTGGTCGAGGAAGTGCGCCGAAACACGCCGGCCTGGGAGGCCGGCCTGCGCGAAAACGACCTGGTGGTCGCGGTCAACCGCGAAGCGATCCGCAACCTGGGCGACCTCCGGGAACAGTTCCCGGTGCGCAAGAGCCGCGAACTGGCCCTGGAAATCCGCCGCCGTGGCCGCGGCTACATCGTCATCTTCGAAGAGCAGCCCTCGTCCTGACCGGGGACAGGTACAAGCAAACCAGCTTTTCGCCAGAGTTGGTTTGACTTTGACCTTGACGTTGACTTCCCCCGCACGCGGCCCGCCGGCGCATTACAATCGGACGGAACAATCCAACCCAACCTGATTTCGGGAGAGAGGAATGCCGATCAAAGTCGCCATCAATGGCTACGGCCGCATTGGCCGCAACGTGCTGCGCGCCCTTCATGAATACAACCGCGTCGCCGATATCCAGATTGTCGCCATCAACGACCTGGGCGATCCGGAAACGAATGCTCACCTGACCAAGTACGACACCGCCCACGGCAGGTTCGACGCCGAGGTCAAGGTCGAGGGCGACACCATGCTGGTCAACGGCGGCCCGATCAAGGTGCTGGCCGAGCGCGACCCGGCCAAGCTGCCCTGGCGCGACCTGGGCGTGGACGTGGTCATGGAATGCACCGGCTTCTTTGCCAGCAAGGAAAAGGCCTCGGCGCATCTCGAGGCCGGCGCGCGCAAGGTGCTGATCTCGGCCCCGGCCGGCAAGGACCTGCCCACCATCGTCTACGGTGTCAACCACGACTCGCTCAAGGCCGGCGACGATGTGATCTCGAATGCCTCTTGCACCACCAACTGCCTGGCACCGCTGGTCAAGCCCATCCACGAAAAGATCGGCCTGGAAACCGGGTTGATGACGACGATCCATGCCTACACCAACGACCAGGTGCTCACCGACGTCTTCCACAAGGATCTCCGCCGCGCCCGCTCGGCGACCATGAGCCAGATCCCGACCAAGACCGGTGCGGCCGCCGCGGTCGGCCTGGTGCTGCCCGAGCTCGACGGCAGGCTGGACGGCTTCGCGATGCGCGTGCCCACCATCAACGTCTCGGTGGTGGATCTCACCTTTATTGCAAGCCGCGACACCAGCGTCGAGGAAGTCAACCAGGTGGTCAAGGACGCCAGCGAAGGCGAACTGAAAGGAATACTGGGCTACAACGAAGAGCCGCTGGTCTCGATCGACTTCAACCACGACCCGCGCTCCTCCACCCTGGACGCCGGCCTCACCAAGGTCAACGGCGGCCGGCTGGTCAAGGTGCTTGCCTGGTACGACAACGAATGGGGCTTTTCGAACCGGATGCTGGATACGGCGCTGGCGCTCAGCAAGGTCGGCTGAGGCACACTGCAGAACTACTGCGCGGGCGCCTGACCGCGTCCGGCGGTGCTCGGAATCCTCATGTACAAAAGCGTACACTGCGGTTCCTGCGCTCCGGCGGCCACCGTCAGCCACCCGCTCGCTACGCTCTGCAGCGGCCCTCGGGCGAAAAAAGTTTCGCGGCCCGGGCCACCGTCACCTGCCTCGGATTCGCCGAGAAGCGCAGCCTTCGCCGGAAAAAGGGCCGCCGCATGTTTGAGCGAAGCGATACCCGATCGGGGTCGGGCACAGGGCCCGGCGGACCCCGGCGAAAGCGAGCATCGCAGGGAACCCGGCCCCGCGCGCCGGGCGGTGACGCGGCATGAGCGGTTTTGCCTACTTTTGACGCCTCAAAAGTAGGTCGCATCAGCTCGCGAAGCGAGCGGCGAAACGGCATTTGAATTTTGGAAACAACCTTTTTAAAAGGTGGACACAATGAAAACCCTTGACCAGGTAGACATCAAGAACAAACACGTCCTCATCCGCGCGGATCTCAACGTCCCCATCCGCGAAGGCAAGGTCACCTCCGATGCCCGCATCAAGGCCTCGGTGCCGACGATCCGCCAGGCCCTGGATTCAGGCGCCGCGGTAATGGTGATGTCGCACCTGGGCCGCCCGGAAGAGGGCGAGTTCGATGCGCAGTACTCGCTGGCCCCTGTAGCCGAAAAGCTCGGCGAACTGCTGGGCGAGCCGTGCGAACTGGTCTCCGACTGGATCGACGGCGTCGATGTCCAGCCGGGCAAGCTGGTGCTGCTGGAAAACGTCCGGTTCCTGAAAGGCGAGAAGTCCAACGACGATGACCTGGCCAAAAAGATGGCCGCCCTGTGCGACGTGTTCGTCATGGACGCCTTCGCCACCGCCCACCGCGCCCAGGCTTCCACCGAGGGCGTCGTCCGGCATTCCAAGACCGCCGTGGCCGGCCCGCTGCTGGCGCGCGAAGTCGGCGCGCTGGACAAGGCCCTGGCCGACCCGGCGCGTCCCCTGGTGGCGATTGTCGGGGGCGCCAAGGTTTCCGGCAAGCTCGAAGTGCTCGAAGCGCTGATCGAAAAAGCCGACCAGATCATCGTCGGCGGCGGCATCGCCAACACCTTCCTGGCCGCGGCCGGCCACCGCATCGGCAACTCGCTGCACGAGGCCGACCTGGTCGACACGGCGAAGAACCTGATGGATCAGGCAAAGGCCAAGGGCGCCGAGATCCCGCTGCCCACCGACGTGCTCACCGCCGAGCGCTTTCACCAGGACGCCCACGCCACGCTGCGCGACGTCGAGCGCATCCACCCCGGGGAAATGATCCTCGACATCGGCCCCGAAACCGCCGGCCGGCTGGCCGAGATCATCCGCAACGCCGGCACCGTCATCTGGAACGGCCCGGTCGGGGTGTTCGAATTCGAATCGTTCCACTCGGGCACGCAGGCGATCGCGCACGCCGTGGCCGGCTGCAAGGGCTTCACCCTGGCCGGGGGCGGGGATACGATTGCGGCGATCGAGAAGTATCACGTGGCCGACAGGATCGACTACATCTCGACGGCGGGTGGGGCGTTTCTGGAGTATGTGGAAGGGAAGGAGTTGCCGGCGTTGGCGGCGCTTAAAGCATAGGCACCGTCGTCCCGGACGGCTGCAAGCCGATCCGGGACCTCGAGACAGTGCCCCGAGGCTCAGCCGGGAATTCCCCACCACCGTCGTCCCGGATGGAGCCTGTGCTGAACTTGACTCAGTAATACGGGCCCAGCGTCCGAACGCCATATCCCGTCGCCCCGGACCTGATCCGGGGCCCAGCGTCTTGCCCGTCACGGGCCGTGGTCGGCGTGGTCGGTGCCCGGCGTGGTCGGTGCCGGCGTGGTCGGTGCC
>JAWLEW010000086.1:0-5902 GCA_041685925.1 Wenzhouxiangellaceae bacterium | reverse complement strand
AGCCGGTCCGGCTGCCAATTTCCAGGGACTCGATGGCTGCACCGCATACCGGACACTCATCGCCCTCCCGTCGGTGGCCGATCAGCCAGTCCGCCGGCATCTGTGCCGGATCGGCGCGTCTCTCGATCGCCTTTTCCAATATCTCGCGCATACAGTCGAACAGCCGATCGAGTCGGCCGGCGTTCAATCGGGATCCCCGCTCGCGCGGGTGAATGCGCGCCTGGAACAGGATCTCGTCGGAGTAGATGTTGCCGATTCCGGACAGTTTCGCCTGGTCCATCAGGATCGATTTCACCATCGCCTTGCTGCCGTCGACGATTGCATGAAATTCGTCTCGAGAAAGCGCCAGCGCGTCGGGCCCGATCTCGTGGTCGTACAGGAACCGTTCGACATCCCCGGTCAGCGCAATGCGTCCGAACAGGCGCGGATTCACGAACGCCAGGTGGCCGCCATCGGCGAAATCGAAGCGCACCCGGGCGTGCTCGGGCGCTGCGTCATCGGACTCGTAGTATTTCAGCGCGCCGGTCATGCCGAAATGCACGACCAGCCTTTCACCCGATTCGATTTCGGCGAACAGGTACTTGCCGTGGCGGTGGGCGCGCTGAAACGAGCGATCACTCAGCGCCTGGCCCAGTTGCTGGGGCGAAACGGCGTCCAGCACCCGTTCGTCGGCAACGGTGACGCCGGACACCGGCTTGTGCAGCGCGGTGGCATCGAAATATTGCTTGAAGACTTCTGCATCCGGTAGCTCGGGCATCGGGCGGAGACCTCGATTGCGGAAGGTGTCGATTCACCTTAGCGCAACCAGGAAGGCGGCCTGGCTGTTGCGGCGCGTTTGATCATATCTTCTGCCTATCAAAAGCAGAATCCAAATCAATTAGACATATCTAATATGCTGCTCTAGACTGCTGGCATCGATTCGGTCGAGGCCGCAACGGCCGGCCGGACCATTGCAAACGAAGGAGCAAGCGAAATGAACGGCGAGAGCAAATGCCCCGTAATGCACGGCGCGAATACCGAGACCGGCACCTCGAACATGGACTGGTGGCCGAACGCGCTGAACCTGGACATCCTGCATCAGCACGACCGCAAGACCGACCCCATGGGCCGCGATTTCGACTATCGCGAAGAAGTCCGCAAGCTCGACTTCGACGCGCTCAAGGCCGACCTCCGGGCGCTGATGACCGAGTCGCAGGACTGGTGGCCGGCCGACTGGGGCCACTACGGCGGGCTGATGATCCGCATGGCATGGCACGCCGCCGGCTCGTACCGCACCGCCGACGGCCGCGGCGGCGGAGGCACCGGCAACCAGCGCTTCGCCCCGCTGAATTCCTGGCCCGACAACGTCAACCTGGACAAGGCGCGCCGTCTGCTCTGGCCGATCAAGAAGAAGTACGGCAACCGCATCAGCTGGGCCGACCTGATCATCCTGGCCGGCAACGTGGCTTATGAATCGATGGGCTTTGAGACCTTCGGTTTCGCGTTCGGCCGGGAGGACATCTGGCATCCCGAAAAGGACACCTACTGGGGTTCGGAGAAGGAGTGGCTGGATTCGAGCCGCTACCAGGGCGAAGGCGAAAACCGCGAGTCGCTGGAAAATCCGCTGGCGGCGGTCCAGATGGGCCTGATCTACGTGAACCCGGAAGGTGTGGACGGGAAGCCCGACCCGGCCAGGACCGCCCACGACGTGCGCGTGACGTTCGCGCGCATGGCGATGAACGACGAGGAGACCGTCGCGCTGACCGCAGGCGGACACACCGTCGGCAAGTGCCACGGCAACGGTGATGCCGATCTGCTGGGTCCCGACCCGGAAGCCGCCGACGTGGAAGATCAGGGCCTGGGCTGGATCAACAGGACAAAGCGCGGGATCGGCCGCGATACCGTGACCAGCGGCATCGAGGGCGCCTGGACGACCCATCCGACCCAGTGGGACAACGGCTACTTCCACCTGCTGCTCAACTACGAATGGGAATTGAAAAAGAGCCCGGCCGGCGCCTGGCAGTGGGAGCCGGTCGACATCAGGGAAGAAGACAGGCCGGTTGACGTGGAGGATCCGTCGATTCGCCTCAACCCGATCATGACCGACGCCGACATGGCGATGAAAGTCGACCCGGAATACCGCAGGATTTCCGAGCGTTTCTACAACGATCCCGCGGCGTTCGACGCGGCGTTCGCGCGCGCCTGGTTCAAGCTCACGCACCGCGACATGGGGCCGAAGGCCCGCTATATCGGGCCCGAGGTGCCGGCCGAAGACCTGATCTGGCAGGATCCGGTGCCCGAAGGCCCGACCGATTACGACGTGGCCGCGGTCAAGGCCCGGATCGAAGACAGCGGATTGAGTACCGCCGAACTGGTGGCGACGGCCTGGGACAGCGCCCGGACCTTTCGCGGATCGGATCTGCGCGGCGGCGCCAACGGCGCGCGCATCCGGCTGGCCCCGCAGAAGGACTGGGCCGGCAACGAACCCGAACGGCTCGCGCGCGTGCTCGAAGTTCTCGAAGATATTGCGGCCGATGCCGGCGCAAGCGTGGCCGACGTGATCGTGCTCGGCGGCAACGTCGGCGTCGAGCGGGCCGCCCGGGCTGCCGGCTTCGACGTCGAAGTCCCGTTTTCGCCCGGTCGCGGCGACGCCAGCCAGGACATGACCGACGTCGAGGCCTTCGACGTGCTCGAACCGATCCACGACGGCTACCGCAACTGGCTGAAGAAGGATTACGTGGTCAGCGCCGAGGAGCTGATGCTGGACCGTACCCAGCTGATGGGCCTGACGGCGCCGGAAATGACGGTGCTGGTCGGCGGCCTGCGGGTGCTCGGCGCCAATCACGGCGGCAGCGAACACGGTGTGTTCACCGACCGCGAAGGCGCGCTGACCAACGACTTCTTCGTCAACCTGACCGACATGGCTTACCGCTGGAACCCGGTCGGCGACAACCTTTACGAAATCGTCGACCGCAAGACCGGCGAAACCCGCTGGACCGCGACTCGCGTCGACCTGGCGTTCGGGTCCAATTCGGTGCTGCGCGCCTATGCCGAGGTGTACGCGCAGGACGATAACCGGGAAAAATTCGTCGGCGACTTCGTCGCGGCCTGGACCAGGGTCATGAATGCCGACCGTTTCGACCTGGAGTGACGCCTGGCCGCCAGTGGCAGGAAGGTCACGCCAGCGGCGTGCCTTCTATTTTCGATGTCATGGGCATGCACAGCGTGCCCGGTCCGCAAAGCTGTATCGTCTGGAATCTTTCCATCAAGCCTCCAGTGGTGATTGACGCAGTCGTTGCCTGTGAGCGCGGAAATTCGGCCGGTGCCGAACTTGCAGATCGATCGCTTCGGCGTTTAGCCCGGACCTCGTGATGCTTGCCGCGATTCATGTTCGATGCCGAACGTGAATGAATCTGAAACCGTTTCCGGTAATCGAGCCTCTGCTCACGGGGCGATTCGCAGTGGCTGCCGGCGAGTTTCCGATTGCCGGATGAATTACCATCGATTGCAGACCAGGCGAGGCGAGAAAACGATGAATACCTATTTAACGGTGGCCGCCGGGCTGTTGCTTGCAGGCGCCGCGAATGCCGGCTGGGAGGTTCAGTGGATCGAGCGGTTCGACGGCGACGGTGTCGACTGGAGCAACTGGACCGCCCAGACAGCAGCGAACTTCAACAATGAAGTTCAGTGCTATACCGATGATGATTCTTCCGAACAAAGAAACTATGAGGTCTCCGACGGAACTCTGAAGATCATCGCCCGCCGCGATGACATCGAGTGTCCCGGGCTTGACGGACAGCCGCGGTCCTGGACGTCCGGGCGCCTCAACAGCAAGGACAAGCAGGAATTCCTGTTCGGACGTATCGAGTCGCGCATCCGGTTCCATAACCTGGAAGGCGGCACCTGGCCGGCCTTCTGGATGCTGGAAAACCGCATCGACGAACAGCCGATTGCCGGCGACGGCGACGACGTCGGGTGGCCCAACCCGGGGGCCTCGGAAATCGACGTATGGGAATGGTTCGCCAACGATCCGGACAGCTATATCATCAACTTCTTCAACAATTTCGGTTTCGCGTGCGGTTTCGAAGCGCGGCATCCTTATCCGGATGGTGCCGCGGACGTGCGTGAGTGGCACACCTATGCCATGGAATGGTCTGCCGACAAAATCAGCTTTTTCATGGACGACGACGAGGTGGCGTCATACGACATGCGCGGCTGTCCGGTCTACGAAGAGCCCATGTTCGTGTTGCTCAACGTGGCCATGGGCGGCAACCTCGGGGGTGCGATCGATCCCGAACTGACCGAGGCGATCCTGGAAATCGATTACGTTGCGCACTGTCAGCAGTCGGAAGAAACCGATGCCGCCTCCTGCAACGAATCCACGCCCGAGGCGTTCCAGTTCGATTTCGCGCAGGACGCCGACGGCCAGTGGGTGAATGACGACCCGGCGTTTGCCGGGAATGCACAGGGCCTGACGCTGGACTACATGGCCTTTGCAGATCTACTGTTCGTGGCCTGGTTCACTTACGTCGATCCCTCGGCGCAAGACCCGGACGTCGGTCGAGATGATGTCGGTGCCCGCGATAACCGCTGGTTGACCGGGCAGCTGGAGATCAACGGCAATACCGCCTCCGGTCCGCTGTTCGCGTCCACCGGTGGGCGATTCGACGCCCCTGAGCGACCCGGCCAGGAAACCAGCGAAGTCGGAAGCATGACGATCGAATTCACGGGTTGTGATCGTACGAACGTTTCCTATCGGATCGATGGCGCCGGATTGGCGAGAGACTTTTCGATGGTGCCGCTGGAACGACTCGTCAATGATGCATTCCGCTGCAGCAGCGAGGCGGCGGGCGGGCCCGCCGTGGAGGTCACGGCGGAGGATAAATTGTAAGAGATTGCAGTATCCGCGTCGGCCGCTGACGGCCGGTATTATTTGTCAACCCGGTTAACCCGATGTGTTGCGCTCAGTGCCGCCCGGTGCTGCGAATATCATCCAGATTGATGCTGCGACTGCCGTCGTGACCCAGGTGGAGGGACGCAGGTCACCGCGGACTGGATTTCAATGGTTTCGTTTGCCGGTTTCGGCGCATTTTGTCGGTTTCGCGCCGGGAGAGTCCCGTGCAATTGCGCTTGTCGCCCGGGCGTTGGATAATGAGAGAATGCCTTTTTCCGGAGATGGACCCATGCAAAGAATTCTCGCGATTTCGCTGGTGTTGCTGCTCGCCGCCTGCCAGCAGCAGGATGTATCCGAACCCGCCGAGCCGGAGCCGCAGGCCGTGGAAGCCGAGCAGCCCGAACCTGCGCAGGCCGATCCCGACGAGTCCGATGCCGATCGGCTCGCCCGCGTGCTGGAGAATCAGCCGGAAAATCTCAAGGCGCGTTATGACCAGCGCCATCCGCGCGAAACGCTGGAATTTTTCGGCGTCGAGCCGGGCATGACCGTGGTCGAGACGCTGCCGGGGGGCGGCTGGTATACCCGCATCCTGTTGCCGTACCTGGGCGCCGAAGGCCAACTGATCGGCGCGAACTATGCACTGGAGATGTGGCCGCTTTTCGCGTTCGGAACCGAGGCCTTCATGATCGAGATGCGGCGCTGGCGCGATCAGTTCCCGGCCCAGGCCGAGCAGTGGTGCCGGGACGACTGCGCTTCGGTCTCGACCTTCTGGCTCGGTTCGCTGCCCGGGGAAATGGAGGGCAGCGCGGACGTGGTGATGTTCGTCCGTGCGCTGCACAACCTGGCGCGTTTCAACGACGAACACGGTTTTCTCGACGACGCCCTGGCCGACGCGTTTGCCGTGCTGAAACCCGGCGGCACCTTCGGCGTCGTGCAGCACTGGGCGCGCGACGACATGCCCGATGACTGGGCCGACGGCGACAACGGCTACCTCAAGCGCGATTTCGTGATCGACCAGGCTGAGGCCGC
>JAWLEW010000085.1:0-5912 GCA_041685925.1 Wenzhouxiangellaceae bacterium | reverse complement strand
AAACGACGAAACGACGCGCCTGCTGCCAGAGGCCGACGAAGCTTTCAACAATCGCGGCCAGAGCCCGCTCCCACAAATTCCACTGTACAGGCGGCGGAAAATTTCGACCACCGACCACCGACCACCGACTTTCCGGAAACCGGAAACCGTAAACCGTTTCCCGATTCCGCTACCATGGTTCCGTTGCCAACCCAACCGGAACTTCGATGAACTACTGGCTGATGAAATCCGAGCCCGACGTATTCGGGATCGAGCATCTGAAGAACCGCGAGAACAAGACCGAGCCGTGGGACGGGATCCGCAACTACCAGGCGCGCAATTTCATGCGCGACGGGATGGAGAAAGGGGACCTGGCCTTCTTCTACCACTCCAACTGCAAGCAGCCGGGGATCGTCGGCATCATGAAGATCGTCAGCGACGCCTATCCGGATCCGACCCAGTTCGACGCCGGTTCGAAGTACTTCGACGCAAAATCCGATCCGGACAACCCGCGCTGGCTGTTGGTCGACGTGCAGCACGTGCGCGACATGAAGCGCAACGTGACGCTGACCGAAATGAAGCGAGAGGCCGATTCGTTCGGCGATTTTCAACTATTGAAGAAGGGCAACCGGCTGTCCATCATGCCGGTGACCGAGGCGCAGTGGAACCGGGTCCTGGAACTCGAACAGAGGAGTCCGAAATGAGCACATCCAGACTGAAGATCGAAGTCGCCCGAGCGGCGCTGAAGTACGTCGAGGAAGGCATGGTGCTGGGCGTGGGCACCGGCTCCACGGTCAACGCGTTCATCGACGAGCTGGCCGCGGCCGGCATCCGGCTGGACGGCGCGGTGTCGTCGTCGGAACAGACCTCCGAGCGCCTGAAGAAGATCGGCGTTGCGGTCAAGGAGCTCAACCACACCGGCGACCTGGATCTGTACATCGACGGCGCCGACGAGGTCGACGCCGGCAAGCGCCTGGTCAAGGGCGGCGGCGGCGCGCTGACGCGCGAAAAGGTGATCGCCGGGGCCAGTCGCAGGTTCGTCTGCATTGTCGACGAATCCAAGCGGGTCAAGGTGCTCGGCGAGTTCCCGCTGCCGGTCGAAGTGATCCCGATGGCGCGCTCGTTCGTCGCGCGTCAGCTGCGCAAGCTCGGCGGCAACCCGGAACTGCGCGAGGGCTTCACCACCGACAACGGCAATCCGATCCTGGATGTGCGCGACATGGACCTGGTCGATCCGGCGGAAATGGAGTCGCGGATCAACGCCATACCCGGCGTCGTCACCTGCGGGCTGTTCGCGCAGCGCGGCGCCGACGAGGTGCTGGTGGCTTGCGAGTCGGGGATCGAAAAACTGTGACTCGGTGATGGTCCTGGAATGAACGTGCTGGTCACCGGCGGCGGCGGGTTTCTCGGCCAGGCCGTCGTGCGCAGGCTGCTGGGGCGCGGCGATGCGGTACGGGTGCTCAATCGCTCGCATTATCCGGAGCTCGCCGCCCTGGGCGTGGACTGCCGGGCAGGCGACCTGGCCGACGCCGAGGCCGTTCGATCGGCATGTCGAGGCTGCGATGCCGTAGTGCACGTCGGCGCCAGGGCCGGCCCCGGCCTGTACTGGCCGGATTTCGAGCGCGCCAACGTCGCCGGCACCCGCAACGTGCTGGCCGCGTGCCGCGCCGAAGGGGTCGGCGTCCTGGTGCACACGTCCTCGCCGAGCGTGGTGCACGCCGGCGGCGACATCGCCGGCGGCGACGAGTCGCTGCCGTATGCCCGTCATTTTCCGGCTCCATATCCAGCCACCAAGGCCGAGGCCGAGCGCCGGGTTCTTGCAGCCGACGGCGCGGACCTGAGGACCGTTGCGTTGCGTCCGCACCTGATCTGGGGCCCGGGCGACAATCATTTGCTGCCGCGCCTGGTCGAGCGCAACCGGGCCGGTCGCCTGCGCCTGCCGGCGCCGGACAAGAAGATCGATACCGTCTACATCGACAATGCCGCCGAAGCGCACGTGCTGGCGCTGGACAACCTCGCCGATTCGGCCGGTGCGGCGGGCAAGGCCTACTTCATCACCAACGGTGAGCCGCTGCCGGTCGCCGGGATCATGCGGCGCTTGCTCGAAGCGGCCGGAGAAACGCCGCGCATTCGCCAGGTATCGCCGCGTCTGGCGCGCGCCGCCGCGGCCGTCGTGGAGACCGCCTGGCGCGGTCTGCGCCTGAAGTCCGATCCGCCGGTATCGCGCTTTCTCGTCGAGCATCTTTCGACCGCGCACTGGTTCGATATCGGCGCGGCCGAGCGCGATCTGGGCTACCGGCCTGCGGTTTCCATCGAGGAGGGACTGCGCCGATTGGCCGCGGCGTGGCGGCGCGACGGTGGCGCCCCTCGTTGACGTGGTCGGCCGCGCCGATCGGGCTGCACGTCTGGCGTCGTGCGGGGCACCCGATTGAGATCAACTTACACTTCGAATTTGAATTTGAATTTGAAGCTGAAAAGCTGAAAAGCTGAAATCGAAAGCCGCCCGCACCCGGCATGGGTGCCTTCATCCGCCGCGAACCCGCCCGAGCATCCGCTCCAGCCACGAGCGCCTGAGCAGCGCCCGGTCGGCTTTCGACACGCCGTCGTACCCGCCGTACTTGAGCTTGACCCAGGCATTGAAGTCGGTCCGGCGCATGAATTCGAACAGGCGGTGGTTGACCGGGTGCCGACCCGGCCGGCGCAGGATGGCGGCGCCGAAATCCAGCAGCACCGGTCGCCCGGAGGCATCGACCACGAGGTTGGACTTGCGCTTGAGGTCGCCGTGGGCGACGCCGCGCGCGTGCATGGCGCGGATGGTTTCGAGCAGGTCGTCGAAGAATTCCGGCCCGGGTCGGGCCTGGCGGAATGGCTCGCCTGGGACGAAGTCCAGCACCAGCCAGCGGTCCTCGATCAAGCCATGGCATTCCGGGATGCCGGTCAGGCCGGCGAGCCGTTGATAGGCGCGGTATTCGCGCCGCAGTGCATGCCGGTTGACGGCAAGCAGCGGGCCGCGGCCGGCGGCCGCCTTGACCACCAGTTGCCGGTCCCCGGCGTCGAGCCGGTAGATCACGCCCTGGTTGCTGCGCGCCAGCACCGCGGCTTCGGCAAGCGCTTTCGGGGTGACGGTGCGGGTGATCGCGTCGGACGGGCGGGTCATCTTCTGGGCAACGGATTGGCTCGAAATGCGGCCGTGGCGGCGGAAATGGCGGGCGCCGCTTTCGCCGCTGGCCGGGTCGGCAAATTACAATAGCAGCTTGCGGGCTCGAAAATCCGGCCACAAGCCCCCATTTCAGCGCGAGTGTTTTCGCCATCCAGTCAGCAGGAACCGAAGTCATGCCAATTTACGAATATCAATGCCGGGAGTGCAGCCACCGGCTGGAGAAACTGCAGAAGCTCAGCGACGCGCCCCTGACCCTGTGTCCGGCGTGCGGCGAGGAGGCGCTCACCAAGCTGGTTTCGGCAGCGGCTTTCCGCCTCAAGGGCGGCGGCTGGTACGAGACGGATTTCAAGAAGGACGGCAAGCGCAACCTGGCCGGTGACGAATCGGGCGCGAAAGCCGAGTCCGGCGGCGGCAAGGATGCCGGTCAGAAGGATTCGGGCCAGAAGGATTCGACCGGCACGGATTCGGGCAAGAAGCAATCCGGCCAGGCCGATTCGGGCGGCAAGGCCGCGGGCAAGCCATCCGGTGAAGGAGGCAAAAGCTCCAAATCCTCCGGCGGCAAATCCGGCGCGACTTCCAGCGCGGCCTGAGCGGCTGCCGGGCTTCATCCAACGAGAACCCGCCGCCGGCGCCTCCCGGCGGCACGAATTCCGGAGAGATTTTCCATATGCGTAGTCATTTGTGCGGACGCGTCGACGAGACGCTGGACGGGGGCGAAGTCGCCCTTTGCGGCTGGGTCGAGCGCAGCCGCGACCTGGGCGGCCTGATCTTCATCGGCCTGCGCGACCACGCCGGCGTGGTCCAGGTGGTGGTCGAGCCGGAAAACGCCGCGGCGTTCAAGGTCGCCGAGTCGCTGCGCAACGAGTTCTGCGTCCGGGTCGTCGGCAAGGTCCGGATGCGCCCCGAGAGCCAGTGGAACGAAGACATGGCCACCGGCCGGATCGAGGTGCTGGCCGACACGGTCGAAGTGCTCAACGCCGCGGCCCCGCTGCCGCTGCTGATGAACGACGAGGACGGCGAGGAGGTGCGGCTGAAATACCGTTACCTGGATCTCCGGCGCGGCCGCATGCAGCGCAACCTGCGCCTGCGAGCGGCGCTCAACTCGGCGATTCGCCGCAATCTCGAGGCGCGCGAATTCATCGACCTGGAAACGCCCATCCTGACCCGGGCCACGCCGGAGGGCGCGCGCGACTACCTGGTGCCCAGCAGGGTCAACGCCGGGCGCTTCTACGCGCTGCCCCAGTCGCCGCAGATCTTCAAGCAGCTTTTGATGATGAGCGGCATGGACCGCTACTACCAGATCGCGCGCTGCTTCCGCGACGAGGACCTGCGCGCCGACCGCCAGCCCGAGTTCACCCAGCTGGACATGGAGATGGCGTTCGTCACCGAAGCCGATGTGCAGGAAGTCGCCGAAGGCCTGATCCGGGAGGTGTTCGCCGAGGTGCTGGACGTGACGCTGGACGATCCCTTCCCGCGCATGAGCTGGTTTGACGCGATGCGCCGTTTCGGCTCCGACAAGCCGGACCTGCGGATTCCGCTGGAGCTGGTCGACGTCGACGAAATTGTCGCCGGCTCGGAGTTCAAGGTGTTCTCCGGCCCGGCCAGCGACCCCGGCAGCCGGGTGGCGGCGCTGAAGGTGCCGGGCGGGGCGGGGCTGTCGCGCAAGCAGATCGACGACTACGCGGCGTTTGCCGGCCGCTACGGCGCCAGGGGACTGGCCTGGATGAAGATCAACGAGGCCGGGAACGGCGCCGACGGCGTGCAGTCGCCCATCGCCAAATTCCTTGACGAGAACACGATCAACGCCCTGGTCGAATCAACCCAAGCGGCTTCGGGCGACCTGATTCTTTTCGGCGCCGGTCCCAGCCCGGCCGTGGCCGCGTTCATGGGCGCACTGCGGGTCAGGATCGGACACGACCGGGGCCTGGTGGAACCGGGCTGGAAGCCGCTGTGGGTGGTCGATTTTCCGATGTTCGAGTTCGACGAAGCCGACCAGCGCTACTATGCGCTGCACCATCCGTTCACTGCGCCCGCGGTGGCCAGCGGCGAAGCCCTCAGGGCCGATCCGCCGCAGGCGCTTTCGCGCGCCTACGACATGGTGCTCAACGGCGCCGAGATCGGCGGTGGTTCGATCCGCATCCACGACCCGGAGCTGCAGCAGGCCGCGTTCGACGTGCTGGGCATCGACGAGGCGGAGGCGCGGGCGCGGTTCGGCTTCCTGCTCGAGGCGTTGAAATACGGCTGTCCGCCGCACGGCGGCATCGCCTTCGGCATCGACCGGATCGCCGCGTTGATGGCCGGCGAGGATTCGATCCGCGAGGTCATTGCCTTCCCCAAGACCACCACCGCGGGCTGCCCGCTGACCGCCGCGCCGTCGACCATCGGCGCCAGCGCGCTGGCCGAGCTGCACATTCAGGTCAAGGCATCGGCCGACAAGAGCGAAGACAGCGGCGGTTGACATGGCCGCCTCGACCCGCGTGCTGCTGGTCCACGGCCTGTGGTACGGCCGGCCCGGCATGCTGCCGCTGGCGCGACGGTTGCGAATCCTCGGTTGGCAATGCGAGTTGTTCGGCTATTCCAGCGTGTTCGGCCGCGCCGCCGAAAACGTCCAGCGATTGGCGGACCGCGCAAGGACTGTGGGCGGCGATCCGCTGCATTTCGTCGGACACAGCCTGGGCGGCCTGCTGATCCTGAAGATGCTGGCCGAGGCCGGCGGGGTGGTGCCCGGAGGCCGGGTCGTGCTGCTGGGAAGCCCGCTCAACGGTTCGGCGGT
>JAWLEW010000084.1:2584-5950 GCA_041685925.1 Wenzhouxiangellaceae bacterium | reverse complement strand
CGCGCAATCGCCGTTCGGCCGCGCGCGTTCCGTGCGCTTGACAGTCCTGACCGCCGCAATCTGGTAGATTCCTGCGTTCCGTTTCGACCCCCGGCGCCGATGTGCGCCGGTCGATGACTACCAAGGACCAGAATCGATGACCTCGAATCAATACTTCACGAACCGTTTTTCCCGCGCCGCGCTGGTGGCGCTGGCGTCGACCTTCGCGGCGGCGAGCGCGCTGGCGCAGGTGTCCATCATCAATCCGGGCGCGCCCGGGCAGGCCAGCCGCGAGCTGGCCGCCGACGAGGCCAGCCGGCTGGCCGGCACGCGCTACACCGAAGCCGACGTGCGCTTCATGCAGGACATGATTCCGCACCATCACCAGGCGCTGGTGATGTCGCGCCTGGTGCCCGAACGCACCAACCGCAACGAACTGATCGAGGTCGCCGAACGCATCGAGACCTCGCAGGCCGACGAGATCGCGTTCATGCAGGACTGGCTGCGCGAGCGCGGCGAGGACGTGCCGGACCCGGCCGCGCACTACGCCATGCACATGAACCACGAAATGGCCGGCATGGCCACGCCGGAGCAGATGGCGGAGCTCGAAGCCGCCGAGGGCGCGGAATTCGACCGGCTGTTCCTGAGCCTGATGATCGAGCACCACGAGGGTGCGCTGACCATGGTCGAGGACCTGCTCGACGAGCCGGGCTCGGCCTACGAGCCGGTGTTGTACGAATTCACCACCGACATCACCAGCGACCAGTCGGCCGAGATCGAGCGCATGACCGTGATGCTGGCCGGCTACTCGGCCGACCCGCGCGTCGGGCTTGCCGGCGGGTTGCACGACGCCGGCCAGGCCTCGATGAACCTGGAATTGCTGGCCGCGCTGCCCAAGCCCGATGGTTTCTTCGACCCGGAAAACCCGGCCGGCCTGCCGCTGGAAGAACTGATGGCCGAGGCCGAAGGCGAACAGGACGCAGCGCTGGACGAAGAGGACGCCCGGGCGGGTGAGGAAAACGACGAAGACCCGCGCGATGAAGCCGACGACGAAGACTACCGCAGCCCGCCGCTGAGCTTCGCCAACACCGACCTGGCGTTCGACGGCGACGTGCTGGTGGCCGGCAACTACCACGGCTTCAATATCTACGACATCGGCAACGGCGCCGATCCGGAACTGCTGAGTTCGGTGGTCTGCCCCGGCGGCCAGGGCGACGTGTCCATCGTCGGCGACCTGCTGATCATGTCGGTCGAGCAGACCCGCGCGCGGCTGGACTGCGGCCTGCAGGGCACGACCGGCGAGGTCAGCGACGAGCGCTTCCTGGGCGTGCGCATCTTCGACATCGGCAACCTGCGCATGCCGCAGCAGGTCGGCGCGGTGCAGACCTGCCGCGGTTCGCATACCCATTCGGTGGTCTCGGCCGACGACGAGCGCATCGTCGTCTACAACTCCGGCCTGCGCCCGGTGCGCGATGAAGAAGAGCTCGAAGGCTGCATCGACGAGTCGCGCTACGGCGACGAGCGCACCGCGCTGTTCCGGATCGACGTCATCGAGATTCCGGTGGACGATCCGGCAGCCGCGCGCATCGTCGACAGCCCGGCGGTGTTCGCCGACCCGGAAGCCGGCACGCTGGCCGGCCTGTGGATGGGCGGAGATCACGGCGAGGACACCCAGGAGACCAACGAGACCAATCATTGCCACGACATCACCGTGTTTCCGAGCAAGAACATCGCCGCCGGCGCCTGTTCGGGCAACGGCATCCTGTTCGACATCTCCGACCCGATGAACCCGACGCGCATCGACGAGGTGGTCGACGAGTCGTTCGCCTACTGGCATTCGGCCACGTTCAACAACGACGCCACCAAGGTGATCTTCACCGACGAGTGGGGCGGCGGTTCGCGCCCGCGCTGCCGCGCCTCGGACCCGATGACCTGGGGCGCGGACGCGATCTTCGACATCGTCGACGGCCAGCTCGAGTTCCGCGGCTATTTCAAGATGCCCGCGCCGCAGAGCGAAGAGGAAAACTGCGTGGCCCACAACGGCTCCATCATCCCGGTGCCCGGCCGCGACATCTTCGTCCAGGCCTGGTACCAGGGCGGGGTTTCGGTGATCGACTTCACCGATTCGGCCAACCCGGAAGAGATTGCGTTCTTCGACCGCGGGCCGGTGTTCGAAGAGGAACTGGTGATGGGCGGCTACTGGTCGACCTACTGGTTCGACGGCCTGATCTACGGCACCGAAATCGCGCGCGGGCTGGACGTGCTGGCGCTGAAGCCCAGCGAGCACCTGAGCGAAAACGAAATCGCCGCGGCCTCGGCCACGGTCGGCGGCGAGCTGTTCAACCCGCAGCAGCAGTTCCCGATCACCTGGAAGCACGAGCCGGTGGTGGCGCGCGCCTACCTCGACCAGCTCGAGCGCCGCGAGGCGATCGGCGCGTCCCGGATTTCAGCACTTTCGGCGGCGCTCGAAGGGGCCGAAACGCAACTGCAGGCCGGCACCGCCGATCCCTCGTTGGCCGACGAGCTGACGAGCATCGGTGCGGCGCTTGCCGACGATGGTGGCGAGCTCGAGGGCGCCGACCGCCGGCGCATGGCGGGCCTGGGCGAGACGCTGGCCGGGATTGCCGACCGGCTCAGGTGATCGCCGGGTTGTCCTGAACCCGGCCCTTCCCACTGGCGGGGGCGGGTGCATGGGCGCAGGTCGGCGCCGGAGACGCCCAGGGTTCCGCTTTTCGTCGGAGCGGTCTCCCGGCCGCGATCAGCGTGTCTGGTCGGTGTCGGATCGCCCGGCGAGCGCCAGCGGCCGCCGCCGCGGATCGTTCAGCCCTCGGCCGTTGCGTTTCGGCGCGTCGGGAATTCGGCGAACATTTCGCCGACGGCC
Source organism: Wenzhouxiangellaceae bacterium (assembly GCA_041685925.1). GTDB lineage: Bacteria > Pseudomonadota > Gammaproteobacteria > Xanthomonadales > Wenzhouxiangellaceae. The sequence goes on along the minus strand of JAWLEW010000084.1, from coordinate 3,090 downwards.
TCGGAGATCGCCTCGCGCGGCTGTTCGAGTTCATCGCTGGTCAGCCGCTCTTCGGCCAGGCCTTCCCAGATCAGCTGCTGCTCCTCGGCGTCGATCAGGTCGACGTTGGCCGTGCCGACCTTGTAGTGATAGGTTTGCACGTCGTGTCCGTAGTAGGGCCAGGCGGTATACAGGCCGTAGCGGTAGCCGTAGTAGCCGGCGCCGTGAAAGTAGATCGGGCTCGGCGCCAGCGTGTGGATCGGGTCCGGACGCGAGTAGGTTTCGGTCCGGTCCCGGATGCGGGCGAAGAAGTTGACCAGCAGGTCTGGATCCTGCGCATCGTAGGTATAGCCCAGGGCTTCCATTTCGCGGCGCACCGCGTCCTTGAAATAGTTCGTGGTCAGCGTGGCGTAGCCGGCCCGGTCGGTGCCCAGCTCGGGCACCCAGCCGAAGGTTTCATAGGCCGAGAAATCGATCTGCGGGTCGTAATCGGTGCGGATGTCCGGCCCGGAGGCGCACCCGGCCAG
>JAWLEW010000084.1:0-2484 GCA_041685925.1 Wenzhouxiangellaceae bacterium | reverse complement strand
TCCGGGCAGCGCAGCAGGTCCAGGTGGCCGGTGGCGGTGGCCACGTGTCGGTTGTTCGCGTCGATGGGCAGACGGCGCAGCGGATTTTCGTGCTGCCCGAGCGCGCTGGGTACCGGCACCAGGCCGTCGCCGAAGTGGCGCGAGCGCCGGCTGTCGGGGACAGCGTCGAGGGTGGCGGCCACGGCGAAGCATTCGACGTGCGCCGGCAGCAGCACTGGCGTGCGGGTGTCGTGGGCGTGGGCGAAGCGGTCGGGTCCGGGTCGATCGGCAGCCGTGACGTTGCCGTGGCGCAGGTCGGTGATGCCGGCGCTGCGCATCTTGCCCAGCCGCATGAACGGCGCGCTGTAGCGGCTGATGCCCAGCGCCCGATCGATCCCGTGGCCGGCGCGTTCGACCGGCGAACCGTGGTGCGGGGTGCCCAGGAACACCAGTTTCTTCAGCCGCGCCGGCCAGTCGTGGCCGGCTTCGATGCCGGAGTGGACGGCGCTGCGCGCGACCAGGCCGCCCATGCTGTGGCCGAGGATCACCAGTTCCTCGATTTCGCCCGGCCAGTTGGCGACCAGTGTTTCCAGCATCGCCGCGAATTCCCGGCCGCTGTCGGATACGTGCCGGCCGGTGTTGTAATGAAAGTCCACGCTCGGACACGCCAGCGCGCCGGCAATCCGCACCGGAAGGCCGTCGCGGTAATCGGTATGACCGTCTTCGGCATTCGCGTGCCAATGGCCGTCGTGCATGCACAGCCCGTGCGCGGTGACCAGCAGCCGGGCCGGCGTTCCGGCTTGCCGCCGGGACGGCGCAAACGCCGCGGCCAGGCTTTCGGCGTCGATATCGACGGGCGTTCCGGCCCGGTGAAAGGCGCTGCGGATGGCCAGCGGGTTGTCGGTGGCCGCCAGGTGGTCGCCCAGTACGCCGTTGAGCACGGCCAGGAAATGCTTGCGCGCCGGCGAGGCGCGATGCTGCGCCTGCGCCGAACCCGGCCCGAGGCGCGTAAAGCCCAGGTCCAGTCCGCCGCCGACCAGCCCGGTCACGCCGTGAATCGAGCGGTAGACCAGGCCGGGAATGCCGCCGGTGCGCGCCTCGGGCGTGACCGCCCGCAAGCCCGGCACGCGCAGGATGGCGTGATGCAGGTGCTCGACCAGGTCGGTCACGCCGCGTACGCCGTCGACGCCCAGCCGGCTGAGGCCCTGAAGATCGGAGAGATGGAGGGGCATGCCCATGGTTTGCCAGTATGGCACGTGCGCCGCCCGTGTAGCGTCAGGAAGCCGAGCGGACGGATCAATCGCCCTGGGCGGCCAGTGCTTCGTCGTCCAGTGCGGCGGCCTTGCGGAAGGCCTCGCGATCGGTGGCGCGCTGGACGTAATCCTCGAAGGTCTTGCGCTTTTCGAGGGTGCCGAACTTCAGGCCGAAGTTCATCAGGCCGGCCAGGTAGACGTCGACCGCGCTGAAGTCCTTGCCGGTCACGAACGGGCGGCGCGCGACCGCCAGTTCCAGCGTCTCGAGCACGCGGCCCATGTCGCCGTAGCCGACGAAGCCTTTCTGCTCCTCCTCGAGTTCGACGCCCAGCGCCTGGTTGGTGATCGCGCTTTCCAGCGGTCCGGCGGCGAAGAACAGCCAGCGGTAGTAGTCGGCGCGCGTGTCGGGCGGCGGCGCCAGGCCGGCATCCGGGAAGGTATCGGCGAGATAGGCGCAGATTGCGGCGCATTCGGTGACGATGTTGCCGTCGTGATTGATGGCCGGCACCTTGGCCATCGGGTTGATGCGCCGGTATTCCTCGTCATTCATCGAACCGTACTCGAGGTAGACGGGGTCGTAGTCGGCGCCGACTTCCTCGAGCATCCAGCGAATGATCCGGCCGCGCGAGAGCGGGTTGGTGTAGAACTTGATCTCGGCCATGTTTCGAATCCCCGGTGCATTCCCCCGGAGTCTACGCGAGCATCGCGCGCACTGGCAACCGCGGGCTTCCAGGGCCGCAACCTCGACCGGCGGACCTTGAAAATCGGCGAGCCGAGAAGAATGTCAATGAATGCCAGGGAAAATGTTTCCTTTGGTGGCAAAGCCAAGTTTCACTCGTCAAGCCGATCAGCAAAGGAGTTCCGCATGAACGACAACACCAGGGCATCGTCGAACGAGAATCGCAACGAGTTCATCGAAAAGATGAAGGAACGCCTGGACGATCTCGACGAAAAGATCGAGGACCTCAAGAAGAAGGGCGACGAGTTCGAGGGCGAGGCGCGCAAGGAATACGAAAATCGCCTGCACGACCTGCGCGAGAAGCGCCGCGAAGCCAAGCGCAAACTCGACGACGTTCAGTCGGCCAGCGAAGAGAAGTGGCAGCAGATCAAGGACGAGGCCGAACACGCCTGGAAGGCGCTGGGCAACTCGTTCAACTACTTCAAGTCGCATTTCAAGTAGGCGCAAGTCCGCAGGCGCCCGGAATTCTTCTGGAGTTCCGGGCGGCCTTGGAGTTGTGGCGGTAGGGACCGG
>JAWLEW010000034.1:14673-26177 GCA_041685925.1 Wenzhouxiangellaceae bacterium | reverse complement strand
TCCACCTCGTCGCCGCACCTGGTCGCCGCTGGGTTTCGGGACGGGCCGGAGTTGATGGAGACCGACGAGGAATGAATCCGCATCCGCTTTTGTAGGAGCCGAATCATTTCGGCGAAATCATGGTCGCGGTCGGATACCGGTCCTACAGACGGATGGGTCAGGGGTGCATTCCCGATGACCAAAGCCTGAAAAAAAAGCCGGCCAGGGGCCGGCTGCAAGAGGAGAGAAAAACGGCGCGGGCGGGATCAGGGCGATTCGCGCCCGCGCCTTGCGGGAGGCGTTGTTGCGATGGGCTAGAGCTGGATTCTCAATCCGCCGATGAATGTGCGGTCCAGGTTCGGGCGTGCGCCGCGCGGCTGGCGGCCGGCGATGCCGTCTTCCCCGTTGAGGTTCTGGGCCAGGCCGAACAGCTGCACGCTCGGGGTCAGGTCGAAGTGGACCGAGGCGTCGACGGTCGTCAGCGACTCGGTCTGCTCGAACGGGCCGCACGAGGCGAAAGTGCACACCTCGTCGACGTGGTTGACGCTGAGGTAGGCCTGCCAGCGCTGCCAGACCACGCCCTGCGAGATGTAGATCTGGTTGTCCGGGATGTACGGGACGGGGTCGCCCTTTTCGGCATCGCCGAAGAAGTTCGAGTCGGCCAGGTCGCTGCGGAATTCAGCGTCGCTGTAGGTCCAGGTGGCCTCGAACGGCAGCCCGAACGTCGATGTCGGCGAGAGGTCGGTGGCCAGGCGCGTCTCGACGCCGCGGGCGCGAGCGGCATCGCCGCGGAAGACTTCGCCGACCTCGCAGTTGGCGCCGCTGGAAATGGTGCACACGCCGACCAGGTTCTCGAAGTCGTTGTAGAAGCCGATGACTTCCAGCGAGCCGAGCGCGCCGTCGTAGCGGAACCCGGCTTCCCAGTTGGTCGACTCTTCCTCGTCGGTGGCCGGGTCGGACGACGGCGCCGAAAAGCCTTCGTGGACCCCGAAGATCAGGTTGACCTCGGGGCTCAGCGCGTAGCGCACGCCGACGCCGGGCAGGACCGCGGTCAGGTCGTTCTTGCGGGTGCTGCGCAGGTTGTCGTCGGTCCTGGCCGACGGATCGTCGGTGCGATCGATCCGCGTCTCCCAGCGTTTGCGGCTGAGCTCCATGTCCTCGATGCGCACGCCGGGACTGACGCTGAGGCGCCCGATTTCGATGGTGTCGTAGATCCACGCCGCCAGCGCCTCGGCTTCCTCGAGCCGATTGCCGGCGTTGCCGAGCAGGCCGAAGTCGTCGAGCACCAGGCTGCCGTTGACCTGGGAATAGGTGCTCATGCGCTGCAGCCGGTCTTCGTCGTCTTCGTGGTAGCGCAGGCCGACGCGCAGGGAGTGACTGAGCGCACCGGTGTCGAACGCCACGGTGGCTTCGCCCTGCACGCCCTTGGATTCGTACTCGCGCGAGTTGTTGCGGATCTCGATGGCGCCCTGGGCGGTATCGCGCGCGCCGTCGAGAATGCCCTGGAGTTCGGCCGGCGTCAGGCCGCCCAGCGAATTGCCGCGGTTGACCGCCTGGATGACGTTGAACCAGCTGGTGCGCGAGAAGTTCTGCGCGTCCGGGCTGCCGTCGAAGTCGATGCCCTCGGTCTTGAACCAGGCCCGCTCGAACTCGTTGTAGTAAGCACTGCCGCGCAGCTGCAGCCAGTCCCCGATTCGGCCGGTGTAGCTCAGCATGACCTGTTCATGCTCGGAGTTGAACTGGTCGAGTTCGCTCAGGCCATAACGCCGGTTGGAATCCTCGGCAAAATCCGCGTCGGTCAGCCCGAAATAGGTCTGCTCCGAGGTCTCGTCGACGTACTGCACCTTGAGGTCCAGCGCGTGATAGTTCTCGCGATCGGCCGCGGTATTGATCCGGAACTTGGCCATGTAGTCGCTCTTGTCCAGGCCGGTGTCGCGGTTGGAGCGATCGATGTCCTGGAACCCGTTGGAGCGCCATTCGTGGCCTTCCAGCACGTAGCCGAACTGCTCGGTACTGTCCCCATACCAGGTGTGGCCGCGCAGGTGGCCGTGGCTGCCGGCCTCGAACGTGGCCTGGCCGCGCCGGCTGTCGGGAATGCGCGTCGATTTCATGTTGATCGCGCCGCCGGTGGTGTACGGGCCTTCCAGGATCGCGGCCGGGCCTTTCAGTACTTCGACGCCCTGCAGGCGGCCGGCGGTCGGAAAGTAATAGGCGGCCGGTGCAGAGTAGGGCGCCGGGGCGATGGGGATGCCGTCTTCAAGCAGCGTGATGCGCGCCGAGCGGTCGGTCGGGGTGCCGCGGATCGAGATGTTGGGACGCAGGCCGAAGCCGTCCTCGAGCTGGATCGAAACGCCGGGCACCTGGCGCAGGATGCGCTGGATGTCGGTGAACTCGTATTGCTCCAGGTCCTGCTCGGTGATGATGGTCGCGCCGCCGGGAATGTTGCGGGCTGCCGCGGCCGATCCGATGATCGCGACCGGACTGAGCGCCAGCGGCATATCGCCGGACTGCTCGGATTCGGCGACTGCCGGCGTGGCGTCGTCTCCGACTGCCCGATCGTTCGATTCGTCGGCGAATGCGGCGGCGGCGGTGAAAAATGCAGCGGTGGCAATCAGAGTCTTGATGGTCGGGCGGAACGCTGGACGGCGAGGAACTGAAACGGGGCATTGCTGGTGATTCATGAAAACTCCTGGTTTTTTATGATCGAATTCGAGCCGATAAGCGAATTGGAGTCATAGTATATATGAGAAGCATTCGTATTCAAAGAGCGTAGCCGGGATTTTCTTGGCCGTTCCCGGGCTCGGGTCAACCGAACCGGCATTCAGGAGCAAGCCAGGGGCGTGACGCCGTCCGATGCCGGAAAAGGCGCCGGCAGAATCGTCTTCAATCAAGCATTGACAATCGTTCGCATTCGTATTATTGTTGCGCCATGTTCGTTTGCGTCTGCAATGCAGTGACCGATCGCGAAATCCGCGAACATGCGCGTCGTGGCGTGGATTCGCTGGAAGAACTGCGCATGCGGACCGGCTGCTCCGACTGCTGCGGCCAGTGCGCCGACGAAGCCGAAGCGATTCTGACGACCGCTCGCCATCCCGCCCGCGTGGCGATTCCGGTGGTCGAACTGCCTCAACCCGCCTGAACCTGCTTACTCATCACCCCGTCTGCTGCGGCGCCGCCAGGCCCCGCGCCTGCTATTTACCATTCACCATTTACGCGTCTCGGCTCCCCCAATTCACGGCATCTGCGTGGCCAGCGCCCCGCGGTGGACTTCCGGGTTGTAGTAGCGCGTTTTGATGCCGCTGGCGTCGAAGCGGTCGGCATCGGCCGGCGCAAGCAGCCCGTGCTTGCGTGCCTGGGTGCACGACCACCAGCCCGACGGGTAGCACGGCTGCGGGAAGCCGAGCGTGCGGATCGTCTCGAATCCGGCCTGTTGCATGTTCTGCCGGATGCCTGCGATCAGGTGCTGGTGGATCAGCGGGCTTTCGCTTTGCTGTACCAGGATTCCGCCGTCGGCCAGCGCCTTGTGGCAGTCGGCGACGAACGCCGGTCCGAACAGGCCTTCGGCCGGGCCGATCGGGTCGGTGGAATCGACAATGATGACGTCCAGCGAGCCGGGTGCGGCGTCGCGGATCCAGGCCAGGCCGTCGTCGAACACCAGGGTTGCGCGCGGGTCGGCATTGCGCTCGCACAGTTCGGGAAAGTGCTGTTCGGCCAGGCGGGTGACCTGTTCGTCGATCTCGCACTGCACCGCCGATTCGACCTCGCGGTGCGCCAGCACCTGGTGCAGCGTGCCGCAGTCGCCGCCGCCGATGATCGCGACACGCCTCGGCGCGGGGTGCGAAAACAGCGCCGGATGGGTCAGCATCTCGTGGTACAGAAAGTTGTCGCGCGTGGTCAGCATCACGAAACCGTCGATCACCATCAGGTTGCCCCAGTGGGTCGTGCGATAGACGTCGATGGTCTGGAATTCGGTTTCGGTGTGGGCCAGGTGCTCCTCGATTTCCCAGCCGACCGCGCTACCGGCCTCGCTGCAGATTTCGGTGAACCATTTTTCGTCCTTCGACGGCATGCGCATCCCCGGTGTCGTTGTTGCTGCGTATTCTACCGGCCGATTCACAATCGGCGCGCCCGCGCGGGCACGCTTCGGGCTTCCCGTACAATAATTCGATCGTCAATTCCGGATCCAGCCGCATGACCGCAGATTCAGCCCACACCGCGCGCCGTCGCTATGCCATCCCGCAATGGTCGGAGGGGCTTTTCGACGTCGATGGCGACGGTCTTCTGGTCGCCGCGCCGGTCGGCGCGAACGGCCCCCGGCTGGCGCTGCGCGAGATCGTGGCGCGGGCGCGTGGCGAGGGCATGCGCCTGCCGCTGCTGCTGCGCTTTCCCGACCTGCTCGAGTACCGCGCCGGCCAGTTGCGCCAGGCGTTCGAAAGCGCAATTGCGCAAGCCGATTATGCCGGTGGCTACAGACCGGTCTACCCGATCAAGGTCAACCAGCAGGCCTCGGTGGTCGGCGCGCTGGCCTCGGTGCCCGGCCTCGGGCTGGAGGTCGGCAGCAAGCCGGAGTTGATTACCGCGCTGGCGGTCAGCCGGCCCGGCGGAACCGTGGTGTGCAATGGCTACAAGGACGCCCAGTACGTGCGCCTGGCGCTCAGCGCTGTCCTGCTGGGCCTGAACGTCGTGATCGTCATCGAAAAGCCCGGCGAGTGGCCGCTGATCCACAAGCATGCCCGTGCGATGGGCGTGGCCCCGGCGCTGGGCGTGCGCCTGCGCCTTTCGGCGCTGGGCAAGGGCAACTGGCAGAACACCGGCGGCGAGCGGGCCAAGTTCGGGCTCGCGGCGAGCCAGCTGCTGGAACTGGTCGAGAACATTCGCGAAGCCGGCTGCCTGGACTGGCTCGGGCTGCTGCATTTCCACATGGGTTCGCAGATTTCCAACCTGCGCGATATCCAGAACGGGGTGCGCGAGGCCGGCCGCTACTACAGTGAACTCGTCTCCGCCGGCGTCCCGATCGGCATGCTCGATATCGGCGGCGGCCTGGGCGTCGACTACGAAGGCGGCCGGTCGCGCACGTTCTGCTCGATGAACTATTCGATGACCCAGTACGCCCACGCCATCGTCACCGGGCTGGCCGAGCTGTGTCGCGAGCGTGAAATCGCGATGCCGGACCTGGTCTCCGAATCGGGCCGGGCGCTCACCGCCCACCACGCGGTGCTGGTGACCAACGTGACCGCCACCGAACGATTCCCGCGCGGCCTGGAGTTCACGATTTCCGATCGCAGCCACCCGGTGGTGGTCAACCTCGGCGAACTGCTGTCCGACATCGAAAACCGTGAGCCCGAAGAAACCTTCCTGGAAGCCGAGCACTGGCTGGAAGAGGGACGCAACCTGTTTCTCTACGGCGATCTGCCGCTGACCGACCGCGCGCGCCTGGAACCGCTGTACTTCGCCATCCTGGAGCGCGTGGCCGACCGGCTGGATCCCGAGCACAGGCGGCACCGCGAGCTGCGCGACCGAATCCGGTTCCAGCTGTCGGACAAGTATTTCATCAACCTGTCCATCTTCCAGTCGCTGCCCGACATCTGGGCCATCGACCAGGTATTTCCGATCGTGCCGCTGCAGCGCCTGGACGAGGAACCGACCCGGCGCGCGGTGCTCGAAGACCTGACCTGCGATTCCGACGGACGCATCGATCAGTACGTCGAGCGCGGCCTGCTGGAACCGACCCTCGCGGTGCACGAGCTGGCCGAAGACGAGGAATACCTGCTGGGCATCTTCATGGCCGGCGCCTACCAGGAAACCCTGGGCGACATCCACAACCTGTTCGGCGATACCGACAGCGTCGACGTGGTGCTTGCCGAAGGCGGATTCTCGCTGCGCAACGCGCGCCCGGGCGACACCGCCGACAGCCTGCTGGAACTGGTCGGTTTCCAGCCGAGCCAGCTGCTGGCCGCCTGCCGGGCCAAGGTTTCGGCCGCCGGCCTGGAGCGCGAGCAGGCCCAGGCCATCGAGCGGCTGCTGACCGAGGGTCTTTCGGCCTACACCTACCTGGCCGGCGACTGAAGCTTCGGCTGCGCCAATCCAGAACCGCCGACGAAAGAGCCGTAAAAAAGGCGAGTCTCGCTTCCGACATGGCGTCCAGCGCGCGGCCTCGATCGGCTTGACCGATCCGGAAAATTGCGCTCGATCAACATCGCCGGGAATGTAAACAAGTATCGTTTGCATATTCTTGGGTTGCCGCAAGCGCGAGGGTCGCGCGGGAAATGGACAGCATTCCACTCTGGGTTCTGGGCACGGGCCAGCGGGCCGTCATTGCCGGGTTCGACCCCGCCTTGCCCGAGGCGTATCGCCAGCGGCTGACCGAAATGGGCTTTCATGGCGGTGAGCGCGTGACCTGCCTGCGCCAGCCCGCGTTCGGCGCACCCCGCGTCTATCGGGTCAGCAATACCGTGTTCTCGCTGGACCGCGAAATCGCCGCTCATATCCTGATGCAGCCCGAAGGGGTGGAAACGTGACCCGGCGCGTGATGCTGGTAGGCAGCCCCAACTGCGGCAAGAGCCTGTTGTTCAACCGCCTGACCGGCTTGCGCCAGAAGGTCGCCAACTTTCCCGGCATCACCATCGAGCTTGCCCGGGGCGCAATGGCCGATATCGAAGGCGTAACGCTTGTCGACTATCCGGGCAGCTACTCGCTGCGCGCCCTATCGGCCGATGAAACGGTGGCGGTGGAGCAGTTCCACGCCGGCCTGGAAGATCCAGAGGTCTCGCACGTGGTCTGCGTCGTCGACGTCACGCGGATGGAAAAAAGCCTCTATCTGACCCTGCAGGTCATCCGCCATGCCCGACGCAAGGGCAAGCAGGTCATCGTCGCGGCAAACCTGATGGACGTGCTCGACAGCCACGGCATCGAACTGGACCTGGCCGGGCTTTCGCGCGAACTGGCGGTGCCGGTGGTGGCGCTGTCGGCGCGCACCGGACGCGGCATCGACGAACTCGTCGAGCTGTTGCGCCGTTCGCCACCGCGGAAGCCGTCCGTCGCCGCGCCCGACATCGAAATCAACGACGACGTGCTGGTGCAGAAGACCGCGCATCGGCTGGCGCAGCGCTTCGGTCCACGCGGCGACATGCTGGTGCGCTCGCAGAACCGGCTGGACACGTTTTTCCTGCATTCGTGGTTCGGCGGCCTGGCCTTCTTCGCGATCATGTATCTGCTGTTCCAGTCGATCTTCACCGGCGCCGCGCCGGCGATGGAGGCGGTGGAAACCGGCCTGGCCGCGATCGCCGGCTGGCTGATGCCCTTGCTGGGTCCGGGCCTGGCCGCGGATTTCACCTCCGACGCCATCTTTTCCGGGGTCGGCGCCTTCCTGGTGTTCGTCCCGCAGATTTTCGTGCTGACGCTGATCGTCGGCCTGCTCGAGGATTCGGGATACATGGCGCGCGCGGCCCTGATCTGTCACCGGCCGCTGCGCATGTTCGGCCTGACCGGCAAGAGCTTCATTCCGATGCTGTCCGGCGTAGCCTGCGCGATTCCGGGCGTATACGCCGCGCGCGCAATCGATTCGCCGCAAAAGCGCCGCCTGACCTACATGGCGATTCCGCTGATGCCGTGCTCGGCCCGGTTGCCGGTCTATGCGCTCCTGATCGCGGTGTTCATTCCGCAGACCACCGCGCTGGGCGGCCTGGTCGGAATTCAGGGCCTGGCGATGTTCGGGTTGTATTTCTTCGGCCTGGCCGCAGGGCTGCTGGTAACCGGTCTGGCTTCGCGCCGCGCGGCACACCGGGAGAGCGACGTGCCGTTCATCCTGGAGATGCCGGCCTATCGGATGCCGGCGCTGAAACCGCTGCTGCAACGATCCGTGCATCGCTGCAAGCACTTCGTGACCGCCGCAGGCGGCGTCATCCTCGGCGTGACGATCGTGGTCTGGATCCTGGGCTACTTCCCGAATGGCGGGACGGCGCTGCAATCATCGTGGCTGGCCGCGATCGGGCGCGCCATCGAACCGGTATTCGCCCCGCTCGGGCTGGACTGGCGCTACGGCGTCGCGATCCTGACTTCGTTCCTCGCCCGGGAGGTGTTCGTCGGCACGCTGGGCACCATCTTCGGCATCGAGTTCGCCGAGCAGAACATGGTGCCGCTGGTCGAGCGCGTGCATGCAAGCGGCCTGGAGCTGGCCTCGGGCGTGGCGCTGCTGGTGTTCTTTTCGATTGCGCTGATGTGCGTGTCGACCATGGTCATCCTGGCGCGCGAATCGGGTTCCTGGAGACTGCCGGCAAAGATGTTCATGGTCTACGGCGCGGCCGGTTACCTGGGCGCGGTGGCCGCCTACCAGCTGTTGTCGATGCTATAGCGGATACGGACCCACTGCCGCTGAAAGGTACAGGACTCGCGGCGGGGTACACTAGGACGCTTTACATTCCCGAACCGGAGCCGTCCGCCAATGATCACGACCGGATTCCTCGGCCTGGGTGCGATGGGCGAGCCCATGGCCGGCCATCTGCACCGCCGCGGCCTGCTGGCCGGCGTCTGGAACCGCAGCCGCGACAAGTCCGACGCGTTTGCCCGGACCCATGCAGGCGTCGAGGTTGCAGACACGCCGGCGGCGCTGGCCCGCGGCGTCGACGTCGTGCTGGTCTGCGTCTCGGCCGACGACGACCTTCGTGCCGTGGTTGCCGAACTCGAGCCCGGCCTGCGCCCGGGCATGATCGTGGTCGACCACTCCACGGTCGCCCCGGCCACGGCGCGTGAAGTCGCCGAACGCCTGCGTGCCCTGGATGTGGGCTTCGTCGACGCCCCGGTCACCGGCGGCGTCGAGGGTGCCAGGAACGGTCAGCTCGCGATCATGGCCGGCGGTGAACGGGACGCGTTCGAACGGCTCGATCAAGTGTTTGCGGCCTACGGCAAGGCATGGCGGCACCTGGGTCCGGCCGGGGCCGGACAGTCGGCGAAGGCGGTCAACCAGTTGATCGTCGCCGGCATTGCAGAAGCGGTATGCGAGGGCCTGGCGATCGTCGAAAAGCTGGGCCTGCCGCAGGACGACATGCTGGAATTGCTGGGCGGCGGTGCGGCCGGCAACTGGTTCCTGGAAAAGCGCGGGGCGACCATGCTGGCCGACTCGTTCGAGACCGGCTTCGATCCGAAGCTGCTGCTCAAGGACCTGCAGATCTGCGCATCGCTGCTCGATGATCTCTCGTTCGAATCCTCGGTGCTGCCGAACGCGCTGGAAGATTATCGCCGGCTGGTCGAGGGCGGCGAGACCGGCAGGGACATCTCGGCGCTGATCAGGCAGAAGCGCCGGACATCGTGATTACCGAGGCTTTGTTGTGCACTGCATAGTTACTTTTGCGCCGGCAGGGTCCACAATTTCGCGACAATTCAAACACATCGGGGTAGCATATGAGCCAGGTTGCAATCGTCACCGGGGGAACCAGGGGGATCGGCGCGGCCATCTCCGAGGCGTTGATCCACGAAGGAATCACGGTCGCGGCCAACTACGGCGGCAACACCGAGGCGGCCGAAAAGTTCGCTGCCGCCAGCGGTGCACGACCCTACCAGTGGGACGTCAGTGATTTCGAAGCCTGCCGGGACGGCGTGGCGCGCGTCGAAGCCGACCTGGGCCCGGTCAGCGTGCTGGTCAACAACGCCGGAATCACACGCGACGGCACCCTCCACAAGATGACGCCCGAGCACTGGCAGCAGGTCATTCAGACCAACCTGAGTTCTTGCTTCAACATGTGCCGGGCGGTCATCGAGGGCATGCGCGAGCGCGAATACGGCCGTATCGTCAACATCGGCTCGATCAACGGCCAGGCCGGCCAGTACGGCCAGGTCAACTATGCCGCGGCCAAGTCCGGCATCCACGGCTTCACCAAGGCGCTCGCCCAGGAGGGCGCGGCCAAGGGCATCACCGTCAACGCCATCGCGCCCGGCTACATCGAGACCAGCATGGTCGCCAAGGTACCCGAGCGGGTCCTCGAGAAGATCGTCTCGCGCATTCCGGTCGGCCGGCTCGGCCAGCCCGATGAAATCGCCCGCGGCGTGACCTTCCTGGTATCGCCCGAAGCCGGGTTCATCACCGGGTCGACGCTTTCGATCAATGGCGGGCAACACATGTATTGAGGTTGTTGGCCTTTGCGGCCGGCAGGGGGTTGGGTGGCACCATTGCTGGTTGCCGGTGGCTATTAAAATCAAAGGACGTTTCGCCGCCAGCTGTGCTGGCTGATGCGACCTACTTTTGTGGCGGCAAAAGTAGGCAAAACCGCTCATGCCGCGAAGGCGCCCGGCAGACTGCGCCGGGTCCCCTGCGATGCTCGATCCGGGCGGGACGCGCCGAACTCGCTCCCTTCGGTCGCTCAGACATGCGGCGCGTCTTTTTCCGCCCGGCCCTGCGCTTCTCGGCGCCATCGAGGCAGATGGGTGCCCGCTGAACGTTGGGTGGATGTCGGAACGTATCCCCCGAACGTTCCGTGCCCGCACCCCGCCGTCGCCGCCGGCGGCGAAACCGCTTTTGACTTTAAAGGCCACCGCCCCCGGCGACGATGGCGGGCCGGATCGAAGATCACGCCCCCCGCGGCGGTCGCCGCTTCGTGCGCATGGTCGCCGCCGCGCCCAGCGGATCTTCCGGCCAGGGATGCTTCGGGTACCGTCCGCGCATGTCGCGCGCGACTTCCGGGTACGCGTTGGCCCAGAAGCTTTCCAGGTCGGCGGTGATGGCCAGCGGGCGGCCGGCCGGGGAGAGCAGGTGCAGGACCACCGGCACCCGGCCGTCGGCGATGCGCGGGGTCGCGCGCCAGCCGAACACCGCCTGCAGCTTGACCGCCAGCACGGGCCCGCCTTCGGCGCCGTAGTCGAGGCCGACCTCCGATCCCGCCGGCACTTTCAGCTGGGTGGGTGCGAGCCGGTCCAGCCGCTGCTTGCGCGTATAGCCGAGCCGGTTCTCCAGGGCGGGCATCAGGTCGAGCTTTTCGACCTGGCGCCAATGCGTGAGCCCGGCGAGAAACGGGGCCAGCCATTCGTCCAGTTCTTCTTCCAGCGTTCCGGGGTCGAACGCCGGCCACTCTCCCGGCTCGATTTCACACATCAGCTCGACCCGGTGGCCAAGCTGTCGCGCGGCCTCGGTCCAGTTCAACGCCTCCAGCCCCCGGTTTCGAACGGCGTTCAGCAGGCCCTCGGCGATTTGTTGCGATGTCGGTGTTCCGGCCGGTTTTTGCTCCAGCACCAGCGCACCCAGCCGGCGTTCGCGCCGGACCGTCACGGTGCCGCGCCGGTCGTCCCATTCGGCGGCTTCGGTTTCCTCGATGCGCGCTCCCAGCGCGCGCTCGATCGCGGCCCGGTCGGTTCGCGCGGCCAGGAAGATACGCGCCTCGCGCGCCTTGCCGTCGAGTTCGGCGGCGACCAGCCACTCGCTGCCGGCCAGCGGGTCGTCGTCGGGCAGCCAGGCGCCTTTTCCGTTGCTCAGCTGGAAGCGGGCCTGGCCGCCGGGCCGGCGCCTCGCGACCCGGTCGGGGAAGGCCAGCGCCAGCAGC
>JAWLEW010000034.1:0-14573 GCA_041685925.1 Wenzhouxiangellaceae bacterium | reverse complement strand
GCCGGCGAGCCTGCGCGCGAGTTTGTCTACCGCCTGGATGCGGCCCCGATTCACGTCGGCGGGCTTTTTCGGCGCCGGCGTGTGGCCCTGTCCCGCGCGCCCCTGCTTCATTGCCGACAACCGCAGTTCGATGTCCGCGCCGGCCCGGCCGCCCATGATGTCGCGTTCGCTCAGCAGTGCGGCCAGCCTGGCGCCGGTGCCGCCGGCGCCGAGCTCGCGGCTTCGCACCAGCATGTGCGCCAGCCGCGGATGCACGCCGGCGTCCAGCATTTCGCGGCCGGTGGCGGTAATCGCGCCATCGTCGTCCAGGGCATCCAGCCATTCGAGCAGTTCCACCGCCTGGTTCCAGTGCGCGTGCGGTGGCGGGTTCAGCCAGGTCAGTTGCTCGGGCTCGCGCGTGCCCCAGTGGGCGAGCTCCAGTACAAGCCCGGCCAGGTCGGCCTCGAGAATTTCGGGCGGCGTGAAGGCCGGCAGGGACTTGTGCTCCGACGTGCTCCAGAGCCTGTAACAGGTCCCGGGTTCGACGCGCCCGGCGCGCCCGGCGCGCTGTTCGGCCGCGGCGCGCGACACGCGGGTGGTGACCAGGCGTGTCATGCCGGAACCGGGATCGAACCGGGCGCGGCGTTCCAGGCCCGCGTCGACCACGACGCGGATGCCCTCGATGGTCAGGCTGGTCTCGGCGATCGAGGTTGCGAGCACCACCTTGCGCCGGCCGGCCGCCGTCGGGGCGATCGCGGCATCCTGGGCCCCCGGCTCCAGCGCCCCGTACAGCGGCTGGAGGTCGACACCGGCGTCCAGGGTGCCTTGCAGGCGGTCATGCACCGCGCGGATTTCACCCACGCCGGGCAGGAACACCAGCAGCGAACCGGGCTGGTGGGCCAGCGCGTGGCGCACCGCGGCGGCGACCGTGTCGGGCAGGCGCTGTTCGCGCCGCGGGGGGCGGTACTCGACCTCCACCGGGTGGCTTCTGCCCGCGCTGGTCAGCACCGGCGCGTCGTCGAGCAGCGCGGCCAGCGGTTCGGCGTCCAGCGTGGCCGACATCACGATCACGCGCAGGTCGGGTCTTAGCGCCTGCTGCGATTCGCGCACCAGCGCCAGGCCCAGGTCGGCATCGAGCGAGCGCTCGTGGAATTCGTCGAACAGCACCGCCGCGACGCCGCCCAGTTCCGGGTCGCGCTGGAGCATGCGCACCAGAATGCCCTCGGTGACCACCTCGATGCGGGTGCGCGCCGAGACCTTGGTTTCGACCCGGGTGCGGAAACCGACCGTCGTGCCCACCGGCTCGCCCCGCGACTTCGACATGAACCGCGCCGCGGCCCGCGCGGCCAGGCGGCGCGGCTCCAGCACCAGGAGCTTCTTTTCGCCGCGCCAGTCCGCATTCAGCAGCGCAAGCGGCACGCGCGTGGTCTTGCCGGCGCCGGGCGGCGCCTGCAGCACGGCGGTGGATCGTTCGGCCAGCGTCGCCAGCAGCCGCGGCAGCAGGGCATCGATAGGCAGTTCCGGTGCATTGCGGGTCGGGTCGCTGGCGGGCATGCAGGGTCGTCGGGACGGGTTTCCGTAGACGATTGTGGCACGGTCGACCGGCGTGCCAGCGATAACCTTTCGATACAATCGCAGCCTTCCCCAGGTGCAGGTTTCGATCATGAGCAATCCGGGCCGGACGCGCCAACTCAACCGCGCTGAAGTCGTCGACGCGCGTTTCCTCGAATGCCTCGATGCGCTCGAGTCCGGGGACCTGGACGCATTGGTGGCGGATGGTGCGATTTCCGATCTCGATCTGCTCGAACTGTTCGAAAGCCAGCTGGTTTCGCGCCAGCTCGACCTGATGGCGCGGGTCAAGCGGGCCGAGAACAAGGTCTTCTACACCATCGGCTCGTCGGGCCACGAGGGCAACGCGATGGTCGGCCGCGCGACGCGGGCGACCGATCCGGCGTTCCTGCACTATCGCTCCGGCGCCTTCGTCGCCGAGCGTTATCGGAAACACGACGCGGCCGATTTCATCGAAGACACCTGCCTTTCCTTCGCCGCGGCGGCCGACGATCCGGCTTCCGGCGGCCGGCACAAGGTCTGGGGGCATCCGGACCTGTGGATACTGCCGCAGACTTCGACCATCGCCAGCCATCTTCCCAAAGCCGTCGGCACCGCGCTGGCGATCGCGCACGGCGGGCGCATCGCCCACGAAATCCCGGTGCCCGAAGACAGCATTGCGGTGTGCAGCTTCGGCGACGCCAGCGTCAATCACGCCACCGCCCAGAGCGCCCTCAACGCCGCGGCCTGGACCTGTCACCAGAATCTGCCGCTGCCGTTGCTGTTGGTGTGCGAGGACAACCGGCTGGGCATTTCGGTGCCTACGCCGTCGCAATGGACAGCCAGATCCATGGCCGCGCGCTACGGACTGGAATACGTCTTTGCCGACGGGCTGGACCTGGACTCCGGTTACGAGCCTGTGCAGCGCGCCGTCGAGCGCTGCCGCGTGCGCCGCCGCCCGGTGTTTCTGCACTTGAATACCACCCGGCTGCTGGGGCACGCCGGTACCGATTTCGAGATCGAGTACCGTCCGCCGGCCGAGCTGGAACGCGACGAGTTGCTCGATCCGCTGCTGGTCTCGGCAAGAACCGTGGTCCGGCGCGGCCTGCTGCGCCCGGCCCAGATCCGCGATCGCTACCAACAGCTTCGTGCCCGCTGCCTGGAAGAGGCCGACCGGGCCGACGGCCGCCGCCGGCTGACCACGGTCGAAGAAATCATCCGTCCGCTGGCGCCGTTTTCACCCGAACAAGTCGAACGCGAGGCCGGGCGCAATGCGACCGCCAGCGTCCGCGCCGAGTCGTTCGGCGGCGAGGACCGCCTGCCCGAGCGCGACGCGCCGAAACACATGGCCGTGCAGATCAACCGTGCCTTGCACGACCTGCTGCTGAAATACCCAGAATCACTGGTGTTCGGCGAGGACGTGGCGCGCAAGGGCGGCGTCTATACCGTCACCAAGGGCTTGTGGAAGCGCTTCGGCGGCGCGCGGGTGTTCAACACGCTGCTCGACGAAACCACCATCCTCGGCCTGGCCCAGGGCTACGGCAACATGGGCTACCTGCCGATCCCGGAAATCCAGTACCTGGCCTACTTCCACAACGCCTGCGACCAGATTCGCGGCGAGGCCTGCTCGCTGCAGTATTTTTCCAATGATACCTATCGCAACCCGATGGTCGTGCGCATCGCCGGGCTCGGCTACCAGAAAGGCTTCGGCGGCCACTTCCACAACGACAACTCGATCACCGCGCTGCGCGACATCCCGGGCCTGGTCATCGGCTGTCCGTCGCGCGGCGACGACGCGGCGATGATGCTGCGCACGCTGGCCGCGCTGGCCACCGTGGACGGCCGCGTGACCACCATCATCGAGCCGATCGCGCTGTACATGGCCAAGGACCTGTACGACAAGGACGACGGGCTGTGGAGCTTCGACTACCCGGCCCCGGACGAGTACCTGGCACCCTGGCAGCCGCGCGTCTATAACGAGTCGGCCGGCGATCTGCTGATCGTCACCTTCGGCAACGGCGTGCCGATGGCGCTGCGCGCGGCCCGCGAACTGAACACGACCGACGGCGTCGAGCCACGCGTTCTCGACCTGCGCTGGCTCAAGCCCCTGAACACGCAAGCGATCGCCGAACACGCACTTGCCTGCGGCGCAGTGCTGGTGCTCGACGAAGGCCGGCCCGACGGCGGCATCGGCGAGGCGGTGGTGACTTCACTGGTCGAACACGGAGCCGCCAACCGCCCGGTCAGGCGCGTCACCGGCACCGACTGCTACATCCCGCTGGGCGACGCGGCGAAGCTGATGATGCCGGACGAGGCGAGGGTGGTCGAGGCCGCCCGGGCGCTGCTGAAGTGATGCCCGCTTCATCATGAACGGTTCGAGCCCGGCCGGCGACCTGGAACTCGAAGATGTCTCGGTCGGCGATCTTGAGCCGGTTTCGCTGGCGGTATCCAGGGGCGAGGTCGCCTGCCTCTCCGGGGCGTCGGGCAGCGGCAAGACGCGATTGCTGCGCGCCGTCGCCGACCTGGAGCCGCACGGGGGCGACTGTCGCCTCGGCGATCTCCGGCAGAGCCAGATCCCGGCGCATCGCTGGCGCGCGCGGGTGATGATGGTGCCGGCCGAGAGCCAGTGGTGGCACGAAAGCGTGGGCGAGCACTTCGATGTCGACCCACGCGATGCACTGGAAGCGCTGGATTTGCCCGAAAGCGCTGCCGAATGGTCCATCGATCGCCTGTCGTCGGGCGAGAAGCAGCGCCTGGCGCTGATCCGCGCGCTCTCGCGCGAGCCCACCGCGCTGCTGCTCGACGAACCCACGGCCAACCTGGATGCCGATTCGATCAGGCGGGTCGAGCGCTGGCTGCTGGAGATCATCGAACGCCGCAAACTGCCGACACTGTGGGTGGCCCATGACGCCGAGCAGATCCGGCGCGTTTCGCAGCGGCACTTCCGGATCCGCGACGGCCGCCTCCGGGAGGACAAGTGACCATCATCGACCTGTCCTGGTGGCAACTGGCGCTGGCCTCGCTGCTGGTGCTGGCGCTGGCGGCGACCAGTCACTTCGCCCGGCTGGGCATGGTCCGGTCGCTGCTGGTGGCGGCGTTGCGCACGGTGATCCAGCTGGCATTGGTCGGGCTGGTGCTGGAACTGGTGTTCGAACTCGGCCGCCTGCGCTGGATTGCGTTGATGAGCGTGGTCATGCTGCTGGTGGCCGGCCGCGAGGTGATGGCCCGACAGAAATACCGGCTGCGCGGCGGCTGGGCGTTCGGCATCGGCACGTTGTCGATGTTCATCTCGGCGTTCAGCGTCACCGTGCTGACGCTGATCGTGGTCATCGGGCCCGATCCCTGGTACCGGCCGCAGTACTCGATTCCGATCCTCGGCATGCTGCTGGGCAACACCATGACCGGTGTGGCGCTGGGGCTGGACCGCCTGACCGAGGGCGTCCGGCGTCAGCGTGCGCTGATCGAAAACCGCCTGATGCTGGGCCAGCCGTGGAACGTGGCGGTCGGCGAAATCCGGCGCGACGCCGTGCGCTCGGGGCTGATTCCGATCATCAACGCCATGGCCGCGGCCGGCATCGTCAGCCTGCCGGGCATGATGACCGGCCAGATCCTGGCCGGCACGCCGCCGGCGGTCGCGGTCAAGTACCAGATACTGATCATGTTCGTGATCGCCGTGGGCACCGGGTTCGGCACGCTTGCCGCCGTCAGTGCCGGCGCCCGCCGGTTGTTCGACGCGCGCGAGCGGCTGCGCATCGATCGGCTGACCGCCCGATAAATTGCGTCACCGGCGGCAAACGCTTTCACCGAGGGTCGTTCCTGGCGGAGTCGGCAATCAGCGGCTTGGTTACTCGTCGATAAAAAAGTCGATGCGCTGAATGACGGATAGAGACTTGGCGCGATCCGGGTCGGTCACCTCGAATTGCCACTTGGAGAACGCCTTGAGTGATTCCTTCTCGAACCGACGGTGAGAGTAATCCATCGCGATGGTGTCGACCAGCTTGCCATCGACGTCGACTTGCCCGTAAACCAGGGCGAAGCCGGGAACGCGATTGATGGCCAGGTCGCGCGGATATCTCGGGTTGACGCGCTTGCGTATTTCGAACGGCGCATCGTCGTGCTTCTCCTGTTCCTCCTGGTTCTTCTGAATCTTGTCGTGAAGTTCAGGTATCCATTCATCCAGAACTTCAAGCGCGCGCGCCTCGGCTTCGCGGCGCCGTTGTTCGCTCATCGCCTGGTAGTTCGTCGCAAGCAGTCGAAAGCTCCAGAGTCGACGCAGCTCATCATTTCCAAGCGCCTGCTGCGGGTCGTCCAGCGCATAGGCCAGTCGACTCCAGGCGAAGCCCTCGACGTGGTTCCCCGCTTGCGTATGCATGTTTGCAATGCTTGTGGCCGCATCCTCGTAGCCCGTATCGAGCGCTTTGCGGTAAAAGGCTTCGGCATCTTCCACGCGCTTTCGCTCGCGCAGCACCGTGCCGGCAATCATTCCGCATTCGTATTCGGTTTCCGCACACGCTTCGAAATACGGCATCTGGCTCATGTCGCCGCCGCTGAAATCGTGAGCCTTCCGAAGGTCGAGAAGGAACTGTTCTTCGGCTGCTGCATATGCGATTACCGAGCTGCCCATCGTGAGAGCAAGCAGCATCAGTGCGATCGGACGAGCGCATTTTTCATTACGATTCATTGGAAAACTCCTGGTACACGCGACCATCTAACAGCGACCGATGCGATATCCAAACAAGATTGAATGACCAGGTCGATTTACTCGAACTGCCGCCATGCTTCCAACGCCGGATTCAATATAGCGAATTCCCGGATGCCGCGCAACTGGCGTCAGCCGGCGCTTCCGCCGATCGCGGCGTGGAAAGCGCCGCCGGCCAGCGTGAGGGCGAGCCACCACAGCGCAGTGACGGCTAGCGCGGCGGCGAGTGCGCCGAGCAGGTGAACGACAAGACTCCGCTTTCTCAGCAGCCAGAGATTGACCACCATCGAGGCGGCGATGATGGCGAGCATCAGCCAGTCGGTGGCCGCGCGCATTTCTCCCGGGCTCCAGAATTGCGTCACATAGCGGTAGTCCAGCCAGCCCCAGGCAACACAGCCCAGTACCAGCACGGCGAGGTTGGAGATAGCCCAGGCGGGCGGGCCGGGCGAGCGGGAGCGGCGCTTCATTCGGCCATGTTTGCAGATCGGCCGGGCGGATGCAATGGGTGCCTCCGGCGCGGAAGCCGGACTCGCGCCGGAAGCCCGTTCGGGGGTGGCCGCGCGGCCGGTCCGGGGGTCCAATGCCTCCCGCCGCCGGGCCCGACTTCGGACGGCCGCCTCGATTCGGGGAGTTGACGTTCCACGCAAGTTTGTTCGCTGCCACACATACAAGGATCGGGTTTTTGTATCCTGATCGTCTTGACCGGACCCGGGCGGCAGGTCAATCGGCACCGTTTTCGTGCCTGTGACCAGTAACCAGCCGAAACCAGGAAGTGACATGCCAATCTCTGAACAGGCAGGGACGAAAAACCGTCTTCTCGACGCCCTTCCTCAGGCGGCGAAGGCGCGGCTGTTCCCGCGCATGAAGCAGGTCGACCTGCCGCTGGGTGCCGTGATCTACGAAGCCGGGCAGAAGGTCGAATACGTCTTTTTCCCGGCCGATTGCATCATATCGCTGCTTTACGTGATGGAAGATGGTTCGTCGGCCGAGATCTCGGTGGTCGGCTGCGAAGGCATCGTCGGAATCGCGGTATTCATGGGCGGAGGGAGCACGCCGAGCCGGGCGCTTGTCCAGAGCGCCGGATCGGCCTTGCGGTTGCCCGCGGCCGAGTTGAAGCAAGAATTCAACCGCCATCCCGAAATGCGAATGATGATGCTGCGCTACACCCAGGCGCTGATCACGCAGATGTCGCAAACGGCCGTGTGCAATCGGCACCATTCGATCGACCAGCAGCTTTGCCGCTGGCTTCTGCTGTCCATGGACCGCCTGCCGAGCAGCGAGCTGACCATGACGCAGGAACTGATCGCCAACATGCTGGGTGTGCGGCGTGAAGGCGTGACAGAGGCGGCGGGAAAATTGCAGAACGACGGAATCATCCGCTACCAGCGCGGCCATATCACGGTGCTGGATCGTCCGGCGCTTGAACGGCGGTGCTGCGAGTGTTATGAGGTAGTCAAGCGCGAGACCGATCGGCTTCAGACTTACGCCTTGTAAAAAACGCCCCTTGAAAACGAATCGCCTCCGCGAGGATTCGTGCCTCGGCTCCATGTTCCGTTGACCCACCCCGGAGTCGCCGACGAGAGGTCTGTTCCTTCCATACAGACAAGCGAGCGATGGGGGATCATTGCCGGTGGTAGGACAACTCGCCGAAGGCTGCACATGAGCACCTGCACAATGAATGGCCACGAGCTTCCGGGATTTTGGGACGAACACGTCCTGGCTGATGCCAGCCCGGCCTTGCAGTCTCGTTTTCCGCGTCGAGGCCCGCTTCCCCGGTGCCGCAAGGCATATGTGCGGCAGAGAACAGACAGGCCGCATCGGAAACGCTATGTTGTGATTCTACTTGCAACGATTGAGGAAGTTCGATATGCCTATCATTAATTTGATCATTACGCTGGTTGTCGTTGGCGTGTTGCTGTGGCTGATCAACGCCTATATTCCGATGGAGCCTACGATAAAGAAGATTCTCAACGTAGTCGTCATCATTCTCGTCATCCTCTGGCTGCTGTCGGTATTCGGCATCTTCGGGTCCGGCATGGGCTCCGGCATGGGCATGGGTTGACCGACCCAGGCGCTCGCAAAGGGCCGGAGCTGGCGAAATGCGTCCAGGCAGCGATGCCTGGACACGCGCCGGCCGATTAACGCTCGTGACCGCCGCCGTTTGGCGGCGGTTTTCGTTCGTCCCGTTGATTCGACGCAGGGCAACCATGCGCTTCGCCAGCGCGCCTTGCGAACGAATGCGTACGAAGCTCTGAACCGGGCGCGATTCGTGAGCGTATTAAGAAACCTCTGACCAACCCTGCGCAGGCCCGGCATGACCGGGGTCAGGATGCCGGCAATAAGAGAGATCAGCGGCGGCAAGATCATGATCCATTTCCGTTTTTTACAGACACGCTAAGCAAGACTGCCAGGGCGTCGGTTGCATCGGCACCAAGGATTCGGTTCGCTCGGTGCGTAAACCGTTCGCCCGCGAGGTAACCCTCTGTGCGAAAGCGGGCGGGAGTTGGCGGTATGATCGATTGAAAGGGCAGCGTGTTTTCGCCGTGCAACCATGACTGATCACCCCTCTGAATACCGACGCGCAACGCCGGACTTGCTCGCGCACCTTCAGACCGCGGTAATCCTGCTCGATGCCGAAGGCCGTCTGGACTGGCTCAACCCGGCCGCGCGCGATCTGCTGGGCGTAGCCAGCGCGCAGGGTCGTGCGGCCGACATGGCGGTGGCTGCGCTGCACGAGGTCGGCCTCGACCTGCTGGCCGAGCGCGCCCTGGCCGAGCAGCGCGTGATTTCGGCGCAGGACCTCGAATGGAGGCACGCCGGGAAGGTCGCCTGGCTGGATGTCCAGGTGGCTGCGCTGCCGAACGGGGCCCGGCTGCTGGAATTGCACGATGCCGAATTGCGCCGCCGCGCCCAGGACGATCGGTTGCGTCACGAACGACAGCGCCTGTCGCGGCGCGTGGTGCGCCAACTGGCCCACGAGATCCGCAACCCGCTGGCCGGGCTTCGCGGCGCGGCCCAGCTGCTCGGGCGCGACGAGCCCGACGAAGCCCGGCGCGAACTCGCCGGGATCGTGTGCCGCGAGGCCGATCGCCTGCACGCGCTGGTCGATACGCTGCTGGCGCCGACGGGTCCGTCGCGGCTGGTTGTGGGCAACATCCACGAGCCGGTCGATCGGCTTTACGCGTTGCTCGCCGCCGAGGCCGGTGGCGGTGTTTCCGTGACGCGTGATTACGACCCCAGCCTGCCCGGGCTGGAACTGGATGCCGACCAGCTGTTCCAGGCGTTGCTCAACCTGGGGCGCAACGCCCTGCAATCCGGCGCCGACCGGATCCGCCTGCGCACGCGTTCGGCCAGCCGGGTGACCTGGGCCGGGACGCTGCACCGGCTGGCGGTGGCTATCGAAATCTGCGACAACGGGCCTGGCGTGCCCGAGGAGCTGTTCGAATCGCTGTTCTTTCCCCTGGTCACGGGACGATCGGAGGGCAGCGGGCTGGGGCTTGCCATCGCCCAGGAAATTGCCGACCGCCACGGCGGGAGAATCGAATTCGAGAGCGAACCGGGCAATACGGTGTTTCGCCTGTTGCTGCCGGTACCGGCATGATCGTGGTTTACGGCGCATGTCCGCAAGTCGCGCCGCTCCGCGGCACGGCTGTGGCCGCCGGCCATCAATCCGGTATAACGGCTGGATTGCCGGGACGGATCAAGGCTTGACGAGAGGCAAGGATTCAATGAGAGAACGGGACCAGACCATCTGGATCGTCGACGACGACGCCTCGGTGCGGCGCGTGCTGGCCCGCGCGCTGGAGCACGAAGGCTTGCGCGCGCGGGAATTCGAGCGCCCGGGTAGCCTGCGTGAAGCACTGGTCGGGGACAAGCCGCCTGCCGTACTGGTCAGCGACCTGCGCATGCCCGGCGAATCCGGGCTCGAGCTGCTCGCCTCGGTTCGCGCCGCGCTTCCGGCGCTTCCGGTGATCATCATGACCGCCTACGCCGACCTGGACAACTCCGTGGCCGCACTGACCGGCGGGGCGTTCGAGCTGCTGCCCAAGCCGTTCGATATCGACGAGGCGGTGAACCTGGTGCGGCGCGCGCTGGCCGGCCGCGCCCGAATCTCGCAGGACGACGGCCGGCAAGCGATACCGGGCGAGCCGCCTTCGTTGATCGGCTCGGCCCCGGCGATGAAGGAACTGTTCCGGGTCATCGGGCGGCTGGCCGGCTCGGATCTCGGGGTGTTGCTGATCGGCGAGTCGGGCACCGGCAAGGAGCGCATCGCGCGCGCGCTGCACGAGACCTCGCGGCGCGTCGAAAAGCCATTTGTGGCGCTCAACGTGGCGGCAATCCCGGCCGAACTGCTGGAATCCGAGCTGTTCGGCCACGAGAAGGGCGCTTTCAGCGGCGCCGATGCTGCCCGCCCGGGATATTTCGAGCAGGCCGCCGGCGGCACGCTTTTCCTGGACGAAATCGGCGACATGCCGGCCGCGCTCCAGACCCGCCTGCTGCGCGTGCTGGCCGAAGGGGACTTTCACCGACTGGGCGGCCGATCGGTCATGCGGGCCGACGTTCGGCTGATCGCCGCGACCAACCGGGATCTCGGCCGGGCCGTGGCCGAAGGCCGCTTTCGCGACGACCTGTACCACCGGCTGAACGTGGTCGAGCTCCGGGTGCCGCCGTTGCGTGACCGGCGCGACGACATTCCGCTGCTGCTGAACCATTACCTGGCCGAGGCGGCGCGCGAAATGAACAGCGAACCCAAGACGCTGACCGCCCGCGCGCGGGAGCGGCTCGTCGCCCATGCCTGGCCCGGAAACGTGCGCGAGCTGGTCAACCTGTGTCGCCGGCTGACCGCGCTGGTGCCCGGGCCCGAAATCCGGACAGAGGACCTGCCGGAGCTTGCCGAGGCGCAAGCGGGCTTCGTCGACTGGACCGACGCCTTGCGCGAATGGGCCCGGGCACGGCTGGCTGAGGGCAATGGCGGAGTGATGCCCGAAGCCTTGGCGCAGCTCGAGCGCTGCCTGATCGACGAGGCCCTCAAGGCCACCGGCGGGCGCCGTGCCGAAGCCGCCCGCAGGCTCGGCATCGGCCGCAACACGCTCAGCCGCAAGGCCTGAGCGAAAGCAGGTCTCGCGAAGGCGAAAGCTGTCTTTCAAGGTCCTGGTCCATGGCGAACGCACCTTGCCGGTGCGCGCGCTCGGCCGCTGTGCACCGATTCGGTGCGGGCGCCGTAGCCGGCAATTCTTCCATTTCCTTTTGAATCAATAACCTGCCGTTGGCGGCCTGTCTGGCACCGCACTTGCAAATGGAACGGGGACATTTGTACGAGCGAGGCCCATGAAACTGATTACCGCCATCATCAAGCCGTTCAAGCTCGACGATGTCCGCGAGGCGCTGGCCGATGCGGGCATCCAGGGCATGACGGTCAGCGAGACGCGCGGCTTCGGCCGCCAGAAAGGCCATACCGAACTGTACCGCGGCGCCGAGTACGTCGTCGACTTCCTGCCCAAGATCAAGCTCGAGATCGCGGTCGCGGCCGAAGACGCCGAACGGGTCATCGAAACCATTACCGGGGTCGCCCGAAGCGGCCGGATCGGCGACGGCAAGATTTTCGTCACCGAGCTCGAGCGCGTGGTGCGCATCCGCACCGGTGAAGTCAACGAAGCGGCGATTTGAGGGAGCACTGGGAATGACCGAGATCGAGTACGCACTGAATACCTTTTACCTGCTGGTCTGCGCGGCCTTCGTGATGTGGATGGCCGCCGGCTTCACCATGCTCGAGGCCGGGCTGGTACGCGCGCGCAACACGGTCGAGATCCTGACCAAGAATGTCGCGCTGTACGCTATCGCCTGCCTGATGTATTTCGTGGTCGGCTACCAGTTCATGTATCCGTCCGACGGCATCAATGCGGTCTGGCCCGGCCTCGGGTTCGGCCTGGGCGGCGACCATGCGGCCGCGGCGGTGACCGCCGCCGGCAGCGAGATCACTTATTCGGCCATGGCCGATTTCATGTTCCAGGTGGTGTTCGTGGCCACCGCCATGTCGATCGTCTCCGGCGCGGTGGCCGAGCGCATGAAGCTGTGGTCGTTCCTGGCCTTCGCCGTGATCATGACCGGCGTCATCTATCCCTGGCAGGGCTACTGGTCGTGGGGCGGTGGTTTTCTGGACGGGCTCGGTTATTCCGACTACGCCGGCGGCGGCATCGTGCACATGGCCGGCGCGTTCGCCGCGCTGGCCGGCGTGATGCTGCTCGGCCCGCGCCAGGGCAAGTACACCGTCGACGGCCGGGCCCGCGCGCTGCCGGGCGCCAACCTGCCGCTGGCCACGCTGGGCATGTTCATCCTGTGGATGGGCTGGTTCGGCTTCAACGGCGGCTCGGAGCTGATCATTTCGGATGTCGGCTCGGCCAACAACGTCGCCGCGGTGTTCGTCAACACCAACCTGGCCGCGGCAGCCGGCCTGGTCGCCGCGCTGCTGACCGCCCGCCTGACCTTCGGCAAGGCCGACCTGACCATGGCGCTCAACGGCGCGCTGGGCGGGCTGGTTTCGATTACCGCCGGGCCGCTGGCGCCGACGCCGTTGCTGGCGATCTGCATCGGGCTGATCGGCGGCGTGATCGTGGTCTATTCCATCATCGGCCTGGACCGGCTTCGCATCGACGATCCCGTCGGCGCGATATCGGTCCACGGCACCTGCGGCATCTTCGGCCTGCTCGTCGTGCCGTTGTCGGATACGGGCGCATCGTTCCTGGCCCAGCTCGCCGGCATCGGCGCGATCGGCGGCTTCGTGTTCGTCGCCAGCCTGGCCGTCTGGGCGGTGTTGCGCGCGGTAATGGGCATTCGGGTGGATCCCGACGACGAACGCGCCGGGCTGGACTTTGCCGAGTGCGGGATGGAGGCTTATCCGGACTTCGCCCATGGCAGCGACTGAAAAAATCGTTTCAGCGCTACTGCGCGCGCGCCTGAGGGCGCCCGGTGGTGCTCGGAATCCTCATGGACCAGCATGTCCACTGCGGTTCCTGCGCTCCATCGGTCACCCCCAGGCACGCGCTCGCTACGCGCTGAACCGATTTTTCCCTGGATCGGCTTCAGAGCTGGATT
Organism: Wenzhouxiangellaceae bacterium; assembly: GCA_041685925.1. Taxonomy (GTDB): domain Bacteria; phylum Pseudomonadota; class Gammaproteobacteria; order Xanthomonadales; family Wenzhouxiangellaceae. Next base: position 1,255 of record JAWLEW010000034.1, on the reverse strand, counting down.
CACGGCGAGCGAGGGCGCCCGGTGGTGCTCGGAATCCTCATGGACCGGCAGGAACCGTCCGCGGTCGGGCTTGTTTATCGGCGGGTCGGTGAATCCGGCCTGAATGACGTCTACCCCGAAGCGGCGTGTCGGTTTTCCCTCCGCGCCGTCTTCCTTCGGGCCCGGCTTATGGTCGGGCCCGCTTTTTATCCCGGCGAGCGGTTTCATCGAGAGCGAGCCGGCAGGCGACCGGCTCAGTGATCGCCCCGGTTTTCCTGTTCGCCCAGGCAGCCTGCCAGGAATGTATCGAGGCCTTCGATATAAGTCTGTTCGGAATCGAGGAAGCCGGTATTGTGGCCGCCTGCGATCGTCAGAATTTCGGCCGAGTCGTCGGCCGCCGCCTGAAGCTTTCGGGCATGTTCCCAGGGAATGATTTCGTCGTTGCGGCTGTGGATGATCAATAGCGGTGCGGTAATTCGGGGAACCTGCGCGCGCGCATCGAGCCGGATCCGGCTGAGCAGGCGCACCGGCAGCCACGGGTACAGTTCGGCGCCGAGGTCGGGCACCGAGGTGAAGGTCGATTCCATGATCACGCAGGCCGGTTCGACCCGCGCGGCAAGCCGGGCCGAAACCGCGCCGCCCAGCGAGCGGCCGAACAGCACGATGCGTTCCGGCGCGAAACCGCGCTCGTCGGTCAGCCAGCGCCAGGCCGCGTCGATATCGCGATACAGTCCGCGCTCGGCGGGCTTGCCGGTGCTCTGCCCGTAGCCGCGGTAGTCGTAGATCAGGATGTTCAGGCGCAGCTGGTGAAATTGCCGAAGGCTTTCAAGCCGGTGCGAGATGTTGCCGGCGTTGCCGTGGCTGAAAAGCATCGTGGCGCGCGCATCGGCATGCGGCAGCCACCAGCCGTGCAGCGTTTCGCCGTCGTCGGTGGCAATCGAGACGTCGCGGTAGTCCAGGCCGATGGCCTCGGGCGTGGCGTCGAGCGCGCGTCCCTGGAAATCCGGTTGAAAGACCAGGCGCGGCTGATAGGCAAACAGCAGGGCGGCAAGCGCGCCGTAGGCCACGGCAACGGCCGTCAGGAGTTTGAGAACCATACGGACTTCCCCGTCGGCAGCGTTGGCGACATGATACTGATCGATCCTCTGTCGAGAGCGAAAACACTTCCGCCTTGTGGCGGCCTGGTTCGTCGCGAGGGAGTCGCGTGTGCCGTGGCTGGAGTGATTTGCGACAGGCTCGACCCGCAGGCGTAGCAGCGCTACGTCGAGGACTCGAG
>JAWLEW010000083.1:0-6032 GCA_041685925.1 Wenzhouxiangellaceae bacterium | reverse complement strand
CGCGCTGGCGCGCAACCTGTTCAGCCCCAGGCAACTGCCGGTGGGCGTGCTCACCGCGCTGATCGGCGTGCCGCTGTTTCTGCTGTTGCTGAATCGGAGCGGAGGCAGGAAATGAAAAGCCGAAAAACCGGACACGAAGGGCACGAAGGTTGCGCGAAGGACACTTCAAGGTAGCGTCGGGGACGCCGCCCCGACCTACGCAGCCAGCGTCGGGGACGCCGCCTCGACCTACGCAGATTCACGTGATAATTGCTGCAGGTCGGCGCGGCGGCGCCCTGCCAATCGCCGTAGGTCGGGGCGGCGTCCCCGACGCGAAGCAACGGATAATGTGCATCACATGAAGCCCAAAGCGCCAACCCGAAACAGCGAAACCACGAGCCCGCTGCTCGAATGCCGCGATGTCTCCGTCTCGATCGGTGGGCAGCGGATTGTCGAATCGCTTGATCTCGCGGCCGGGCCGGGGCAGTCGGTCGGCATCCTGGGGCCCAACGGGGCGGGCAAGACCACGCTGATGCTGGCGCTGGCCGGGGTGCGCCCGCACGACAGTGGAAACATCGCGTTGAACGGGCAAGACATGGCGCGGCTTTCCCGGCGCGAGATCGCGCGCCGGCTGGGCATGCTGACGCAGAACACCCGGTTCGCGTTCGATGCCAGCGCGGTGGAAGTGGCGCTGAGCGGCCGCCACCCGCATATCGGTGCGCTGGGGCGCGAATCGGCCGTGGATGTCGGAGCCGCCCGCCAGGCCCTGCGCGACGTCGAACTCGAGAACCTGGCCGAGCGCTCCTGCCGCGAGCTTTCCGGCGGCGAGCAGCGCCGGCTGGCGCTGGCCGTCGTGCTGGCGCAGGACCCGGCGGTGATGCTGCTCGACGAGCCCACCAACCACCTGGACCCGGCCCACCAGGTCGCGATCCTCGATCGGCTCTGGCTGCGGGTTCACGAACAACGACGTTGCCAGGTCATCGCATTGCACGACGTGAACCTGGCGACCTGTTACTGCACCGACGTGCTGATGCTGTTCGGCGACGGACGCTGGGACTTCGGGCCGACGGCCGAGATGCTGACCGCAGATCGCCTCAGCCGGCTGTTCGGCTGCGACATTCGCGCGATATCGGACGACAGGCAGACCGTATTCGCCGTTGCAGGAACCCAGACCCGCAGGACCTGAGTAACAGCGACATGATCGGCTTAACATGATCGGCCGAAAAAAAAGCGGCGCTGCCGGGGCAGCGCCGCTTTCGACCTTCAAGGTTGCCCCGAATCGATGGATTCAGCGGCTTCCAGTCCGATCAGGGTGCATCACGATCCAGGCCGACGGTCCAGCCCTTGGTCCAGTCCGATTTCTCGTCACGGATCGCCCCAGCGTAGTCGACGTTGTCGAAGAAGGCATCCGTGAACGGCACTGCACCGATACCGAACGCCGGGGAACCGGACATCGGCACGATGTTGTCGAGCATTGGGTCTGCATCCAGGTTGCCCTGATCCAGGAACCATGCCGAGACCAGGAACGAGTCGCCATCGGCATCGTCGAAGGTACCCAGCGCACAGCCGCCGGCAATCGAGTTGGCAACCGTGAGGTTTTCCTCGTTGTCGAACGTCGACTGGTTGTCGATGTCGACACAATATTCGCCGAATCCGGTCACGACCGAGTTGGCGATGGTCGCACCCGTGCCTTCACGCAGCAGCCAACCAATATCGGTGGTGGACTGCCCGACATAGGTCATGTTGGCCAGCGTGGGCTTGGCGCGCGGGGTCGAGTCGTTGGCATCGCCGTTGTTGTCGGCCTCGATGCCCTGGTCGCCTTCTCCGTCGCTGTACTGCTTGGCCACCACGTACTGGACGTTGCCTTGCCAGCCCTGGGTCCAGTCCAGGCTGTCGTCGCCGATGCCGGTCAGCACGAGGTTCTTTGCATTGACCGTGCCGCCGAAGAATTCGACGCCGTCGTCCTGGTTGAGGTGGACCTGGACGAATTCGACCGTGGTGCCGTCGCCGACGCCCTGGAAGGCAATGCCGTTGAGCTCGTTTTCTTCGCTGAACTGGCGCCCGGCGTTGGAAACGATCGTGTACTTCAGCACGCCGCTGTTGTCATGCGGATCGTTGCCGCCGTAGGTGCCGGAGTCGCCCTCACCCTGCGCGGTGCACGGATCCACGCCCTCCGCGCAGCCGTTGATCGGGGCAAAGCCGTTGATGACCACCCCGCCCCATTCGGCACGGTCTTCGGCCTGCGGGCCGCGCATGACAATCGGGTTTTCCGGGGTCCCCTCGGAGATAAGCGTACCGCCCTGGCGAACGATCAGCGTATCGGTGTCGCCGGCGGTACCGCCGACGATTTCGGTGCCCGGCTCGATGGTCACGGTGGCGCCGGCTTCGACGGTGAGCTGACCCTGGACGAACCACAGGGTTTCGTTGGTCAGGGTGATGTCGGAGTTCACCGGGCCGCCAACTGCGCACGAACCGGGCTGAGCGACTTCGGTCGCGAAATCGGGGCAGCCGTCGAACGGCTCGTCCACGACGCAGTCCGCCTTGGGTGTGTTGTTTCTCAATTCCAGCGTACCAGTACCGTCGACGCCATCGTATTCAAGGGTCGCGCTGTTGCAACTGGTGAAATTCAGCGTTGCACTTCCCCAGAGCGTATCCGTTGCGCCGGCCAGATCAGGAGGCCCGAAGGCGCCGCCGGAAAACTCGAACACATCGAATTCAGCGGTATTCGTGTTCTTGTCGAGCACAGCGGCTCCTGCGTCGCCGATCAACCAGACCGGCTCGCCATCACGATAGGTGAACCATTCAATCAAAGCCCTATTCGAAAAGTCGTTTGTATTCAGCGTCGGGAGGATCTCGATAATGACCCCACGGGCTATATTGACACCGGCCGGAGCTTCCTCGCTCCAGTTGCCGCTGAATGACTGATTGACGACGAAGGCATTGGCGGATCCGAACAACGCTGCGCCGACCGAAAAGGCCAAGGCGTTGCGTGCAATTTTATTCAACATGGATACATCCTCTACTGTTTTGAAGGTTTTCCCGGTGTCCCCGGACAGTTGTCGATCACTGCGACTACAGCATCCTAGTCCGTGCAGATTTCAGGTCGATGAAGGCGAAATTGCGCATTTGTTACAGTCCAGGTCTGCGATTCGAACCCGCCTGGAACTCAGAGAAAATCGAAGGTCACGCCCAGTCCGAATGTTCGGCCAGTGGTGTACCTCTGAGTAATCTTGTCGCCCTGCCGGACGTCGAACGGAGAATCCAGGAGGTTTCCAGCCTTGGCGCTGAGCGAAAGAAAATCGTTGAGCTGCCAGCGGAAGACGACATCGAGTTCGCCGGCGCCCTGTTCGATCTGGTCCGGCGCGCCCAGCACGCCGACTTCCACGATTCGCTCGCCGACGAAGTTGTACAGCACCGTGGCCTGGATGCCCAGATCGGGGTTGTCGTAGCCGGCCTGCAGGTTGATGATCAGCGGCGACTGCCCCTGCAGTTCGCGCGAGGTCTCGGTGAGAATGCCGCGGGCGTCGTCGGGAATCGTGATCTCCGATTCGATCAGCGAAAAATTTCCGGCCAGATAGAACTTGTCGAAAAACGCGCCGGTGTCGAGCCAGCTGTCGAGAAAGCCCAGCTGCTTGCGCGCCTCGACTTCGACGCCGAAGTTCTCGGCCTCCTCGGCATTGGCGAAACTCAAGCGCTGTTCGACGCCGGGCTGAACGGTCAGCTCGATCGGCTGATCGATCTGCTTGTAGAACGCGCCCAGCGAGATCAACTCGTCACTGGAGGGATAGAATTCCCAGCGCAGGTCGAAATGCGTGACATCCGATGGCACGACGTCGGCGTTGCCGACCACCTCGCGTTCGAGCACCGGGTCGGTGAACGGCGCCGGAGACAATTCCTTGAAATCCGGCCGGATGATGGTTTCGGCAAAGCTGGCGCGCAACTGCTGGCGATCGGTCACGAACCAGGTCAGCGACACTGCCGGGAAAAGGTCTTCGTCGCCGAGGCTGGAGATGATCGGTTGGCTGCCGGGCGCAAACAGGTCGAAGGTCGTGACGTCCTGGGTCCAGTCTTCGACGCGCACCCCGCCGGAGATGCGCAGCGTATCGGCGATGGTGAAATCGAGATTGCCGTAAAACGCCTCGACATCCAGCGCCGCGGTATAGTTATCCGACGGGCGGGTGATTTCCGACAGCTCCACGCCATCGGGGCCGATGTTTTCGGGCGACAGAATCTCCTCGACCGAATCCAGACGCCTGATGTCCGGGCCAAGGCTCCCGACGCCGTCGAACTGAAAGCGGCGGATCGACGAGTCCCGGTCCTTTTCCAGTTGGCGGAAGCCGCCGCTGATTCGGGCATCGATGAAGCTGACCTGGAACGGAATCTCGACGTCGGCGCCGTAATCCAGCGACTTGTCGAGTAGGTCGGTAAAGCGCCGGACGTTGTTGTCACCGCGCCGGGAGAAAATGAATCCCGTTGGGCCGTCGTCGGAATCGAAGCGATACCGGCGCTGATCCGGCATGTCCAGCCGCGCCCGGGACTCGGAGTAGTCCCATTCGAGCACCGAGTCGTTGACGAATTCGAATACGTGGCGCCCCTGGAGCTGGTTGGCGATCAGTTCGCGTTCTTCCCACTCCAGCTCGTTGATCTTGATATCGCCGTCTTCGTCGAGGTTGAACCCGACCTGGCTACTGGTTTCGTCTTCGGTCTGCCGGAGGATCATCGAGGTCACGTCGATCTCGTGCAGGTCCTTGTAGTTGAGACCGCCGGTGAGAAACCCGGTCAGGTTGATCGTGCGCGTGGTGCGATCGATGACGAAATCGTCGTTGGAACGCAGCGATCCGTCGCCGAGCGGAATGAAGGTCCGGCGGTCTTCGGCGCGCGTTTCCCATTCGTCGCCCCAGAGCACCGAGCCGGTGATCCCGCCGGTGAAATCGTCGGTGAATTCCAGCAGCTTGCCGCCTTCGATCGACACGCCGCGGTCCGGACCTACGCGCTCGCGGTCGATATCGTAGATATTGGGCAACGACTCGCCCAGCGCCTCGAGTTCTTCCGGCGGGAGGCCGTCGGGGTTGAAAAAATCATCCTGCTCCGGCGGCAGCTTGGTACCGTCTGCGGTGGCCTCGGCGATCGGGTCGGGAAGCGCCCGAGTGCCGTCATCGAAGCCGGTAAAATCCCGGTCGCCGCCTTCGTAGGTCAGGCCTTTCTTGAAGGTTGTGCCTTCGCGGAACTCGGTTGAAATGCCGACTCTGAAGAAATCCTCCTCGGGAATGCCGCGCGTACGGATTTCGACCACGCCGCCGCCGAAATCGCCGGGCATGTCCGGTGAATAGCCCTTCTGAACGTTGATCGAACGAATGACGCCGGTGGGGAACAGATCCAGCGGGACGACTTTCCGCGTGGGGTCCGGGCTGGGCACGTTGGCGCCGTTGAGCAGGGTGGAGGAGTAGCGCTCTCCCAGGCCGCGGATGAAGATGAACTGCCCATCGGCCAGGGTCAGCCCGGTCACGCGCGCCAGCGCGCTGCCGGCATCGCCGTCGCCGGCGCGCGAGATCTGCTCGGCGCCGAGCACGTTGGCGACGCTGGCCGTGCTGCGCTGCTCGTCGATGACCGACGACAGGCTGCCTTCGATGAACGGCTCGATGACGACGAATTCGGCCAGTTCCAGCCCGGCCGGCGGCAGCTCGAAATTGCGCTCCGTGGTTTCCTCGGCCGCGATTGCGACGTTTTCGATGGTGCGGGTGGCGAACTCCGAATGCAGTACCGAGACCGAGTATTCTCCGACCGGAACTTCGACCTCGAAACGGCCGTCCTCGTCGGTTCTCAGCTCGATCGGCGTCCCGGAAACGAACAGCCGCGCGGCCTCGACCGGCGATCCGTCCTCGGTCGAAACCACGCGCCCGGCCAGGATGCCGCTGCCCTGCTCGCCATCGCCGGCCGGCGCGCGGCCCGGCGCATCCAGCTCGACCTGCGACTGGCCGTGGGAACTTTCCACGCTGACCATGGCTCGGCGGTTCTCGCCGCGCAGGGTGATGATGACCTGGACGATTTCGCCC
>JAWLEW010000033.1:0-26768 GCA_041685925.1 Wenzhouxiangellaceae bacterium | reverse complement strand
TCTAATCGAACACTATCGAAGTGAATTCCCCACCGCGCATCCCGACGGCATGTGACTCCAAAGCTCCTGGATGCCTGCCAATCGTCTGTATCGTGCAACACGCGGGGATCGGGCTCCTCGCGGATGTCCACCAGCGGTTTGGCAACAGATCCGATGTAGCAGCGGTAGGTATCCGTGCGAGGAGGAATCCGGTTGTCCAGGAACCACCGACGGCGGTGGCAGGCGACTTCAGTCGCCGCGGCATCGACTGAATCAGCCGCGTAGTAGACACCATAGTCTCCGGTCGAGAACCGACTGCCCTGTGGTGAAGGATGGCAAAACGCTGCCATGACCGGACTGGCGCCCGGGCCAAAAATCCAGTCGTGTTTCGGGACCAGGTTGATGTCGCCCAAACTGTCGGTGAGGCGAGCATTTGTCGCCCCTTCCACGGCAGCAACCGCGTTCAATTCCGCGCGGCTGGACAGGCGATCCCAAAGCTGAACAGGTGGAAAGCGCGACGGGACTACACGATACCAATCCCGGGTTCCGGGTAGCGCTTCCCGAAAATGATCGGGCAGACGCTCAGGCAAAATCTCCGCCCCGCCAGCCATCCAGATACTGGCGCACTTGGAACAGATCCGCCGCGCGGCCGGTGGTCAGGCGCCCTTTCGGAGGGTGGCCGGCGAAAAGCGGGGCATCTGAAGGAGAGTTGATCCACCGTCGGATGTCATGCTCCTCCTGTTCTGGTTCGCCGGCGAGGAGAATCTCCAGCGCCTTCTCGATACCAAGGACATAGGACGTTCGTTCGATCAGGTCTGGCGAAATCGCCCGTGCCGGAAGTCCCTGGCGCTTATAGCGATACAGAGTGCGAGACTCCAAGCCCAATGTCGCGGCCATTTCGTGGTGGGTAAACCCCCACGCAGCCAGCGTGCGAATGGCCACCCGGAAGGCGGCGGGCATGGATTCGCGCAGGGTGTCCTGAGGAATGGCTGTGTTCAACATGGTCACGTCCTCCATGGCGTCTCGAGCGTAAGCCCGTTACGCAAAGTGTAGCACAACAGGTGACAAATGGCATAATAAAAGTGGTGACATATGTCGTGTGCTGCCCATGGCGATGTTGACCTCCCCACCGATGAGAAGGGCCTGCTAGTCAACGCCATGGCCATGGGTGGCCATCAGGTCCAAGCCGAGGCGCCTCGGCGTCGAATCGACGGGCGGCTGACTGCGGCAGTCCCGGCCGTGCCAGGCGCGCAGGAATCGCGCTTTTCACCCCGGATCCGTACCCTCGAGGCACACTCAAGCGGGAAGCACGTCTATTTCCAGGCCGCCCTACCGGTCCTCTCGGGCGTGCCAGAGGCGCAGCACGTAGATGGTCTCGCCACGATCCCGTAGCGTATCTTGTACTGCGCGGGAACAGGATATGGCTATCTACGTTTGTCGCGTTTGTCGCGTTTGTCGCAGGTTTTTTCCATCCGAATGAAATCAGGCCGTAGCACCCTTCCTTGGCTGGACGTCTCGGGCGATTTCGGCTGCTTCCTCGCTGGCCTTGAATTCCTTCAGATCGTACTGGATCTGAAGGTTCATCCAGAACTGCGGTGCCGTGCTGAAATAGCGCGCCAGCCGTTCAGCGGTGTCCGGCGTGATTCGGCGTCGCTCACGCACGATTTCGTTCATTCGCGTAGCGTCCACGCGGAGCGCCTTGGCCAGCGCGTTTACGCTCATATCCAGCGGGGCCAGATATTCTTCGCGTAGAATCTCGCCCGGGTGGATTGGGCGCATTCCGTTGCCTGTAGTCAGCATGACAATTTTCCTCCGAGAGTAGCTTTGGCCTGACGTGGTCCTGCTCTTTCCATTTCTTTTCAGCCTAGTGATAATCGACGATTTCAACGTTGTGCGCCTCACTACCGGCTTCATTCCAGTCAAAGACGAGTCGCCATTGATCATTGATGCGGATGGACCATTGCTCGTCGCGGTTGCCTTTTAGTTTCTCCAGCCGGTTACCGGGCGGAGATTCAAGGTCACGGATCGACGTCGCGGTGTCGAGGATCGCGAGCTTGCGTTCGGCCGCTGACTGGAACGAGCGGAACTTTCGGTGATACCTGGTGCCTTCGAAAAGCTCTTTGCTGGCCTTGTCCGCGAATGTCTTGATCACCCGCAAAAATTATAGCGTTTAACGCTAAATGTCAAGCGCTAAACCAGCAGAAAAAACCGCGGGGCCAGATGGTGTAACGTGCAAAGTAGTCGAATAGCCAAGAAATCCAAGCGGAAACGGGTTATTCCAGCAGTTCGACGCGGCAGCGGCTCTTCGGTACTCAGGCTGTCGGCCCACGTCTGCGCGGCCTGGTGGTCGATGACGTTACCGGCGTCCACGTCCGCCAGGGCCTCGTGCGTGAGCCGATCGCGCGCTTCGTCCTGCGCAATCCAGGCCGACAGCGCCTGCTTCACGATCCAGCCGCGTGGCCCACTAGATCAACCATGAGCACCGAAAACACATCGCACTCGGAGTGGGTATTCGGCTACGGCTCGCTGATCTACAAGGTCGACTTCCCGTATATCGAACGCAGGGTCGCGAGCATTGGCGGCTGGGTGCGGCGGTTCTGGCAGGGCTCGCACGATCATCGCGGCACGCCCGAGGCGCCGGGCCGGGTCGTCACGCTCGTGTCCGCCCCTGGAGCGGTCTGCCGCGGCATGGCCTACCGCATCGATCCGGCCGTGTTCGCGCACCTGGATCACCGCGAAAAGAACGGCTACGAGCGCCATCGCGTCGACATCACCCTGTGCGAGTCGGACCGACGTGTCGCCGGAACCGTGTATTTCGCCGGAGAGGACAACCCGGCTTATCTGGGACCGGCCGATCTCGACGACATCGCCGCGCATATCGCTGTGGCCCGCGGACCGAGCGGCACCAACCGCGACTACCTGTTCGACCTGGCCGAGGGGCTGCGCCGGATCGGCGACGCCGACGATCACGTCGCTGCGCTCGAACGGCGGGTCAGGTCGACGGTTCAGTCGGATGACGCTACCGCCGAACGATCACCCTGATCTAAGAATCGTTTTGATCGCGCAATCGCACTGCGGTGCCGTAGGCGACCAGCTCGGCCGAGCCGGTGCCGACCTGGGCGGTGATGAAGCGAATGCCTACCACCGCGTCGGCCTGCTGTTTCTCGGCCTGCCCTATCATTCGGTTGAGCGCCTCGTTGCGCGCTTCGGTCATCAGCTCGCTGTACTCGGTGACCTCGCCGCCGATCAGGCCCCGCAGGGCGGCGACGATGTCGCGGCCGAGATGCCTGGCGCGCACGGTGTTGCCGCGCACCAGCCCCAATGACTTTTCAACCTCGCGCCCGGGCACGGTTTCGGTGGATACCAGAATCATTCGTCTTCTCCCAGTTGTTCTTCGAGCGAACGGACGTCGGCGCGCAGGCGGTCGTGGATGATCGTACCCAGGATCACGAGCAAGCCGACCCCGGCGACCGCCAGGCCGATCCGGACCGGCCACGGCAGCGCCAGCAGCATCGGCCACAGTTCGCGCAGCGGTTCGATGAACCAGCTCGCCATCAGCAGCCCGCCGGCGGCCATCATGACAAACCCGACGATGCGCAGTACCTCAGTCATCGAGCAGGTTGCCCTCCTCGCGTGCGGCCTTTCGGCGTTCGGCCATCAGTGAGAAGATCACCAGACAAAAACCAGCCAGGGCGATCGCCGCGCCGACCGTCAGCTGCGGCGGCCAGGCAAGCTGCCGGAGGACTCGCCAGGCGCCGTGATAGAAGCCGTAGGCGAGCACGAACGTCATCCCGCCGCGCCACATCAGCAAGCCAACGATCTGCCAGCCTTGTCTTTTCATTCGACTGCCTGCCTGCTTCGGAATGTGCCGTGTTCCCCGGATTATAAGTTCGTCCCGTCCGGTTGCAAATTCGCCCGCTGCGGCCGAATTCCTGCGCGGGTTCTGGGTGTTCCGGTACGCTGCCAGGGCGTGGTGTAGGATGGCGCACTGAAAAAAACACTGGAAAGATTGCCATGCGATGGAATCGATCGACGACTGCGTTGCCGGCGTTGACTTTATCCGCGGTTGCAGCCGTATTCCTGGCTGCGGGCCCCGTCTGCGCCCAGAACGATGACGATGCCCGGGACAGCCACCTGGCCGCTGAAGACCTGTTCGAGCTGCAGTACGCCAGCGATCCGCGGATCGCACCGGACGGCACCCGGGTCGCTTACGTGCGCGCGATCAACGACGTGATGATCGACGACACGCGCGGCAACATCTGGATTGCGGCAGCCGACGGCAGCGACCATCGGCCCCTGCTTTCCGGCAAGTCCAGCTATTCATCACCGCGCTGGTCGCCCGACGGCGAGCGCCTGGCCTACATCGCCGAAGCCGGCGACAAGCCGCAGCTTTTCGTGCGCTGGATGGAGTCCGGCGAGACCGCGCTGGTGACCAACCTGGTCGACTCGCCCTCGTCCATTGCCTGGTCGCCGGATGGAAAAAGCATCGCGTTCACCATGCGCGTGCCGGCCGCAAAGCCGTCGCTGGCCGAGCCGCCGAAAAAGCCAGAGGGCGCCGAGTGGGCGCCGGAAGTCACGGTCATCGACAGCGTGATCTATCGCTTCGACGGCCGCGGCTTTATCGACCCGGGCTTCGAACACGTCTTCGTCGTACCGGCCGACGGCGGCAGCGCGCGCCGGCTGACGAGCGGCGACTACGACCACTCGGGCCCGCTGGCCTGGACCCCGGACGGCGAGCGCATCGTGTTTTCGGCCAACCGGACCGAGGACTGGCAGTACGAGCGCACCGAGCGCGACCTGTATGCCGTGGCGGTCGAGTCGGGCGAGCTCGAGCAGCTGACCGACCTGCCGGGCGTCGAGCAGGCGCCGGCCGTGTCGCCGGACGGCAGCCGCATCGCGTTCGAGCGCGACGATCACCAGGGCCGGCAGTACTCGATCTCGTCGGTGGCGGTCATCGATGTCGACGGCTCGAATCTCGACATTCTGACCGGCGACCTGGACCGCTCCGCCGAAGGCCCGCGCTGGGCCGCCGACGGCGCCGGCGTTTACTTTCATTTCGACGACCGCGGCGAGCGCAACGTCGGGTTCGTCACCACCGGCGGCGACGTGCGAACGGTTGCCGAAGGCCTGGGCGGAACGACGATCGGCCGTCCCTACATCAGCGGCGAATTCTCGGTCGCCGACGATGGCGCGATTGCATACACGGCAGGCTCGGCGCAGCGCCCGGCCGACCTGTTCGTCAAGCAGGGCAATCGTGAACCGCGCCGCCTGACCCGGCTCAACGAGAACCTGCTGGGCCACCGCGAGCTGGCCGAGGTCCATGAAATCGTCTATGAATCCGCCGTCGACGGCACCGAAATCCAGGGTTGGTACCTGACCCCGCCGGACTTCGATCCGGACAGGGCCTACCCGCTGATCCTGGAAATCCACGGCGGCCCGCACCTGGCCTACGGGCCGCACTTTTCGGCCGAGATGCAGCGCTTTGCCGCCGAGGGCTACGTGGTGTTCTACGACAACCATCGCGGCTCGTCGTCGTACGGCGAGGAGTTCGGCATGAAGCTCGAATACAAGTACTCGTCGGAAGAAGACTTCGGCGACCACATGTCCGGCGTCGACGCGATGATCGAAAAGGGCTTCGTCGATCCCGACCGGCTGTTCGTCACCGGCGGCTCGGCCGGCGGCATCGCCGCGGCCTACGCCATCGGCCTGACCGATCGCTTCCGCGCCGCGGCCGTGGCCAAGCCGGTGATCAACTGGATTTCCAAGACCCTGACCGGCGACATCTACACCTCGCAGATCGAACACCAGTTCCCGGGGCTGCCGTGGGAGGAGTTCGAGCATTACTGGAAGCGCTCGCCGCTGTCGCTGGTCGGCAACGTCACCACGCCGACGCTCTTGATCACCGGCGAGGAGGATTACCGCACGCCGATCTCCGAGACCGAGCAGTACTACCAGGCGCTGAAGCTGCAGCGCGTCGACACGGTGATGGTGCGCGTGCCCGAAAGCCCGCACGGCATCGCCGGCAAGCCCTCGCGCATGATCGCCAAGATCGACAACATCCTGGCCTGGTTCGATCGCTACGACGTCGAGGACGGGCCCGAGGCATCGAACGAAGACTGATCTGCTCCCACCCCCGGACTTGATCCGGGGGGTGGGGTGCCTTTCCCGGCATCCGCCGATCCCCGCACCAGGAGGCGCCGGGCGTTCTTTGCCACGGGGTCGCGGGTTACACTGAATCGGCCATGCATGCCGACGCCTTCATCCAGCTGATCTTCCTGATCTTCACCGGCGCCGCCGTGATCGCCACGGCCGCGCTGTATGCGCGCCAGGCGTTGCCGGTGGCCTATATCGTGCTGGGTGCGCTGCTGGGCCCGTGGGGCTTCGGGCTGGTCGGCAACCTCGAGATCCTGGAAGGCATGGCCGAGTTCGGCATCATCTTCCTGCTGTTCCTGCTCGGGTTGAACCTCGAGCCGCGCGAGCTTCTGCACATGCTCCGGGAGGCGGTCATGGTCACGCTGGTGACCTGCGTGGTGTTCTTCGCCATCGGCGCCGGCGTGGCCCTGGCCTACGGCCTGGACGTGCTGCAGGCGGTGCTGATCGGCGCGGCCGTGATGTTTTCGAGCACCATCCTCGGCCTGAAGCTCCTGCCGACCTCGACCCTGCACCACCAGCGCCTGGGCGAAATCATCGTCGCCATCCTGCTGCTGCAGGACATCATCGCGATCGCCGTGATCCTGTTCATCCAGGGCTTCGCCGGCAGCGCCAATCCGTTGTTCGACGTCGGCGTGCTGCTGCTCACCGCGCCGCTGCTGTTCGCGGTTGCGCTGGGCTTGTGCCGCTTCGGGCTGATGCCGCTGATGCAGCGCTTCGACCAGATCCAGGAGTACGTTTTCCTGTCCGCGATCGGCTGGTGCATGGCCGTCGCCGTGGCCGGGCACGCGCTGGGGATGTCCTACGAAATCGGTGCCTTCATCGCCGGGGTCGCGATCGCGACCAGTCCGATCTCGCGCGTCATCGCCGGGACGCTCAAGCCGCTGCGCGATTTCTTCCTGGTGGTGTTCTTCTTCTCGCTGGGCGCGCGCTTCGACATGTCGCTGCTGGGGCAAGTCTTCTGGCCGGCGCTGACGCTGGCCGCGCTGCTGATGCTGGTCAAGCCGGTGACCTTCGCCTGGCTGTTTCGCCGCCAGGGCGAAAAACCCGCCGTCTCGCGCGAAATCGGCATCCGGCTCGGCCAGGTCAGCGAATTCTCGCTGCTGGTGGCCGTGGTCGGCCTCAGCAGTGGCCTGATGACCGATCGGGCGTCCTACATCGTCCAGGCCACCACCATCCTGACGTTCATCGCGTCGACCTACTGGATCGTGTTGAAGGTGCCGAGTCCGATCGCGATTTCGGAATCCCTGCGGCGGGATTAGCGCCGGCCGGCCCGGGGACCCAAGCGGCAGACATGGCCCGGGCGGGATCGATTGATTGCATGGGGCGGCAACGGCCCTGGAATGCAGCCGCGGCCGGTCGTTCGCGTCCCGGCCCAGGCGGCACGAATCAATCGTCGGCGGGGACGGTCACGGTCGGACGGCGGATCGAGCCCGCTCGGTGTCTTGTTTTTCGATCGCTCGTGAACCCGCCCGCGAATCGCAGGCGCGACTGACTTGGCTGCTCGCCGAACAGCCGCGAGTAGTCGATGGCGAATTGTCCCGGATGCCAGAAACCGAGATCCAGGGCGACTTGCTGGATGCAGCGCCGGTCGGCCCCGGCGAGGATGCGGCGGCGTGCGGCGTACAGGCGCAATATCTTGGCGTGGGCGGCCGGCGAACGGCCCAGCAGTTCCTTGAAGGCATAGAACAGCAGGCGCCGGCTGGCGTGGGTCGCTTCGCACAGCTCGGTGACGCTGGGCGGCCGGTTCAGCCGGCTGCGAATGAGCTCTTCGGCCCGGGACACGATGCGGCGCCGATGCGCCAGGCTCGATCGAACGCGTTTCGGCGCTGTGCCGGCCTGCGCGAGGGCGATCACCTGAGCGGCCAATTCGGTCGGGCCGACCTGCGCGGCCATCTCCAGCCCGCCGGACAGGATGTCCCACAGCGTTTTTTCCAACCGGGCCGAAACCCGCGGGTTGGAATTCACGCACCATTGCCGCAGCAGCGATTGTGACTCGTTGTGGTATTCAGCCTGCGCGATCCGCTCGGCCAGCTTCACCGGAATGGAGATCGCGTGCTGGCGGTGGCCCGCCGCGACTTGTTGGAAAACTTCGCCGCCCGGATCGAGCAGCAGCAGGTCACCGTCGTCCAGGCGCTGCCCGCGAAACCGTCCGCCGGCGCAGCGCCGGGTGACCGGGGTGATGGTCCAGTATTCGGTCGATCGCTGGCCCGAGCAGACCAGGGCGAGGGACGAAGTGCTGCCGTAGATCAGGCAGTCGCCGGCCCGGGTCGACCACAACGAGGTTTCGATGGGCCCGGATTCGGACTGGGTGATCTCCACATCCCATATCGGCGCAAGCGCGGCCTGCAGCTGTTCGGTCGATGAGAACTGGATGCGACTTGCCCGATTCAAGTTGACGTTGATGCGTATATTGGCCCCACGCCATCATACGGGCCATGCGTGAACGATTTTCTGTGCGGATCAACCTGGTTCCACGCCCGGCGTCGCCGCTGCTCTGGAAAAGCGCTCGCGCAAGCTCTGGATCATGACGTAGAAGGCCGGCGTCATCAGCGTCACCAGGATCATGGCGGCCGCCATGCCCCAGAGCACGGTCACGCCCAAGCTGATCCGGCTCGCCGCGCCGGCCCCGGTGGCCAGCACCAGCGGCGTCACCCCGAGCATGAACGACAGCCCGGTCATGAGGACCGCGCGAAAGCGCTGGACGGCGGCTTCGGCGGCAGCGGCCACGATCGACCTGCCTTCGCGGTGCAGCTGTGCGGCAAATTCGACGATGAGGATGGCTGTCTTCGCGGCCATGGCAACCAGCAGGACCAGGCCGATCTGCGCATAGATGTCCACCGGCTGCCCGGTGAAGCGGAAGGCGATGAACGAACCGAGGAAGGCGAGCGGGACCGAAAGCATCACGGCCACCGGCAGGGTCCAGCTTTCGTAGAGGGCGACCAGGAACAGGTAGACGGTGACGATGGCCAGGGCGAACAACAACACGATCAGGTTGCCCGCCTCCAGCTCCTGCAGGGTCTGGCCGGCCCAGGCGAACGAATAATTGTCCGGAAGATCGGCCATCAGCGCTTCCATTGCCGCCACGCTTTCGATGGTCGACACGCCGGCAGCCGGCTCGCCGTTGATCGTGACGCTGCGGTACAGGTTGAACCCCTCCAGCTGTGTCGGTCCCTGCGCCGGCTCCAGGCTTGCGATGCCGGCAATCGGCACCATTTCGCCGCGCTCGTTGCGAACCTGGAAATGACGCAGGTCTTCGGGGCGCGAGCGGTACTGGCTTTCGGCACCGAGCATGACCCGGTAAGTGCGACCGAACTGGCTGAAATCATTGACGTACATGCCGCCAAGCTGGGCTTGCAGCGTGACGAAGACGTCGCCGAAATCGACGCCGAGCGTCTTGGCCTTGTCGCGATCCACTTCCAGGTCATACATCGGAACGTTGGCGCGCAGGTTGTGCCGCACCCGGATCAGTTCTTCGCGCTGGTTGGCCTGCAGCACCAGGTTGTCGGCCACCGTCGCCAGTTCCTGCGGCGACACGCCGGCCGAATCCAGGAGCCTGAGATCGAATCCGGCCGTGACCCCCAGGCCGGGAATGGCCGGTACGTTGAACACCATGATCCGCGCGCCGGCGACCGCCCAGAGGCGCTGGTTGAGCCGGTCCAGGATCGCGGCCGGCTGCAGTTCGGCCGTTTCGCGCTCCGACCAGTCTTTCAGCACCACCACGCCAAAGCCCATGTTGGAGCCGCTGCCGTTGATCAGCGAGAAACCGCTGACACCGATGAAGTCGCTGACCGCCGGGTCCTGGAGCACGTCGTCGGTCACCTGCTGCATGATGTCGGCCGTCCGGTTTCCGGATGCCGCATCCGGGAGCTGGACATCGACGAACAGGAATCCCTGGTCTTCCTCGGGCACGAAGCCGGTCGGCGTCGTCGCGGCCAGGTAGACCAGCGCGCCGGTCAGGACCAGGAACATGCCGGCGACCGCGAAGGGCCGCTTGAGCATGCGTTCGATCAACCAGCGGTACCCCATGGTAAGGCGCTGAATGAACGCCTCGACCGGCCGCAGCCAGCGCATCGGGGTGGCGCCGCCGCGCAGCAGCACCGAGCTCAGCGCGGGCGACAGCGTCAGGGCGTTGATCATGGAAATCAACACCGCAAAGCAGATCGTCACGGCGAACTGACGGAACAGCTCGCCGGTGATCCCCGGCAGAAAGGCCACCGGCACGAAGACGGCCAGCAATACCAGGGTGGTGGAGACGATCGGTGCAGTGATTTCGCGCATGGCCCGGCTGACCGCCTCGCGGACCTCCAGGCCTTTCTCGTGCATCAGCCGGTCGACGTTCTCGATGACGACGATGGCGTCGTCGACGACGATCCCGATGGCCAGCACCAGCCCGAACAGCGTGATCAGGTTGACCGAGTAGCCCATCGCTGCCATGAACGCGAAGGTGCCGATCAGGGAGACCGGGATCGCGATCGCCGGAATCAGCGTGGCGCGCATGCTCTGCAGGAACAGGAACACCACCAGCACCACCAGCACGACCGCCTCGAACAGCGTCTTGATCACCTCGCGAATGGATTCATCGATGAAGCGCGTGCTGTCGAACAGGATGGCGTAGTTCAATCCCTCGGGGAAAGCGCCCGCCAGCCGCGTCATTTCGCTGCGCACGCGCTCGGCCACGTCGAGCGCGTTGGCGTCGGGCAGCTGGTAGATCACCAGGAACGCGGTATCGCGACCGTTGAGCTGGGCAGTGGCGGCATAGGAGCGCGCGCCGAGTTCGATCCGGGCCACGTCGCGCAGGCGGATCACACGTCCTTCGGCACCCGTTCGCACGACCGTCCGGCCGAATTCTCCGGCTTCGCTCAGCCGGCCTTCGCTGCGGACATTGAAAGTGAAGATCTGGTCCGGCGCGGCCGGTTCCTGGCCGAGCGTGCCGGCCGCCACGATCTGGTTCTGCTCGCGTATCGCGGCGTTGACGTCGGCCACCGTCAGGCCGAGCCGGTTCATGCGCTCGGGATCGAGCCAGATGCGCATCGCGTATTCGCTGGTTCCGAGCACCTGGGCTTCGGCCACGCCGGGCACGCGGGCGAGGTTCTCGAGCAGGCTGGTGTTGGCGTAGTTGCTGAGGAAAAGCCCGTCGAGCTCCGGCCTGTCGGACACCAGGTTGATGCCCATCAGCATGTTGCCGGCCTGCTTGCGCACCACCACCCCTTCGCGCCGGACCTCCTCGGGCAGTTGGCTCTCGGCCAGCTTGACGCGGTTCTGGACGTTGACCTGGGCCATGTCCGCGTCGGTACCGGTGGCGAACGTCACGGTGATCGTGGCCGAACCGTCGCTGCTGGTCGATGATTCGATGTAGATCATCCCCTCGACCCCGTTCAGGCGCTGCTCGATGGGGCGAACCACGGCTTCGGCCACGGCGTCGGCGCTGGCGCCGGGGTAGACCGTGCGCACCTGGACCTGTGGCGGCGCGAGGTCGGGATACATGTTGACCGGCAGGCCCTGCAGCGCCAGCAGCCCGGCCAGCGTGATCAGGATCGACAGGACGAAAGCGAACTTCGGCCGTTGCAGGAAGAACTCGCTCACGGCTGGATCAGGTCGCTCGGCGCCAGCAGCCCCGTCTCGGGGTCGCGTTCGTAGCGGGTGATTTCAACTGGTATCCCCGGACGAATCTTCTGCAGGCCCTCGACGACGACCAGGTCGCCCGCTTCCACGCCGCTTTCGATCTGCCAGGCCGCGCCTTGCCGGGGCCCGAGGGTGACCTGGCGCTCGCTGACGGTCCGGTCGGCATCCACGAGCATCACGTACGGGCCGAGCTGGTTGCGCTGGACGGCCTGTTCGGGGACGAGCAGGCCGGACGCGGGCTGCTTGCGCTCGAACAACAGGGTCACGAACAGACCGGGCACCAGGGTTTCGTCGGGGTTTGCAAAAAGTACCGTGGCGTCGACGGTGCCGGTACTTTCGTTGACGGCGATATCGACGAAGTCCATGGTGCCCGGATACGGATGGCGCTGTCCGTCCTCGAGCAAAAGATGGACGTCCAGGGCGGGCGTTTCCAGCCACTGGCTGCGCATGCGCATCAGGCCGGCGAACTCGCGATCGGTCAGCTGGAATTCGGCGCGGATGGGGTCGAGCGCGATGATCTCGACCAGCGCGCCGGTGCCGGGACCGACGACGTTGCCCACGGTGACGTCGGTATTTCCGACGCGCCCGCCGATGGGGGCCTTGATCACCGTGTAGTCCAGGTTGAGACGGCTCTGCCTGAGGGCCGCTTCGGCGTCGGCGAGCGCCGAAGCGGCCTGTTCGGACTCGTTTCGCAGACGATCCAGGTCGGCGGCCGACAGATAGCCCTGCTCGCCGATTTCCAGGCCGCGTTCCAGGTTGCGCCGGGCCAGTTCCAGCGCGCTTCGGCGCGAGGATACCTGCGCCTCGGCGCGCCGGACCTGCTCGCGGTAGGTGTCGTCTTCGAGCCGAAATAACGGATCGTTGGCATCCACGCGTCCGCCGCGTTCGAACAGGACCTCGGTCACCTCGCCTTCGACGCGCGCCCGGACCTGGACCGACTCCACCGCCCGGGTGCGAGCGCTGACGCGCCACTGCTGCTTGACTTCGGTCGGCGCGAGTTCATAGGCGCCGACGCCGACGGCAGGCGGCGCTGCCGGATCCTCCTCGGACCCGCATCCCGCCAGTAGCAGGCACAGGCAAGACATCGAGATCAACGCGGTTTTCATGATCGGCGATTTCCGGCTTGCGGTCGGCGGGTTTTCGCCCGGCGGCCGTCCAGCGCGCCCGCGAAGCCGGCGCCGCCTGGTCTTCATTTTCCGCATCGACGCGGGAGAGGGCTGAAGCCGGTCGAGACAACTGAACGGATTGCGGCTTGCCGGGTTCAAGCGGATCGTCATTGTTGCGGCTCGCTCGGGTCGACGTTCCATCTTACGGTCATCCGGCATAAACATCCAGCCCGAGATCGGTGGTTGTGCGTCCGGTGAAATTTTTTTGCACTTTTTCGACTGTTTAGTTCCACTTGCAGTGACTACGCTGGCGCGTTCGACATTCCCTTACAACGATGAGCCTGCTGCGCCTGCAAGCGCCGGGTCGCGTGAAAGTGATTATCCAGGAAGCCGAAAAAGTTCGTGCGATTTCAGGATCACTTCCGCTTCCGGGCTCATGGGGATTGCTTCGGGGTCCCTCGAAAATTTCGCGGGTCGTGCCCCGCCATCAATTACCGGTGACGATATGGAAACGCGCTTCGGCCCGGCCCTGTGCCGGTTGACGCGCGATCACGCCAGCAGCGGTGCTGCGCAAGTTCGGCCGTCGTGACCTGCGGCATTGATCTCGCCGATCGGGCGGGCGCTGCCCCGATCGACCGTTTCCTGCAACAACCGATGCTCGAGTTCCGAACGGCTGACAGGTGATGTTCTTCAACCGAAAAAAATCGATTCGGTATCCGTTGATCGAGGCCATTGCGGTCGCGCCGGCGGGCCGCACCGCGGCGGGTGCGAAGTTGCGGCGACCATCGCGCGCCGGGTTCGTCGCCGGCGTGGTCCTGTGCATGGCGCAGATCGTGGCGATGTCATCCACCGCGCTCGCCCAGGAGGCAGACTGGACCGGCGTGTGGGATACCCAGTGGCGAGACGGCGGCGCGGTGATGGAACTGCGGCAGGACGGGAACCGGGTCGAGGGCACCTATCCCGGTTTCGAAGGAGTCGTCGAGGGCCGTGTCGACGGCGACCAGCTGTCCGGAACCTGGACGGACGCCGCGGGCGACGGCGTTTTCACCTTCGTCATGTCGCCGGACCGGCAAAGCTTCATGGGACGTTTCGGCACCGGCGAGTGGTGGACCGGCGTGCGCACCGACACGGACATGGCGGACACGCTGTTCGGGGAAATCGAACTTTCCAGCCCGGAGCTGACGCTGAGATCTTTCCTTCGGGCCGGGCAACAGGCGGGCGAAGGGCGAAGCGATCGCCTGGGCGTCGTCATCCAGCTGCTGGATTTCTCTGCGTTCGAGGACAGCCTGACGGCCTACGACCGCATCGACCTTGCGCGCCTGCTGTTCCAGGTCATCGACCGGCTCACGTTTCGCGTCTGGGAGCTGCGGCCCGGCGACGAGGTCGACCAAACCGGGGAATATTCGGTCGAACTCACACAGGCGGGCACCAACCTGCCTTACACGCTCCGGTTTCGTGCCTCGGACGCGGCCGAAGGAAACGGCCAGAAGGACTGGCGGCTGGTGGTGCCCCCGGAAGAGGAAATGCGGGCTTCGCTGGAGGCGCTGCTGGCCATGCACGACGGCGTGATGCCGCACGCGCGCCAGCATCACGAACTCGAATCTCCGCGCGCCGCCATGCGCACCTTCCTCGAGCAATGGGACAATGCCCGTGCCGGCAACACGGAGCTGTTCCTGGAAACCATGGATCTGTCGCAGATCCCGGTGGCCGTGCGCCAGGAGGAGGGCGCATTGCTCGGCGAGTACCTGATCGAGGTGCTCCACCGCATCGGCTTGCCGCTGCGCCAGGAGATTCCCGACAATCCGAACCGGCGCGGGCCGTACACCCACTTCGTCCATCCGGTCGGGGCGGTTGAGATCCACCGGGTCGAGCAGGAGGACGGCTCGACGCGCTGGCAGTTCAGCGCCGAGACCATGGCCAGCGCCCGCCAGCTGTTCATGGCGCTGGAGGACATGCCGCTGGCCGACGTCGACAGGCACGGCGAGTCGACCCCGTTTTTCGAAATTCGCAACCAGGTCCGTTCAGTGCACCGCGATCTGCTGCATGAGACCGGGTCCGGCATGGAGCTCTGGCAATGGTTCTCGCTCGTGCTGTGGCTGCTGATCAGCATTCCGATGAGCTGGCTGCTGACCTGGGTCGTGGCGAAGCTGGTCAAGCTCGAGGACATCGACGACGACCGGTCGCTGTCGCCCGAGGCCCGCTTCCTGTGGCCCCTGCGACTGATCTTCATTGCCGGAATCGGCATGCTGGCGCTCCGGACCCTGGGGCTCCCGCAAACCATCGACATTCCGCTGCGCGTGTTGATCGGCGTGACGCTTTCGATCGCCGGCGGCTGGCTCGTCTACCACCTCGTCGACAAGGTCAGCGAAGTGCTGGAGGCGCATTCCCAGCGTTATCAATACCGCGACGAAATTCTGCGTTCGCTGGCAATATCCATCGTCAAGCTCGGGGTAATCGTCGGCGCCATCCTGTTCCTCGCCGAGATCCTGTCGCTGCCTTACCAGGGCGTGCTCGCCGGTCTCGGCATCGGCGGCCTGGCCGTCGCGCTGGCCGCGCGCAGCACGCTGGAAAACTTCATCGGCGGTCTCACGCTGTTTGCCGACAAGCCGGTCGAAGTGGGCGACCTCTGCAAGCTCGGCGAACACCTGGGCGTCATCGAAGGCATCGGGCTGCGATCGGTAAGAGTGCGCTCGCTCGCCCGGACCGTCGTCACGATTCCGAACGCCGAGTTCGTGAACCTGAACATCGAGAATCTCACCCGGCGCGACCGGATTCTGCTGCGCACCGACATCGGCCTGCGCTATGAAACCACGCCGGACCAGTTGCGCTGGGTGCTGTCGGGAGTGCGCCGACTGCTTCTGCAGCACCCGATGATAACGCCGGAACCGGCAAGAGCCCGGTTCCGGGGTTTCGGCGAGCATTCCGTGGACATCGAAATCTTCGCCTACGTGAAGACCAATGATTTCAACGAATTCCTCGGCGTCCAGGAAGACATCTTCCTGCGCCTGATCGAAATCGTCGACGAGTCCGGCACTGGTTTCGCCTTCCCGTCGATGGTCAACTACCTGGCCACCGACAGCGGGCCGGACGAGGCGCGCACGGAGCGTACCGAAGCCATCATGCGCGAACTGCGCAAGGACAAAGCGCTGCCGTTCCCGGATTTCGACGTGCATACACGCAAGGAACTGAGAGACACCCTGGACTATCCGCCCGAGGGTTCGGTAGATTCCGACGAACAGACCGGGGCCAATCCATGAGTCACCATCAGTGAGTAAAGAACATGAAAAACCTATTGATCGTCCTGGCGCTGTTGACGCTGCTGGGCTGCCAAACGACAGGGGGTGAATCCGAGATGGCCGAGGTCAGCGGTGAAGCCCTGTATTTCGAACGCATCGCTGCGCCGCCGAACGCGCGGCTGGAGGTGGTCCTCGAGGACATCAGCAGGCCCGGGCTGCCGGCCGAGCGCCTGGGCGAGATGATCGTCGAGCAAGCCGGCCAACCGCCCTACGCGTTCACGATCGAGTACGACCCGGCGCAGATCGATCCGCGCCATACCTACCGCGTTGCGGCCCGCCTGTACGACGGTGACAAATTGCTGTTCATCACCGACGAGGTCCACCAGGTGATCACCCGCGGCTTTCCGTCGACAGCCACCCTGCGGATGCGCCGGATCGAGCGGCCCCGGCGGCATCCGCTGGGAGACTTCCCGGCCCAGTTCGCCGGAACGCTGCCGTGTGCCGATTGCCCGGGTATCGACGTCCGCCTGGACCTGCTGGCCGACGGCGTGTACCTGCTGCGCGAGACGTATCAGGACCGCGATGGCGGTCCTTTTTACGACGTCGGGCGTTACCTGGTGTCATCGGGCCGCGATCGGATTGCGCTTCATGGCGGCCGCGAGGCCCCGATGCGCTTTGCCATATCGGACTCGGACACCCTGCGCATGCTGGACCGCGACGGCGGGCGTATCGAGTCGGAGCTCGACTACAGCCTTTCGAGGCAGCCCGAGCTGCCGTTGCTGGAGCCACGCCTGCAGCTGCGCGGCGAGTACCGCTACCTGGCCGGGGCGGGGCGTTTCCGGGAGTGTTTGACCGGGCTGGACATGCCGGTGGCCGCCGAGGCCGACAACCGCGCGCTCGAGGAGGCCTACCTGGAGGCTCGGGACACGCCCGGCGAGCCGCTGCTGGTGAATCTCGAGGGACAGATCGCGCAGCGTCAGCCGATGGAAGGACCGGGACCCGTGCCGACGCTCGTGCCGGAGCGGTTCATCGGCATCTCGTCGGAGCTGAACTGCCCGTCGCCGGTCAGCGCCGCGACGCTGGAAAATACCTACTGGCGGCTGATACAGCTGAATTCTTCCGCCATCGAGCGGTTTCCCAACCAGCGCGAACCGCACCTGATCCTGCGCGAGTCGGGGGAGCTGGCCGGTTCGGATGGCTGCAACCGGCTGATCGGACGGTTCGAGGCCAGTGGACGTTCCATCGGGTTTTCGGGCCTGGCCGCAACCCGTATGATGTGCGCCGAGGGCATGGACCAGGCGCAGGCCTTTCGCGATACGCTGGAGCTTGCAGGCCATTTCAGGATCGTCGGCGACCAGATGGAAGTGCTCGACGAGGACGAAAACCTGCTGATGCGCTTCGAAGCCGTGGCGTTCGATTGAACCTGCGCCGCGATCCGCCGGACGGCCGTTGTCGGATCAACGCAATATATTCCTTTACCGAGGTAGCGAAACGATGTTGAACAAGAGTGTTTTTCCCCTTCTGGCGGCGTTGCTGCTCACAGCCTGTGCCAGCGGTCCACGAATCGGGACGATGCAGGCGCCGGACGTGAATTTCTCGGACTATGAAACCTTTGCCTTCGTCGATCCGCTGGGAACCGACAGGGCCGGATATGCTTCGCTGATTTCGCGGCAGCTGATCTTTTCGATCCGGCGCGAACTGGAAATGCTCGGGTTCGAGTTCGTCGAAGACCCGGCGCAGGCCGACATGCTCGTCAATGCGCACACCCATCTCGACGAAAAGATTCGGGCCCGTGAGGTTGCCGATCCGCTCATGGGGCCGACCTACTGGGATTACCGCTATGGGTTCTACACCGCCTGGCCGAGTTATTCGACGCGCACCGAAGTCACGCAATATTCCGTGGGCACGCTGACCGTCGACCTCATCGATGCCGCTGAGCGCGTGATGATCTGGGAAGGCACGGCGCGCAACGAAATCACCGAAGAAACGCGCCGCGATGCCGCGCAGGCAATCGACCGGGCGGTAGCGAAGCTGTTCGAGCAGTTCCCGTGAGTGCCGGGAGCGCTTCTCTTGAAAGCATTCAACATGCAGTAATCGAGCCTGATCCAGGAGTGATGTCGTGACCAATCCTGACAACGCGTCCAAGACTTTCGTGCCGAACCGCGTCTTCGTGGTATCGCTGATTCTCGTCGCTGCCTTCGGCGGCTGGGGATTGATCGATCCCGACGGTATGAGCGGCACCTCGCTGGGCTTCACCACCTTCATGCTCACCAGCATCGGCTGGTACTGGCTCCTGATCAGCACCGGCTTCCTGATCCTGGCGGCATTCCTGGCGCTGGGGCCCTATGGCCGCGTCAAGCTCGGCGGCGACGACGAAGAGCCCGAGTTTTCGACGGTGTCGTGGATCGCGATGCTGTTTGCCGGCGGCATGGGCGCCGGCCTGATCTTCTGGGGCGTCGCCGAACCGCTTTATCACTTCCGCGATCCGCCCGGCATGCCGGGCGAAACCGCCGAGGCGGCGCGCGCCGCGTTCATGCTGACCAACCTGCACTGGGGCCTGCACGCGTGGTCCATCTACGGCGTCTGCGCGATGGTGATCGCCTATTTCACCTTCCGCAAGAAGAAAAAGCCGCTGATTTCGACGCCGATCGAATCGCTTTTCCCGGGCGTCGCCGGCCAGCGCCTGGGCCAGGTGGCCAACGTTCTCGGCGTGTTCGCCGTCGTCTTCGGCCTTGCCGGGTCGCTGACCATGGGCACTCTGCAGATTCGTGCCGGCCTCGGCGAACTGCTCGGCACGCCGCTGAACTTCGGCATGTCGCTGCTGGTCATGCTCACGATGTACGCCACCTACATGACGTCGACCTCGGTCGGCGTCGATCGCGGCATCAAGCTGCTGTCCAATATCAACATGGTGGTTGCCGTGCTCATGGTGGTCTATATCGCGGTGCTCGGGCCGACGGCGTTCATCTTCGAGACCCTCATCGATTCGATCGGCACCTACTTCACGCAGTTGCCGGCAATGGCGTTTCACCTGCTGCCGTTCGAAGGACTGCAGGACTGGACGGCAAGCTGGACGCTCACTTACATGATCTGGTGGCTGGCCTGGGGCCCGTTCGTCGGAATCTTCATCGCCCGCATCAGCCGCGGACGGACCATCCGCGAGTTCTGCGCCGGGGTCATCATCGTGCCCACCCTGTTCTCGCTGTTCTGGTTCGCCGTGCTCGGCGGAGCCGGGATCTTCATCGAGCTGTTCGGAGGCGGCGGCATCGCCGAACTGGTGTCGCAGGACGTCAGCCGCGCCTTCTTCGTCTTTCTCGACTTCTTCCCGCTCGGCCAGTTGCTGGGCTTCGTCGCGCTGTTCCTGATCTTCATCTTCCTGGTGACCTCCGCGGATTCGGGCAGTTTCGTACTTTCGATGATGACCAGCGAGGGCCAGCTCAATCCGCCGCTGGTCTACAAGCTGGTGTGGGGCACGCTGGTTGCCGTGCTGACCGTGGCGACCCTGTTCAGCGGCTCGGTCGAGGTCGCCAAGGCCATGGCGGTCACCGGCGCAATTCCGTTTTCGGTGGTGCTGCTGCTGCAGGTGGTGGGTTTCATGAGGGCGATTCGCGCCGAGCGTTCCCCCGCCGCCGCGAACACCGATGTTGGCGCAGCCGCGAGCTCGATGCAGCAAAAAGGAGCGTCGTCGTGATCACCATCCGCAGCACACTGTCCGCCATGGTCCTGGCTTTACTCCTTGCCGGGTGCGATCTCGACCGGGAGCCGCTGCAGGTCGGCGGCAAGCAGTCGCCGGAAGACCGGATCGTCGCCGAACTGATCGCCGAACTGGCCGACGCCGAGGGCATTCCGGTGCAGCGGCGGATCGGACTGGGCGGCAGCCGGCTCACGATGGAGGCCCTGAAACGCGGCGAGATCGATCTTTATCCCGAGTACACGGGATCGGGGCTGGCGCTGCTGGGGCTGGCGCAGCCGCCCGATGCCGATTCGGGTTCCGCCATCGAGCTGCTGCGCCAGCGCTATTCGCAGCTGGGACTGTCCTGGAGCGAACCGCTGGGCTTCGAGAGCAGGCCCGGCCTGGCGATGTTGCGCGAGCGCGCACGCGCGCTGGGCATCCGCAGCTATTCCGACCTCGCGCGGCATGCCGATCGGCTGGCGCTCGGGGTCGACAGCGAATTCCGGGAACGTCCGGTCGACGGGCTGGGCCCGCTCGGCCGACGCTACGGGATGAGTTTCCAGCGGATTGTCGAGGTGCCGACCCGCGACCGAAGCCAACTCTACGAGCAGTTGATGGACGGCGAGATCGACGTTGCGCTGATTCATTCGGCCGATCCCCAGATCGAGATCTTCGATCTCCAGGTGCTCGCCGACGACCGCGACTTCTTTGCGCGCCACGATGCCGCCATCGTCTATCGCCAGGCCGCGCTGCAGCGCTACCCGGCGCTGGAAGGCATTTTCGCGAAACTGGAGGGCGCGATCGGGGATGAGCAGATCCAGAGTCTCAGCAGACAGGTCTCGGTGCGCGGCGAGGATCCCAGGGAGGTGGTCCGGCGCGAGTTGATTCGCCTGGGCCTGATCGACGGTGAACTCGGCGAGAAGGACCGGCAGGCCCTGAGCCTGGCCGTTTCCCTTTCCGCGAACGCCGACGGCGAGGCCGGAACGGTGTTGCGTCAGCTGCGCAGGTCATTCCCCACCAGCAACGTCAACCTGGTTCGCTCGCCCGACCCGCTCGGTGCCGTCGCCGATGCGAGCGTGCGGCTGGCGCTGGTGAGCGCCCCGGCTTTCTTTGCGCCCGGCGCGGTGGATCCGGTCACTGGCCAGCCGCCGTTGCGCCCGGGCTTCGAGGCCGTCGCCCTGGTCGGCACGAGCTTTCTGCATGCCTTTACGCTGAATCCGGATGTCGACCGCCTCGCCGACGCGGCCACGATCGCGACCGGTCCGGTGGGCTCGAGCGGCTTTCGCGCGGCGGAGTCGCTCATCGATGGCCTGCAGCTGTCCGCCGAACTGGTTCCGGTCACGGGCGATACGCCCGACGCACTGGCCGACGCGCTGATCGAAAGCGATGCCGACATCGCGATCCTGATGCAGCCCCTCGGCAACTCGACGGCCCTGGCGCTGCTGCAGCGCGGCCTGTCGCTGATCGAGGTGGACAACTGGATCCAGCGCAACAACCGCATCGTCTTTCCCTACCTGCAGCCGGCCCGGCTTGCGCCGTCCGACTACGAGCGGTTCGTCGCCGGTCGGCGCGGCAGCGCAGGAATGACCGGGTTCACCCGGCCGATCGAGACGCTTGCCACGCAACTCGTGCTGGCCGGCCCTTCGGCGCCGGAAGAGGTCCGGCTCTCCACCCAGGGACCCGGGGCGAGCTTCATCCCGCGCGCCCTCCCGTTGACCGACCAGGTGGTCGAGCGCATCAATTCGGCCACCGGCAAGTCCGAGGCGATCTACCCGGTTCTGCCGCAGGCGCGCGCCCTTGCGCCACGGCTGCCACAGCCGCCCGAGTCGCTGAACCCCTCGCCGGCGGCGTCTTTACTGTCCGTCCTGGCGATCGCGCTGCTGGTCTGGATCGCATGGCTGATGCTTCGGCCGGTGCGCCCGGATTGAGAATCCCGTCGTCCCGGGCCTGACCCGGGACCGGCGCGGCCCGTGACGGGCGTATGGCGAAGCGCAGGCAGTGCTATCGTTGCCGGACCGATCCCGAAACCGGAGCCGCAACCCATGAACAGGAATTCGATTGCGATTGTCGCTGCCATCGCACTTTGGCTGGCGCCGCCGGCCATCGCCCAGCCGGTGGACGGCGACCCGCGCGATGCGTGGTGGGAAAACCTGGCCGCGCTGTGCGGCAAGGCGTTTGCCGGCGAGATGACCGGGTTCGCCCGTCCGGCCGACAACGGCTGGCTGGGCAAGCGCGTGGTGATGCACGTGCGCGAGTGCAGCGAGACCGAAATCCGGATTCCGCTGCACGTCGGCGAGAACCGCTCGCGCACCTGGGTGGTCACGCGCACCGAGGGCGGCTTTCGGTTGAAGCACGATCATCGCCACGAAGACGGCAGCGAGGACGCGGTGACCTGGTACGGCGGCCATACCGCCGACCCGGGCCGCGCGATGCGTCAGACCTTTCCGGTCGACGATTACTCGAAGGCGCTGTTCCTGGCCCACGAACTGGAAGCTTCCATCGCCAATTTCTGGAGCATGGAAGTGCATCCCGGCGAGAAATTCGCCTACGAACTGGTCCGCCCCGGCCGGCACTTTCGCGCCGAGTTCGACCTGACCGACCCGGTGGAAGCGCCGCCGGCGCCGTGGGGGCACGAGTAACCGTTGTCGTCGGGGACGTCGCCCCGACCTACGGCATTCGCGCACAATGCCTGCTGCTCCGCAGGTTGGCTCGGAGCCTGCCCCGGAAGAGCCTGTGCTGAACTTGATTCAGTAATACGGGGCCAAAGGCCGTGAGTGCCCGAGACGGGCACCGCGAAAATCGCATATCGTCGTCGGGGACGGCGCCCCGACCTACGCAGAGCAGGTCGACACAAGCGGCCGGCGCTCAGCCCATATCATCGTCCGGCGCCATGATGGGCGCGGCGCCGGCGCGGATCCTGGCGTCCAGGCCCAGGGTCTCGGGCAGCATCCGGGTCATGAAGAAGCGCGCCGTGTCGAGCTTGTCCTGGTAGAACTTCGCCCGGCCCTCGCCTGCATTCAACTTGCGCTGGGCCACCGCGGCCTGGCGGGTCCAGACGAAGGCCATGGCGGTCAGCGCGAACATCCGCAGGTAGTCGCTGGACGCCGCGCCGGCTTCCATCGGGTCGCTGGCCATCTGCTGGTAGACCCAGGCCGTGACCTGCTGTAGCCGGCCGCAGGCCTCGGCCAGCGGCGTGACGAATTCGGCCAGTTCCGGCTCGGTGGTTTCGGTGATCAGCTTGTCGGCGTGGGTGAAGAACGACTTCAGCGTCTCGCCGGAATTGGCGATGAGCTTGCGTCCGACCAGGTCCAGCGCCTGCACGCCGTTGGTGCCCTCGTAGATCTGGGTGATGCGCACGTCGCGCACGAACTGCTCGACGCCGGTATCGACGATGTAGCCGGCCCCGCCGTGGACCTGCATGCCGAGGTTGGCGACCTCGGAGCCCAGGTCGGTGAAATAGGCCTTGATGATCGGCGTCATCAGCGCCACCCAGTGACCGGCGCGCGCGCGCACTTCTTCGTCGGGGTGATGCTGCTCCAGTTCCAGCTGCACGCCGGTGTAGAGCCCCAGCGCACGGGCGCCTTCCACCGAAGCCTTGCCGATCAGCAGCATGCGGCGCACGTCGGGGTGGACGATGATCGGGTCGGCCGGCTTGTCGGGATACCTTGCGCCGTCCAGCGCGCGGCCCTGCAGCCGCTCCAGCGCGTAGGCCGCCGCGTTCTGCTGCGCCACGGCGGCCATGCCCAGCCCCTGGAGGCCGGTGACCAGGCGCGCCGCGTTCATCATGGTGAACATGTAGGACAGCCCGCGGTTTTCCTCGCCGATGATTTCGCCGACGGCGCCCTCGTAGATCATTTCGCAGGTGGCCGAGGCCTGCATGCCCATCTTGTGGTCGATGCCGCCGCAGCGCACGCCGTTGGGCGCGCCCGGCGATCCGTCCGGCTCGACCTGGAACTTGGGCACGATGAACAGGCTGATGCCGCGCGTGCCGGCCGGGGCGTCCGGGGTGCGCGCGAGCACCAGGTGGACGATGTTCTCGGCCATGTCGTGCTCGCCGGCCGAGATCCAGATCTTGGTCCCGGAGATGGCGTAGCGTCCGTCCTCGCGCTTTTCGGCGCGGGTGCGGATCATCCCCAGGTCGGTGCCGCAGTGCGACTCGGTCAGGTTCATGGTCCCGGTCCAGCGGCCCTCGACCATCGGCGGCAGGTAGGTCTGTTTCTGCGCGTCGGTGCCGTGGTGCTCGATCACCTCGTAGGCGCCGTGGGTCAGGCCCGGGTAGGCGGCGAACGACGGATTGGCGGCGTTGATCATTTCCGAAAGCCCCAGCCCGACGAAGCTCGGCAGCCCCTGGCCGCCGTATTCGGGGTCGGTGGTCAGCCCCGTCCAGCCGCCCTCGGTGTAGGTCTTGTAGGCGTCGTTGAACCCGGTCGGCGTGAACACCTGTCCGTCTTCGAAGCGGCAGCCTTCCCGGTCGCCGACCTCGTTGAGCGGCAGCAGCACTTCCTCGCTGATGCGCGCGGCCTCCTCGAGTACCGCGTCGATCACGTCCGGCGTGGCCTCGGCCATCGAGGGCAGCGCGCGGCATTCCTCCAGGTCGAGGAATTCGTGGTACATGAAGCGGAAGTCTTCCAGCGGGGCTTTGTAGAACGGCATGGCAATATCTCGCGTTGAATACGGGTCCATACGCTGCCGTATGGAGGCCTCAAGGTATCATATTCGCGACCTGCAGAATGTCTTGACGAACAGTGAAACAAGCTCGCGCGGATTCTCCAAGCTGCCCCCTATGGTGCGTTTCGCCTGCGGCTCAACAGCACCCTACAAACTCCATCAAGACCCGCGTAGGGTGCGTCGAGCGCAGCGAACACGCACCGAAAGGCCTGTTCCAGCCGGTGTTGTCCGACGGGTTGCTTTCAGCCGCGCATCAGCAGGCCGGCCAGCATGCCGGCGAACAGCGTGAAGCCGACCCAGTGGTTGCTCAGAAAGGCCTTGAAGCAGGCTTCCGGCTCGCGGTTGCGGATGCGCCACAGCTGCCCTTGCAGCAGCCCGAAGGCGATCGCGACGGCGGCGAACCAGGCCGGTTCGGGCAAAAAGCGCAGGCCGAAGATGACCAGCCCGGCGACGAACAGGCCCATCAGCGCGGCGATGGCGGGCACGTCGAAGCGGCCGAACAGGATCGCGGTCGAGCGCACGCCCACCTTGAGGTCGTCCTCGCGGTCGGCCATGGCGTATTCGGTGTCGTAGATGAGCACCCAGACGATGTTCAGCGCGAACAGCCACCACGCCGGCTCGGGCACGCCGCCGGTCTCGGCGGCGAACGCCATCGGAATGGCCCAGGCGAACGCGGTGCCCAGCGCCAGCTGCGGCAGATGCGTGAAGCGCTTGAAGAACGGGTAGGTGCCGGCCAGCAGCGCGCCGAAGAACGCCAGCAGCACGGTCAGCGGGTTGGTCAGCAGCACCAGGCCGAAGGCGACGGCCATGAGCCCGAAAAACAGCTTCAGCGCGTCCGCCGGCCGGAGCTCGCCGGCGGCCAGCGGGCGCGACTGCGTGCGCGCCACGTGCGGGTCCAGGTGCCGGTCGGCGAAATCGTTGATCACGCAGCCGGCCGCGCGCATCACCACCACGCCGGCAGTGAAGATCAACAGGTTGGCGATGTCGGGGCGTCCGCGGCCGGCCATGAACAGGCCCCACCAGGTCGGCCACAGCAGCAGCGCGATGCCGATCGGGCGGTCGAACCGCATCAGCCGGAGCCATGGCCCGGCCGGCCCGGAAAATATTCTCGCTGTTAGCCTGAATTCCATTGCTGGCCCGTTTCTGGCTGGCACCGTATCGAAGTCGATTCGCCCTGTCCGAACCATCGCCCGCGCGCGGGGCCGGACTGGACCCGCAGTGCACGGCGCCGGGTCCGAAAATGCATCGTGGAAAAGGTCCACAGCGCCTGCGTGATGATAATCTACCAGCCTGTCGCTCACGGTCCGGGTTCCCATGCAAGCCATCGCCTCGGTCTTCACGCTGTTGCTCGGCGTGGTCGTCATTCTTGCCGGCACCGGCCTGCTGGGCACGCTGCTCGGCGTGCGCGGGCAGCTGGAGGGCTTTTCGGCCACCGCGCTGGGCCTGATCATGTCCGGCTACTTTGCCGGGTTCGTCGTCGGCACCCTGCTGATTCCGCGGCTGATCCGCCGGGCCGGGCACATCCGCGTATTCGCGACGCTGGCCTCGCTGGCCTCGGTCGCCACGCTGCTTCACGGGCTTTACGTCACGCCCGGCTTGTGGTTCTTGCTCCGGCTGCTTTCGGGCATCTGCATCGTGGGCCTGTACATCGCGATCGAGTCGTGGCTCAACGAGCGCGCCGGCAACGAAGAACGCGGCCACGTCCTGTCGGCCTACATGACCACGACCCTGATCGGGCTGGGCCTCGGGCAGGTCCTGCTGATGGCCGGGGCGGCCGAGAACCTGGAGCTGTTCGCGCTGGCCTCGGTGCTGCTGTCGCTGGGCCTGGTGCCGGTGGCCATGACCCGGGTCGCCGAGCCGCCGATCGTGCCCGCCAGCCGGCTGGGGCTGGCCAAGCTGTATTCGGTCTCGCCGCTGGGCCTGATCGGCTGCATCTTCGCCGGGCTGGGCACCGGCGCCTTCTGGGGCCTGGCGCCGGTGTTTGCCACCGTCATCGGCCTGGACAAGGCCGGCGTGGCGACCTTCATGGGCCTGACCATCCTGGGCGGCATCGTCATGCTGTGGCCGGTCGGCCGGATCTCAGACCGTCGCGATCGCCGCACGGTGCTGACCTGGGCCTGCGCCCTGGCCGCTTTGGGCGCGGCGGCCACGGGCGTGGCGGTGGCCCTCGGGCAGGGCACGGCCTGGATCATGGCCGGCGGCTTCGTCTACGGCTCGTTCGCGTTCAGCATGTACTCGCTGGCCGCCGCCCACACCAACGACCACCTCGATCGCTCGCACGTGCTGGAAGTGACCTCCACGCTGCAGCTGTTGTGGGCGGCCGGCGCCATC
>JAWLEW010000032.1:15168-26973 GCA_041685925.1 Wenzhouxiangellaceae bacterium | reverse complement strand
GACACCGACTGGGGCCGCGACTGGGCCATCGAGGTGTATGAACGCGCGAAGCCCGGCTACCACCCGCTGACCCGCCAGGCCGCCGAGCGGGCGCTGGGGATCACATCCCGGGAAACCTCAGATTAGTCCGGTCCGGCAGCGTGTGGCAAAAAACGGGGAGACAATCGACGGCCTAAAGCGTACAATATTGGTCCTGAATCGCCCACGCCAGTAAACAGATGTTCAGCCAATCCTACGCACCGGTCAAATTCGAACGTGAAGCCGACGTGGCCCTGATTCCCGAGGGCCAGATGGTCGAGCTGCCCGCCGGGACCACGGGCTACCTGACCCAGTCGCTGGGCGGGAGCTTCACCGTATACGTCGACGGACGGCTGTTCCGGCTGGCCGGCGACGACGCCGACGCGATCGGCCGCGAGCCCCCGCCGAAGCCCGAGGTGCCCGAGAACGCCAGCGACAAGGACATCGAGGCGGTCGTCTGGCAGCAGCTCAAGACTTGCTACGACCCGGAAATCCCGATCAATATCGTCGACCTGGGGCTGATCTACGACTGCGACATCTTCAAGAAGGACGACGGCAGCCGCGAGATCGAGGTCCGGATGACGCTGACCGCGCCGGGCTGCGGCATGGGCGACTTCCTGGTCGACGACGTCCGCTCCAAGCTCATCATCGTGCCGACGATCGAGCGCGTGGACGTGGAGCTGACCTTCGACCCGCCCTGGAACCAGGACATGATGAGCGAATCGGCCCGCCTCGAAACCGGCATGTTCTGAAGCTGCCCGGTTCGCCGCAGCGATCGCAGCACGCGACGTCGCCCGCTCCAGCTACTAGTGAGGACGTTAGTGTAGGGCGAACCCCAATGAGCCTGGACGATGAACGATAGCGACGGACGCGACGCGGGCAGCGCCATCCGGTTTCCACTGTCCGGCGGCATGCGCGCGTGGCTGCTGGGGGTCGCGGGCGCCGGCGCGTTCCTGGAACTGCTGGCCGCCACGCCGATCCCGTTGAGCGGCGTGCTCGCATTCGTGCTGCGTCTCCTGCTCTGGATCGCGATCTACCGGCTGGCCAGCGAGATCCTGCTGGCCAGCGCCGAAGGCGAGACCGGGGCGCCGAGCCTGAGCGGCATCGAATCGGCCGACGGGCTTGCCATTCGACATATCGCGCTGTGGCTACTGGCAACCCTCGCGCTGGTCGTTTGCTCGATCTATACCGGTCCGATCGGCGTGCTGGCAGGCAGCTTTGCGCTCGCCGCCATGCTGCCGGCGGCCACCATCATCCTGACGCTCAGCAAGAGCCTTTCCGAAGCGCTGATTCCGACCCAGTGGCTGCGCCTGGCCGCGCGCATCGGGCAAGCGGACTACCTGCGGCTTTGCGCCGCGCTGCTGGCGGCGGCGCTCGCCTACCTGGCAATCGCCGGCATCATGGCCGGGCTGGGGCTTGGCCAGGGGCTTCGCAACGTGGTGCAACTCGCCTACTGGGCGTTCGCCGTATTCGCGTGGTTTCACCTGGCCGGACGCACGGTGTATCGGCACAGGGCCGAACTCAACCTGGTCGAGCCCGATACCGAGCCGGCGCGGGCGCCCGAGAAATTCACGCGCGACCCGGAGGCGCTATGGGAGGAAATTCGCAGCCAGGGCGGGACGCGCGACATGCACGCCGAGCTTGCACGCCAGCTCGAGCGCGCCGGCACTCGCGAACGACGGCTGGAACACGGCCGGCTGCATCTCGAAACCCTGCTGCTGGCGTTCGAGGCGCCCGAGGAAGCGCTGGACCGCACCAGCCGGATGCTCGAGGTCGATCGCGACTTCGCGCTGGCCTCGCCGGATTCCATGCTGGCGCTGATCCGCGCGGCAGCCGATCATCACGCCTCCTGGCTGGTCGGGCAGCTGTGCGCAAACTACCTCGCCGCTTTTCCCGGTTCGGTCAAGCGCGACGAAGTGCGCCTGACCGCCTGCGAGGCGCTGCGCGAAGAATCCTCCGCCAACCGCACAAAGGCCGAGGCGTGGTTTCGCGAACTGATGACGGCGGAGCTTGCCGACGCCCAGCGCGCGCGGCTCGCGTCACTGGCGCCCTGCTACCTGCATGCCCCGCCCGGTCCGGACTGATGCCCGCTTCCGGCGCATCGACCAACCCTGCCCGGCCCGGACAGATTCTCGGGCCGGGGATCTGCAAGCGCAATCAGCGGCCGAACAGTTGGCCGACCATACCCATCACGCCACCGACGCCGCCCATCGATTCCAGCGCGCCGCCGGATGAAGCCTTGTCGACCATTTCAGGGACGGCGCCTTTCAGACCTTCCACCGCCGTGCCTTCGTCCAGCCCGAGCTTGTCGGCGAAACCCTTGATCTCGCCGCTGCCGAACATCGAGGCCAGTTGCTCGGCGCCGATGCCGGCGTTGCCGCCGTCGCCCAACCAGGACTCGGCCAGCGAGGCGAGTCCGCCACCCTGCATATTCCCGATCAAGGCGCCGAGATCGACGTTCGTGCCCTCGCCCGGCATCAGGCCGGCAAGCGCACCCATGATCTGGTCCATCGAGAGCGAACCTGCCTGGTCCCCTCCAAGCTGAGACTGAAAGGCTTGTGCGCCGATCTTCAAGAGCTGATTCATATCCATAAAAAATTCTCCGTTTCGGGCGTCGGGTAGGTCCGACGCCTCCGAATTATCTTATGGCCCGGTCACGCCGCCGAATGTCAAACTTCTTGTCAATCCGGGAAATCGCGCCTTCGGCGTCGATCACGATGACGCGCTCGACGGATAGCGTCTCGGCGAGGTTCCGCCATCGCCCGGCACCCGCGACGACTAGCGCGGTCGCGGCGGCGTCGGCGACCAGCGGATCGAGGGCGATGACGGTCGCCTGCATGACCTCGTCGACCGGGTAGCCGGTGGCCGCATCCAGGATATGCGCGTAGCGTTCGCCGTCGAATTCGCCGAAGCGGTAATAGTTGCCCGAGGTGAACACGGCCAGCGGCCGGTCGATTTCCAGCGTTTCCAGCACCCCGCCGTCCGGCCCGCGCACGGCGACCCGCCAGGGCCGTTGGCCGGCCGAACAAACCATGACGTCGCCGCCGGCATTGACCATCGCCGATTCGATCTCGTGCTTGGCGACGATCTCGCACACCCGT
This sequence comes from Wenzhouxiangellaceae bacterium, assembly GCA_041685925.1. Lineage (GTDB taxonomy): Bacteria > Pseudomonadota > Gammaproteobacteria > Xanthomonadales > Wenzhouxiangellaceae. The sequence goes on along the minus strand of JAWLEW010000032.1, from coordinate 23,854 downwards.
TCGACCGCCAGCCCCTTGGCGATGCCGCTGAAGTCCAGCCGCACGGCCCGGCTACGGGCGCGAACGGTTCGGCCTTCGAGTTCGACATCACGCATGGAAGGCGCCCGGGCGACCAGCGCATCGATCGATTCCGGTGCCGGCGGCGGCTCGGTGATGGGGTAGTTCGAGGTATGGAAACCCCAGAGATTGACCAGCGCGCCGATGGCCGGATTGAAGGCGCCTGCGGTAGTCGCTTCCAGCGCTGCGCCGGTCTCGATCAGCTGGGCAATCTCCCGCGTGGTCCGGTGCGGCCTGCCGGCCGCCAGCGCCCGGTTCAGCGCCATCAGCTCACCGTCTTCCCAGGGGTGCAGGTCGCGGTGCTGGCGCTGCAGCATGGCCCCGACGTCGCGGAAAGCGTTTTCAGCCTGCGGGTCGGTTGCGCCGCGCAGCTGCAGCTCGACCTCGGTGCCGAAAACGGCGAACACGGCACGGTGTTCGCTGCCGGCCGGCGCGCAGCCGGCCAGCAGCATGGCAATCAGGAAGACGGCGGCGAGTCGCCGGTCAGCTCGACCAGCCCAGCTGGACGAAGACGCGCCGGTCGGCGGCGTTGAAGCCCACCAGCGGCTCGTAGTCGCGGTCTGCCAGGTTGTCAACGCGGACCTCCAGGTTCCAGTGGTCGCGCAGGCGCCAGGCTGCGCGCAGGTTGATCAGGGTATACGAAGACAGCCGGGCGCCGCCGACGTCGAGGCGATCACCGACGTGGGTCAGTTCCCCGTCGATGTTCCAGCGGTTGGCGAACGCATAACCGAGCACCCAGTTACCCTTGAACTCGGCACGGCGCAGCAGGTCGCGATCGGCGTCGCGGTCCTCCGGGTCCTGCCAGGTGAGGTTGAAGTTGCTGGTCCAGTTGCCGATCGCCGCACCGTGGGTGAATTCCAGGCCCCGGATGCGCGCCTCGTTGACGTTGACGGCCTGGAAATCGGCGCCGGAAAAGTCGATCAAGTCGTCGATCCAGTTGCTGTAGGCGCTCAGGGTCAGGCGCTGGCCGGCGCCCGGGTTGAAGTCCAGGCCGGCCTCGGTCGACCACGAGCGTTCCGGATCGAGGCCGGGGTTGCCGGCGAAAAGTCCGCCGAAGCCCGGCGAGAACAGCTGGCTGAAGTTCGGCGCGCGAAAAGCCCGCCCGGCGCTTGCGAAGACGCGCCAGCGGTCGTCGAAGCGCCAGTTCACCCCCGCGTTGCCGGTCACTTCGGTGCCGAAATCCTCGTCTTCGTCAACCCGCAGGCTGAGCTCGTATCCGGCCCGCCCGGCCGCGCCTTCCAGTCCGGAAAAGATGCCGACGTTGCTGCGCGATTCGTTCCATTGTCCGCGACTGACGCCCGATTCGCGCCAGGCATCGACCCCCAGCAGCCATTGCGTGTCGTCGCCCAGCCTGCGCTCGGCCAGCCAGTCGCCCTGCAGCCGGCGGGTGACCACCTCCGAGGTGCCGAAGGCGGTCTCGGTTTCCAGCCGGTCGCGTACGGTCGCCGCCCCGAGCTGCCATTGCCACGGCCCACTGGAGTTGCGTCGGTAGTCGAAGCGCCAGGACCAGTTGTCGAACTCGGTCTCGCCCTGGTCGAACTCGGTCTCGCCCGTAGCCGCGCGGCCGCGCCATTGCAGTGCCCCGCCGGCGATGTTCGTCGACCCGCCGGTGGCGGCCGAAAAGTTCTCGAAGCCGTCATCGTCGGGGTCGAAGGCGAAACCGCGTGGGTTCTGGGCCGAAAAGCCGTCGACCTTGCGCCCGCTGAGCGTGAGATCCAGCGGCAGGTCGCCCTGCTGGCGGCCGGCCGACAATGTCGCCTTGCGGTCGTCGTCGCTGCCGTAGCGCGCCGCGGCCGAAAGCCCCTCGGCGCGGCGGGTGAAGATCTGGATCACGCCGCCGATGGCGTCGCTTCCCCAGCGCGCCGCGCGCGGGCCCCGGACGATCTCGATGCGTTCGATGACCGCGGGATCCAGGATTTCCCAGGTAAACGCGCCGGTGCCGCTGGCCGCTACCCGAACGCCGTCGATCAGCACCAGCACGTGGTTGGAGTTGGCGCCGCGCATGAACACGCTGGTCTGGCCGCCGGGGCCACCGTTGCGCGTGATGTCGATGCCGGCCTCGAGGCGAAGCAGCTCGAGCAGATCGGGCGCCTGGCTGCGCTCGATGTCTTGGCGGTCGATCACCGAAACCCGGGCCGGCACCGAATCGGCGCGCTGCTCGGTACGGTTGGCGGTGACCACGAGAGGATCGTCCTGCCAGGCCGTCTCGGCTGTCACCAGGGTCGGAATGGAAACGAGGGAAAGGCCGGCCAGGATGGCCCGCCGGATTGGTGAGGTTGTCATTGTCTGAAATGCTCCCGGCGCACGCCCGCGCCATCGGGCCGCGATTCGGGAGGCAGAGACGAGAGCGCACATCCAGCAGGCGCCGGGCACGCATCGTCCTGCACCGCCCACCGCGGCAGAAACAACACTCGAGGCCGGTCTCCTGGCTCCCGGCAGGGAAGCGAACTTCCCGGTCCGATGCCTTCCCGTGCACTTGTCCATGCACAGTGGCGATTTTCGATCGGACCTGATGCAGCCGGCCCTCGGGCCGAAACGCATCGCCGGTTACAGTTGCGGGGGCAGCGCCGGAGTTTGCCCTGCAAGGCAGCACCGGCTTCCCGTTTCACCCCGATCACGCGACAAACTCGTGAGCGGGACACCTCAAGCAACGAAAAGCGCCCCAGGGTAGACCCCGGGACGCAATCAAGTATACAGAATGTGAACGCGAGCGGGTCGCGCCAGACCAGGGGCAAACGCTTCCTCGCGCGGAGGCGCAGGGACTCGGAGAAAGGCAAAAAAGATGAACCTGATTACGTATCTGCTTCAGCCATCGAAAACCGGGTAGGGTGCGTTGAGCGAAGCGAACACGCACCGAACGGACAACGAACGCATCGCAACGCTTACCAGAACGCCGATCGGTGCGTTTCGCCTGCGGCTCAACACACCCTACGCTTTGCCCCAGCGCTCCGGGGCATGGCGGAAACAAGTACGTAATCAGGAAGATGAAAATCGGTTTGAAGCGTCAAGAGCGTCGCGCAATAGCTTCAAACCGATTTTCAGGCGGCGTCGCGGATGGCCTCACCCTTCTCCGATACGCCCGCCTGCAGCTCGCGGATGTCGAAATCGTCGACGGCGATGATCTCCATGGCGCGTTCGCGCACGCTTCTCATCAATTTCGCCTCTTCAGCGCTGAACACACCGGCCTTTTCGGCGTTGTCGACCTGTTCGTCGAAGGTGTAGCCGGCGACCTTGCCGGACTTGACGGCCTTCAGCAGGCGACGTTCCAGCGGTTCGGCGGCGATCACATCCGGCAGCAGGGTTTCCATGTTGCCGATGACGTGGCCCGGCCGGTCGGCCTTGTAGCAGCCGCGGGTCAGCCGGTCGCGGGTCTCCGACGGCGACAGCATCAATGCGGCCACCTTGTGCCCCAGCCGGTCATTCGGCCGGCGCTCGTTGGCGCCCAGCGGAAACACGATGCGACGCAGTACCGGGCGCAACAACGGAATCGGGTAGTTGTCGATCACGCCCTTGAGCGCTTCCTGGATGCGATAGATGGCGTCGTGGAACGCCCAGGCCAGGATCGGCTGGTCGGCGGCGGGCCGGCCCTCGTACTCGAAACGCCGCAGCATGCTGGCGCTCATGTAGAGCATGCTCAGGGCGTCGCCGAGGCGGCCGGAGATCTTTTCCTTCATCTTGAGCTTGCCGCCGTAGGTCGACATTGCAATGTCGGCCATCAGCGAGAAGGCGGCGGTGTAGCGGCTGAGCTTGCGATAGTACTTCTTGGTCTGGCGATCACCGGGAACCGCGGCGAAGCGCGCCATGCTCAAGCCAAGCACGAACGACCGCGAGGCGCACGAGATGGTGTGCCCGACGTGCCTGAACAGCAGCTTGTCGAATGCGTTGAGCTGTTCTTCCTCGTCCTTGATCTCCAGCGCTTCGAGTTCCTTGAGCACGTAGGGATGGCAGCGGATCGCGCCCTGGCCGAAGATCATCATCGAACGGGTCAGGATGTTGGCGCCCTCGACCGTGATCCAGATCGGCGCGCCCTGCCAGCCGCGGCCCAGGTAATTGCGCGGGCCGAGAATGATGCCCTTGCCGCCGTGGATGTCCATCGCGTCCTTGAGGATGTCGCGCGACAGTTCGGTGCAGTGGTACTTGGCCAGCGCGCCGGGCACCGAAGGCTTCTCGCCGGCGTCGACGGCCGAGGCGGTCTGGCGCGACAGGGCGCTGACCGCATAGGTGTTGGCCGCGATCCGGGCCAGCGCTTCCTCCACGCCCTCGAAGCGGCCGATGGGCAGATTGAACTGCTTGCGGATGCGCGCATACGCGCCGGTTGCCAGGCAGGTCAGCTTGGCGCCGCCGGTGGTCGAGGACGGCAGCGAAATCGCGCGACCCACCGAAAGCGATTCGACCAGCATGCGCCAGCCGTGTCCGGCATGCTCGGTGCCGCCGAGCAGGAACTCCAGCGGCACGAACACGTCCTTGCCGCGGATCGGGCCGTTCGGAAACGGGTTGTTCAGCGGGAAATGGCGCTGGCCGATGTCCATTCCGGGCACGTCGCGCGGCAGCAGCGCCAGCGAGATGCCGATGTCCTCGGTATCGCCGATCAGGCCATCCGGGTCATACAGGCGAAACGCCAGCCCGACCACGGTGGCAACCGGCGCCAGCGTGATGTAGCGCTTGTCGAAGTTCAGGCGCATGCCCAGCACTTCCTTGCCTTCCCACTCGCCCTTGCAGATCACGCCGTAGTCGGAAATCGACGTGGCGTCGGAGCCGGCGGTCGTGGAGGTCAGGCCGAAGCACGGAATTTCCTCCCCCGAAGCCAGCCGCGGGAGATAGTGGTTTTTCTGCTCGGTGGTGCCGTAATGCAGCAGAAGCTCGGCCGGGCCCAGTGAGTTGGGCACGGCGACGACGGAGCCCACGGTCGCACTCATTCCGCCGACCTTTTCCAGCACCGCGCGGTGCGCGATGGCGGAGAAGCCCAGTCCGCCGTATTCCTTGGGGATGATCATGCCGAAAAACTTGTTCTTCTTCAGATGCTCCCAGGCCTTCTCGGACAGATCGATGCGGTAATGGGTGAATTCCCACTCGTCGATCATGTGGCAAAGCTCTTCGCAGGGACCGTCGATGAACGCCTGCTCCTCGAGCGACAGTTCCGGCAACGGCTTGTCGATCAGCTTGCGCCAGTTCGGACGGCCGGTGAACAGTTCGCCTTCGAAGCCGACCGTGCCGGCTTCCAGCGCAACGCGCTCGGTATCCGAGATCTGCGGCGTCATCTTGTTGAATACCTTGAGCACCGGGGCGGTCACCAGCGCCCGACGCCACGGCGAATAGTTCAGCGGTACGGCAACCAGCGCGAATATCAGCCAGCCCAGCGTCAGCGAAATCCAGCCGGGCTCGCCGGCGAGGGTGAAAACGAGCAGCGTCGCCGCTACCGCGCCGGTCCAGACCTGCAGCGAGGTCTTGAGAAAGCTGCAGGCCACGGAGACCGCGACCAGTACAAGAATGAACAGCAGGATCATCATTTCGGTTCTCCTTCTCCCGAGTGCCTCTTCAAGAATGGCACGGCGGCATGCAAGAATCTGTCATTGACGTCGCCGGCCACCATATGACCGGAGTCGGCGACGGAAACGTGCTCGGCGTGCGGGGCCAGCTTCAGAAATTCCTCGACATGCTCCTCGGAAATCAGCTCGCTCTTGCCGCCGGAAATCAGAAGCGTGGGCTTCTTGAGCTTGCGCGCGGCCGACTTGAGCCGGCTTTGCAGGTTCTTGCTCTTCTCGGCCAGGGCGAGCATGGCCGGATCCCAGTGCCAGTACCAGCGACCGTCCGATGCCTGGCGCAGGTTGCGCTTGAGGCCTTCGGTTGTCGCGGCGGAGCGTCGGTGAGGCAGAAAGCTGCGCACGGCCTCGCGCGCTTCTTCCAGCGTTTCGAATCCCTTGGGGTGCTGGCGCATGAAGGCGAGCATCGCCTCGACGCCCTTTTCGTCCCAGCGCGGCGCAATATCGACCAGCACCAGTGCACGCAGTTCGGCAATGGGCTTTTCAGAATGCGCGAGCAGCGCGGTCAGCCCACCCATGGAGGCGCCGATCAGAAGCGGCGGATGGGGCAGCGACGAGCACACCCGGCGGAAATCCTCGACGAACTGTTCGAATATGTAGCGTCCGCTCGGCGCGCGGTCGGAATTGCCGTGGCCGCGGGCGTCGTAGCTGACCGCCTGCCAGCCGCTGGCGGCCAGGTGGCGCGCGGTTTCGGCCCAGGCAAACTGGGTCTGGCCGAACCCGTGGGCCAGCAGGACACACGGGGCCCGCTCGTGGCCGAGGTAACGCACGTCAAGCCGCACACCGTCGTCGGTCCAGATCTGACGGCGCCGAACTTCGTGATTATTAAGGCTTCTGATCGCTTCCATACGCTACAGTATGGGGCCGCAAATCGCCCCAGTCAATGCACCTTCCGGCGCTCCAGAACCGCACCGGCGCAGGTCTCAGGCGTCCATGTCGGGGATCAGTTTCGATTCCCACCAGGCGATCTGATCCTTGAGTCGAAGCTTGCGCTTTTTCAGCCGGGTCAGCTGCAACTGGTTCATGGCCGGCGATTCGGCCAGGCGCGCAATGGCCTCGTCGAGGTCGCGGTGCTGGCTGCGCAGGTCGGCCAGGATTTCGACGATTTCAGCGGGCGACTCATTCATCCCGATCCTCCAGGTAGCAGCCCCTGGACACGGATGTTCCACGGGCATTCGAGTCTATCAAGATGGGCCCGAAATGCAAACTCGGTCACACGTCTTCGGAGCGGATCGCCGGTTCGGCCTGCTCGTCGGCGACCAGGCGGTATCATGCGCTCGTTCGACACGGATGGACCCTATGGCCAACTCGGCGGAACGCGCCAAACACGAATCGGACAAACTGTTCAAGCGACTGCGCAAGCTGACCGGCAAGGCGATCGGGGATTACGCCATGATCGGCGACGGGGACCGGGTAATGGTCTGCCTGTCCGGCGGCAAGGACAGCTACGCCATGCTGGACCTGCTGTGCAGCCTGAAGCGACGCGCACCGGTGGATTTCGCCATCGTGGCGGTCAATCTCGATCAGAAGCAGCCGGGCTTCCCGGAACACGTCCTGCCGGAATACCTGGAATCTATCGGCGTGGCGTACCACGTCATCGAGCGTGACACCCACTCAGTGGTCAAGCAGGTCATTCCCGAGGGCAGGACCACTTGCGGACTGTGCTCGCGCCTGCGCCGCGGCAACCTGTACAGCTACGCAAAGGAAAACGGGTTCACGAAGATCGCCCTGGGTCACCACATGGACGATATCGTCGAGACCTTCTTCCTCAACCTGCTTTACGGCGGCACCCTCAAGGCCATGCCGCCCAAGCTGAAAAGCGACGACGGCGACAACGTCGTGATCCGGCCGCTGGCCTATTGCCGCGAGCACGACCTCGCTTCGCTGGCCGAACGGCGCGGCTATCCGATCATCCCGTGCAACCTCTGCGGGTCCCAGCCCAATCTTCAGCGCCAGGTCATCAAACGGATGCTCGCCGAATGGGACAGCCGCCAGCCGGGACGCACCGAAACGATCTTCAAGGCGCTGACCAACGTCGCGCCGTCCCAATTGTGCGATGGCAGGCTGTTCGATTTCGCGGGGCTCGAGAACGCCTCCGGCATGCCGGCGCCCGACACGCTCGACTGGTTGATCCCGGGAAATCGAGCGGTGAAAACATCCTGAAGCCGGGCATGACTTCCGGCCGTTGCGGGTCGCGCGTGCCGGGCGTATTCTGAGCGTGAAGTCCACCAACACGGATGGGAGCCATGAAAACGCGAATCATTGCATTTCTGGGCGCGCTGATGCTGGGCGGCTGCCTGAGCATCAACAGCGACATCGAGATCGCCGACGGCGAAACGACCGACGGCGGCCTGAACACCGTAAACGGTTCGGTCCGGATCGGTAACCGGAGCGTCGTCGAGGGCAGCGTCAAGACCGTCAACGGCTCGATCACTGCCGGCAACGCAAGCCGAATCGCCGGCAGCATCGAGACGGTCAACGGCAAGATCGCACTCGAGCCGGACGTCCAGGCCGAATCCGCCAGGACCGTCAACGGCAGCATCACCATCGGCGAGGGCGCGGAGATTACCGGTGGCGTCGAAACGGTCAACGGGCAAATCGTCGTGGGTGCGGATGCACGCGTGGAGGACACGGTGTCGGCCGTCAACGGCCAGATTCGCATCCAGGGCGGCACCGTGGGCGCGCTCAAGAACACCGAGGGCGGCATCGTGGTCGAACAGGGCAGTCGCGTGCTCGGCGAGCTCAGGATCGGTCGCGGCCGCGGCAATCCGCAGGACAATCCCTTGATGGTCGAGATTCATGCAGACGCCGAGGTGGTCGGGCCGCTGGTATTCGAGCGCGAGGTGCGCCTGCGCATCCACGAAACTGCAACCGTGGGCGAAATCGAGGGCGCGGACCCGGAATACTTCGACGACTGACGTTCCAGATTCCGGGCCGGGGAGCCCGGCGGGTCGTTCAGCCTGGCGACGCGCCCGACGGAATTCTTTCGTATCGCCGGACGATGTTCAATCGTAGCGCTGGCCGTCGTGCTCGATCCAGCCGCCGCCGCCGGGCTGCTCGGGGTCGCTGTAGGTTCTGGAGATGAAACC
>JAWLEW010000032.1:0-15068 GCA_041685925.1 Wenzhouxiangellaceae bacterium | reverse complement strand
ATCGCCGGACGATGTTCAATCGTAGCGCTGGCCGTCGTGCTCGATCCAGCCGCCGCCGCCGGGCTGCTCGGGGTCGCTGTAGGTTCTGGAGATGAAACCGCCGCGCGCGTCCCATTCGTAATAGCCGGTCACGCGCACGATGTCGCCGCGCTCGACCGGGACCCGGGTGGATTCTTCCAGCGAGTGACGCACCTGGACGGTCACGCCCTCGGTCGGCCGGATCATGAAACGCTGAAGCAGGCCGTCGTCCTCGTCGCCCAGCTTCTGCGCCACGGGGGCTTCGGCGCTGACCCAGATCCCGGTGCGGCCCTGCTGGAAGCTTTCGAGCAGGCGATCGTTCGAAATCGGCACATCCCCCTGGCCGCATCCAGCGATCAGCAGACAGGAAAGCAGCAATAATGGCGCAGTAATGCGCATTCGATCACCCTTTTGACCTCGATGCCGCATAGGATATCAGATTAGAGCGCCCACTCTATTCAGGAGGCGATCGACTCAGGGAACCTGGGAATAAGCCCGCGCGGGCGCGACAGCGTTGGAAAGGATGCGTACAACCTGACGGATAGACAGTCGAGGCGAAGCGAGGTGGCTCGCCAGGGACCACGCCGGAGTGCTCGGCGAATTCTGCTACGGGAAAAATCCCGGCAAGGCGTAGCGGGCGGCCCCGCGAAACGCCCCACGGAGCGTATTCCGCGCTAGTGCTTGAGTTTCTTGCGCAGTCGCTCGAGCGCGGCAAGCTGGGCGACCGCCTCGGCGAGTTGCGCCTGGGCCTCGGCCATGCCCATGTCGGCATTGCGGTCCACCAACGCGCGCCTGGCCTCTTCCTTGGCCTTCATCGCAGCCGCCTCGTCAAGGTCGGCAGCGCGAGCAGCGGTGTCGGCCAGCACCGTGACCACGTGCGGCTGCACCTCGAGCATGCCGCCGGAGACATAATAGAATTCCTCGCCGCCTTCGGGCAGCATGACGCGCACCTGGCCGGGCTTGATCCGGGTCAGCAGCGGGGCATGACGCGGGGCGATGCCAAGCTCGCCTTCTTCACCGCTCACCACCACCATGGAGGCCTGGCCGGAGAAGATCTCCGCCTCGGCGCTCACGATATCGCATTGAATTGTTGATGCCATTTTTCAGTGACTCCGGACAGTTGGATCGACGACCTTGTCATGCCCCGGCGCAGGGGTGATTCGATTTCGCCGCCATGGCTTGCGGCGTGCATGAAAGTGCAGCATTTCAACCGCACCGAAAATCACCACAAGCGCGCTCGACGTGCCTTCAGGCCGCCTTTTCCTGCATCTTCTCCGCCTTCTCGACCGCTTCTTCGATGGTGCCGACCATGTAAAACGCCTGCTCGGGCAGGTGATCGTACTCGCCGTCGACGATGCCCTTGAAGCCGCGGATGCTGTCCTTGAGCGAAACATACACGCCCGGGGAGCCCGTGAACACTTCGGCGACGAAGAACGGCTGCGAGAAGAAACGCTCGACCTTGCGCGCGCGAGCCACGGTGAGCTTGTCTTCCTCCGACAGTTCGTCCATGCCGAGAATGGCGATGATGTCCTTGAGTTCCTTGTAGCGCTGCAGCGTGCCCTGAACCTTGCGCGCGACGTCGTAGTGCTCCTGGCCCACGACCAGCGGGTCGAGCTGGCGCGAAGTCGAGTCCAGCGGATCCACGGCCGGGTAGATGCCCAGCTCGGCGATCTGGCGCGACAGCACGACGGTGGCGTCGAGGTGGGCGAAGGTGGTCGCCGGTGACGGGTCGGTCAGGTCGTCGGCCGGCACATAGACGGCCTGGATGGACGTGATCGAACCGGTCTTGGTCGAGGTGATGCGCTCCTGGAGGTCGCCCATTTCCTTGGCCAGCGTCGGCTGGTAACCCACCGCCGACGGCATGCGGCCGAGCAGTGCGGAGACTTCCACACCGGCCAGCGTGTACCGATAGATGTTGTCGATGAACATCAGGACGTCGCGGCCTTCATCCCGGAAGTTTTCCGCGATCGTGAGTCCGGTCAGGGCCACCCGGAGGCGGTTGCCCGGCGGCTCGTTCATCTGACCGTAGACCAGCGAGACCTTGTCGAGGACGTTGGAGTCCTTCATCTCGTGGTAGAAGTCGTTGCCTTCGCGGGTCCGTTCGCCGACCCCGGCGAATACCGAGTAGCCTTCGTGCTCGATGGCGATGTTGCGGATCAGCTCCATCATGTTGACCGTCTTGCCCACGCCGGCGCCGCCGAACAGGCCGACCTTGCCGCCCTTGGCGAACGGGCAGATCAGGTCGATGACCTTGATCCCGGTTTCCAGCAGCTCGTTGCTGGAAGCCTGCTCTTCGAAGCTTGGCGCCTTGCGGTGGATCGGCATGCGCTCGGCCTCGCCGATGTCGCCGGCCTCGTCGATCGGGTTGCCCATGACGTCCATCACGCGACCCAGCGTTTCCTTGCCAACCGGAACGGTGATGGCGTCGCCGGTATTGGTCACTTCGAGGCCGCGCTTGAGGCCGTCGGTGGATCCAAGCGCGATCGTGCGGACTACGCCGTCGCCGAGCTGCTGCTGGACTTCCAGCATGATCTGGCCCTCGTCGACGATCAACGCGTGATAGACGCGCGGGACTTCTTCGCGCGCGAACTCGACGTCGACCACGGCGCCGATAATCTGGACAATCTTACCCTTGCTCATCACTCAAACCTCGTTTCTGGTCGGCAGGGCCTCGCGGGACCCCAGTCTTTTACATTCAATCGATATCTTTTCGATCAGACGGCTCCGGCGCCGCTGACAATCTCGGAAATCTCCTGGGTGATCGCCGCCTGGCGGGCCTTGTTGTAGGCCAGGTTCAGCTCGTCGATCAGGTTGTTCGCGTTGTCCGAAGCGTTCTTCATCGCGACCATGCGGGCGGCATGTTCGCTGGCCAGGTTCTCCAGCGTGGCGTTGTAGACCAGCGATTCGATATATCGCACCAGCAGGTCGTCGAGCAGCGACTCCGGATTCGGCTCGTAGATGTAATCCCAGTACTGGAGCATCGGCTCGTCGGTCGCCAGCGGCAGGGGCAGCAAGTTGTCGATACGGACGCGCTGGGTCATCGTGTTGATGAATTCGTTGTAGCACAGATGAATGCGGTCCAGCGAGCCATCGCGGTATCCGTCAAGCATGATCTTGATCGCGCCGATCAGCTGCTCGAGCTGCGGCTGTTCGCCAAGATCCTGGACGGTGGCAGCGATCTCGATCCTGATGCGCTTGAAGAATTGCTGTGCCTTGCGCCCGATCAATACCAGGCTGACGTCCTGGCCGGCTTCCTGGTGTTCACGAAAGCGCGCGAGCAGCTTGCGGAACAGGTTGTTGTTCAGCCCGCCGCACAAGCCTCGATCGGAGGAAATGATGACGTAGCCGACGTGTTTGACTTCGTCGTGCTCCTGCATGAACGGATGCTTGTAATCGGGATTGGCGTGCGCCAGATGGCCCGTCACCTGGCGAATCATGCGCGCATAGGGGCGCGACGCCTGCATGCGGTCCTGCGCCTTGCGAATCTTCGAGGCCGAGACCATCTCCAGCGCACTCGTGACCTTGCGCGTGTTCTTGATGCTCTTGATCTGGCCTACGATTTCCTTGGATCCGCTCATGTTGGTGCCGTCCGTTTGGCTAGTGCTTTACTTTGCGCCGGTGTGCTTTCTGTCCGGCGATTAAAGGCGTAAATGGTGAATGGTAAATAGTAAATGGCAAGCAAAACCCTGATCGGAGCCGGTTGCCGTTTACCATTCACTATTTACCTGTTTACGCATTTCCGGGCTCACCAGGAGCCCGTTTTCTTGAACTCGTCCACCGCCTTCTTCATTTCTTCCTTGATTTCGTCGTTCCAGTCGCCGGTTTCGTCGATCTTGTCCATCAGCTCGGCATGCTCGTTCTTCATGAAATCGCGCAGCGCGCTCTCGAACGGGACCACCTTGTCCAGCGACAGGTCGTCGAGATAGCCTTCGCTGCCGGCGAACAGGCTGACCGCCATTTCCGCCACCGAAAGCGGCGAATACTGCTGCTGCTTCATCAACTCGGTCACGCGCTCGCCGCGCTCGAGCTGCTTGCGCGTGGTTTCGTCGAGATCGGAGGCGAACTGCGAGAACGCCGCCAGTTCACGATACTGGGCCAGCGCCAGGCGAACGCCGCCGCCGAGCTTCTTGATGATCTTGGTCTGGGCCGCGCCACCGACGCGCGACACCGACAGGCCGGCGTTGATGGCCGGCCGGATGCCGGCGTTGAACAGGTCGGTCTCGAGGAAGATCTGGCCGTCGGTGATCGAGATGACGTTGGTCGGCACGAACGCCGAAACGTCGCCGGCCTGCGTCTCGATGATCGGCAGCGCGGTCAGCGAACCGGTCTTGCCCTTGACTTCGCCGTTGGTCGCCTTTTCGACGTAATCCTCGTTGACGCGCGAGGCGCGCTCGAGCAGGCGCGAGTGCAGGTAGAACACGTCGCCCGGATAGGCTTCGCGGCCCGGCGGGCGCTTGAGCAGCAGCGACACCTGGCGGTAGGCCCAGGCCTGCTTGGTCAGATCGTCGTAGACGATGAGCGCGTCTTCGCCCCGGTCGCGGAAGTATTCGCCCATGGCGCAGCCGGCATACGGCGCCAGGTACTGCATGGCCGCCGAGTCGGACGCGTTGGCGGCCACCACGATGGTGTGTTCCATTGCGCCGTGCTCTTCGAGCTTGGCCACCACCTGCGATACCGAGGAAGCCTTCTGGCCGACGGCGACGTAGATGCACTTGATGCCGGTGCCCTTCTGGTTGATGATCGCGTCGATGGCGACCGCGGTCTTGCCGGTCTGCCTGTCGCCGATGATCAGTTCGCGCTGGCCGCGACCGACCGGCACCATCGCGTCGATGGACTTCAGGCCGGTCTGCACCGGCTGCGAAACGGACTTGCGGGTAATCACCCCGGGGGCGATCTTCTCGATCGGTTCCGAACCCTGTGCGTCGAGCGGGCCGGCGCCGTCGATCGGCGAACCCAGCGCGTCGACCACGCGGCCGAGCAGGCCTTCGCCCACCGGCACCTGGAGGATCTTGCCGGTGCAGCGGGCGGTATCGCCTTCACTCAGGTGCTCGTAGTCGCCGATGATCACGACACCCACCGAGTCGCGCTCGAGGTTCAGCGCCAGGCCGTAGGTATCGCCGGGGAATTCGATCATCTCGCCCTGCATGGCGTCGGCCAGGCCGTGAATACGGCAGATGCCGTCGGACACGCTGACGATGGTGCCCTCGTTGCGGGCTTCCGAGACGACGTCGAACTGCTCTACGCGCTTGCGGATCAGTTCGCTGATTTCAGTCGGATTGAGTGTCTGCTGCATGGCTTGTGTACTCGTTGATTTCAGTTGCGGTTTTCGCAGATTGCTGGATTCGTGTCGACTCGCCGGAGATGATCAGCGCACCAGCTGGCGGCCCAGCTGCTCGAGCCGGCCGCGAACACTGGCGTCGATCACCTTGTCTCCGGCACGCACGATCAATCCGCCGAGCAGGTCGCCGTCGACCCCGAGCTCCATTTCGATCTCGGTGCCGAAGCGCCGGCGCAGGCGATCGGCGAGCTGCTCGACCTGGTCCGGGGACATTTCCACCGCCGAGGTGACGTCGACCTTCAGGCGCTGATCGCGCGCGCGCTTCAGCGTTTCGAACTGCGCGGCGATTTCGGCCAGCAGCGGCAGGCGGCGATAATGCATCAGCACTTTGAGAAAGCCGTTGAAGGCCGTATCGGCAGAATCGCCCAGGACATCACCGAAAAGGGCCGTCAGCTGATCGTCTTGCATCGACGGATGGCCGATCAGCCGCTTGAACGTCGGCTCTTCGACGGCAGCAGCGGCGCGCGCGAGCAAGTTACTCCAGTTATCGACGGTACCGGCCTGGTCGGCCAGGTTGAATGCCGCCCGAGCGTAGGGGCGCGCAAGTGTGGTTTCGGCCAGCATGACGCGCTACAGTTCCGCGGCCAGCTTGTCGAGGAGCTTGCGATGGCGATCGGCATCCAGTTCCTGTTCGATCACGCGCTCGGCGCCGGCGATGGTCAGCTCGGCCATCCTTTCGCGCAATGTCTCGCGCGCCTGGTTGACCGCCAGCTTGATGTCGGCTTCGGCAGCCGACACCTGCCGGTCGCGTTCGGCGATCGCTTCCTGCTTGGCCTGTTCCACGATCTCGTTGCCGCGCTTGCTCGCCTGGTCGATGATTTCACCGGACCTGGCGCGCGCGTCGCGAATGATCTGTTCGGCCTCGGCTTCCGCCTTTTCCAGCCGCTTTTCGGCCTTGTCGGACTGGGCCAGGCCCTCGGCGATCTTCTGGCGACGCTGCTCCATGGCTTCGGTCAGCGGCGGCCAGACATACTTCATCGTGACCAGCACCAGCACCAGGAAGGTGCCGGCCTGACCGATCAAGGTGCCCAGAGAGAGATCCATGGTAATTCCCTACGATTTGTTCAGCATTTCAGGCGTTTCGATCGAGCGGTGCACTTATCCGCCCAGCGGCGTCAGAAGCGGGTTGGCGAACAGCAGCAGGGCCGCGAATGCAACGCCGATGATCGACAGCGCGTCGAGCAGGCCGGCGACGATGAACATGCGGACCTGCAGCATGCCGACCAGTTCCGGCTGACGGCTTGCGCCTTCGAGGAACTTTCCGCCGAGCAGCGCGAAGCCGATGCCGGTGCCCAGAGCGGCCGAAGCGAAAATCAGACCGACGGCGATGGCGGTATTGGCCTGGATTTGTGCGATGAGTTCTTCCACGTGTTATCTCCTGGAGTATTGCTTGTCAAGAATGAACGGTTACGGGTTGATGACTGGTCTCGTCAATGTTCTTCATAGGCCAACGACAGGTAAACGATCGTCAGCGTCATGAAAATGAATGCCTGCAGCGGGACCACCAGAATATGGAAAATCGCCCAGGCGCCGCCGGGGATGAACTGGATCCACCACGGCAGCATTGCAATCAGGATGAAGATCAGCTCGGCGGCGTACAGGTTGCCGAACAGCCGCATTGCCAGCGAGACCGGCTTGGCGATGAGTTCGACCACGTTGAGCACGATGTTGGCCGGCCAGAGAAACACGTTGCTGCCGAACGGATGGAACAGCAGTTCCTTGCCGTAGCCGCCGATTCCCTTGCCCTTGACGCTGTATATGATGATCAGCGCGAGCACCGATAGCGACAGGGCGAACGGCGCATTCACGTCGGCCGAGGGAACCACGCGCAGGTACTCGAGCCCGAAAACGGCGTTGGCCAGCAGCGGCAGGTAGTCGACCGGCACCAGGTCCATCACGTTCCACAGGAACACCCAGATGAAGATCGTCATCGCCAGCGGGGCGACGAACTGACGCGGACCGTGGAAGGACTCGCGCACCGAATTGTCGATGAAATCGACCAGCATCTCCACGAAATTCTGCAGTTTGCCCGGGACCTCGGCGGTCGCGCGCCGGGCGGCCAGCCAGAACAGGAAGACCATTCCGGCGCCGAGCACGATCGAGAAGAACAGGGTGTCGAGGTGAAAGGTCCAGAGCCCCTCGCCGATCGTCAGGTGTTCGAGATGGTGCGAGACGTACTCGGTCGGAGAGGATCCCGCGGCTGCAACTCCAAAACGCACGATTCAGTCGTCCTTGTCACTCGTCGTTTAATGCGCTGCCCGGATCCTGTTGACGCCCGACTTGACGTCCAATCCGCAACAGCGCAATCCAATAGGCCACCAGGGTGACCACGTAACCGGCCATTACCGGCAAAAACCATTTGGCGAACAGCGCTGCGACGATCACGAACATCACCACGGCCAGCGCCATCTTCAAGAACATGCCGCGATAGAACGCTGTCGCCACAGCCTCGGGATCGCCGGCGGCCGATACCGCCCCGGCGCGCAGCGCCGAAAGTGCAGTCACCACGATGCCGATGCCGCCGCCGGCCAGCACGGCCAGTGCCACAGCCATGGATTGGCCCGCCTCGGCGAGCAGGCCGGCAACGATCGCGGCTGCAACCGCCATCACCGCCTGCATCCTCAGCAACCAGACGACGGTCCGGGCGAAGCCGGCAGCGTCGTGCGCCGGTTGGCTGTTTTCCGGCTTGCCGGAATCTTCAGACACGGCCTGTCCAATCCCCGCGGCCCATCAAAAACAAGCGGCCCATAGAGTTGCAGAGCCGCGAAGCTCGAGGATTATACCAGCTTGAAATCGGCGGCTGGGCGGAAATCGATCATGCCCGGCGAAAATCCCGGGTTGTTTCAGCAGCAAAAAAAACGAAACAGATCGTTGGGCACGGCCGGACGACGAAATCCGGATCCGGCGACGGAAGCCGAGGAAGACGCGTCCGGCCGCCATGCTCGAACAGGCATTTTCCACGCCATTCGACGCCACGGCACCGAGCGCGAAAAACCGACCGTCGATCGAATCCCGGCCCCGCCTTCCAGGCTTGGATAAAAATGCCAATGAGAGCTGTTTCAACATTTCGAGAAACATAATGCGATATTCCACACAATTATGGGGTGATTCTGGAGTAAAAAATAGTTTAACGATGGAACTTGCTGATTTATAATCAATTGTCTGCTCTACAGCTTCGGCAGGCAAAAAATGATCAAGAATGACTCCGGTGACACCGCCCGCCTCAGGCAAAAAAGTCTGACAACCCCCGTACCCGGCCTGGAACGAATTCCGCCCGTATCCGGTAAATCCGGCTCGATGTCCAACCGCACTTCGCTCGCTTCCGGGGTGCAGGCGGTGCTGGCCGGAGTGATGTTTTGCGCCGCGGCCGTCGCCCAGGAATTTCCCGAAGCCTTGGATCTGGGCAGCCTGGATGGAATCGACGGCTTTCAGCTCGACGGCGAGAATGTCGGAGATTTCTCCGGCAGATCGGTTCGAGCCGCCGGCGATATCAACGGCGACGGCATCGCTGACCTGATGATCGGCGCCCATCGCGCCAACCCCGGCGGTACTGCTGAGGCCGGGCGTACCTATATCGTGTACGGGAAACGCGATGAGTTTGCGCCGGATTCAGATCTTGATTCGCTCGACGGCAGCAATGGATTCAAGCTCGACGGAGACAGAAACAGCGATCGATCCGCGGTTTCAGTCAGCGGCGTCGGCGACTTCAATGGCGACGGCATCGATGACGTCATCATTGGCGCGTCGGGCGCAGATCCCGACGGAAAGGCCGAAGCGGGACGCAGCTACATTGTATTCGGGAGCGCATCGCGATCAGCGGAATTTGTCGAACTGGCCAACCTGGGCGGCGGAGAAGGCCTGATGCTCGACGGCGAGGAAGCCGACGATGAATCCGGGTTCTCGGTAGCCGGCGCGGGTGACTTCAACGGCGACGGGTTTGACGACGTGATCATCGGCGCCCCGGAAGCAAATCCTGATGGCACGTTTTTGGGCGGACGCAGCTACGTGGTGTTCGGCCGCCGTGCCGGGTTTTCCTCGTCCGTGCAGCTTTCCGAGCTTGACGGCGGCAATGGCTTCAAGATCGACGGCGAGGGCCCTGGAGACTTTTCCGGCATCTCGGTGAGCGGGGGCTGCGACGTCAACGGCGACGGCCTCGATGACGTCGTCATCGGCGCCAATGGTGACCAGGGGGGCGCCGGGCGCAGCTACATCCTTTTCGGCACGGACGGCGGCCTTCCGGACGAATTCAGGCTCGGCGATATGCGCGGATCCGACGGAACCAAGCTCAGTGGCGAATATACCGGCGACCAATCCGGGACTTCGGTGAGCTGCGCCGGCGACGTCAACGGCGACGGCTTCGACGACGTCGTCATCGGCGCTCCGAACGCTGACAGCAATGGCAGCGGTTCGGGCACCAGCTACCTGGTGTTTGGTAGCTCGCGACTGCCCGCCACTCTCGAGCTGGCCGATCTCAACGGCGCAAACGGCTTCCGGATGGACGGCGAGAATTCCAATGATCATTCCGGGTATGCGGTCGCAGGCGCCGGGGACATCAACGGGGACGGCTTTGACGACGTCGTCATCGGCGCACCAGACGCCAACCCGGGGGATGGCAGGACCGGCCGAATCTATGTCGTATTCGGCCGCGAAAGCTTTTCATCCACGGTCGACTTGGCGCGCCTCGATGGCCGCGACGGCTTCAAGCTCGATGGCGAGAATTTCGGGGATGACGCCGGCATATCGGTCAGCGCCGCCGGCGACATCACCGGCGATGGACGCGCCGACCTGGTGGTTGGCGCCCAGGGCGCCGATGTTGACGGAAATGCGGACGCCGGACGAAGCTACGTGATTTACGGCCGCGGCACTCCCGATGACGGCGTGAGCGTGGAGGACGAGGTTATCCTGTTCGTGGACAGCTTCGAACCCGAGAGTTGACAGCAGGGTCAGAACCACGGCCCGGCTGTAGGTCGGCTCCTGGTGTCAATGCCGAATTTTCGACGTTGGACTTGACGGCCGGACTCCAGGGGCGCTTCCAGAACGCGAGACCGGTTCCCGACTAACCACCGAGAATGTCTTCCAGTGCGGCATCCAGCTGCCGGTACCGGAACTCGAACCCGGCTTCCTCGAGCCGCTTGGGGAGCATCTTCGCGCCGGTCAGCAAAAGCCGCGACATTTCGCCGAATGCCATTTTCAGCGCGATGGCCGGGGCGGGCAGGACGGCGGGGCGATTGAGCTGGTCGGCCAGCGTCCGGGTGAATTCTTCATTGGTGACCGGGTTGGGCGCCGAGGCGTTGAACGGACCCGAAAGCGCGTCGTGCTCGAGCAGGAAGATCAGGATGCGCACCATGTCTTCGCGGTGAATCCAGGGCATGTATTGCTTGCCGTCGCCCAGCCTGCCGCCCACACCCAGCTTGAATGGCGTGAGCGTTCTGGCCAGCATGCCGCCGCCCGTATCGAGCACCAGGCCGATGCGGGCGATGGCCACGCGCACGCCATGCGATTCGGCCTTGCGCGCCTCTGTTTCCCAACGATCGCAGATCTCGTGGACGAATTCGTGGTTCGGCGGGGTGTCCTCGGTGACGTCGCGATCGCCCTGGTCGCCGTAATAACCCATGGCCGAGGCCGACACCAGGGCCCTGGGCGGCGTCTCGGCATCGGCGCACAAGTCGACGATCGCGCCGGTCGTGTCCACCCTCGACTCGACGATTTTTCGTTTCTTCTCGTCGGTCCAGCGGCCTTCGGCGATCGGCTCGCCGGCCAGGTTGATCACCGCTTCGGGTTCGGCGTCGGCGAAATCGGCAACCTCGGCGCGGATGTCGGTGCCGTCCGGCAGCGCGTCCCGGGCGTTGTCGGGGTTGCGCGAAACCACCAGCAGTTCATGGCCTTTTTCGGCCAGTTCACGGCACAGCGGCTGGCCGATGAAGCCGGTTGCGCCGGTAATCAGGATTCGCATTGAATGGCCTCCGTCAAGGTCTCGATCATCGCTGCTGCCGATGGAACGCGTTTTCGGTCGCGCCTGTGCACGGCGGTCTTCCGCCGCGAGAATGGCACCAGGCACTCAGCTTCGGCGATCGGGCTGAAACGGGACGCCAGCGTGCAACTCATTCCTTGATCGCCGGCTCTTCTTTTTCAGGCCGCCTTGCACTGTCCGGGTAAGGCATCTTGAGATGACCGTAACGCACGACCAGCACCGCAAGGGCCAGCACGAGGATGCCGCCCGACACGGCCAGCACCTGCGCGCTGCCCAGGTGGGCCGCTTCCAGGATCAGGTAACGCGCCAGGGCGACCATGGCGATGTACAGCGGCATGCGTACCGGCAGCTTGCCCGATTCCCAGTAAACGTTCACCATCGTGATGACTTCGAGGTAGATGAACAACAGCAGCAGGTCGGTGAGCTTGACCTGGCGCGCCTCGACCATGACCCAGATTTCCTGGATGCCGGCAACCACGGTGGCCAGCAGCACCACCCACAGCCCCAGGTTCTGGATCACGTTTGCCGCGCTGTTTCCGGTCTTCGTCAGTTGGCTGGTCACGATTGACTTCCGTAAGTTTGGGGCGTCGACACCGGCGTTGAGACGCTAGCGTCATTTCGATTCATCGTCAACCCTACTCTCGTGCCACCGCGAGGAGGTGAAAACCGCCCTCGAGCAATCGCCGACGGGCCAGCCCGGAATTCGGGATGGAAAGCCGGACGGGACGACATCACCCGCGCGTCTGATCGCCGGCCGGCCGCGTCAGCATCGACACGCCGACGAACAGCAAAAGCGATACCAGCGCGCCGGTCACGATGACCGGGAAACCGCCGACCAGCGGCAGCGCCGCCGGCGCAAACCAGCCAAGCTCGCCGGCAAGACCATACGCCGAGCCCCCGGCAATCGCCGCGATCGCCCCGGCCGCGGTGGCGCGCTTCCAGTACAGTCCGCCGACCACCGGGATGAACACCCCGGCGGCATATAACGTATATGACATCAGCAGCATGCCGATGATGGCCTGGAAGTTCAGCGCCATCCACAAAGCCAGCAGCCCGAGCACCACCGTGACGACGCGCGAGATCAGCAGCAGGCGCTTCGAGTCTTCTTCCGCGGCCGGGTCGATCAGCTTGACGTAGATGTCATGGGTGACGTGCGAGGTACCGGCCATCAGCAAAGAATCGGCCGTCGACATGATGGCGCCGAGGATCGCGGCGATGACAATCGCGGCGGCCCAGGCCGGCAGCACCTCGTCGATCAGCATCGGGATCGCACGCGCGGCCTCGATCTCGGCGCCGAACAACGCCCGGGCCGCCATGCCGGTAATCACCGGAAACACCGCGAAGGCGATCAGCAGCAGGCCGGCAAAAACGGCGGCGCGGAACGCGGTGGTTTCATCGCGCGCGGCGAACAGACGCTGGTAGAAGTCCTGGCCGATCAGCGTATACATCATGGTCGGCACGACGGCCGCCAGCACCAGGCCGAGCCCCGCGCCCAAAGGCGAAAAGTAGCGATCCGTTGCCATCTCCATCGATTGCGCATCGATCGCGACGCGAATGCTGTCGAACCCGCCGGCCTCGCCTACCGCCAGCACGGCGGCGACCGGCACGCCGACGAAGATGATCGCCAGCTGCATCGCGTCGGTCAGCGTCACGCCCCAGAGCCCGGACATCGCGGTGTAGACGATGAACATCAGCGTCGCCGCCACCGCCGCCCAGGTCGGATCGATGCCCAGGATCGAAAGCGCGCCCTGCGCGGCCCAGACCTGCGCGCCGATGATGCCGACGATGGCAATCAGTGATAAAAGCGTGCCCAGCAGCCGGGCGAGCTTGCTGTGGTAGCGCAGCTCCAGGTAGTCGGGCACCGTGAACATGCCCAGCCGGCGCATCCGGCGCGCGGCAACAACGCCCAGCAGCACCAGCGACAGCCCGACGCCGAAGGCATAGGCGATGCCGGTCATGCCGTGGGTGAACCCCCACTCGCCGCTGCCCAGCACGAACCCGCCGCCGAAGTGCGTCGCGCACAGCGTGGCCGTGGCCAGCACCGGGCCCAGCCTGCGGCCGGCCAGCAGGAAGTCGGTATTGCTGCCGATCAAGCGCGTGGCGTACAGGCCGACGGCAAACAGGCCGGCGAAATAGGCGATCAGGACCGTGAGCTGGAGGGACGGCATTCGTCGACCTTGCGGAAAGCTGGCGCAAAGGATAGCCGCTGCGCGTCACTCCAGCGAGCCGGATTCCCCCAGCCGAGGATGAACCGCGTTCCGGGCACCGGCGTACCAGCCGGTGTGGTGCTGCGGTGGCGGCCGGGACACACGGCCGTGCCCCAGGATGCGCCGGGTCCAGCTCATGACCTGCTCGGAATGCGGATGCCAGGCGCGCCATGCCGACAGCGCCCAGGCGGCCACGCGTTCGCGGTGCGCCTGCGGCGAATCGGATTGCAGCGCATGCTGCACGCCCAGCCGGGCAGGCGTGTCGGGCAACGGCAGCCAGCGGAACTCGATGGTGTCGGCTGCCCGCCGCCGAATCATTTTCAATTCGCGATACGAGGCGTCGAGCATGAGCTGCGCGTACAGCGAAACGAGGTGGATGCCCACTGTACGGGCCGCCTCGTCGGACGCCGGGCCCGGGTGCTGCACCGCCCAGGCGTCCACGCTCAGCGCGTGGATGCGCATGTACCTGAGGTCCGAGCGTTCCCGCTCGATCAGCGCCCGGTAATCCGCCCGGCACGAGGGCGCAGGGAACGCGTGGTCGCGCCCGGTCTGGTCACCGGACACCCGGCCTGAATCGCAGTGCGGGCACAAATGCGGCATCGGTTTTCGCTGGACCTTTCGGACTTGTCTGAAACAAGGTTAGCAATCCCCGGCGCCCCGGACGACGACGCGCCGTCGACAGGCCCGGTCAAAAGCCACCTGCAAGACGCCGGGTTGCCGGGCGATTCCGTCCAGCTTGATCGGAATCGGCTTTCCGGGACGAACAAGGCGGGTTGAAGGCCGCTGTCGGCGATGCGGCTCGGCTTTGGAGGCTCGTTGGATTTTCCGAACGCCCGGCCGGCTTCAGGTTGCCGAAAGACAACCGCCGGTCAGCACCGGCGCTTCGTGCAGGTTGTTGCCGTCGAGCGCGCGCTCGACCAGGAATTCGGCCACGTCGGCCCGCGAAATGAACCCGTTGCGCCAGGATTCCGGATCGGTCAGGACCTTGTACTTGCCGGTCGCCCGTCCGTTCGTCAGGATGGTTGGACGAACAATCGTCCAGTCCAGGCTGCTGCGTTGGACGACCTTCTCCTGCACGCTCTTGTCGGCATACGCGCGACCGAGCAGCACGTGATGGCCCAGTTCCTCGACGGCATTCATCGCGTTGCGGCTTTCGCCCGCGCCGAAGCCCGTCACCACGACCAGGCGCTTCGGCCCGCTTTTCTCCATCGCGTCCACCAGGACTTCGGTGGAACGCGAAAACACGGTGACCGGCCGCAACAGCCGAGTGGGGCCGGAGGGCATGCCCAGCGCGAAAATCACCGCGTCGACGCCCTCGAGCGCGCGCCGCACGTCGTCGGCATCCGTCGCGTCACCGGAAAATTTCTCCAGTCGCTCATGCTCGAGATCGATGTTGTCGGCGCCGCGCGCCATCGCCCGCACCGAGCAGCCGCGTTCCAGCGCGTAATCGACCGCACGCCGGCCGATCCCCTTGCTCGCGCCGATGATGAGTACAGTCTTGTCTGTCATGAAATCCTCGCTACATTGGTTCTTT
>JAWLEW010000082.1:0-6505 GCA_041685925.1 Wenzhouxiangellaceae bacterium | reverse complement strand
CTGCTGGACGAATTCCTTGCCGGCGCCTCGATCAGCGACGCCGGAATCCACGAACGGTTCTGGGCCGCGGACCTGGTCTACACCAGCTCCGACGGCGAGCGCTTCGGCAAGGCCGAGATCATGGACAACCTGGCCGAACCGACTGCCGACGCTGAAGGCCAGCCTGTATACAGCAGCGAGGATGTCGATATCCGGGTATTCGGCGATATCGCCGTGGTCACGTTCCGGCTGGTCGCAGCGGACCTGGCCGAGGATGCCAGCGCCGAATTCTTCAACACCGGGGTCTTTCAGCACCGCGACGGCCGCTGGAAGGCGTTTACCTGGCAGGCCACCCGGATTCCGGACAACAACGGATAAACAAATGCCCCCGGCGCGCGCACGGCTCGAATTGGTCCAGCGCGCCGCCGCGCTGGTCGTCGATGCCTTCGACGACTATGACGCACGTTTTTCCGACATCACGCGGCGTGCTCGAAAAAGGTTCATCCGGCGCGACTGGGAAGGCCAGCGGCGCGACGCGCGCGCGCGCATCGGGCTGTACGACGAATGCATCGCCGAGACCATCGGCCGGCTGGAAGCGCTGCTGGCCGAACGCCTGCTTTCAAGAACGCTGTGGCTCGACATTCATGCCGAATATGCCGCCGCGACAACCGGCAAGTTCGACGCCGAGCTCTACAAGACGTTCTTCAACACGCTCACGCGCAGGCTGTTCAAGACCCGCGGCGTGGATCCGGGCATGGAATTCGTCGCGCTCGATATCGAGCCCACCGAGCAGATCACTCACCCGATTGCGCGCAACATCCATTCGTGCAGCGAGGCGCCCGCCGCGGCCATCCAGCGGCTTCTGGCCGCCCGCGAGCCCGGCTGCAATCCCGACTTCATTGCCGATGATGCCGCGCGCCTGGCCGAAAGGCTCCGGCACGACCTGGCCGAGGCCGGTGGCGACAGGTTGCTTTCGATCGAGTTGCTGCAGGTCGTGTTCTACCGCGACCGGCGCGCCTACCTGGTCGGACGCGCGTTCGGCGCCTCGCGCTGGCTGCCGTGCATCATCGCCCTGGTAAACGGCGACGACGGCATCCGGCCCGACGCACTGATCACCGAACGGCGCCAGGTCAGCCGGCTGTTCGGCTTTACCTACAGCTACTTCCACGCCGACCTGCCCACCGTGGGCGACGCTATCGTGTTCCTGCGCACGCTGCTGCCCGACAAGCCCATCGACGAACTCTACACGGTGCTCGGCCGGGTCAAGCAGGGCAAGACCGAACGCTACCGCCACTTCTTCAAGCACCTGGAACAGGCTCGCGACGAGCCGCTGCGCGAGGCCGACGGCAAACGCGGCATGGTGATGGTGGTGTTCACCCAGCCCACCTACCCGCTCGTGTTCAAGGTCGTGCGCGACCACTTCGCGCCGGGCAAGAAGATCGGTCGCGAGCACGTGCTGTCGCAGTATCGGCTGGTGTTCAACCACGACCGCGTAGGCCGCCTCATCGACGCCCAGGAGTACCGCCACCTGGAATTCGACCGCGAGCAGTTCGAACCACGACTGGTCGCCGAACTGGAGGCCGAATGCGGCCGCAGCGTGCGCGTCGACGCCAGGCGGGTCCTGGTCGAGCATTGCTTCGTGCAGCGCCGGGTCCGGCCGCTGGACCTGTACCTGCGCGAGGCAAGCGACGGAGAAGCCGAAGCCATGGTGCTGGACTACGGCCAGGCGATCAAGGACCTGGCCCGCTCGAACCTGTTTCCGGGCGACCTGTTCCTGAAGAACTTCGGCGTCACGCGCAGCCGGCGCTGCGTGTTCTACGACTACGACGAAGTCAGCCTGATCACCGAGCTGAACTTCCGCCGGATTCCCGCCGCGCGTACGGAAGAAGAGGAATTCGCCGACCGGCCGTGGTACCCGGTCGAACCCGGCGACGTGTTTCCGGAACACTTCCCGCGCTTCATCGACCTTTCGCCCAAACACCGGGAAGTTTTTGCCCGGGCCCACGGCGAGCTGTTCGACCCGGGCTGGTGGCGCGAGCTGCAGGACAAGCTTCGACGCGATCCGGCCGGCGACGTCCAGCCCTACCCCGATCGCGTGCGGCTCGATCGAAACCGCTGATTCGGAGTCAGGAATCGCGCCCGGCGCGCACGCTCAGTCCCACGCACTCGACCATGTGGCTTTCGAATACCGAGCCGAGCAGCAGATGCCCGTCGCGATGCACGGCTGAGCTGGCGCCCGAAATCAATCGTCCGTCGTCGAGAAAAACCGTCTCGACTTCCGGCGGATCGCCCAGCCGGACGCGCACCGCCTGCGATGGCGAGGGCACTTCGGCGTCGCCGGCGTGCCGGGCGAAGGTCAGCAGCTTGACGTGGCCGCCCAGCCACAGCGCGCCGGTATCGGCATCGACCGCGACGTTGTCGATGCCGAATCCCACGTCGATTTCCCGCAGCTGGTCCAACGCACCGCTGTCCGGATCCCTGGCATATTCCCGCAACCGGCTGCGCGTGACTTCGGCCACGTAGACGCGCCGGGTGTCGGCCGAAATGTTGATGCCGTTGGCGTAGGTCAGTCCGTCGGCGACTTCGCGAAACGACCGCCCGTCGAAGTACAGCACGTTGGCCCAGCCCAGTCGAAGATAATCCTCCAGGGTGCGGGAGAACCCGGGCGAACTGCCGTGATCGTTGGTGAAGTAGAAACGCTCGTGATCGACCGCGACCACGTTGTTGGGACGGATCATCGATTCGTGCGCGTGGGTCTCGCGGTGCGTCAAACGGCCGCCTTCGCCGCCGCGGTCGGACTCGTAGTCGAACACTTCGATGGTGTGCGCCGGCCCATCCGCGGAAGTTTCGGGCGGGTCGCCGAAAAGCGCCTCGCCCGGATGGTTGACGACGAACAGGGTGGTCCTTCCGTCGGCACCGGCGTACAGCGAAATGCCGTGCGGACGGAACTCGTGTCCGGCGTCGGGCGTCAGGTTGACCGGCGAATCCATGCTGCCGTCCAGCGCCCAGGCGTGAATTGCGCCGGGCCGGACATTGCCGGCCATGGCGGCCCGCCGGTCGAAGCTGGAAATCAGCGCCAGATCGCGCCCGGGATGCAGCGTGATGTCCTCGGGACCCGCAACCCCATGCACCTTTCGGCAGGTGCCGGGATGAAGGTTATCGACGCTGCGAAACTCTCCGGCGACGAGTGCCAGGTACAGGAAGTAGCCGACCAGGGGCAGAATCGGCAGGCCGAGCAGCAGCAAAATCTTTCGCATGGTCCGAACCCTGCGGGGGATTCGCCTTTGATTATGCCTGCTGCGGGTCGAAAGCGCATCCGGCGGATTCAAGCCGCACCGGGACTCGATGACCGGCAGCCAAACCGGGCGAAGATCCGGTCAGGCGCGGACGTCTAACTGCCGAAGTCGTCGCGGAACAGGGGAACATCGGCAGCCTCCGACGCACCGAAATCGCTCTTGAACAGGGTGTCTTCCGATTGGCCGCGACCGCCTGGAGACCGCTCGGCGTCACTGATGGCCACCGTGTCCGACACAGACCAGGAATCCGGTGCACCGGTCTCGACCAATACCGCAATCCCGAGCGCCGTCACGCCGGCCAGGGCCGCGGCGGCCAGTCCGGAAGGCAGCCACGCCGGAGCATGGCCGGATGCTGGACCGGCATGGGCTTCGAGCGCGTCCAGCAGCCCACTGCGTGCTGCCGCAAGGACGCGGTAATCATCGGCACAATCGCCGCAGCGGCCGATATGGTCGACCAGCCGGCGCCGCTGCCACGGCCAGGCGCGGCCGGCGGCAAGCATTGCCAGCGAATCACCGGAAGGGCAATGGTCGGCCTTCCGGGCGGCACGGCGGAACACGGCGCTGTAGCGTTGCTGGAAATCCTTCATGTCTCTTCACTCATCCATTCTTTCAGTGCGCGCACCCCGCGGTAGGTGAGGTTGTGCGCCCGATTGCGGTCACAACCGAAAAACTCCGCGATTTCCGGCACCGTGAAGCCCTGCAGAAACAGGGTCACGGCGCGTCGGCGGTCGGCCGGCAATCGTTCGATCGCAGCCAGCAGTCGCGCGCGCTGCTCCTGCTCGGCGAAAAGCGCGTCCGGTCCGCGATCGTCATTGCCGATCTGCTCGACCAGCGCAACCTCGTTTTCCTCGGCCTCGCCGGCCGAAGTCTCTGCGCGCACCGAATGCGCCAGCGTGCCCCGATGGCTTCTCAAGGCATCGATGATCGCGCTGTTGACCACCTTGTAATAGTAAGACGGCTTGAGGCGCGAATTTCTGTCACCGGTAAAGACGTTCCAGACCCGGATGCGCACTTCCTGCACCAGGTCGTCGGCACCCAGCGCCAGGTCGCGCGAGCGGTGGCGCGACACCGCGGCGCGCACGTGCGGCGCCAGCGTGCGCCACAGTTCGTCGAATTCCGGCCCGGGGCTCACAATCGACCGAGTTGGTCGGAGAGCACGAATGCATCCGGCGGATGCTCGAAATCCCGTGCCAGCGCCAGGAGTTTGAATTTCTCGCCCATTTCGCCGGGCAGCACGAGGCGCTTGAGTTCGCCCGAAAGGCGAATCCGCTCGCGTTCGTCGGTCACCGCATCGAGCCGTTCGGCGATCCCGGTACCCAGCACGAAGCCGGCCTGGTTGGTGAAACCCGCAATCTCTAGACCCACGCGCTGACCGGCCTCGGCCACGGCGGTAAAATCGACGAACGCCGAGATGTCGGTCAGACCCGGCCAGGCAAACGGGTCGAAATGGGCGCGATGGCGATAATGGCAGACCAGCGTACCCTCGGTCCGATCCGGATGGTAGTACTCGCGCCGCGGATAGCCGTAGTCGACCGCAAACACCAGCCCGCGCGCCAGCGGCGCGGTGACCGTGGCCAGCCAGGCCGGCAGATCGACGCAGACCTCGCTGGCGTAGCCCGGCCCGGGTGGCTCGGCCAGGTCGGAAACAATGTGCTCGACGGCTTCGAGCAGCCGCCCCTCGGCCGGCGCGGTGGACCAGGCAAGGCGTCCGTTTTCGACCGTGACCCGGTATTGCTCGATGCCGGATCCGGTCATTCCAAACCGCTCGACCGGCAGCGCGTCGATAACCTCGTTGGCGATGATCGCGCCGTCGAACTCCGACCTGGGCGGCGCGCCGATCCATTCGACGCGCCTTCGCAGGTCTTCGGGCAAATCCTGAAGGGTCTCGCGCTGAATCTCGCGCAGCGGCGCGCTGGGCTCGAGCAGCAGGTAGCGCGCCGGCGGGCGCTCGAGCTGCAGCAGCACGTCGCGCGCCAGCGACCCGGAGCCCGGTCCCAATTCCAGCGCGGTCCAGTCCGGCCCCAGCGCTTGCCCCATCCGGTCGAGCTCGCGCGCGAGCGCCAGCGCGAACAGGGCCCCCTGCTCCGGTGCGGTGACGAAGTCGCCGGCCGCACCGAACTTGTGCAGGCCGTTGACGTAATAGCCAAGCCCCGACTCGTACAGCGCCATGGCCATGTACCGGCTGAACGAAATGGGACCGTCGGCGTCGATGGCATTGACGATCCTGGTGCACAATTCGAGACTCAACTCGGCCAGTTCGGCCGGCGGTTCAGGCAGCTTCAGCGAAGGATCGGACAATGACGCAACACCCGGAAACCAGAGTGGCGATTGTAACGGGCGGCGCCAGGCGAATCGGCGCGACGATCGTCAGGGCCCTGCATGCCCGGGGCCTGGACGTGCTGATTCATTGCCGCAGCTCGCGCACGCAGGCCGACGCACTGGCCGCGCGGCTGAACGGAGAACGGTCCGGATCGGCCGCGGTGATCCAGGCCGAACTGGGCGACGACGCCGCGCCGGCCGCCATCATCGGCGCGGCGCTGTCGGCGTTCGGCCGCGTCGACGTGCTGGTCAACAACGCCTCCTCGTTCTATCCCACGCCGGCCGCCGACGCCTCGCACCCGGACTGGCACGCGCTGGTCGACAGCAACCAGCGCGCGCCGTTCTGGCTGTCGCTGGAGTTTGCCCGGGCGGCCGCCGGGACGGACGGCAGCGTCGTCAACCTGGTCGACATCCACGGCATCGTCCCGCTGGCCGACCACGCCATCTACAGCCAGGCCAAGGCCGGCCTGATCATGCAGACCCGCGCCCTGGCCAAGGACCTCGCGCCCGAAATCCGGGTCAACGGCGTCGCCCCCGGTACCATCCTGTGGCCCGAAGGCGAAGGGGCCAACTCCAACGAAGCCATGCGGGACATCCTCGAGCGCGTGCCGCTCGGGCGCCAGGGACGTCCGGAAGACATCGCGGGCGCGGTTGTCTTCCTCGCGCTGGATGCGCCCTACATCACCGGCCAGATCCTGGCCGTGGATGGGGGGCGATTGTTGAATATGTAGTTCGGGTTTTATTGCCGGATGCAGCTCTGACCCTGCACTGCTTAAGCCAAAGGCCGTTTCGCCGGCAGCTTCGCTGCCTGATGCGACCTACTTTTGTGGCGACAAAAGTAGGCAAAATCGCTCGTGCCGCGAAGGCGCCCGGCAAACTGCGCCGGGTTCCCTGCGATGCTCGGTCCGGGC
>JAWLEW010000081.1:0-6807 GCA_041685925.1 Wenzhouxiangellaceae bacterium | reverse complement strand
GTCATTCCGCCAGCGTCAACCGATCGACTTTCCTGAACCCGCGCGGCAGCAGGCCGCCGCGCTGGGCGCGTTCGCCCCAGTAGTTCTCGCTTTCGCCCCAGGACAATCGAAGATACCGCTGGCCGGCCCAGACCAGGCAGTCCTGGCCCTTGACCAGCGCGATCGCGCCGACCATGACCTCGCCGTCCCTGCGCGCCTTGGGCGGGATGTTGATCAGCTTGTTGCCCTTGCCCCGGGCGAGCTCCGGCAGCTCTTCGAGATAGCAGGCCAGGAGGTGCCCCGCACTGGTCGCGCAGACGATGACGGCTTCTGCGTCCTCGGTCACCGGCGCCGGCGGCAGCACGTCGTAGCCGGCCGGCACGCTGAGCAGCTGCTTGCCGGCCTTCTGCCGGGTATGCAGGTTTTCCAGCCGGGTCACGAAGCCGTAACCGGCGGTGCTGGCCAGCAGCACCCGGTCGCTTGCATCACCGATGGCCACGCCGCGGAAGGCAGCGGCAGCCGGCGGCGAGAAGCGCCCGGTCAGCGGCTCGCCGTTGCTGCGCGCCGACGGCAGCTCGTGGGCCGGCATCGAGTACGAGCGGCCGGTCGAATCGATGGCGCAGGCGAGCTGATTGCTGCGCCCGCGCGCGGCGTGCATGTAACCGTCGCCGGCCTTGTAGTTGAGTTCGGTGGCGTCGACGTCGTGGCCCTTGGCGGCGCGGATCCAGCCGTTCTCGCTCAGCACCACGGTGACCGGCTCGGAGGGCACCAGGTCGGTCTCCTTGAGCGCCTGGGCGGCCTGGCGCTCGACCAGCGGGGCGCGCCTGTCGTCGCCGAACCTGTCGGCATCCTCGCGCAATTCGTCGCGAATCAGCCGGGTGAGCTTTTTCGGCGAGCCGAGAATCGCCTCGATGGACTTGCGCTCTTCTTCCAGTTCATCCTTCTCGCCCCGGATCTTCATTTCCTCGAGCTTGGCCAGGTGGCGAAGTTTCAGCTCCAGGATCGCCTCGGCCTGCGTCCCGGTCAGGTCGAAACGCTCCATCAACACCGGTTTGGGCTCGTCGTTGTTGCGGATGATCGCGATGACCTCGTCGATGTTGAGGTAGGCGACCAGGAAACCTTCCAGCACGTGCAGCCGGTCGACGACCTGGTCGAGCCGGTATTCCAGCCGGCGTGTGACCGTGGCGCGCCGGAACGCGATCCACTCGCTGAGCAGCTCGCGCAGGTTGCGCACGCCCGGCCGGCCGTCGTTGCCGATCACGTTCAGGTTGACGCGGTAGCCCTTTTCCAGGTCGGTGGTGGCGAACAGGTGCGCCATCAGCGCCTCGATGTCGACCCGGTTGCTGCGCGGGATGATCAGCAGCCGGGTCGGGTGCTCGTGGTCCGATTCGTCGCGAATGTCGGTGACCATGGGCAGTTTCTTCGCCTGTATCTGCGCGGCGATCTGCTCGAGCACCTTGGCCGGCGAGACCTGGTAGGGCAGCGCGGTGACGACGATGACCTCGTCCTCGCGCTCGTAGACGGCGCGCTGCTTGACGCTGCCGTGGCCGGTCTCGTACATCGAAAGCAGCTCGTCGCGCGGCGTGACGATCTCGCCGGCGGTGGCGAAATCCGGGCCCTGGATGTGTTCGCACAGCTCGGCCACGGTGGTCTTCGGCTTTTCCAGCAGCCGGATCGCTGCAGCCGCCACTTCGCGCAGGTTGTGCGGCGGGATGTCGGTGGCCATGCCCACGGCAATGCCCTGGCCGCCGTTCAACAGGATGTTGGGCACCCGCGCCGGCAGCAGTTTCGGCTCCTTCAGCGTGCCGTCGAAATTCGGCACCCAGTCGACCGTGCCCTGCCCCAGTTCCTGCAGCAGCAGCTTCGCGTAGGGCGCAAGCCTCGATTCGGTGTAGCGCATCGCGGCGAACGATTTCGGGTCGTCGGGCGAGCCGAAGTTGCCCTGCCCGTCGATCAGCGGATAGCGGTAGGAAAACGGCTGGGCCATCAGCACCATGGCCTCGTAACAGGCCGAATCACCGTGCGGATGGAACTTGCCGATCACGTCGCCGACGGTGCGCGCCGACTTCTTGTGCTTGCTGGCGGCCGACAGCCCGAGTTCGCTCATCGAGTAGACGATGCGCCGCTGCACGGGCTTGAGCCCGTCGCCGACGTGCGGCAGCGCGCGGTCCAGGATGACGTACATCGAATAGTCCAGATACGCGCGCTCGGCGTAGTCCTTGAGCGGCATCCGTTCGAAGGGGAGGTTTGGAATTTCGTTGCTCATGGCGGGTATTGTCGCCCACGCCCGGGTATTCGGCGACTCAATTTTTGCCCGTCGCGCCGATGATCACCAGGTGACGAGACCCGGAACCCGGAACCGCGCGCCGGTCGACGCGCCGATCGAAACTGACGAATCGACAGTCGTGACGCACGGCCAGGGCCAGCAGGTAGCAATCGGTGACCTGGCGCGAACCGAGTATCGAATCCCAGTGCACGCTTTCACCGTCAAGCAGGCTGATATCGTCGGGGTAGAACTGATGCCAGGAAGTCGACGTGGCCTCGGCCAGGCGCGCCGCGATGCTGCCTGCCGGCAGCGGATTCGGGTAGGCCGGCTGCGACATGATGCGGATGACGCCGTTCTGGGTCAGCGGGCAGGAAGCCCACTCCTGCTCGATATTGCGGTGCAGCCATTGGGCCGCAAGCTGGTGATGGACATGTTGCTCGTCGAGCAGCGCGATCAACACGTTGATGTCCAGCAGCGCGCGCAAATGCTAAATACCTTCCTCGTCGCGGAGCTTTTCGATTTTCTCGTCGGTGACGATGCCGCCGCGGTTTGGAAACGGACGAAAGCCGTACAGCGCCTCGGGCTCACGAACCTCACCAGAAGCGTTTTCGGGCGTAGTCAGGGCCCGGCGCAACAGATCCGAAACCACCCTGCCGGCGGTCGTGCCCTGCCGGCGGGCCAGTTCCTTGGCCGCGGCCAGCAATTCGTCGTCGATATCCAGCGTCGTCCGCATTTCGCTGCACTCCGCACGGGAAGATGCATTGATGTTATCGCATCTGTGCATCTGATGCAATCGGGTCGCCTGGCGCACCGGCACCGCCGGGATGAACTTTCGGTTATCTTCGCCGCCAATGATCCAGCTCGAACACATTACGCTGCGGCGCGGCGTCGAGGTCCTGCTCGAGGACACCAGCCTGACCGTGCACGCCGGGCAGAAGATCGGCCTGGTCGGGCCCAACGGCTGCGGCAAGTCCAGCCTGTTCGCGCTGCTGCTCGGCGAGCTGGAGCCCGATACCGGCGAGGTCCGGATTCCCGACGACTGGACCGTGGCGCACATGGCCCAGCAGATCCGCGAACTGGATCGCCCGGCGATCGAATACGTGCTCGACGGCGACAGCGCGTTGCGCGCGGCCGAACGGGCCATGGTCGAGGCCGACACATCGGGCGCCGGCGAGCGCATCGCGCATGCCCACCAGCAGTTCGACGACGCGCGCGGCTTCGACGCACGGGCCCGCGCCGGCGCCCTGCTGAACGGCCTGGGATTCGCCGCGGCCGAACACGAAAAGGCGGTCGGCGAGTTCTCCGGCGGCTGGCGCATTCGACTCTCGCTGGCGCGCGCGCTGATGTGCCCGTCGGACCTGCTGATGCTCGACGAGCCGACCAACCACCTGGACCTGGAAACCATCATCTGGCTGGAGGACTGGCTCAAGCGCTACGCCGGCACGCTGGTGCTGATCTCGCACGACCGTGATTTCCTGGACAACGTGGTCGACGGCATCGTGCATATCGAGCACGGCCAGCTCAACCGCTACGCCGGCGGCTACAGCGATTTCGAGCGCCAGCGCGCCGAGCGCATGGCGCTGCAGCAGGCGCAGTTCGAAAAGCAGCAGAAGAAGGTCGCGCACATGCAGTCCTTCGTCGACCGTTTCCGCTACAAGGCGTCCAAGGCGAAACAGGCCCAGGCGCGGCTCAAGGCGCTGGAACGGATGGAAAAGATCGCCCCGGCCCACGCCGACAGCCCGTTCGATTTCGAGTTTCCCGAGCCCGGGCGGGCCGCCGACCCGCTGATGGCGCTGCGCGACGTGCAGCTCGGCTATGGCGACGTGCGCGTGCTCGAAGGGATATCGCTGAACCTGGCCGCCGGCGACCGCATCGGCCTGCTGGGCGTCAACGGCGCCGGCAAGTCGACCCTGGTCAAGGCCCTGGCCGGCGAGCTGGAACCGCAGGCCGGCAGCATGGAAGTCTCGCGCAACCTGCAGATCGGCTACTTCGCCCAGCACCAGATGGAGCAGATCGACAGCCAGGCCAGCCCGCTGGCCAACCTGTCGCGCATCGCCGGCGATGTACCCGAACAGAAGCTGCGCAACTTCCTCGGCGGGTTCGCGTTTTCCGGCGATCTGGCGACCGACCCGTGCACCCGGCTTTCGGGCGGCGAACGCGCCCGGCTGGTGCTCGCACTGATCATCTGGAAAGCGCCCAACCTGCTGCTGCTCGACGAGCCGACCAACCACCTGGACCTGGAAATGCGCCACGCGCTGACCGTCGCGCTGCAGGGCTTCGAGGGCGCGGTGGTCACCGTCTCGCACGACCGCCACCTGTTGTCGGCCACGGTCGACGAATACTGGCTGGTCGCCGACGGCGGCGTGCGCCCGTTTTCCGGCGGCCTGGAGGCCTACCGCAGGATGGTCAGCCAGCCCGAACCCGGCACCGGCAAGAGCGCGGGCCGCGGCAACCGCAAGGCCGAACGCCAGCGCAAGGCCGCCGCGCGCGAACGCATCAAGCCGCTGACCAACAGGGTCAAGAAGCTCGGCCAGCAGATCGAGAAGCTTGAAGTCGAACGCGATCGACTGGAAAAACGGCTCGCAGACAGCGACCTGTACCAGCCCGAGCAAGCCGACGAGCTGAAACGGCTGCTGGCCGAGAGCGGTTCGGTCAAGCAGCGGCTGGAGTCGCTGGAAGGCGAATGGCTGGAAGCAGAGGAGGAACTGGAATCGTTGCGCGAAGACGCCTGAACATCCCGGCCAGCAGGTTCTCCGGCGGCGCGGCTACAATCGCCACTCACCACGAAGCGCAGAAAGCGCCATGCCCGAAGAACTGATTCGCCGCAACCGCGAGTGGGCCGCAGGCATCCGTTCGCAATCTCCGGATTATTTTCCGGGGCTCGCGAAGCTGCAGACACCCGATTATTTCTGGATCGGCTGCGCCGACGCCCGGGTGCCGGCCAATGTCATTGCCGGGCTCGAGCCGGGGGAAGTCTTCGTCCACCGCAACGTCGCCAACGTGGTGCACTCGGCCGATCTCAACCTGCTGAGCGCGCTGCAGTTCGCGATCGAGAGCTTGAGCATTCGCAAGATCATCGTCTGCGGCCACTACGGCTGCGGCGGCGTGAAAGCGGCCTGCGAAGAGCGCCTGCACGGCCTGGTCGATCACTGGATCGAACCGATCCGCAGCCTGAACCACGTCCACGCCGACGAACTCGACCAGCTCGACGACGAAGCCCACCGTGACCGGCTGGCCGAGCTCAACGTGGTGCAAAGCGTGGCGCGCATCGCCGAGACCCCCATCCTGCGCACCGCCTGGGCGGAAGGAAAAAAGGTTGAAATCCACGGCATGATCTACGCCCTGGCCGACGGGCGGCTGCACAAGCTTGATTGCAGCATTGTGCCTGGTGGGCCATGCGCTTAAGCTGACGATGTTGACAGTTACGGGGACTCGATCATGAAACTGCTTTCTGCGTTCGCTCTTGTGGCGTTTCTGGCGTCGGTCGGCGCACCGGCATTCGCTGGCGTCGAAAAGAATGCGACGGAGCCGCCGGATTCGGATCTCGCCGCGGCCGAAGAACAGCGCCGCCAGCTCGACCAGGCGCTGCCGCTGACGGCCCGCTGGCTGCTCGAGCACAACAACCCGCGCAAGCGCGCCGCGGGCCTGCTGTACAGCGTCAGCCAAAGCGGGATGCTCGAGGCGCAGGCGGCGATGGTCGAGCGCACGACATCCAATGAGCAACTTCGGGAATACGACTCGATCCGCCAGTCCGCACTCGACGCGCTCGACAGGGCCGAAACCCGAAACGATGATCTGCCGGCACTGGAACCGGCCGAACTGCTTGACCGGTTCGAAAAGGCCATACGCACCACCACCGACGGCGCGGCGCTGGCCTGGCTCGCGGCCGCATGCGCCACGGCCGATATCGAAGCGTTCTGCGTGGATGCCGGGCTGGACGACGCGATCGTCCGGCACGACGGCGCCAACCTGTTCAGTCGACTGACGCTGGTTCCGGATGCACAAGCCGAGACGCGCGGCCGATTGATCATCGAAGCCGAAAACACCCAGAACTACGTCAGCCAGTTGACGGCCGTGTGGTTCGAGGCGCTCGACGAAGGTCCCGGTGCCGCCGTGTTGAAGCGGCCAGATGTCAAACTGACCAGCGCTTTTGTCAAACTGACCAGCGCTTTCGCCATCAGCATGGCCCACGCGATACCCGCTTATCAGCCGGTGACCCGGGCTTGCCGTGCGGAAATCACGCCCGGCGACGAACTCGATCGGGCCTGCGGGCGGATCGCCGAGCGGATGATCTCGGATTCGCAGACGGCGATCGGTCAAATGGTCGGATTCAGCCTGGCGTCATCGCGTGCCGAGGCGCGCGGTGACCAGGCGACCGTCACCCGACTCGAGCAGCGCAAGGTCTTTGAGAACGCAGTGCACGGTTGCCGCGCAACGGCGCTGAGGGACGATCTCGAAAATCTCGACGACTCCGGCGCCCGGGATTTCATGAAAATGCTCGACCAACATGGTGAAATCGAGGCCTGGGCGCGCCTGGCAACGCAACACGACATCGACTGCTC
>JAWLEW010000031.1:4838-29521 GCA_041685925.1 Wenzhouxiangellaceae bacterium | reverse complement strand
TGAATAATGGCTGAACCGGGAGTTCAGGATCGATTCAGACCTTATTCGGCAGACTGGCCCCACTCGCTCATGAGGCCAAGGAGTTCCACCATGCAATCTTTTGCGACGAAAACCACCCTGATCGCCGCCGCAGCCGGATTGATGCTGGCCGCGCTGCCGGCAGACGCCGGCCCGTCACGCGCCGAGCTGCTGGCCGGAGACGATCCGCGCGTCGCTCACCCGGCAGCCGGCGGCCGGGACGCCCGGCACGCACGTGACCGGTATCGTCGCGATCAAGATCACGACGCCCGGGAACACCAGGGATCACGCCATGACGGCGGTCATGGCCGCAAGCACGGTCGCAGCCACGAGCGCGAACATGGCCGCAATCGCAACGATAATCGCCAGCACCATTACGCGAGCGCCCGACGCTATGCGGCCAACGCCGTGCGCCAGGCGCGCCAGGCCCACCAGTTGGGGTACTACCCGAACCATCCGCGCTGGTCGCTGAATTTTCAGCGCCACTTCGAGTGGGCCCTCGGGACCGATTCCTACAGGCTGGAACGCGAAGCCCGAAAACGCGCCCGCAAGCTGCGCGAACTGCGCCGGCATGACCGTTACCCGTACGAGTATCAATGAAGATCGGCGTTTGCGCCGGGCGACGGAATGCCCGACGGCCGGATCGGCGCCTTCAGCCGGGCTCCACCTGCAGCCAGGCGGCCATCACGCGCTCGAGCTCTTCCAGCCCCAGCCCGGAAGTCGCCGAAAATGCCTGGACCGTCGCCACCCCGCCCAGCGCCTCACGCACCTTGCGCACCGTCTCGGTGCGCTTGCCGTGTCCGAGCTTGTCGGCCTTGGTCAGCACCACGTGCAGGGCGAGCCCGCGGTGGAGTGCGAATTCGGCCAGCTGGATGTCGCCTTCCTTGAGCGGGTGGCGGATATCCATGACCTGGACCAGTCCGGCCAGCGCCTGGCGCGATTCCAGGTAGCCCTGGATCAGCCCTTGCCAGTGCCGTTTGAGATCGGCGCCCACGGCCGCGTAGCCGTAGCCGGGCAGGTCGACCAGGCGACGCTCTTCGTCGAGGTCGAAAAACACCAGCTGCTGGGTGCGGCCCGGGGTCCGGCTGGTGCGCGCCAGCGCCTTGCGCCGGCACAGCCGGTTGATCAGGCTGGATTTGCCGGAGTTCGAGCGCCCGGCAACGGCGACCTCGATACCGGCGTCGGGCGGCAGCTGCGACCGGTTGTGTACGCTGAGCGTGTACGCTGCCTGCTCTAGAATCTGCCGAATCCGGGTCATGGACTTCTTTCGCCGCTTCAAACAAGCGATAATATCGGAATCCGTGCAATCAATTTCTGTTATCCAAGGACTGGAGCGATCCACATGCTTCGTATCGCAATCGCGTTTATGACTTTCTTCTCCGCCACGGCGATGGCCGCCGGGGATCCCGAGGCCGGGGAATCCAAGGCCAGCGTATGCGCCGCCTGCCACGGCATGGACGGCAACAGCCAGGTTGCAGAATGGCCGAAGATCGCGGCGCAGCATGAAGACTACCTAGCGCGCCAGACCCGCATGGTGCGCGACCAGCAGCGCGACGTCGCGCAGATGTACCCCATCGTCATGAACCTCAGCGACGAGGACATTGCCGACATTTCCGCCTGGTATGCGTCGCAGACCATCAAGCCCGGAGTCGCCGACGAGGCGCTGGTCGAGCAGGGCCGCGACCTTTATCACGGCGGCAATCCCGACACCGAGGTGCCGGCCTGCATGGCCTGCCATGGACCGACCGGAAACGGCATTCCCGGCGCCGGTTACCCGATGGTGCGCGCCCAGCACACCGATTACACCGCCGACCGCCTGCAGCGCTACCGCGATGGCGAAACCAACCAGGACGATCCCTACAGCGAGATCATGGTCGGGGTGGCCAAGAACCTGACCGACGCCGAAATCGAGGCGGTCAGCTCCTATATCGAGGGCCTGCATCGGGCCGAGGACTGACCTGCCGGACGCTGCGGCGGGGAACCCCCGCGCCTCGTCGCTGTCTTTAGCGCATCGGGAATAACGCGAAATCCATCATAAAGGTGAAATCAACATCATGACCAATCTCAACAAGCTTCTGACCATCGGCCTGACGGCGGCATTCGCCGCTGGCGTCATCGCCGGTCCGGCCCATGCCCAGCAGTTCGAGGAAGGCACCCATTACGAGCGGATCAGCGGCCCCGACGTGCCCGACAGCGATGGCACCGTGGAAGTGGTCGAGGTCTTCAGCTACATGTGCGGCGCCTGCAACAACTTCCAGGCTTACGTGGGCCCCTGGGAGGAAGAGCTCCCCGAAAACGTCACGTTCAGTCGCATGCCGGTTTCGTTCAACCCGTCCTGGGAGCCGGCCGCGCGCGCGTACTACACCGCCGAAGTACTCGATATCGTCGACCAGTCGCACAACGCCCTGTTCGCTGCCCTGCACGACGAGCGCCAGCCCCTTCGCAGCATCGAGGACATGGCCGAGTTTCACGCGCAGTTCGACGACGTCACGGCCGAGGAATTCGAATCGACAGCCGGCTCGTTCCCGGTCGAGTCGCGCATGCGGACGAGCAACGCGTCGGTCGGGAAATGGCAGATTCGCGCCACCCCGACGATCGTCGTCAACGGCAAGTACCGCGTCAGCCCGCGCCGTGGCGGCACCTACGACGAAGTGCTCCAGGTCGCCGACATGCTGATCGAGCGCGAACTCGAAGCCGCGGGACAGGCGGGATCTTGATCCCGGCGCGCCTGTCCGCGCCGCGCGTGCCGTGAGTCCAGGCCCCGAACGGGTGTTGAAGCTGCTGAGCTTCAACATCCAGGCCGGCACCTCCACCGCCAAATACCGTCAGTACGTCACGCGCAGCTGGCGCCAGGTCCTGCCCAACAACCAGCGCGTCGCCAATCTCGACGCGATCTCGGAACTCATCGCCGACTACGACATCGTCGGCCTGCAGGAAGTCGACTGCGGCAGCCTGCGCTCCGGCTTCGTCAACCAGGCCAAGTACCTGGCCACCCACGCCGGCTTTCCCTGGTGGACCCACCAGGCCAACCGCAAGGTGGGGGTCATCGCGCACGCCGGCAACGGGGTACTCAGCCGCTTCGATCCGACGCAGGTCGACCAACACCGGTTGCCCGGCGCCATTCCCGGTCGCGGCGCCCTGGTCGTCAAGTTCGGCGAGGGAAAATCGGCGCTGTGGGTGGTGGTCCTGCACCTGGCGCTGGGGCGACGGGCCCGGTTCCAGCAGCTGCGCTACGTGGCCCACCTGGTCGCCGCGCACCCGTACGTCGTCGTAATGGGCGACCTCAACACCGGGCCGATCAGCCACGAGATCGAGGAATTCCGAAACCGCTCCGGCCTGGTCCTGCCGCAGCATCCACCCAGGACCTTTCCGAGCTGGGACCCGCAGCGTGCCATCGACCACGTCCTGGTCTCGCCGGGGCTGGAAATCCTCGCCTATGAGACGCTGCAGTCGCCGCTGTCCGACCACCTGCCACTTGCCATCCGCGTGCGCTTGCCCGACGACCTGTCACGGCCAGGCCATTCGGACGGCGACGATCAGCAGAAAGACCCCGAACACCCGCGCCAGGGCGGTTGATCCGATTCGGTGCGCCAGGCGCGCGCCCAGCGGCGCCGACAGGCTGCCGAATACGCCGATCAGGACCACGCCGGGGAGATACAGATAACCGAAACTGGACGGCCAGAGTTGCCGGTCCCAACCCTCGACCACGAACCCGGCGCTGCCGGCAAGCGCGATCGGCCAGCCGCAGGCCGCGGCAATGCCGACCGCACGCAGCGTCGAATATCCGTTCCAGTTCAGATACGGCACGTTGAAGCTGCCGCCGCCGATGCCGATCATCGCCGACACCCCGCCGATCGCGGGACCGGCCAGGAACCAGGCACGCACCCGGGGCGTAACCGGGCGTGCGCCGTCCGAGCCACCGACAAGCATCCGCAACGCAATCAAGGCCGTGAAAACCGCGAAGATCCGCGCCAGGACAATCCCCGAAACCGCGGTCGCCAGCCAGGCCCCGAGCAAGGCGCCGAGGGCGACTGCGGGCCCGAGACGCACGACCGCGCTCCAGTCCACCGTGCCGCGCAGCGAATGCGACCAGGCGCTGGCGGCCGAAGTCAGCAGCATGGAGCCAAGCGCCGTGGCCACCGCCATCGGCACCGCGACGTCGGTTCCGGCGCCCTGCGCGATCAGCAACGCCGTCATCGCCGGTACAATCATGAGACCGCCGCCGATACCGAGCAGGCCCGCGAGCACGCCGGCTACGGCGCCGATGGCGACCAATGCAACAATTTCGACCACCCGTGGTCCTTTTCCATGAACTCATCGTGCAGGGTAGTATGAAAAAGCTTCGCGTACGCAGGCTGCTCCCGTTCTCTTCCGCGCTTGCATTCGTCATCACGGGGCTGGTCGCCGGGCCCATAACGGCCCAGCCGATCGATGAACACGCCGAAGCGCGCGCGGTCTTCGAGCGGGCCTGGGCGCAGGCCGGCCGGGGCAATGTTCAGGCGCTGGCCGAGACCATCGAACGAATTCCCGACTATCCGCTGACGCCTTATCTGCGATTCGAGCTCAAGCGCCAGACGCTGGACCGACAAAACGGTTCCGAAATGGAACGGTTCCTGGCCACCTATGGCGACTGGTCGTTCGCCGCCAATCTTGAACGCCAGTGGCTGAAATCGCTGGCGCGCAGTGGCGACCACGAAGGATTGCTGCGCTACGGCACCCGTTCCAGCGACGCCGAAGTCCGCTGCCGAATCGCGCGAGCACGGCTGGCGCGCGACCAGACCGACGGCATCGAGCGCCGCGGCCGTGAGCTGTGGCTCAGCCCGGTTTCGCAACCGAGCGCGTGCGACCCGTTGTTCGGCTGGTGGAAACGCCAGGGCAACCCGGACGCCGATACCGCCTGGCAACGCTTTGGAATGGCCATCGAGGCCGGCGAGTTGGGCCTCGCCCGCTACCTCAGGCGCTATCTGGATCCGGCCGACCGCAAGTTGGCCGACGGATGGCTGCGCATCGCCGCGCGCCCAGCGGCCGGGCTGGCAGCGGCCACCGAGTGGTCCGACCTGAAACAGGCCCGGCAGCTCATGGCATGGGGCCTGAAACGGCTGGCGCGAAACGACTGGCAACGTGCCGACGCGCTGTATCGACGCCTCGACCGCCGTTTCAGCTTCAACGCAGATGAAATCGGCCCGGCGCTCAGGGAGATCGCCCTGTTCCGGGCGGTCGACCTGAACGCCGATGCAATCGACGCCATCGACGCGTTGGGCGCACGCTGGATCGACCAGCAGATGCTCGAGTGGCGCTTGCGCGCCGCGCTGGCCAACGAGCAATGGCGCGAAGTGCTCGAAAGCGTCCAGCGCATGCCGGCCGAACAGCAGTTGCGCGAGCGCTGGCGCTACTGGCGCGCCCGGGCACTGGCAGAACTCGGTCGCCCCGAAGCCGGCTTGACGTATGCAACGCTGGCCACCGAGTCGGATTATTACGGTTTCCTCGCCGCGCTGCGCAGCAATCAGCCGCTGACACTGTGCAGCCGCGAACTCGCCGCCGACGGCGACGCGCAGCGGCGCCTGCTGCGCGATGCGGAATTCGCGCGCGCCGTGGAGCTCTATCGCGCC
The DNA here is from genome assembly GCA_041685925.1 of Wenzhouxiangellaceae bacterium. Taxonomy (GTDB): domain Bacteria; phylum Pseudomonadota; class Gammaproteobacteria; order Xanthomonadales; family Wenzhouxiangellaceae. Next base: position 23,894 of record JAWLEW010000031.1, on the reverse strand, counting down.
GGGCTGTCCTGGCATGCACGCTGGACGTTCGAACGCGTCAGCCGTCGGCTCAGCGCCAACGAACAGCGCCAGGCCGCGCTGCTGGTCGCGGCTCTGGGCTGGCACGACCGCGCCATCGTCTCGCTCGGCCGTTCGGGCGCCATGGACGCCTACCCGTGGCGCTTCCCGGTCGTCAAACGCGAACTGGTATCGCTCAACGCAACCCGCCACGGCGTGGCGCCAAGTCTGATCATGGGCCTGATGCGCGCGGAATCGGCCATGCAGGCCGATGCACGTTCACATGCCGGGGCGCGCGGCCTGCTGCAGTTGATGGACCCCACGGCCCGCCTCGTTGCGCGCCGCAACGGCATTGCCTACAGCGGCGCATCGGATCTATACGAGCCCGAACGCAACATCGCGCTGGGCGTGGCCCACCTGGGCGAGCTGCAGGAACGCTTCGATGGCGACTGGACGCTGGTCGCCGCGGCCTACAACGCCGGCGTCGGCAATGCCGAGCGCTGGCAGCGCGAACGGCCCGACCTGCCGCGCGATATCTGGATCGAAACCCTGCCCTTTTTCGAGACCCGGGACTATATCCCGCGCGTGCTGGCGTTCGCGACCATCTACGAATGGCAGCTCGGCGAATCACCATCGGTACTGGCCGACAATCTGCTGGGACAGACCCCGGAAGAAACCGCGTTCGCCTGCCCGACTGCATAAAGCGTTCGGGATTTACCGTCTCGATAGTCTCTGGCTCGTGCCTGCGGCACCGGATTCCGCCAGGAAACCTCAAACCGTTTATTCTTCCCACCTGTTTCCGCAACATCACCGAGCGAATGAAGAAATACGACGACAACCCGCTTGCCTACGTGGCCGATTCGCCGATTCACGGCAAGGGTCTGTTTGCGCGCGAAGCGATCCCGAACGACACCTGGGTCGGCACCTACGAAGGCCCGGCCACGCAGGAAGACGGCATGCACGTGCTGTGGCTTTACAACGAAGACACCGGGGCGTGGGAAGGGATCGACGGCCGCAACGAAATGCGCTTCCTCAACCACGCCAGCAATCCCAACGCCGACTGGTGGGGCAACGACCTCTACACCGTCCGCGACGTCGAGAAAGGCGAGGAAATCACTTTTCACTACGGCGAGGACTGGGAGTAGGCTGCAATTGAAAAGCGAAAATGGTAAATGGTCCGCTCGCCTGGGCTCGCTCAATAGTAAATGGCAAGCAGGATGTCTCCGAGTCAATCACAAGCAACGAAGCCCGCTACGGCCCAAGCGTTCTATTTACCATTCACGATTTACCATTTACGATTTTGCAAAGACTCGAACAGATGCACAACACTGTGATCTCCAGTAGAATTTCTGCAAGAATCACCGTGTCAACACATGAAAATCACCTCCTGGAACGTCAACTCGCTGAAGGTCCGGCTCGAGCAGGTGCTGGACTGGACGAGCGCCAATCGCCCCGACGTGATCGGGCTGCAGGAAACCAAGCTGAAGGACGAGAACTTTCCGGTCGAAGCCATCGAGGCGGCCGGCTACCATTCGGCGTTCTCCGGCCAGGCGACCTACAACGGCGTCGCCCTGCTCAGTCGCGAACCCGGCGAGGACATCCGTTACGAGATTCCCGATTTCGGCGATCCGCACAAGCGGGTCATCGCCGGCACCTTCAACGGCGTACGGGTGATCAATCTGTACGTGGTCAACGGCAAGGCGGTAGGCGACGAGAAGTACGAATGGAAGCTGCAATGGCTGGAAGCGGTCCGGCGCTGGATCGCCGAAGAGGCCGAACGGCATGAAAAACTGGTCGTCGTCGGCGACTTCAACATCGCTCCGGACGATCGCGACGTGCACGACCCGGAGGCCTGGAATGAAAGGATTCTCTGTTCGACGCCGGAGCGCATGGCCCTGCAGAACATGATGACGCTGGGACTGACCGATACCTACCGGCTGTTCGATCAGCCCGAGCGCGTCTATTCCTGGTACGACTATCGCCAGATGGCCTTCCGCCGCAAGATGGGCCTGCGCATCGACCTGGTGCTGGCCTCGAAAGCCATGGCCGACAAGTGCATCGCCAGCGAAATCGACCTCGAACCGCGGCGCAACGAGCGGCCGTCGGATCATGCGCCGGTGACGGCCGAATTCGATGTCTGAAAAGCGGTAAATGGTAAATGGCAGGCGTAGGTCGGCTTAGGCCGCAGGCCGTAAGCCGACGTTCCGGAATCCGCGGCGCATCTGGATGTCGGGTTACGCTTCGCTAACCCGACCTACGCCTGAACGCATGTCCCCGGGCACTGGGGCGAGTTCACACCGCCGGATGCCGTCAGGCGCGCGCGCAGTAGTTTTCCAACCGCCCGATTGCCCGGCCCGCTCGTAGCGAGGGGCGTCCAGGTGCCGTGGCTGTGGCGTTTTACGACCGAACGAACCGCAGGCGTGGCAGCGCCACGTCGAGGATTTCGCGACCGAGTAAAACGCCGCAGACGCGAGATTCTTGACTTCGGGAAGGATTCGCCTGAAAACGTAGCGAGCGCGCGGCTGACGGTGGCCGCCGGAGCGCAGAATCCGCAGTGTACGTGGTTGGTACATGAGGAATTGACTCGCCCCAGCGCCCGGAGAGACGCGTTCAGCTTGGCTCTCGGCGTTCGTGGCAAGGCGTCGGCGCGCCAAGTGTAGCCCAAGCCTACATCAAGCGCCGAGAACGCTGACCATGGACGCCGAGAGGCAAGCCCTGCGGGGGCTCCGGACGAATCCGCCTGCGTTGTTAAAGCGGCTTGACGTAGGACAACTATGCCTTCGCCACTTTGCCTTGCAGGCGAATTCGTCCGGAACCCTGAACGCGCCTCTCCGGGCACTGGGGCGAGTTCACACCGCCGGACGCCGTCAGGCGGGCGCGCAGTAGTTTTCAGGCGAATCCGGCGGGGCTCCACTGTTCCATCATCTTCTTATGCGCCGCATCCAGCCGCTCGGCCATCAGCCCGGAGAAGCGCTTGATGACTTCGTAGCCGAAGGCCGGGTCCGATTCACACGCTTCCAGCACGGCTTCGCCATCGAACTCCAGCACCCTGGAATCGACCTCGGCGCGGGCGTTGAAGCTCCACTTGAACGGCGGCAGCAGCCACGACCAGCCAAGGACGCGAACCGGCGTGAGACGCTGGACCTGCAGCGTGGGTCCGCTCACGGCCGGAATCTCGATCGAGATATCGCCTTCGACCAACAGGTAGAAATGCTTTGCCGGGTCACCGCTGCGAAACAGGCAGGTGCCGTTTTCAACCGTCTTTTCCGAGGCATGCGCCGCCAGCCGCTCGATGTACTCGGCGCTCATGCCCTGGAAAACGGGCGCTTCGGACAGGACTTGCTTGATGTCTTTCGAGGCCACGCTTGCTCTCCCGGATCGATGAATCAATGGTCTTCAGGATACCGCAATCGACGCTGCCCTGAAGTCGGGCAACCCGAGGGAATACCCGCCCGGCCGCGTGCGGGCGCGACCGGCTGCACCGGGCCCCGGGCGCATCAGCCGACGAGCTGGTCGACGCCGCCGCTGAGGTTGTAGACCTCGGTGAAGCCCTGCTTGCGATAGTGCTCGGCCACTTCCTGGCTGGAAAGGCCCTTGTTGCAGACGAACACGAGCGGGGTGTTGCGGTCGGCGTCCTTGAGTTCGGCCATCAGCCCGGCATCCAGCGGGCGCGCGAATTCCAGCGGCTGCTGGTGGCGATCCAGCTCGTTGCGAATGTCGACCACGACAACCCGCTCGGCGGCATTGAGCCGCTGCTGCAGTTCGTCCGGGGTCATCTGCTTGACCGCCGGCGGTGCGCCGGGCAGGTCCAGCTTCAGCCCCTCGCCCTGCACCGTCTCGACCCAGTCGATCTTCGCGCCGCGTGCGCGCTGGGCCGAAGCCAGGTCCATCAGCACGGTCAGGTCGCCGGCCGTGGACTCGATCTCGGTACCGGCCTTGGGGCCCAGGTGGAACTGCGCGTCCCAGTCCGAACCGATCTTGAAGTGCAGGTGCTGGCCCGGGTAGGCGGCCAGGAACTCACCGATCTTCTCCGCAGCCTTCGGCGTGATCTCGATTTCCGGCGGCGTGCGGTCGGGCGCTTCCAGGCCGAACAGGTCGTGCAGTTCGCCGGCGTTGAACATTTCCATGATGATGTCGCAGCCGCCGACGAGCTCGCCGTCGACGTAGAGCTGCGGGATCGTCGGCCAGTTGCCGTATTCCTTGATGCCCTCGCGGACGTCGTTGTCCTCGAGCACGTTGAACGAGGCGTAGTCGCCTTCCAGCAAAGTGTCCAGGGCGCCGGCGGTTTGCGCCGAGAATCCGCACTGCGGCATCTTCGGCGTGCCCTTCATGAACAGCATCACCTTGTTGCCGGTGACCATTTCCTGGATGCGATCGCGAATTTCCGGGGCTAGGGACATAATGGATTCCTGAATTCAGTGTGAGAATGCGCCAGAGGGTTTGATGGGGTCGAATTCCTTCATGTTCAACAAACGACCCGAAACCTTCTCGATGGGCGCTGATTATACGGACTGGCGATGATTGCCCAAAAACAAACTATCGACAAACAATCGACGACGATCTGTGTAAATCTGTGCACTCTTCCGAGTGGATTATCGTTTTCGAAGACTTTACCCGCCCGACCGAACATTTTTTGACGCCATGACCAGAAACGCCATCCAGCCCGCCAGCCGCGTCGCCGAAGTCCGCTACGAGATCCGCGGCCGACTTGCCCGGCGCGCCGCCGAACTCGAACGCCAGGGCCACGAGATCCTCCAGCTCAACGTCGGCAACCCGGGCGCCTTCGGTCTGCAGGCGCCCGAAACCATGCACCAGGCCGTGGTACGCAACCTGCAGCAAAGCGACGCCTACGGGCCGCAGACCGGCATTTTTCCGGCGCGCGAGGCCGTGGCGATCCGCTTCCAGGAGCGCGGGCTGGTCGATACGCGCTTCGGCCAGGTGATGATCGGCAACGGCGTCTCGGAACTGGTGGACCTGAGCCTGCGCGCGCTGCTGGAGCCGGGCGACGAGGTGCTGATCCCGGCGCCCGACTACCCGCTGTGGACCGCCGCCACGGTCCTCAACGGTGGCCGGGCCGTGCACTACCAGTGCCGGGCCGACAACGGCTTCCTGCCCGACCCGGACGAGCTGGAGACGCAGATCACGCCCAGGACCCGCGCGCTGGTGGTCATCAACCCGAACAACCCGACCGGGGCGGTCTACCCGAAAGCGCTGCTGGAACGCCTGTCCGACCTTGCCCGGCGCCACGACCTGGTGCTGATGAGCGACGAGATCTACGACGCGATCACCTTCGACGGGGCCGAATTCACGCCCATGGCCACGCTGGTCGAAGACGCCGTGTGCATCACCTTCGGCGGACTTTCCAAGGTGTACCGCGCCTGCGGCTGGCGGGTCGGCTGGCTGGTATTCACCGGCGAACTGGATCGTGCCGAGGACTATCGGCTGGCGGTGGAAAAACTCGCCGCCCTGCGGCTGTCCTCCAACGTGCCCACCCAGTGGGCGGTGCAGACCGCGCTGGGCGGCTACCAGTCCATCCACGAACTGACCGCACCGGAAGGCCGGCTGTATGAATCGCGCCGGGCAGTCATCGAATCGATCAAGCGTGCACGCCACCTCGAGCTGATCGCACCCCAGGGTGCGATGTATGCCTTTCCGCGTGTCCGGCGCAGTGCCGATGCGGGCTTCGACGACCATGGCTTCGCCGAGCGGCTGCTCGAACACGCCCACGTCCTGATCGTGCCCGGCACCAGTTTCAACATCGCCGACAGTCGTCACTTCCGGCTGACGCTGCTGCCCGAAGCACACCGCCTGGAACGCGCCGTCGAGGCCATCGACGAACTGCTGGACGACGTTTTTCAGTAACCTCAACCTTTGAGTCAACAGGCGCCAATGAACCCTAGCGACAACCCACTGCTGGCCGACGGACTGCCCCGCTTCGACGCAATCGCCCCCGAGCACGCGGTCCCGGCCGTCGACGCCCGGCTCGACGACTATCGGCGCCTGATCGACACGATCGCCGACGGTGACCTGCCGGCCGACATCGATACCATCGCCGAAGAGGTTCGCGCCGACGATGCGCTCGCGCTGACCTGGTCGTCGATCGGCCACCTGCACGGCGTGGTCAATTCGCCGGCCTGGCGCGAAGCCTTCAGCAGCTGCCTGGACAAGATCACGACGTTCTACACCGCCCGCGGCCAGAACCGCGCGCTGTTCGAATGCTGGCGGGCGGTGGCGCAGCGTGACGATTTCGCCGGGCAAAGCGCCGCGTTCCGGCGCATGGTCGAGCAGGAACTGATCGACTTCAGGCAATCGGGCGTCGATCTGCCGGAGGCGCCGCGCCAGCGCTTCGCCGAGATCAGCCTGCAGCTGTCGAAGCTGGGCAACGCGTTCGGCAACAACGTGCTCGACGCCACCGAAGGCTGGGCCGTGGACTTCGACGACAAGGCCGAGCTGGCCGGTCTGCCGCCCTCGGAGCTGGACATCCTGGCCGCCAAGGCCGCCGACGCCGGACGCGAGGGCTGGCGCGCCGATCTTTCCTATCCCTGCTACCACGCGATCGTCACCTACGCCGACGATCGCGCACTGCGCCGGCGCTTCTATACCGCCCATGCCACCCGGGCCTCCGGACAGGGTCCCCAGGCCGGCCGGCACGACAACGAACCCGTCGTCGCCGAGATGCTGGCCCTGCGCCAGGAACAGGCCCGGCTGCTCGGCTACGCCAGCGCCGCCGAACTCAAGCTCTCGCGCCGCATGGCGCCGAATGTCGAGACCATCGAGCATTTCCTGGACGACCTGGCCGAACGCGCCCGGCCCGAAGCGCGGCGGCAGCTGGCCGAACTGCAGCGATTCGCCGCCGATTCCGGCGGTCCGGAATCGCTGGAGGCCTGGGACATGGCCTACTATTCGGAAAAGATACGCGAGCAACGGCTGGGACTGAGCCAGGAAAAGCTCAAACCCTGGTTCGAGCTGGAAGCGACGCTGAACGGGCTGTTCGAACTGGCCGAAACGCTGTTCGGCGTCACGCTCGAGCGCGACGACACCGTGCCTGCCTGGCATCCTTCGGTGCGCTTTTACCGGGTCGATTCCGGCCACGGCAAAGCGCCGGCGGGGCTGTACCTCGACCTGTATTCGCGCGCGGGCAAGCAGGGCGGCGCCTGGATGGACGTCTGCCGCCAGCGCATGGCCCTGGACGACGATTCGCCGCGCGCGCCGGTAGCCTTTTTGACCTGCAACTTCGCCCAGCCCGGCGCGGGCGTACCCAGCCTGCTGACCCACGACGACGTGGTCACGCTGTTCCACGAATTCGGCCACTGCCTGCACCACCTGCTGACCCGCGTGGACTGGCCCCCGGTGGCCGGGATTTCGGGCGTCGAATGGGACGCCGTGGAACTGCCCAGCCAGTTGCTGGAGGGCTGGGCCTGGGAAGCCGGCTTCCTGGACCGCTTCGCGCGCCACCACGAGACCGGCGAGCCGCTGCCGCGCGAATGGATCGCGGCGCTGGACGCCGACCGCAAGTTTCTCGGCGCCATGGCGCTGCTGCGGCAGATCGAGTTTGCCTTGACCGACCTCGAACTGCATCGCGCCGACGTGGAAGATCCCGTAACCGTGATGCGCGCGGTCCACGACCGGGTGGCGGTCACGCCGCTGCCGGCCTTCAACCGCTTCCTGATGAGCTTCGGCCACCTGTTCGACGGCGGCTACGCGGCCGGCTATTACAGCTATCTGTGGGCCGAGCGGCTGGCGCGCGACGCGTTCGGCGTGTTCGCCGAAAACGGCCTGCTCGACCGCGCCAGCGGGACGCGCCTGCGCGACGAAATCCTGGCGGTGGGCGGCAGTCGCCCGATGCAGGATTCCTGGCTGGCGTTTCGCGGCCGCGAGGCCGCGCTGGGGCCGCTGCTGGAAGCCTACGGAGTCGCGGCATGAATCCCGAAGCCCCGCGCAACGAGATCGCCCGGCTTACTTACGCCACCCGGAACTCGCTGAAGGGTTATGCCCGCGTGTTTCGCGACGAGGCGGCGTTCCGCACCCAGACCATTGTGCTTGTGGCCGTGATTCCGCTGGCGGCCTGGCTGGGCCGCAGCTGGACCGAATTCGCGCTGCTGGTCGGTGCCTGGACGCTCGTGCTGGCCGCAGAGCTCGGCAACTCGGCGATCGAAGCCGTGGTCGACCGGGTCGGACGCGAAGAGCACGACCTCGCCGGCAAGGCCAAGGACGCCGGTTCGGCGATGGTCATGACCGCGATGCTCATCGCGGCCCTGGTGTGGGTGGCGGTGATCGCCGATCGATTGGCGTAACGCACCCGGGTCGGATGCGGCCCGGCGAATTCGGCTTCACCTTCAAAAGCGGTTTCGCCGCTCGCTTTGCGAGCCGATGCGACCTACTTTTGGTGCGGCAAAAGTAGGCAAAACCGCTCATGCCGCGGCGGCGCCCTGCGATGCTCGGTCCGGGCGGGACGCGTCGGGCACAGGGCCAGGAACCGGCCTGTTGTAATTGACAATCGTGGCGAGAAACGCAGGGCACCGGGCCGGAGGCTGCGTCAGCAGCCGTAGGACCGGCGGTGTCGCCCGGCAGCGTTTCTTGGTTACTTCTTGGGGCGCCCGATTGTCATGACGAGCGTAACTCGCTAAAGTCGGCGAAGCCGGCGGCGAAACCGCCTATATCAACGAAGGCGAAGCGTTCAACCTTTGAATTGCTCGTCTACCGGCGTCTCGGCGATATGATTGTTGTAGTTCGACATCGTCTTCATCCCGATGCCGACGATCACGTCCTGTACCTGGGCCTCAGAGTAGCCGGCGTCGAAAAACGCCTGCAGGTCGGCATCGGACGGCAGGCCGCGCTTTTCGACCATGGTGCGGGTGAAGTTGAACAGTACGTCGAGCTTGGCGTCGGGGAGCTTGTCGCCGCTGGCGATGGCGTTCAGCACCGCCTCGTCGATGTTCTGCATCTTCGCGATCGCGGTGTGCGCCGACTTGCAATAGCCGCAATCGTTCTCGGTGCTCACGGCCAGCAGTACGGTCTGCTTTTCGGCTGCCGAGAAGCTGGTCTTTTCGAAAATCTGAGACAGCGACATATAGGCTTCCAGCAAGGCCGGGGAGTTGGCCATCACACCCAGAATGTTCGGGATGAAGCCGTAATTCTTTTCCGCCTTTTCAAGCAGGTCGCGGGCGTCCTGGGGGGCGTTGTTCTTGTTGAGCACTTCGAGATTCATGGGCTACTCCATCTGGATTGAGTGTTGGATCGAGCACGGGCGGGATCCGCGCTTCGAGAACTATCGTTCCATTAATAAATCAGGGCCACGGGCGGCGTTTACAAGCCGGCAATGTCTGGTGCCCACCAGGGACCGGCGAATGCGCTCTTTCATTACGGGTACGGACAGGTGTACGGCGCAGAATTGCGCCGCGCTGCTCCTTCCCCCGCCGGCGGGGGAAGGCCGGGATGGGAGCGCGCTGCTCCTTCCCCTGCGTGCGGGGGAAGGCCGGGATGGGGGCGATCGAGCAGGACTTGCATCAAGACGACGATCGCCACCGGACCGGCTTCAAACCCCTGGGCAGGTAAAGCGGATGCGCAGGTTCACCGCCGGCGTTGAGCCGGATGGCTTCCAGTCGATCGCCGAGCATTTCGCGTACGCGGGTCGAGCGGCCCAGGAACGCGCCGTCGTTGCCCCAGACGGCCACCACGCTGTCCACTCGCCGCGCCACGCACCGGATCCACTCGTCGTTGCGCGGGCCAACCGGGTCGGCCGCGGCTTTCAGAGCGCTCGGATAAGTCGCCCGGAACGCGAACAGGTTGAGGACCCACACGCCGCCGAAGCCCCAGTTGCGGGCGAAGCCGATGCAGCGCCGGATCGTTGGATCGTTGCGGATCGCATCGGCCGTGGATGGATTCAGGCCGATCATCATCACTTTCGGCCCGTCGGCTTCCCACTCGCGCCAGAGCGCGTAGCGGAAGGTTCTGCAACGGGAAAAATGTGCGCCTGACTTCATATATGCGCACAATACTGCCGTATCGCCGAGCGGCGGTGTTCACCGATTCGATCATTGGCCGCACGTCGACCCGGGCCCGACACAAGCGTGCGCCGGGGCCAATGAATCCAGGATCCCGCACACAACGCCAATGCCGGAACCGGAAACTGTCGAACCATACTGCCGGCGTCCCGCATCCGGGTCCACCTATCCGGTCCGGCACGGCTGCATGGCGCAGTGCAACCTCGGGGGAATCCCGCGAACCGGCCGAGTGCGGCTGGTTTATGCTCGATCCATCCTTTCCGCATGCAGGACCGGTTCATGCTGAGCTATCGCCATGGCTTCCACGCCGGGAATCCGGCAGATGTGTTCAAGCACACCGTGCTGGTCACGCTGGTGCGCGCGATGCAGCACAAGGACAAGGGCATCCGCTTCATCGACACCCACGCCGGGCCGGCGCTGTACGACCTGCACCGCGAGCCCGCGCTCAAGAACCGCGAGTTCGAGCGCGGCATCGCGCGGTTATGGAACTGCCGTCGCGGGCCGGGCCCGCTGGCCGATTACCTGGCCCTGGTAGCCGAGCGCAACCCCGATGGCGAATTGCGCTTCTATCCAGGCTCGCCGCTTTTGCTGCGGGCGCTGCTGCGCCGGCAGGACGACCTGGTGCTGTGCGAACTGCATCCTGCCGAACAGAAAGCGCTGGCCGAGCGCTTCGATGACGACCGAAAAGTCCGCATTCATGCCGGCAACGGCTACCAGGCGCTGGCAAAATTCCTGCCGCCGCCGTCCGGACGCGGGCTTGCCCTGATCGACCCTTCTTTCGAAATCAGGACCGAAATTGCCGACATCACGGCTGCGCTGCAGGCGGCCCTGAAGCGTTTCGGCCACGGCGTCTACGCCATCTGGTACCCGATGATCGAGGGCCGCGACACCACCCCCGAAACCGTTCCGATCGACCTCGGGCTGACCGGCGACCAATGGCTGGACCTTCGCATCGAGTTCCATGGCGACCAGCGCCTGGGGCGCATGACCGGCTGCGGCATGGCAATCGTCAACTGCCCCTGGCGCGCCCGGCAGGTGCTGATCGGTCTACAACAGCAATGGCACTGACAAAGGCGTAGGGACAAACCCTCAACACCGAATTTCCTCTTCGCCCTTTCGCTTGCGAAGAGCAACTGCTTCGAGCAGCTTCGTTTGCATCTGTGGGCCCGGGCAGGGGGTGGTGACCGGGGAACCGGGAATTGATTTAGCGCAATCCAGATCGAAATGCTTCTCATATATACTTCGATTCCTGTTAAACACGCAGGAAAAACCGATCATGTGCTACCCCCGAGCCACCATTTACGGTGCCGTTGCAATGTTGGCTGCACTTTCGTGCCTCACCGCCGGCGCGCCGCTGTCAGCGCAACAGAATGATGAATCGGCCGTCGAACAACCCGAACAACCCATCGAAACCGAAGCGTCCGGCACCCAGCTCGACACCGTGGTCGTACGCGCCCGGCCCTCGCGCCTGCCGGCAAGCCTCGAGACCTTTCCCGGCTCGGTCACGCGCATCGGCACCCAGGCAATCGAGGATTTCAACGACTTCGCCAACGACGCCGGCGGCCTGCTGACGCTGCTGGTGCCCGGCATGGGCGAGGCCGCGCCGGCTTCGGCCTCGAACTTCGAGCAGACCATCCGCGGGCGCAAGGCCACGGTGCTGATCGACGGCGTGCCCATCTCGACCCCGCTGCGCGACGGGCGACACGACATCCGCGTGCTGTCGCTGACCACGCTGGATTCGGTGGAAGTGATCCGCGGCGCCTCGGCGCTGTACGGCAACGGCGGCGTGGGCGGGGTGATCAATTACGTCACGCGCCGGCCGGCCGCCGACGGCGTGCGCTTTGTCACCGAGGCCGGCACCGACGTATCGCTGACCCACCCCGGCGACAGCCTCGCGCCGTTCTTCCAGCAGGCCGTGTCCGGCCGCCGGGGCAACGTCGACTTCATCGCCGACGTCTACGTGCAGGAAACGAACTCGTTCTTCGACGCCGACGGCGACCGCATCCGCCCCAGCCCGCAGGGCCAGGGAGGCATTGCCGATTCCAGCATCGTCAACCTGTTCGGCAAGCTGGGCTACACCCGCGGCGACCAGCGCTTCGAGGCCAGCGTGCTGTACTACGACAAGGAACAGGACACCGACTTCAACGAAATCATCCTGGGCGACCCGGCCAACGGCATCAAGACCCGGGTCGCGCGCGCGCCTCGACCCGAGGGCGCGACCGATCCATCCGACGAGAACCTGGTGGTCCAGGGCGCCTGGTCGCACGCCGACGTCCTGGGCAGCTCGGTCCGCGTCCAGGGCTACTACCAGGAGCTGGAAAACGTGTTCGACTTCTTCCCGGCCTTCTTTCCGGGCGGCGGCCAGTCGACGGTCGAATCGGAAAAGGCCGGCGGACGGCTGGACATCAACACCCCGGTCCGTCTGTCCGAGAACATCGGCGGCGAAGTGCTCTGGGGCGCCGACGTGCTGACCGACGAGACGGCCCAGCCGCTGGTCGACGGCCGCATCTGGGCCCCCGGGGTGGAACAGGACAGCTACGCCGGTTACGCCCAGGGGCGCCTCGAGCTGGGCCCGCGCCTGGAACTGGCCGGCGGCGTTCGCCACGAGCAGATCGACATCGAGTTCCCGGGCTTCACCGCGCTGTTTTCCGGCGACGAGGTCGAGGCCGGCGAGACCGATTACGACACCACGGTGTTCAACGGCGGCATCAGCTACCGGATCACCGACCCGCTGGTGGCATTCGCCAGCTATTCGGAAGGTTTCTCGGTGGCCGAGGTCGGCGCCATCCTGCGCCAGGCCGGCGAGCAGACCGACTTCAGCGTCGCCGAGCTCGAAGCCGCCGAAGTGCAGAATTACGAAGCCGGCCTGCGCTGGCAGCGGCCGGGCTACTCGGCCTCGCTGGCCGGTTTCCGCACCGAGTCCGATCTCGGCACGACCATCACCACCGATCTGCGTATCGCGCGTCAGAAGGAGGAGACCTTCGGCATCGAGGCGACTTTCGACGGCCGCATCACCGATCGCCTGCGCGTCTCGGGCAGCATCTCCTGGATCGACGGCAACCGCGACTTCGACGACGACGGCCGGCGCGAACGCCCGTTGCCATCCAACGTCGTGCCGCCGGTCAAGGTCATCGGCATCGTCGACTACAGCTTCAGCCCGCGCTTTTCGGCGCGGGTCCAGACCCGGCACTCGGCCGACCGCGATCCATTCGACGAGGAGCTGGCCTTCGGCGAGGCGCCGATCGATTCCTATACCGTGGTCGATGCGTCGTTCAACGCCGAGCTGGGACGCTTCGGGCGGTTCTCGCTGGCCGTCAACAACCTGCTGAACAAGGACTACTTCCCGCTCGCCTCGCAGTTGTTCAGTTGCTGCGCCGACCGCTTCACCGAAGCGCCCGGCACGTCGGCCCGGCTGACCTGGTCGCTGGAATACTGACGACGTGGTGATCCGCACGCTACGCTGGCTGCACCTGTACGGCGCACTGGTGCTCGCCGTACCTTTGCTGCTGCTGTTCGTCTCCGGCATCGCGCTGGTCTACAAGAACGACTTCTGGCGCTGGCAGCACCCCGAGCTCGGCGCGCCGCTGCCCGAGCTTTCGGCCGCCGGGCACGCCGCCGCCATCGAGCGCATGGAAGAGATGTTCGACGCCGGGGTCGGGCTGGTCAAGTATCCCCAACCCGATCTTTCGGCCTACCACGTCTGGCTGGCCGACGGCACCGAGGCACTGGTCGACCCGCGCACGCTGGAGATCATCGACCACTGGGCCTGGTGGCAGCGGCCCACCGCCGTACTGGCCGAAATGCACCTGCACCTGTTTGCCGACGAGACCGGCAGCGAGGTCATCGGCTGGATCGGGCTTGCGCTCGTGTTCCTGCTGATCAGCGGCGCGATCGTCTGGTGGCCGTTGCGACGACTGTTCCGCTGGAATTCGCTGGTGCCCAGGAGCACTTCGCGTGGCCGCTTGCTGATGTTTCACCGCAACCTGGGCGTCATCACGCTGCCGATCGCGCTGCTGCTGATCGCCGCCGGCACCGGCGTGGCGTTCTTCCAGCCTGCGCGCGTGATGCTCAACGCGATGTTCGGCGATACCGTCTCGCAGCCGCTGGCATCCCGACCGGCCCGTCAGAGCCCGGAAGGCAGCGAACAGCCGCTGCGCGCGCTGCTCGAGACGGCCGAACAACGGTTGCCGGCCGGCCGCATCACGTTCGTCTACCCGGACCTGGCCGGCACCGGCGTACTCATGATCCGCAAGAAAATGCCCGGCGAGCCGCATCCCAACGGGCTTTCGTTCGTGCATATCGACATCGGAAGCGGCAAGCCGCTGGCGGTCACCGACGGCGAAAACGCCCCGCCCGGCGATCGCCTGGCCAATTGGCTGTACCCGCTGCATTCCGGCAAATGGGGCGGCCGGGCCTGGCAGCTGGTTGTCTTGCTCAACGGGCTTTTGCTGATCATCATGCTGGTGGCGGGTGTCCTGGCCTGGCTGCGCAAGCCACGCGCCCCGGAAAAGTCGCGATCCGTTCGCCACTCCCCCGCCGCGTGACGAATGTACAAGCCGCCATTTTCGACGCCATGCCGACGAATTCCGTTTATCCTCCCAGCAGATGAAACAATCGAGGAACGTGCACATGATTGACAAAAGGCAAACGAATACGCGATGGATTGCAGTGCTGGCGGCCATGCTGGTTTGCACCCTCGCCGGCGCGTCGGAAGAAAGCGAGGACCACGACCTGATCGGCCTGATGGGCCAGATGCAGTATTTCTCGCACAAGCTCGACCTGTCGATTCGACACGAGAACCTGGAACTGGTCGACTTCTACGCCCACGAAATCGAAGAAACGCTCGAGGCGACGACCGGAATCGAGGCCTACCACGGCAAGCCGGTCGGCGAGCTCACCGAATCCATGCTGACCCCGGCGTTCGAGCGCTTCGAGCAGGCCGTCGACGACGAAGACGGTGACTGGGACGCGATCGACGGCCGCTTCGGCGAACTGGTCGATGCCTGCAACGCCTGCCACCAGGCCACCGAGTACGGCTACCTCAACATCCAGCGCACCGACGCCAACCCGTACATGCAGTCGTTCGAGCCGAAGTGATTCGCGGTTGTCGGCTCATGCCGGCAGCGACCTTCGCACAATCTTGAGGTCGGTCTCGTCGGGGCTCGTGCGGATCTTGAAGCCCAGCCGCTGCATCAACCCCAGCATATGGGAATTCGCCGCCAGGACTTCGCCGTGGATCACATCCATGCCGCGCGCCCGGGCGATTTCCATGAGCTTTTCCATCAGGTGATAGCCGACGCCCCGGCCCTGCCACTCGTCGGCCACGGTCAGCGCGAATTCGCATGACTTCCAGTTCGGATCCATGGTGTAGCGCGCCACGGCGACCTGCAGTTCGCCGCCGTCGGACTGCTCATGCACCGCGATCAGCGCCATCTCGCGGTCGTAGTCGATCTGGGTGAAGCGCACCAGCATCTGCGGCGTCAACTCGGACATCGACTGCATGAAGCGGAAGTATTTCGATTCCTCCGACAGGTTGCGCACGAATTCCTGCTCGATCCTTGCATCTTCCGGACGAATCGGGCGAACGGTCAGCACGGTACCGTCGCGCAGCGTATGGGTGTCTACCAGGTGGGCCGGATAAGGATGGATGGCCATGTGGGCATAGCGGTCCCGGGCCGCGCCTACCGGCGCTTCGGCATCGTCACGATCGACCGTGATACGCGCGTCCACCGCCACCAGCCCACGCTCGTCGACGATCAGCGGGTTGATGTCCATCTCCCGGATCTCGGGCAACTCGCAGACCATCTCCGAGACCCGCAACAGCACCTGCTCGAGCGCCTGTTCGTCGATCGCCGGCATGTTGCGGAAGCCCTTGAGCAACTTCGCCACCCGCGTGCGCGAGATCATGTTCTCGATGATGATCTCGTTGAGCGGCGGCAGCGCCACGGCGCGGTCGCGCAGCACTTCGACCGAGGTGCCGCCCGAACCAAAACTGATCACGGGCCCGAACACCGCGTCGCGCATCACGCCCACCATCAGTTCCCGGCCGAAGTGGCTGGTGTGCATGCGCTCGACCGTGATGCCGGAAATCCGCGCATCGGGTTTCAGGCGCCTGGCATCGGCGTGCAGCTGCTCCCAGGTCTCGCGCACCGCCTCGTCGGAATCGATGTTGAGGCGTACCCCGTTGACGTCGGACTTGTGCGTGATATCGGGCGAGTCGATCTTCATCACCACCGGATAGCCCAGCACTTCGGTCATCGCCAGCGCTTCGATCAGCGTCTTGGCGCGCGCGGTCTGCGTAACCGGAATGCGAAACGCGCGCAGCACCGCCTTGGATTCCATGGTGCTGAGAACACTGCGCTTGTCGCTCAGCGCTTCTTCGATGACCGAGCGCGCCGCCTCGATATCGGTGCCGGCCCGATCCGAAAGCGGGTCGGGCACCTGCAGCAACAGTCGCTGGTTGCGCTGGTAGGCGGCCAGGTAGGAAAACGCCTCGACCGCGGCCTCCGGCGTACGGAAATGCGCCAGGTGCTCGCGCGCGGAGTGCTCGCGCGCCGGCTGCACCTGCCGCTCGCCCATCCAGCAAGCCAGCACCGGCTTGCGCGCGCTGCCGGCCAGCCCGGCCGTCACCCGGGCCACGCCCAGGGGATCGGTCATGGCCTGCGGCGTCAGCATCGTGACCACGCCGTCGACCCCGTCATCGTCCAGGCACGCCTGCAGCGCGGCCTCGAAACGCTCCGGTCCGGCGTCGCCGAGCACGTCGACGGGATTGCCGCGCGACCAGTGCGCGGGCAGACAGCCGTCCAGCGTCTCGATGGTTTTTTCCGACAGCTGCGCCAGCGCCAGGTCCTGTTCCAGGGCGCGATCGGTGGCCATCACCCCGGGGCCGCCGGCATTGGTGACGATCGCCAGCCGGTTGCCCTTGACGGCATGGCCGTCGGACAGCACGCGCGCGGCGGCGAACAGCTGGGCGATGGTCATGGCCCGCACCACGCCGGCGCGTTCGAGCGCGGCGTCGAAGACATCGTCGGCCCCGACCAGCGAGCCGGTGTGCGACATCGCCGCGCGCGAGCTCTCGGCGTTGCGCCCGGGCTTGATCACGATCACCGGCTTCATGCGCGCCGCCGCCCGCAGGCCGCTGACGAAGCGGCGCGCGTCGCGCACGCCTTCGACGTACAGGAGAATGCTGCGGGTCTTGCGGTCCAGCGCCAGGTAATCGAGCACGTCGCCGAAATGCACGTCGGCGGCATTGCCGACCGAAACCACGGTCGAGAACCCGATCTGCTGGCTCTCGGCCCAGTCCAGCACGGCGGTGCAGATGGCGCCCGATTGCGAGACCAGCGCGAGGTTGCCCGGCAAGGCCTGGTTTTTGCTGAAGGTTGCGTTGAACTGCGCGTCGGGACGCATCACGCCCAGGCAATTCGGGCCGACCACGCGCATGCCGTATTCGCGCGAAATCTCCTGAACCTCGCGCTCCAGCCGGGCGCCCGCCTCGCCGGTCTCGCGGAAACCCGCCGACAGCACCACGGCACCGCGCACGCCGTGCTTGCCGCACTGACGGAGAATGTCGGGCACGGTGCGCGCCGGGGTTGCGATCAGTGCGGTGTCCACCGGTTTGCCCAGGGCTTTCAAATCACGATGACAGGTGCGGCCCTGCACGGATTCGCGCTGCGGATTGATGGCATGCAGCTCGCCGGCGAAGGATTCGGCCAGCAGGTTGGCGAACAGCACCTGGCCGAGGGTGCCGGGCTCGTCGCTGGCGCCGAATACGGCCACGCTCTTGGGTGCGAGGATCCCTTCCAGGAAGTGAGGCGTCATATGCTGTTCCCGTCACTGACCGCAGCACGGGACTCTAGCACGCAGCGGCTTGCATCACGATGCCCGGCGCCGACGATTCAGCGCCGGATCGAGCAATTGACCCGACCCTGCGTGTTGACGCCCCATTTCGTGGACAATAGGCGTATGGCACTCGCATTCATCACGCACCCCGATTGCGCCCGACACCGGGTCGCGGCGCATCACCCGGAAACGGCCGAGCGCCTGGCGGCGATCGAGGATCGGCTGATCGCCTCGGGCCTGGATACCGTGGTCCAGCATTTCGAGGCGCCGCTGGCCGCGCGCGAACACCTGGCGCGCGTGCACGCCGAAGGCTATATCGACTGGATCGTCTCCAGCGTCCCGGCCGACGATGCAATGATCTGCCTGGACGATGGCGACACGGTGGTGACCCGGCACTCGCTGATCGCCGCCCGGCGCGCGGCCGGCGCAGCCGTGCGCGGCGTGGACCTGGTGCTGGACAACCGCGCCCACGCCGCGTTCTGCTGCGTGCGCCCGCCGGGCCATCACGCCGAACGCGCGCGCGCCATGGGCTTTTGCATCTTCAACAACGTTGCGGTAGGCGCGGCCCACGCGCTGGACCAGCATGGCCTGGAGCGCGTGGCGATCATCGATTTCGACGTCCACCACGGCAACGGCACCGAGCAGATCTTCAGAGACGACCCGCGCAT
Source organism: Wenzhouxiangellaceae bacterium (assembly GCA_041685925.1). Lineage (GTDB taxonomy): Bacteria > Pseudomonadota > Gammaproteobacteria > Xanthomonadales > Wenzhouxiangellaceae. The sequence continues at coordinate 5,386 of JAWLEW010000031.1, read as the reverse complement.
CCTGTTCTGCTCGACGTTCCAGCATCCGTTCTACCCGTTCACCGGCCACGAGGCCGAAACCGAAAACCTGGTCGACGCCCCGCTGCCGGCCGGCACCAAAGGCGCCGAATTCCGGGCAGCCGTCACCGAGCACTGGCTGCCGGCGCTGGAACGGTTCCGCCCGCAGCTGGTGATGGTCTCCGCCGGCTTCGACGGCCACGCCGAAGAGGACATGGCGCACTTCATGCTGCTCGACGAAGACTACGTCTGGGTCACCCGCCAGCTCGTCGATGTCGCGAAGCGCCATGCCGATGGCCGGATCGTTTCATGCCTCGAAGGCGGCTATGCGCTGTCCGCGCTCGGCCGATCGGCCGTGGCCCACATCAAGGCGCTGGCGGATTAGAACCCTGGTACCGGTTCGCAGCGGCGACCCGCGCCGGATTCCGCGGCACACCGAACAGCGGACAAGTTCTCGACGGCCTGCCGATAATGTCCCCGCCAACTGGCGCGGAGATCAGCCGCGTCCGTGAATCCTGTTGGTCAACTTGCATTTACGCACCCGCGCCCCC
>JAWLEW010000031.1:0-4738 GCA_041685925.1 Wenzhouxiangellaceae bacterium | reverse complement strand
TCTCGACGGCCTGCCGATAATGTCCCCGCCAACTGGCGCGGAGATCAGCCGCGTCCGTGAATCCTGTTGGTCAACTTGCATTTACGCACCCGCGCCCCCGGGTGCGCTGCGCTGACCCGGGCTGCGAAATCACCCGGCGTTATCGCTTGTCTTCCAGCCAGACCTCGATCAGGTAGCGCGCGATCGAGTCATTGCGCGGCAGGCACAACGTCTCGTCCTCGCCGCGCGCTTTCAACGCAAGCAACTCGTCGGCGGTGAACCAGCGCGCGTCCTCGATTTCGTCGTCGTCCAGTCGTATCCCGGTGCTGGCGGCGGTGGCGTGGAAGCCGATCATCAGCGACGACGGGAACGGCCATGGCTGGGAGGCCAGGTAGCGCACTTCGCCGACCTCGACGCCGCTTTCCTCGAACACTTCGCGGCGCACCGTCTGCTCCATGCTCTCGCCGGGTTCGACGAAGCCGGCCAGCGTGGAGTACATGCCGGGCGGGAAGTGCGGCGAGCGGCCCAGCAGGCAGCGGGGCGGGCCGCCGTCGTCGCCGGGGTGCTCGACCAGCACGATCACGGCCGGGTCGGTGCGCGGGAAGGATGGGCGGCGGCAGTCGGGGTGGGTGCAGACCCGCAGATGGCCGCCCTTTTGACTTTTTGTGGCCGCGCCGCAGCGGCCGCAGTAGCGATGATTTCGGTGCCAGAACAGCATGCCGCGGGCATAGGCCAGCAGCGCCGCCTCGGGCTCGGAAAGCAGCGGGCCGACGCGCCGCAGGTCGGTGAAGCCCTCGCCGAGCAGTTCCGCGGCTCGCGTCTCTTCGAGCTCCGAATAATCGGCCGCGAACACCGGCGCATCGCCGTCGAGCCCCAGGAATACCACTTCCGAGGCGTGGGCGTGCGTTTCGACGCCGTGCAGGATCGCGGCCGGCGACGAGCCGGCCAGCCCGCCGACCAGGTTCTGGTTGCGCCAGACGGGCAGCGAACGCGCATCCGCATGTTCCAGCGCGCGCTCCAGCCATTGCGGGTCTTCGCGCTGCGGCGCGGCCCGGTCGAGACTCGGGTCGTCGTACTTCAGGCGCGATGCCTTCAATCCGGTTCGGCTTGATGTTTTGGCCATACTGGTCGATCATTCCCTTCCGGAAGCGTCCGCCGGCGATAACACGCCTCCGATCCAAATGACTTCGGGTACCAAGACACACGGTTGAGACTGCTGATGACGCCTAGTGAATCATACACGGCCGCGGCCTTGCTGAACTTCCTCAAGCAGGCCGGCATGGAGGGCCTGATCAATCCGGCCACGGCGCGAGCCCGCCGCAAGGCCCTGGAGCAGCTGGCCGGCGAGCTGACCGCCGAAGAGCGCGCCGACATCCGGCGCATCGACGTCGACGACCTGCTGTCGCGATTCCACAAGCTGGAAGGGTCCAGCATCCGCTCCGAAACCCTTCAGATCTACGGCCAGCGGGTCGCCGCGGCGCTGGCCGAATACCTGGACTGGCTGGAACACCCGGAGACGTTCACGCGGGCCCGGCGGGAACGGCTGCGCGCGTTCAGCCGCGGCGAAGGCCATCAACAGGCGCTCACGCCGGAACAGCAGGCCGCCGAGCGCGCCACGCTGGAATCGATCGAGAACCCCAGCAACGTGGTGCCGGTGCCCATCCGCGACAACCACGTGGTCTACCTGGCCAACCTGCCGCTGGATCTCAGCCCGGAAGAAGCCGGCCGGATCGCGCGCGTCGTGCGCGCATTCGCCGAGGATGAAAGCGAAAAGCACGGGCAGCCACGCAAATGAGCCGGCTGTTCCTGATAGCACTGATGGTGCTGCTGGCGCTTGTCGGCGGCGGCCTGTGGGTCTACCTGGTCAGCTTCGAATCGACCGGGCCGTTCCACGACAACCTGGTGCCGGAACTGATCGGCATCTGCATCGAGGGCTTCCTGCTGGTCGGCCTGCTGACCCTGATCCAGCGCTCGCGCGAAGCCGCGCGCAAGCACGAGTTGTGGCTGAGCCTGAGAGGCTCGTTTCGCGGCCTGCTGTCGAACCTCGACGTGGCATTCCTCGAGCCCGACGCCGACCCGACGTCTTCCAGCGACCTGGAAACCAACCCGAAGGTCATCGACTACCTGCTGACGCAGCTGGAGCACAAACACCCCGACCTCGACTGCCTGGTCGCGCTCAAGCGCGAGGCGGCCGAAACCGTATCGCTGACCCGCGACCTGGTGGCCGTCGCCGCCCAGCTCAGCGCCAACCACATGAACTGGTGGATCGCCATCGTCGACGCCATCCGCCGGCTGTCGGAAGCCCGCGACCGCGAACAGGCCGAGATCGCCCTCCACGAGATGCTGGTCAACATCCGCGAGCTCGACCGGCTGGAGTACTAGTGATCTCTCAGTAGGGTGGATAAGCGGCAGGCCATCCACCTTTTCCCGATCTGAATGGTGGATGCGCTGCCGCTTATCCACCCTACAAAAGCTCCAGTTCAAGGCGTAGCGGCGGATACCGAGACACGACACCAGCAAGGAATTCTTAAAGCGTCGGAATGACGTCGGCGTCGTGCTTTTCGAGTTCTTCCTTCGCCTGCCGCAATTGCTCAAGGTCGCGCGCGTGCACGATGACCAGGCTCTTGCCGTCGCGCAGTGCGGAAACAGCCGCCCGTATGTACGGCGCATGATCAGGCCTGACGGTAACGGCCCCGCCCACCAGAAGCCCGCCGACAAAGCAAAGCACGATGAACATGCTGGAGGCCCAGGCGGGATTGCCGACCACGAAGGGAACGCCGGCCACCGAGAGCGCAAAATACAGGATGGCGCCGATCACGGCGCCGGCCAGCCCCAGCCAGAGATGCGCCCGGATCAACGTATGCCAGATGCCGCGCGACTCCGGCTCCAGCTTTCTCTCCGCATCGTCGTCGCCGGCCTTGATGACTTTGACCTGGTCGTTATCGAGCCCGAGCGCATCGACGACCTCGACCGCCGCTTCGCGGGCGGCCGGCTCGGATGCAAAGATCGCCGCCAGTTTGTGATCGGAAGATTCGCCGGTAAAACCCATGGAGTTCTGCATTGCCGACCTCCTTTTCGCCTTCGAAGGGTTTCGTCAGAATAACAGCTTCGGTATGCCGACCCGCCAGGCCTTCAGCAGCGGATATCCGGGAGCCTTGAAAGTCCTCCCCGATCTTGCATCCTGACGAGAACGTTGATCAGCCGACATCCAGGGCTTTGGACGCGCAGGCGCGCCAGGCCGCGGACGTGAACGACACATGAAAGAAATTTTCCGGCGGACCCCGGCCCGGGTTCATTTGTTCGCTGTCGAACAGACGCAGCGGGCGCGACCGGTTTCAATGCAACCCTGCAAATTCCGGATCGAACCGAATGAGTTCATCAGTCCAATCCACAACCGGAGGTGGCAAGGCTTCGATCGACTGGGTGCCCGCGAGCTTTTTCGCGCTGACGAACCTGGCCGCGGTCACGCTGGTGCCCTGGTGGGGCATTTCGCACGGCTACAGCGCCGGGGCCTGGCTGGCCTTCGGTGTCCTGCTGATGCTCGGCGGCATGTCGGTCACCGTCGGCTATCATCGGTTATGGTCGCATCGGGCGTTCAAGGCCCGCTGGCCGGTGCGGCTGGCCGCGGCGGTCTTCGGCGGCATGGCGTTGCAGAACAGCATCTACGTGTGGGCCGCGCGCCACCGGATTCATCATCGCCACGTCGACGACACCGAGCGCGACCCGCACTCGATCCGCAGCGGGTTCTGGCACGCGCACATCGGCTGGATGCTGCGCGACTGGCCGTCCTCGCGGTTCGATTTCTCGAATGTGCCCGACCTGGAGCGCGACCCCATCGTGATGTGGCAGCACCGCCACTACTGGAAACTGGTCTGGTTGACCAACCTCGGCATGGTGCTCGTTCTGGGCTGGTTGATCGGCGACGTGATCGGAACGCTTCTGCTGGCCGGGGTCCTGAGGCTGGTGGTCGGACACCACTTCACATTCTTCATCAATTCGGCTGCGCATCTCTGGGGCCGCCGGCCCTACAGCGACGAAAATACTGCGGTCGACAACGACCTGCTTGCGCTGCTGACCTGGGGCGAGGGCTACCATAATTATCACCATGCGTTCCAGAGCGACTATCGCAACGGTGTGCGCTGGTGGCAGTACGATCCGGGCAAGTGGCTGATCAACGGCCTGGCCTGGACCGGACTCGCCTCGAATCTGAACCGCACCGAATGGTTCAAGATCGAACGCACGCGGCTGGCCAGGCAGTTCGATCGTCTCCGCGCGCAGGCCGCGAGGCCGGACGTGGAGGAAAACTGGCGCGAGCGTCTCGAGCGCGAATACCTGTATTTCCGAAGGACAGTCAGCCAGTGGCAGACGATGCAGGTCGAGCGGGTCGAAGCCGGCACCGATGCTCTGCGCAACCGATGGGACAAGACACGCGCAGCAGGCATGCGCCGGGAACTCGAATACTGCCTGAAGGTGCAGCGCCAGCGCCTCCGCGCGCTGGCTGCCGGCATTTTATCGCACAGATAATCGATCCCCGCGGTCGGGCCGGGCCGCGCCAGGGTCCAACCCCTTTCCCGACCGCGCTGCGCTTACCCGCGGCACGAAAACCGATCGCACACTAGCCCGGTCAAACGGGCGAAGCGAGTGCGCCCGCGCTTGTGCGCTACGCGCGTTGCCAGGCGGCGCGAATGCGCAGCACGCTCACCAGCAGCGCCGGCAGAAAAGTCAGCGTGACCAGCGTGGCGAACAGCAGGCCGGAGAG
>JAWLEW010000080.1:0-6966 GCA_041685925.1 Wenzhouxiangellaceae bacterium | reverse complement strand
CAGCAGCAGCCAGACATTCACCGGTCCGGCATCGCTCCAGATCCACGGCAAAAGCACCAGGGATATCCACCCGAGCGTCAGGTAGACCGCGTTGTTGAAACCTCTCGGAGAGGCGAAAGGCAACCACTCGAGCACGACGCCCGCGAGTGTCCCAACGCTCGAACCAATCAGCAGCGCCCGGCCCGGCCAGCCGTCCAGCCCCAACAGCGCGAGCGCAACGCCGGTGCCGCCTATGGCCAGGTAGATGCCGCAATGATCGAGCCGCAGCAGCCGTTCGCGCACGCTGGCGCGCCAGGCGCGCCAATGCAACAGTGCACTGAACGCGAACATCGCGCACACGCCGCCCGAAAACGCGGCCACCGCAAGCCGCGGCGGGCCGGCCTGCACCGATAACGTCCATGCCAAAGCCGTCGGCAACGCGACGATCGCGGCAACCCGGTGGAACACGCCCCGCAAGCGCGGCGGCGTCTGCGACAGTGCGTGCCGGGTACTCGGCGATACCTTGAGGATCCGCTCTTTGCTCATCTTCTCGACGCCTGGTGCAACGGGTGTGAGAATGCAGGCAATCAAGGATATACATAATCTTTCCGCTTGACAAAAGCGATCATGCCTGCACCCGGTCGGGTCGGCGATCAAGATTCCGAACACTGGGGCCGGACGCGAGGAGCCAAACGCGAACATGCGTGCCTTCATATGTGCGTTTGTTTAAACGCTATACTGTCATTGCTTATAAATCTTCGAGAGATCATCTTGGGCCGTCTGTTTTCAATCCTGGCGCTCGTCGCGGTCGTGGCCCCCGCCGTGGCCCAGCCGGTCGGCGTTGCGGAAAGTCCATGGCGCACGCTCTTTCGGGGTGGCGCCGCCCATCAGTTCGACAGCGACCTCGACGGCGGCGGCGCCTATTCGGTGACGCGTACCAACATCGAGGCCGGCCTGGCCTATGCCTCCGGGCCACGCGACAGCTTCGGATTGTCCTTCGGCTACAGCCGTGACGACTACAGTTTCAATGGCTCAACAGGCCTCGCTGCCCGCGATCCCTGGGATGCGTTGCACGAGTACCGGGTGAGCGCACCGATGCGCATGGGCTTCGGCGAGCGAATCGACGCTTTCGTCTTGCCATCGTTGCGATGGACCGCCGAGAGCAGTGGCGACCTCGGCGACGCCATGACCGGCGGGCTGATCGCCGGCGCAAACTACCGCGTGAACGATCGCCTGCGGATCGGGCCCGGGATCGGCGTGTTTGGCGAGATCGAAGACGACGTCAGCATCTTTCCCATCCTGCTCATCGACTGGCAGATCACGGAAACAATCTCGCTGGAAACCGGCAGAGGGCTCGGCGCCACCCGCGGGCCCGGGCTCCAGCTGAACTCGACCGGCCTCGGCGACTGGACTTTCGGCCTCGGCGCACGTTACGAGACCTTCCGGTTTCGCCTTGACGACGATGGCGCCGCTCCGGATGGGGTCGGCGAGGAGACGGGTGTGTCGATCTTTCTGGCAGCCAGCCACGATGCAAATCCCGGCGTGCGCCTGAGTGCGCTTGCCGGCGTCGAGGTCGGCGGAGAACTCACGCTCGAGGACAAGGACGGCGGCAAGATCCAGAGCGAAGATGCAGACCCGGCGCCGTTTGTCGGTATCGCATTCCGCGCGCGCTTTTGACGCGATTCAAGGACCTTGTTTTTGTGCAGTCACTCGGGCCGGCGCAAGAATCAAGATCTGATCCCAATCGCCGAGGTCTGGCCAACGCGGGAGCCAAGCATCGGCAAAAGTCGAACGCAAGCGCCGGACCCGCGTTCGGAAACAGCGACGCGCCTCCGTTGACTTTGACCGGCCCTGGCCTTGGGGTCGTGGATATCAGGCCTCGAAGAAAATCAGCAGCACGCGTTGGGCGAAGCGCCATTCGTCTCCGTGCAGGCAGCTGTTCAAGTACGGCCCGGTGTTTGGACCGGCCATCAACTGGTCGAGATCCAGCGAATCGTCGAACGCGCACCGCTGCAAGTAGCCCTGGACCTGCGCCTGCCGCGCTGCGGGGGCGCGGTTCTCGTAGCGGATCTCCTGCACCCGGGGCCGCACGCCGAGGCGCTCCAGCGCCGCGACGATCTGCTCGGCGGTGATGTAAGGCGTACCGTCGCCGGCGTGGAAGTCATCCAGATACGCGCGGTAAAAGCGCAGGTAGTGGGCTTCGCTGTGGGCGTGGGCGATGAAGCCTGCATCAGCGACGGCAGAGAGCAGCCGCTCCAGCCCGGTCTCCAACTCGTCAGTCGTCAGCGCGTACAGCGCATGCGTGGCCCAGGCCACATCGAACGCATCCTGTGGACATTCGAGCGCCTGCAGCGTCGTCTCGTACTCGCGACCGGCGACGAAGGGCGCGGCAAGCACCCGGCGGCACTCGGCGATGGAGAATGCCGACGGGTCGAGCAGCGCATAATCGATGGGCGCGGTATTGCTCGCCGAGACGCCGCCATGCCGGCTCAAAGCCGTGGGAAATTTGCCCGAGCCACAGGCGACGTCGAGCAGCCGCAGCGCGCGGCCGCCAGCGCGGGCCTGGCGGGCTTCGAGCCAACCGACCCAGTCCAGTGCTTCGGCCAAATGGCGATAGTCCACCGTCGCCAGCGCGTAAAAATCCTCCATGCCACGGCGCCCGGCCTCGCTCCAGTGTTCGCAGCTGCGCTCGAAGGTATCGGTCATGGGATCGGCTCGTGTGGCGGAGATCATGCGGCCTGGATGGCATTTATTCGCGAGGCGGTCAGCAGAGCAGGTTCAGTCGGCTCTGGGCGACCTCGCCCGACTCCAGCGCGTATGGGAAGTATAAGCGCTCCCATTTCGCAATTTCCAGCTGTATCAGGAGCCACGGCGCCTGTTTTGTGACCACAGACCTGTGAGGTCCTTGCTGGCCAGGCGGTCGGAATCCACGCAGCGGAATCCAGACGGAATCCACGGAATCCAGACACCCACCTCACGGAACCCTGCTGAGACTGCACATCTAGCCGATCCAGCCTGTGTAGCACCCAAATCCGAAAAGGGCGACGAAAAATCGCGCGCTCTTAGGATATGGGTGTCTTCGTTCTGGGCTTCCGTTCTGCTTGTTCGTTCTGCTTGAAAGCGCCGGGTGCCGATCAGTCCGCGACAGCGCCAAGGCTGGCATGCGCGGCTTCGGCAGCGGACAGCGTGCCCTCCAGAAACCCGCCATCCTCGGGCGAAACCTCGGTCCCGGCGAAGATCAGGCGTCCGGTCGGTGACATCGTGCGATAAGCCGGATGACCCGAAAGCGGGGTCCGGTCGGCATGGGTAGCGGTTGCCGGATCCGTGCTCCAGTCCTTGATGATCACCTCCTCGGGGGTCCCCGCCCCGGGCCCGAACAGACGCGCGAGTTGCTCGATGGCCGCATCGCGAAAGCCAGGCTGACGCGCGGCACCGGGACGGGCGAAGCCGAAAAGCGCCCCGGTCGCTGCATCGACAGGCGAGGCGTCGTGAATCTCGGCCAGCGGCCCGCGATGCGAGATCGCATCGCCGTTCAGCCCCTCTGTCCGCCAGAAGGCCGCCGGATAGGTCGCGACCAGCTTGGCATGCCCGGCCATCCATGTCGGCACGTCGGAGACGGCAACGCCCAGGCCCGCCGCAAGCCGGGGCGGCAGGGCGAGCACGACGTACGAGGCGCGTATAGTGTCACCCTCCGTCGAGACCGTCACGCCGGTGGCATCCTGTGTCACCCGGCGCACGGGGCGCGCAAGGTGCAGGCTGTCGCCCATTTCCCCGGCCAACGCGTCGGTGATTCGCGCCAGCCCGCCCTCGACGCGCAGCGCCCCGCCCATGGTGGCAAATTCGAGGTCCCGGCGGATCGCGCCCCCGGCGTCCTCAAAAACCAGACGCCCGGTCGCGTATTGCGGGAAGCTGCGCAGGCCCAGGCGGTCGACAAGCGCCAGCATCCGGCGGTTGTGCGGCCAGATCCAGGACGGCCCGAGGTCATGGCCGTTTTGCGACAGCACCCGCCCGCCGACCCGATCCCGGGCCTCCAGTACCGTCACGTCCCGCCCCTCGGCCCGCAGTTCGGTTGCCAGCGCGAGGCCCGAAAGCCCCGCGCCGATGATGCAGACCTCTGTTTCCAACGTCACGCCGAGGCTCCTGCGACATGACGCAGGTGCCCTGTCTTGACCCAGACGCACACCCCCTCGGAGCCCGCCATGGCCTTGAAGGTCGCCCCCACCGGAAGGCGCAGCCAGTCCCATCGGTCAAGCCTGTCCACACCATCGGACAACGTCCCGGTGACCACGAAAACCTCGAGGCCGCCGGATGCATCAAGGGTGCGCCTCGTGCCCGGGGCCCAGCGTTCCATGATCACCTGCTCGCGCTCATCCTCATGCAGCGGCAGCGTCTCGACGCCGGGGGCTGTCCGGGACCACGCGGCCTTGCCGCTGTCGATCTGAACCCGCGTGCGATCGGCAGGATCGAACTGGTGCAGCTTGACGAAGATGGTCGCGCCGTCCCGCGCCGCGGGCGTATGCGAGGAGGTCGGCGGGTTGCGGACATAGAAGCCGGTCGGGAAATCGCCCTCCTCGTCCTGGAAGGTTCCGTCGAGAACCAGGTATTCCTCTCCACCGTCGTGAGTGTGCGGGGAAAACGCACTGCCGGCATCGAAGCGCACGATGCTGGTAGCGCGGGCGACCTCCCCGCCGATCCGGTCCAGCATCCTGCGCCGGACACCGGGCATGGGTGAGTCAACCCAGTCGCCGTCGTCAAAACGCACCAGCGCGCGCTGGGTGAAATCCGCGTTCAGATGCATGTTGGATCGTTTCCCTGTGTAGTCAATGTTGGCCCAGCCAAGCAAGTTGGGCCAGGAGCAAGGCTCTTCAACCATAGCCACGCGAGCTACTTTCAAGTCTTGTGTTTCAGCGTCGGCTTATCAACCGGCCGCTTTCCTGTTGATTTTACTTTCATCAATTCCAACTACAGAACCTGGACAGAACCCGGACACCCACCGTGTAGGTCATCGACCGGAATGCCGCTGTCGATGTCAGCCAGGTTCGTGCCATCTAAGGTCATTTCGCTTAAAATCGCTCAGGTACTTTGAGCTACCGTCGACGGATTTTTTTTCTGGACGAGACGACCTCATTCCGGTTATTCATCCCAGCCGAACAAACCGTACACCACAACTAGGTTTCTTGAATCATGAGTACAGTTCAGCGCGAACACACACGAACGCTCCCGGGCGTCCTGCTGGACTCCGCCCTCATCGTGGCCAGCATCCTGCTGGCGTTTGCCCTGAACGGATGGTGGGAGGCGCGCCAGGAGCGGCAGCTGGCCGAAAAGGCACTGAACAGTATCGAGATTGAAATTGCGCAAAACCGACGCAATGTGCTGGCGGCGATGCCCTACCATCAGCGTCTGCAGGCGCTCTTTACCGAACTCAGCGCTGCCGGCTCGATACGAACATTCGAAGATGTCCGGGGCCTGGAAGGATTCGACGGATTCCAGCCGGCCGTTGTCACGACCACGGCCTGGAGCACAGCCATCAACACCGGTGCCCTCAACCATATGAATTACGAACTGGTCAATGAGCTGTCAGCGGTCTACGCACTGCAGGAACGCTTCGCCGAATACAGCGACTTCCGCCACCTGCTGGCGCCCGAAGCCATGGCCGATGCAAACATTGCCGCGACCATGTTCAGCGCCGAAATCTACCTGATCGACGTCCTGACGGGCGCTCAGGAGCTCGTTGCGACTTACGATGCGATCCTCTCGCGTCTGCGGGACAATACGGGCCCTGCGGCCGATTGAGTTTCTCGAGTCGACCGTTGTTTAAACACGGAGACAACGCTCAGGGATCAATCCGCCGCAAATGCTGCGCTACCGTCAGCCAGGCGCCGAGCAGGCCGACCAAGGCGATGACCTCGATTTCCTCGCGCCGGTTCTGCACATCCAGGCGAATGGTGTTTCCGATCACCACCGCAACGCCGGCCGCCAGCAGCACAGCGAGCAGCCAGGCCAGCTGGCTGAGCACCGCGGTCATGGCGTCCAGGCGTTCCAGCCACTGCAAGACAGAAATCCAGACACCCACCTCGTACTGCTCTCGTACTGCTTCCCCAGAAATTTCCAGATAGCCGAACGGCCGAATCTGGTGTTTCTGCGATAGGTCGCTTTGGTTATTACTAATGAGAACGTTAGTTACCCGACATTCAGCTGGCCTCTCGGCGCCCATGGCAAGGCGTCGGCGCGCCAGGTGTAGCCGGGTCTACATCAAGCGCCGAGAACGATGTCCACGGGCGCCGAGAGGCAAGCCCGCAGGGAGCGCCGGACACGTCCGCTCGCCGCGTTCCGCTGGCTCGACGTAGGCCTGACTATGCCTTCACCAGCGCGCCTTGCGAGCGAACGTGTCCGAAGCTCTGAATGTCGGCTAACTAACGTTCTCATTAGTAATTGACCGATCTATACCAGAACCCCACCCAATTCCGCGCATGCAGCACCTGAGCCCGCAAGGGGCAGAGAAGAATCGCACGCACTCTCAGGATATGGGTGTCTTTGTTCGAAGCTGCTATAAGGACAGAACCCGGACACCCACCGTGTACGATCGAAGATAACGCTCGGCGTCGCCCGTATCGCTTTAAGGCAATCAGCCAGGTAGGAGCCGGAACCTTTTCAAATGGAGCGCCAGAACGCAGGGCTTGGTTCTGATCAAGGGCTTCAGGCTCTACCGAACGGATCCGTTACCCAGAGCCACACGCCTGCGATTGCCAGAACGATCGCGACCCACCACGCCACGTCGGCTAATGCGGCCAGACTGGTCGGAAAGGTGATCAGCACGAGACCGATTCCGGCCGAGCGGTTGTAGAGCCTGGACCGGGCGGCCCGAAGCAGCAGGAGTAAGGCAATGCTGGCAGCTGCGGCAGCCAGCAAGATGAGGGACTCGGTCTGCATGGAAAGCTCCTGCGATTTCTAGCACCAGCTTACAGGCGTGGGCGAGGTGCTGCCTGT
>JAWLEW010000030.1:8832-30245 GCA_041685925.1 Wenzhouxiangellaceae bacterium | reverse complement strand
CTTTTTCTGCTCTTTTCTGCTTTTTTCTTCGTCCGGTCGAAGCCCCCATTCGAACCGCCGACCGAACAATCGGTTCGATATTGTTCGCGTAGCGGACAATCACGGGTACGCGCAGCGTGCCCGCCCGAAGGGCAAGCGCTGCAAGCGCGCAGTAATCCGTCCACCGGCACCAATTTCAGTCGTGCCTCCAGCCCTCGGTGCGGCACCTCTTCAGGTCGAAGCCCTCATTCGAACCGCCGACCAAAAAATCGGTTCGATACTGCTCGCGCCGCGAGCAATCACGGGTACGCGCAGCGCGCCCGCCTGGAGAACCGCTCGCAATTCTTCAATTGTCACCACGCCGCGCCTGGATGCGCCAGCGCACCGAGCCCTGAGCATTGGGAGTCCCCGGCGTATCCAGAACGGTGGGCCGCTCACCTGGGGGTTCGAAGACTTCCAGCTCGAAGCCTGCTTTCAGGAAAGGCTGACGCAGTTCGTCCGGGTGGGCGATGAGATGGGTCCAGTGGTTTCGCGCGTAGCCCTCCGCCAGGCGTGCGGCGCGCTCGGGACTCACGCCGAGGGCCGGTGAAGCCTCGGCCAGATCCCGGGCTTTCTGCACCAGCGCCGCGACCTGCTCCGGGAGATAGTGGATCCGACTGTCCCGGTCTCCGGCGCGCACGCGCTGAGCCGTGAGCACGCGGCCGCCGGGCAGCAGTCCGGTATGCCAGCGCCGCAACAGCTCTTCGCGCTGCTCCGCCGTGAAAAAGCACAGAAAGGAATGGGTGCAGATCACGTCGTATCGCGCCGGCAACGGGGGGGCCAGCACGTCGGCCTGTACCGTTTTCAGGCGCAGCCCGGCGCGGCGGGCGTACCAGGCATTCAGCTCCAGTGGTGTACGGCAGCGATCGGCGACGGTCACTTCCAGGGCAGCCGCCTGCGGGCCGGCGGCGGCACGGATCCGCGCAAGGAGCGCGTAGTCCGCCGCGCCGGAGACGAGAAACCGACGTGCACCACCTTCGATCAGCCGACGCAGTGCGGGAAGCAGGAAATCGTCGTCGGAGCGGATCGACTCGAACACGCCGAGCAGCCGCAAGTACTGCCATGAGCCGTGGTACCAGTCGCAGCCTTCCGGCTCGGCGCTCAAGTTCGGGCACAGGTGTTGTGCCCACTCGTGGGCCAGAGGCGCGCTTTCGCCCAGGGGCTCGTCCAGGTCCGGTCCGTTCATGTCTTCACTTGATCCGCATCATTGGAGATGAAACGCGCCTGAAGTCGCGACAGGCGTTCATGGACGTCGGTGAACTCGGGCTGGCTGAGCTGCAGGACCACCAGATCTCCCGGCCGTGCCGATACGAGCAGTTGATCGATCGCCGCCGTTGCGTCGGCGCTTCGCTCCACCGCGTGTTCTGGCACGCCGGCTTCCAGCAGGGCACCGGCCAGCAGGTCCGGGATCTCCATCGCCGAAGCCCGGCCGCGCAGCCTCGGGTAGGAGCGGCACAAGTAGTGATCGAAGCCGCCGGCGGCGGCCCGCGCGAGATCGCGGACGGCCTCGTCCGTGCGGTCACCCGGTGCCGCGAGCAGCAGCATCCTGCGGCCGGGCACCGGCATGCCGTTCACGCACTCGGTGAGGCGCTTCACGCCATCGAGATTGTGCGCATAGTCCACCAGCAGCTCGAACGGCAGGCCGGCATAGAAGTTCAGGCGTCCGGGGGTGCTGGCATGGCTCAGACGAAAGTCGCGCAAGGTTTCGCGCATGACCGCTACGGGGATGCCCAGCAGGTGACCGCAGCCGATGGTGGCCATGGCGTTCTCGATCATGAAGCGGGCCGCTCCTCCGAGTGAACTTGGCATCTCGTGCACGGCAATGACATCGGCGCGGCCTTCGGCAGCGTCCAGCACGATCCATTCCCCGTCGTCTCGCAGCTCGACCCGGCAGTGGGTGATCTGCTTGCCGGGAGCGTTCGACGGAAGTTCATGGCCGGGGAGGGAGGCGAACAGGACCACGTGCGGCGCATCGATCGCTTCCAGCATGCCGAGGCACCCGGCGTCCTGGCCATTCAGCACCGCGCCCTGGGACGCGAACTCGACCAGTCCACGCTTGATGCGCACCATCTCGTCGAGGGTCTCGATTTCGCCGGGGGCCAGATGGTCGGGCGTGACATTGAGGCACACGCCGACGTCGCAGCGGTCAAAGGCGAAGCCGCGCACGGCGATGCCCCGGTGGTGGGTTTCCAGTGCCGCACTGCGAGCCCCGGCGCTGGCCAGAGCGCGCGCGTGGCCGAGGAACGCGCTGGCATCGCCCCGGGAAACCGCCCGGCCATCGACGAAGATGCCATCGGTGCATACCAGGGCAGGTTGTTGGCCGGCGGTGCCCAGCAAGTGGGCGACCATGCGGCTGGTGGTGGTCTTGCCGTTGGTACCGGTCACTGCGACTACCGGAATCCGGCCGTTGGATTCCCCGGGGAACAGCTGCGCCAGCAGGCGGTCGGCGTGAGCGGCGAGCCGGGTTTCTCCATCCTCGTCTTCGCCCACGAACAGCGACAGATCCGGCGCGAGTTCGAAGTCCAGCACAGAGTCATCGCCCCGCAAGGGGGGACGGTCCAGAGCGGTGGCCGTGACGTCGAGGCCCAGAAGGGTCACCCCCAACGACACGGCCAGCCCTTCGGCCAGGCTCCGCCAGCCCGGGTCCACGGTTCCGATCGGGTGACGACCGCCCTCCAGCGTCAGTGCTACTGCGCTGAGCTCGCCGGCGAGCCACAGCAGGCGAAACCGTATGCGCGCCGCCGCATCCGGGCCCGCACCGGAAAGGCCGTGATCGCGCAGGTACGCCTGGCGACGAGCCGGATCGTGCAGCAGGGCCAGCTGTCGGGCGTTCGCCTGGTCGAGACAGAAGCTGCCGTCCAGCACCCGGTGGTGGATTCCCTGTCCCGCCACCAGCAGGCCGTTGGGTTGGGTGCGGCCCTCGACCTGGAAGTGCTCCGCCAGGGGTTCGCGGTCGGCCCGGAGAAAGGGAATGTCGCGGCGTTGCAGGGCCGCGGTGAGTGCGCGCGTCTCGCGGCCGGGGGCGCGGGCGGTGGCGGCGCGGCAGAACGCCTGCCAGGCGGCGGGCGTGAGTCGGTTCTGAATTCCGAGCGCGAGGCCCGCGGCCCATTGCGCGGCCGTCACCCCGACCTGCGGGTCAACGTGCTCGACCAGAGCCAGCCAGCGCCGCTCGCCGTTCAGCGCGGACACCGCGTGGAAATTCACATCGTGGCCGCAGCGACGTTGCAGCCACAGGGCCGTGCGCGCGACGAGTTCGGCGAGCGCCGCGTCCCGCGATGCCGGCAAGCCTTCCAGATCGGGTCCCGGATCGCCGTCGCAGGCGCCGGCTGCGCGGAGTTCCTCCAGCACGGTGGCCGGCGGGCGGGGCAGGGCGTCCGCCGGATCGCCGGCGCAATCGATGCGCAGCTCGACTACCGGCCGACGCGCACGGTACCCGGGGCCGTAGAACGGAAACAACAGGAGCTTGGGCATGGGCATGGCAGAAGGTGCGGAGCGGCACCATCTTACGCCCGCCCCACCGCTGGGAGCAAGCGTGCCCGTCTACGAGCGACGCGCACCCGGAAATTCCGTCAGGAGTCGGCCCGTCGGAGCTCCCTTCCGCTCCGGCGCGATCCCGTTTCGCCTGCCCCTCGCGCTTGAGGGGGATCCGGTTTTCACAATCGCCTGAAAAGCAGGCAAGAGCGCTTTTGGGTACGCCTCTGATAAAGACCGATTGTCGGGCGTGCTACGATCGAGATCAGGTGCGCGGCGATGACGCGATAGACGATGCCGAGTACCCGGCCGATGAGCGCCGGATGCGTGGCCAACAGAAACCGCAGCGGAAAGAGAAGGCTCAACACCCATTGCCGGATCGGCCGGTGTGGCAACACCTGGTCGACCAGCCAGGCCGCCCCGTCGGCCATGCGCCGGGCGCCGCAACTGGGGCAGAAGCCACGGCGCTTGCAACTGAATGCGAGCAAATGTTCGGTGTGGCAGGTGTCGCATCGAAGGCGCAGGAACCCGTGCTCCAGCCGGCCGCATTGCAGGTAGCCATCAAATGCTTGCCGCACATGGGTGGGCAACTGTTTGCCGGCCTCGGCCAGATGTTCGACAAAGGCCGGGTAGTGGCGCTCGACAAGCTGGTAGAGCAGTGTGCGCTCGGGCCGGTGACGCTGGTAGCGTGCAGCGGCCAGATCTGCAGCGACCCGTGTCGTCGCGGCTTCGGGGGGCACACGCAGTCCCGATAGGTATATTGATATACAGCTTATCAGGTCGTTGGCACACCTGCCGTGTCATCGGCCAGATCTCGCTGGCCGGACTGAACGAATGCGGTCGCGGCTCTCAGGTTTTGAGAATGGTGTCGGCATAATGGCGGCATGGCCGAGCAACAATCTTCTGAAGCAACAACAATCGTGACGCCAACCGCCCGCCTGGCACGGGCGGAGAAGCGCAGGCGTTCCGAGGCGCGGCTGGCCGAGGGAGCGACGGCCTGGCACGCCCCCGAAGTGCTTTCGTTCTCGGCCTGGCTGGGCAAGGTTCGCGGCGAGGCGCTGATGGCCGGGGGGATCGAATCGGTGCCGATTTCGGCCTCGCAGGCCCGGATGCTGTGGCAGCAGGTGATCGATACCGACGTGTTCGTCGGCGAGCCGCGCGTGCATGCGCTGGCCGAACGGGCCTGGCGCACCATTCACGAATACCGATTGCAGCACCCGCGCGACTGGCCCGAGCCGCTGCTTTCCGACGACAGCCGGCAGTTCCGCGAATGGGTGGCGCAATTCGAGCAGCTTTGCGAGCAGCGCAGCGTGATCGACGAGTGGCGCTTTTCCGCCGAAGTTCCGGGACTCGTTGCCGAGCGTCGATTGGCGCTGCCGGAGCGGATCGAGCTTACTGGATTCGAACTGCCGCCCACGCCGCTTCAACAGTCGCTATTCGAAGCGCTGGAACAGGCTGGGGTGGAGATCAGCGGACTCGAACATAGCGCTTCCGATGCGCCACCCGAGATAGCGGCGATACGGTTGCACCGGTACACCGAACCCGACGATGAACTGCACGCCGCGGCCGCTTGGGCCCGGGCACGCCTGGAGGCGCATTCGGACGACAAGCCCGACCCGGCCATCGCGATCGTGGTGCCCGACCTCGCCGGCCGACTGGCCCGGGTCGAGCGCATCTTTCGCCAGGTGTTCGACCCGCCCGGTTTCGCGCTGGGCGAGGCAGGCGCCGAGCCCTGGCACATTTCGCTGGGCCTGCCGCTGGCGCAATGGTCGCTGGTCGCCGATGCCTTGTTGCTGCTGGGGCTGGACCCGGCGCGCATCGACCAGCCGACGGCCGGCCGGGTCCTGGGCTCGCCCTACCTGGCCGGCGCCGAGGCCGAGGCGGACCGGCGTGCCGGTACAACGGCAGGCCTGATGCAGTGGGTGCCGTTCGAGATCACCGGTTTTGAATTGATGGCCGAGTGCAAGAAGAACGGAGTCACAAGGCTTGCCGAACAGCTCGATGCCTGGCGCGCGCGCCGCGCCGAGCACCTCGACACGGCATGGCCATCGCAATGGGTGGCACGATTCCAGACCGAGTTCGAAGCCCTGGGCTTCGGCCGCGGACGCGCGCTGGACTCACGCGAGTTCCAGGTCCTTGCCCGCTGGCACGAGCTGCTGGAGGAATTCAGCGCGCTGGACGCGGTGGTCGCCGCCCCGATCAAGCGCGGCTTTGCCCTGTCGCTGCTTGTCGAGCGCGCCAACAACGCAACTTTCCGCGAGCGCAACCCCGGCTGCCCGGTGGAAATCCTGGGCGTGGAGGAGGCGCTGGGGTCGCGCTTCGACGCGATGTGGATCACTACCCTGGACGCCGACACCTGGCCGGGCGCGGCCCGGCGCGATCCGCTGATCCCGGGCCCGGTCCAGGCCCGGGTGCCGGCCGCCAGCAGTGACGGCAGGCTCCAGCGTGCGCGACTGGAACTGGCCGGCCTGGCGGCCGCGGCCGACGAGGTCCTCGGCAGCTTCTCGACCGGCAGCGACGACCAGCAGCGCCAACGCAGCCAGTTGCTGCCCAACCCTGAAATCATACTGCCGCAGGAGGCAGCGTTCCCGGAACCCATGGCACTCGAACGCATCAACGACGACATCCACGCGCCAGCGCTCTCGGCGACGGAAATCCACGGCGGCACCGGCGTGCTCAGCGACCAGTCGGCCTGCCCGTTCCGCGCCTTCGCCATCCGGCGGCTGGGCGCGCGCGAACTCGCCTCGCCCCGTCCCGGCCTGGACGCGGCCGCACGCGGCAGCCTGATCCACGCCGCGCTGGAAGTGTTCTGGCGCGGGCTCAAGGATCGCGCCGCGCTGGTCGCGCTTGGCCCCGATGAGTTGAAACAGCGCATCGACCAGGCCGCCGACCAGGCGCTGGGCCGATTCACCGAAGCCCATCGGCTGCTGCTCAGCCCGGCCGGGCGCAAGCTGGAATTGCGCTGCACGACGCGCGCGCTGGAGCACTGGCTGGAACTGGAGCGCGCACGCGACGAGTTCCGCGTACGCGCCCTGGAACACAAGATCGTGATGGAATTCGCCGGCCTGAAGCTGGAAGGCAAGATCGACCGGATCGACGAAACCCCGGCCGGCACGGTGCTGATCGACTACAAGACCGGACGCGCCGGCAGGAACGGCTGGCGCCCGGACCCGCGCATCGCCGATCCGCAGCTGCCGGCCTACGCGCTGGCCATGGACCCCCAACCGGCCGCACTCGCGTTCGCCCGGATCCGGCCCGACGAGCTGAAGTTCGACGGGCTGTGCGAAACCGACGCCGGCATTCCGGGCGTGACCGAACTGGTCGCGACCAGGGGCGCGTGGAAGGAATCGGAAGACTGGAACACACTGCTGGGCGAGTGGCAGGCCAACCTGAACGGGCTGGCGATCTCGTTCCAGGAAGGCCGCGCCGCAGTCGACCCGCGCGACGGCCAGGTCTGCCGCAACTGCCACCTGCACTCGCTGTGTCGCATCCATGAACGGCAGCCGCTGACCGAAACCGGGGGCGGGGCATGAGCGATCGCGCGCAACGGCTGGCCGCGGTCGATCCCGGTCGATCGGTCATTGTCCAGGCGCCGGCCGGCTCGGGCAAGACCACCCTGCTGGTCGAGCGCTACCTGGCGCTGCTGGGCGTGGTCGAAGAACCGGAAGAAATACTCGCCATTACCTTCACGCGCAAGGCGGCGGCCGAAATGCGCGAGCGGGTGCTGCATTTTCTCGAACCCGGCTTTACCACCGACGAACCCCACGAACAGGCGGCCGCGGAAAAAGCCCGTGCGATCGCCGACAAGGTCGAGCGCTGGAACCTCGCCGCCAATCCCCAGCGGCTGATGATCCGGACCATCGACAGTTTCAGCCATTACCTGGCGCGCACCATGCCGGTGGCCAGCCGACTGGGCCCGGTGCCGCAACCGGCCGACGACACCGGTGCGCTGTACCGCCGCGCGGCCCGCCGGGTGCTGGAGGCGCTGGAAGGCGACCCGCTGTCGGACGACCTAGAACAACTCCTGATGTGGCGCGACCACCGCACCCAGGACATCGAGGACCTGCTGGTCTCGCTTTTGGCCAAGCGCGAGCAGTGGCTGCGCGCGCTGGGCGTGACCGGCCGGCCCGACCGAAAGGCGTTCGAGCAGGTTTTGCTCACCGTGGTGACCGAAGCGCTGATCGATGCCCGGGCATCGCTGGACGGCGCGCTTGCCGCCATCCACACGACCGGCGACGAAATCACGCACCTGATCCAGTTTGCCGCCGACACGCTCGCCGACCGGGGCCGGGAATCGGATATCCGCAAGTTCAACGAAGATCGTGGCCTCCCGACGACAGATCCAGCCGACTCGCCGCAGTGGCAGGCACTGGCCGAGGCGTTCCTGACCCGGACCGGCACGTGGCGCAAGTCAGTCAGCATCACGACGGGATTCCCGCCGAAAACGCCGCAAAAGGCACGCTTCGAGGAACTGCTGGTCTCGCTGGCCGACAACCGGGCGCTGGCCGAAAAGCTGCACCGCGCGCGCGGCCTGCCCGAGCCGGGCTACAGCGACGAGGAATGGCACGCGCTCGAATCGCTGATCCGGGTGCTCGAACGCGCCGCCGGCGAGCTTGAACTGGTCTTCGCCGAGGCCGGCCAGACCGACTTCACCGGTCTTTCGCGCGCCGCGCTGCAGGGCCTGGGCGACGAGGATTCGGGCTTCACCGACCTCGGCCTGTACCTGGACAACCGGATCTCGCACATCCTGGTCGACGAATACCAGGACACCAACTGGGCCCAGTTTCACCTGCTGGAAAAACTTACCCACGGCTGGCAGCCCGGCGACGGCCGGACGCTGTTTACAGTCGGCGACCCGATGCAGTCCATCTATCGCTTCCGGGAGGCCGAGGTCGGGCTGTTCATGCGCACCCGCGACCGGGGACTGGCCGGACTGGAACTGGACTCATTACGGCTCGATCAGAACTTTCGGTCGAAATCCGAGATCGTCGACTGGGTCAATGACACGCTCGGGCCGGCTTTCCCGATCGACGAGGACATCGCCGCCGGCGCGGTCGCATACGCGCGCTCCGAGGCCGGCCGCGGCCCGGGCGGCGACGTCGAGGCTCTGGCGCGCGCCAACGCTCAGCAGGAAGCCGCAGCGATTGCCCAGCGCGTCGAACAGGCACTGGCCGAACACGCCGACGACCCGGAATACAAGGCCGCGATAATCGTACGCGCCAGGAACCACCTGGCCGAAATCCTGCCGGCATTGCAGGTCCGAGGCATCCCGTTCCGCGCGGTCAAGCTGGACCCGTTGCTGGCACGCCCGACGGTGCAGGACCTGCTGGCACTGGCGCGGGCCATCCGCTTTCCGGCCGACCGCACGGCGCTGCTGGCCGTGCTTCGATCGCCGATGTGCGGGTTGACCCTGGCCGATCTGCACGCGCTGGCCGGCGACGGCGCCGACCCGCTCGACGAACAGGCACTGGACCGGCTGCCCGCCGAGACCCGGCCACGGGCCGAGCGCGCATTCACGGCACTGGCCGATGCCCGCAGCCTTGCCGGGCGACGCTCGCTGCGCGACCGGGTCGAGGGCGCCTGGCATCGCCTGGGCGGTCCGTATTGCCTGCAGCGCCCGGCGTCCGAGACCACCGAAGCCAAGCTGTTCCTGGATACGCTGGAAGCGGCCGAGCAGCAGGATCTCATCGACGACTGGAACGACCTCGAAGCATTGCTGCAACAGGCGTTTACCGAAGGCGACGCGCCGGACGAATCGGTCAGGCTCGAAATTCTCACCATGCACGGCGCCAAGGGCCTGGAATGGGACCTGGTCGTGCTGCCCGGCCTGAACCGCGGCATCGGCGGCAACGACCGCGAACTGCTGTACTGGCTGCCGTTCACCCCCGAGCACGGCGACGAGCAGGTGCTGCTCGCGCCGCTGCGCGCGGCCTGGCAGCCGGACAACACGCCGCTGATCGAACTGATCCGGGCCGAGCAGAAGACGCGCGACGAATACGAGAACCAGCGCCTGCTCTACGTCGCGGCCACGCGCGCACGGCGACAGCTGATCGTCAGCGGCGTGCTGGACCCGGAGCGGGACACGATCCAGCCGGCCGGCGGGAGCCTGCTCGCAATCCTGTGGCCGCGCGCCGGCGGGGACTTCGTCGAATCGCTGGAAACCTCGCTGGAGACTTCAGGCGCCGTCGCCGACGACAGCAATCCCGATTCCATGCCCGATCAATCCATCCGTCGCGTACCGGGCGGCTGGGAGCCACCGATCGGGCGACGCCTCGCCTGGTCGCCGAAGCTGCCGTCGCACGAACGAGAGGTCGAAATCGAGTTCAACTGGGCCGGCGCCCAGGCGCGCCGCGTCGGCACCGTGCTGCACGCCTTGCTGGAGCGCGTCGGCAACATCGGGGCCGAGAACCTGGAGGCAAGCCAACAGCGCGAGCTCACCGCGCGCATCCCGCAGCTGCTGCGCGCGCTGGGCACCGGTCCGGAGGCGCTGGATGAAGCCGCCGGCATGATCGCCGCGGCCTTCGAAAACACCCTGGCCAGCGAGACCGGCCGCTGGATCCTGAGCGGCCGGCACCAGGATGCCGCCTGCGAGCTGGCCCTGACCGGCATGGTCGACGGCCGGCTGGTCAACGCCGTCATCGACCGCACCTTCATCGACAAACACGGCATTCGCTGGATCATTGACTACAAGTCCGGCTACCACGCCGGCGGCGAGCTCGCAGACTTCCTGTCCGAGGAAGCCGCGCGCTACGAAACCCAGCTCGGTCTGTATCGCAGATTGTTCGAGCAGATGGGCGAGACCGACATCAGGACCGCACTGTATCTGCCGCGGCACGACGAACTGCGCATCGTCTGATTTTCCTCCGCACCGCACCGGAGCCGGCGGACCTGCACGAAACCGGGGCGGCATCCGTAGATGGTGCTTTTCTGCCCGATCGGGGCATAATGGCGCAACGGGAACGGGGCGGGTCTTGATCAAGGGGAACGAACTCGATGACCAACGACAACCGCGACCGCGACAATCCGGACGGTCATGACGACCCGGGCCGGGACGAGGACGCCACAAGCCTCCTGACGGAGTTCGAGTGCGCACCCGAAGGCGAAAGCGGTGACGCCGAACTGAAACTGCCCGGCTACCAGGTGCTGCACCAGCTCGGCAGCGGCGGCATGGGCATGGTCTTTCTCGCCCGCCAGCTCGAGCCGGTCGACCGCCGGGTCGCGATCAAGCTCATCCAGCACAGGATCAGGAACCCGGCCAGCGAAGTCCACTTCCTGGTCGAGCGCCAGGCCCTGGCGCAGATGCAGCACCCGGCCATTGCCCAGATCTTCGAGGCAGGCACCAACCCCGACGGTTTCCCGTACTTCGCCATGGAATACGTACCGGGCGAGCCGCTGCTGGAATTCTGCAACCAGCACCGCCTCGACATCCACGCGCGACTGAACCTTTTCATCAAGATCTGCCACGGCGTATCGCACGCTCACCAGAAAGGCATCGTGCACCGCGACCTCAAGCCATCGAACATTCTGGTTTCGATGATCGACGGCGTTCCGCAACCCAAGATCATCGACTTCGGCATCGCCGTGGCTGAGACCAGCGCGCACGACCGGCGCCACCAGGACTCGGCCGGCACGCCGGTATACATGAGCCCGGAGCTTTTCGACGATTCGGCGAGCATCGATACGCGCGCCGATATCTACTCCCTGGGCGTCATCCTGTGCGAACTCCTGTGCGATCAGCGCCCCCATGCCGGGGCGCTGTTCAAGCGCACCGAAACCACGCTGATTCTCCAGGCGCTGTGCGAGCGATCACCGGCTTCGCCTTCGGATCTTCTGCTCCACGCGGGCGAGGACACCGGGCGCGTCGCGAAGCAGCGCAGCACTACACCCGGCCGGCTTGCGCGCAGGCTCAAAGGCGATCTCGACGCGATCACGCTCAGGGCCGTTGCGGCGAAACGCGAACATCGCTACGCAAGTGCGCTGGAACTGGCCGACGACATCGGTAACCATCTGCAGTGCAAGCCGGTACGCGCCATGGGCGACGGCCGTGGCTACCGCCTGCGCCGCTTTGCCGTGCGCAACGCCTGGGCCGTCGCGGCAACCGCGGTCATCATCGTGGCGCTGGCCACCGGCATGGCGTTCGCGCTGGTGGGGCTGGACCAGGCGCGGACGCAGCAGCAGATCGCCGAGGCGCGGACCCAGGAACTGGAGCGCATGGTCGCATTCCAGCAGTCGATGCTGGGCGACCTCGACCCTCGCCAGCTCGGCGAAGGTTTCGTCGAGCGCCTGCGCAACCAGTACGCGAAATCCTTCGACTACAGCGCCAGCGACGAAACCGTCGGTGCCGGCGTGCAGGCGTTCGAGACCGCGGTGGGCCGGATCAACCCGACCGACCTGGCGCAGGACCTGATGGACGATTTCATGCTCCAGCGCGCCGTGGCCAAGATCAGGGAAGACTTCGCCGATCAACCGCGCCTGCAGGCCGAGCTGTACCAGACCGTTCGGCAGGTCTACGACAACGCCGGCATGATCGAAAGCGCCCTGCCGCTCGCAGAACGGATCGTCGACCTGAGAATCGATGCGCTGGGCCCGAATGCGACCAAGACCCTGCACGCGCGCCAGCAGTATTTCCGGCTGCGTTCCCACAGCGGTGATTTTGAAACCGCGCGCGAGCAGCTCGATGAAATCATGGCGCGCATGGACGCCGACGATCCCGGTCAGCTCGACCTGCGCCACGATACCTGGGACAGCCTGGCCAACCTGCTGGTCAACACCGGCGAGAACGGCGAAGCATTGGAGACCGCACTGGCAAACCTGGAGCGCGCCGAACGCGAGCTGGGCCCGCATCACGCCAATACCGTGCGCGCGTTCAATACCATCGGTTATGTGTACGCGCTGTCGGGCGATTTCGGGCCGGCGCTGGAATTCTTTCGCGAAAGTGCCGACCGGGCGCGAGAAAATTTCGAGCCGTCGGACGAGCCTTACTACAGTGCAAGGCTGAACGTCGGCGCAGCGCTGGGCGCGTTGGGACGCTACGAAGAAGCGCTTGAAACCGAACGGGAAGTCAGCGAAATCCTAAGCGCCAAATACGGTCGCCGCAACGCGTCCACGCTGCGCGTGCTCAACAACATGGCGCTGACCCTGACCGACCTGGAGCGCTTCGACGCGGCCGCATCGCTGCTTCGGGAAATTCTCGAGCTGGGCCGCGAGACCTGGGGCGTGAACAGCCCGATCACGCTGGGCATTCAGCAAAGCCTGGCCGGAGTGTACATGCGCACCGACCAGGCCGATCGAGCGCTGCCGTTGTATCAGTCGACGGCGGAATGGCGCGAGCGGATGCTGGGCGCCGATCATCCCGAAACGCTTGGCGCCCTGCATGACGGCGCCCGCGCGCACCTTGAACTCGATCAGTACCAGCGCGCGCGGACGCTTGTCAGGCGTGCTTACGATATCCAGCTCGAGAACGGCGATCCAGGCGCCCTGTCCAGCATCGAACTGCTCGCCGACATCAGCAGCCAGGCCGGCGACCGCGCTGCCGAGATCCGCTGGCGCCGACGCCTGCTGGAGCGCCTGGAGGCCGACAGCAAAGACTTCGCCGCGCCCGAAAACGTCGCGTCCAATATCCGCTTGCTCGAATTCATGCTGTCGCGCAGCCCGGCGACCGAGGCCGAACAGCTGGCTGCAGTAATCGAGGCCCAGCTCGAACAAGGCGGCGAAGCGCTGGATCCGGCCCGGGCGCAGTACCGCAGACTGGTCGGCCAGAACCACTGATCTGCGTGTCATCAAGCGGATTGCCGAGCGATTGTCGAAAAAGGGTCCCCGAATGCCGAAATCACATGCCATGTTCGCCACGGCCCCGCGCGGCCTGGAAGAGCTGCTCGCCGACGAGCTGGCCGGACTCGGCCTGCAGGCGGTGGAAGTCAGGCGCGGCGGCGCGGCGTTCGAGGCCGACCTGGCCGGCGCCTATCGGGTCTGCCTGTGGTCGCGCATCGCCAATCGGGTGTTGCTGCCGCTGGTCCGATTCGACGCTGCCGACGACGATGCCTTGTACGCGGGCGTTCGAAGCGTGGAATGGATGGAGCACCTGGGCCCGGAAAACACGCTGGCCGTGGATTTCACCGGCATCAATGCCGCAATCGGCCACGGCCGCTTCGCAGAGCAGCGGGTCAAGGATGCGGTCGTCGACCAGATCCGCGTGCATACCGGCGAACGTCCCTCGGTGGACACGGATGCGCCTGACCTTCGGATCAACGTGCACATGCACGCCGAACGGGTCACCGTGGCGCTGGACCTGTCCGGCGACAGCCTGCACCGGCGCGGCTACCGCGCACCGGGCACGGCCGCGCCGCTGAAGGAAAACCTGGCCGCCGCGATGCTGCTGCGGGCCGAGTGGCCGGCACTGGCCGCTGCCGGCGGAGGGTTCTGCGATCCGATGTGCGGCTCGGGCACGCTGGCCGTCGAAGCGGCCTGGATGGCCGGCGATTCGGCCCCCGGGCTACTGCGGACCCGATTCGGCTTCCAGCGCTGGCGCGGCCACGACGACGCGGCCTGGAAGTCGCTGGTCGACGAGGCGCTGGATCGCCAGGAAGCCGGGCTGGCGAGCATTCCGCCCATTGTTGCGTTCGACCACGAAGCGGCCGAGGTCCGGTTGGCGCTGGAAAACGTGCAGCGGGCCGGACTGGAAAAGCACATACACGTCGAGCGTCGCGATCTTGCCGAAGCCCGACCGCCCAGGGCGTGTTCGTCCGGGCTGGTCGCGGTCAACCCGCCGTATGGTGAACGGCTGGCCGAACAGCACGAACTGCTGCCGCTGTACCTGCGGCTGGGCGAGACGCTGCGCCGGCATTTTCCGGGCTGGCGGGCGATGGTACTCAACGGTTCGGGCTGCCAGATCGGTCTTCAGCCCGAACGCAACTGGCAGATGGACAACGGCCCGATCCGGTGCCGACTCGAGCGCTTCGAAATCGGCTCGGATTCGGGCGGCCATGGCCGACGGCCGGCCGAAGACCTGGCCAACCGGGTGCGCAAGAACCGCCGGCAGTTGGGCAAATGGCTCAAGCGCAACGACATCCACTGCTATCGCGTCTACGACGCCGACATCCCCGAATACGCGCTGGCCGTCGATGTCTACGGCACAGCCGACGGCGACTGGCTGCACGTGCAGGAATACGAACCGCCGGCCACGGTGGACGCCCGCCAGGCCCAGGCCCGGCTGCGCGCGGCGCTGATCGCTTTGCCGGAAGCGCTGGAGATCCCGCCCGAACGGATGGTGTTCAAGGTGCGCCGCCGGCAGCGCGGGCGCGAGCAATACGAGCGCCAGTCCGAGCAGGGCCGGTTCCTCTCCGCGCGCGAGGGCCACTGCCGGTTGCTCGTCAACCTGACCGATTACCTCGACACCGGGTTATTCCTGGATCACCGGACGGTACGGCTCTGGTTTGGGGAAAACGCCGCCGGGAAAAGCGTTCTCAACCTGTTCTGCTATACCGGCGCGGCCACGGTGCACGCGGCCGTCGGTGGCGCCCGGTCCAGCACCAGCGTCGATCTTTCCAGGACCTACCTGGACTGGTTCAAGCGCAACATGGCCTTGAACGACTTCGACGATGGCGCGCACCGCGCCATCCGTGCCGACGCGCGCGAATGGCTGGACCAGTGCCGCGAGTCATTCGACCTGATCTTCCTCGACCCGCCGAGCTTTTCGAACTCGAAGAAGATGGATTCGGCCCTGGACATCCAGCGCGATCATGCCGACCTGATCGACAAGGCCATGCGCTGCCTTGCACCGGACGGCGTGCTGGTGTTTTCGACCAACCTGCGCCGATTTCGGCTGGACGCGGAACTGGCCGCAAGATTCCGTATCGAGGACAAGACCGCCTGGTCGATCCCGAAGGACTTCGAACGCAACCGGAAGATTCACCAGTGCTGGTTCATCCGTCATGCGGCCACGAACGAAAATGACACCGGCGACAAATGAAGCGGATTCGCTGGCTGGCTGACTGGCCGCCTTCAACGATCCAAAGAGCGGCCGGGGAGAAGCTGGACCGCCAACAAAAATCTACCAGCCCCGCGTGCCGGGCCCGCCCTTGAACGGCCCCTTGACCCAGCTGGTAATCCAGCCGCCGTAGAAATCGCCCTGCTGGGGCATGACGCGTTCACCGTCGACAAAGCAGCCATTGACGCTGCGTGCATAAAACGACACGCAGTCGCGTATCCGGTCGTCCTCGGGCTCCGGATAGGCCCAGCAGGCGTCCTCGATCAGTCCGGTGTCCGTCCGCAGATGCCAGTAGCGCGCCTGGCCCTTCCATTCGCAGAAAGTACGAGTGGTGCTGGGCTGGAGCACCGAAAAGTCGACGTCGTCGGGCGGGAAGTAATAGCACGGCGGATGCGACGTCTCCAGCACGCGCAACCCGCTGCGCGTGTCGGCAATTACATGATTGTCGTGCTCGACCTTGAGATGCCAGTCGATCGGCTCGATCAGCGGCGGCCGGGGGTAATCCCAGACCGATTCGGATTGGGGCACAGCGTTTCTGGATTTCATGAATCGAAAGCTAGCATTCCGGCGTCGGCCGCGCATGAAAGATGTCGGAAGCCGGGCCGGGACACAGCCGGTCGTGTCACTGAATCAATAAGCCAGGTCGCTGAATCAATGAATTGCGCCGGGGACGGACTGCATTCGAATCACGCGCACGGCCAGGCGTATTCCACCGTTCCAGGTCGAGCAAAACGACGTCACCGGGTCGAAGCTTCGGGTGCGCCGAATCAAGAACCCCGGAGACGCTCGAGTTGATCGGAAAAGACGTCTCGACTTTCCGGATCGAACAGCACGAAGCGCACCGTCAAGTCTTCCGGGGCATTAGCCGCAACCGTTTCCACGGCAATCCGGGCAGCCGGCTCCAGCGGGAAGCCGAAGGCCCCGGCCGAGAGGGCGGGAAAACCGACTGAACCCACGGAATGCGCCCGGCAACGGGCCAGTGCGTTGCGATATGCGGCGGCCAGGAGCTCGTCGGAAGGCTCGTCGATGCCGAAACGCGGCCCCAGCGCATGGACCACGAACCGGTTGGGCAAATCGAACGCCTCGGTGATCACGGCCTCGCCCGGTTCGATCGGCGCCAGCGGGCGACAGGCCTGCTCGAGCTT
Source organism: Wenzhouxiangellaceae bacterium (assembly GCA_041685925.1). Taxonomy (GTDB): domain Bacteria; phylum Pseudomonadota; class Gammaproteobacteria; order Xanthomonadales; family Wenzhouxiangellaceae. The sequence goes on along the minus strand of JAWLEW010000030.1, from coordinate 13,625 downwards.
CGGACCGGCCGCCCGATGAATCGCGCCGGCAACGCCACCGCCCATCATCAACCGGGCATTGGCTGCATTGACCACGGCATCGAGATCAGGCTGGCGTGCGATATCGCCCTCTACGATTTCAATCGGCATGGTCGAACTCCCGTTTGCGTTGCATGCTGTTCGCGCAGGATATCCGGCCAGGGCCGATCCTGTCGTTCCCGGCCCGCCTGCCGCCGCTTCAATTTCCGACGTCGGTCAAGCGTTCGGTTTTCGGCGTGATCGCACCCGCGCCGGACGCGAGCTTGCCGCTGGCGAAGACAATGCGATTGCGCCCGCCGCGCTTGGCCTGGTACATGGCCGAATCGGCACGCGTGAGCCAGGCCGGCCAGTCCTCGTCGGGCCGCAACACCGCCACGCCGGCGGAGAAGCGCACGACGTGATCGCCGTACGACAGCTTTCCACTGATACGCTGGTGCAGCGATTCCGCGGCCTTTCTCGCCTCTTCGGCGCCGTGGTCGGGCAGCAACAGCACGAACTCTTCGCCGCCGAATCTGTAGAAGCCGTCTTCGGCCCTGATCTGCTGGCGCACCAGGTCGGAGAAATCGCGCAATGCCCGGTCGCCCGTCTCGTGTCCGTATTGGTCGTTGACGGTCTTGAAATGATCGAGATCCAGCAGGATCAGCGTGTAAGGCTTGCCGCTTCTTCGGTGCGTCGATATCGCCGCCGTCAGATCGCGTCGCATCATGCGGCGGTTGCCGGAAAAGGTCAACGGATCCTGCAGCGCAAGCATCTCGAGCTGGTCCTGATACCGCGCCAGGCGTGCAGCAAAGATATAGCCGAAAGTGGTGACCATCAATGCCGTGACGATATAGGTCACGCCCTCGAGAACCGACTGGAACAGGCTGGTCTCGACGATCAGCACGCTCATCAGGATCAGGTTGGTGACCAGCGCGAAGCGACGGCCGGTCAACAGGAAGTTGATCCACAGGACCACGTAACCCCACAGGATGCCGGTGCGGCCGAACATGGCCGTGGAGGCGATGCATGCAATGACCGTCACCACGGCGAAAATCCGCCCGGCACGTTGCGTGCGACCCGTGCGCACGGCATACACCAGCACCAGCAATACGCTGGCGACGATCAGCAGATTGACCGTGCCGCCGAGGTAGGAACCAGTCAGGTAACGGTAGACCACGAACCCGGAAATGACAACGGCGGCGAGCGTGCCGAACAGCACGATCATCGCGAACTGGTAATCGTCGCGGAACTTTCTTCTGAATCGCTCGCTGGATCCAGACCACCAGGAACCTTGCATCCCACACCCTGCCGTCGTCCTGGCGCAAAGTTAGCATGACTGGCGTGCCTGGCGCCACCGGAAAGACGGCTTTGACCAAGCCTGCGCAGACTTGGTCAAAGAAGCCCGAAACCTTGGCCACCGACTGGCGTCTCGAACCCCAGCGCCATCACCGCGGGCACGGCTGAGCGATCAGGTCTTGAGGGGATGCGCATCCTCCAGCGCATCGTTGTCGGACGTCTCCAGGGGATTTACCGCCGAGCTTTCGTCGAACCAGATGTATTCGTCGAACTGCTTGGGCAGCACCGATTCGAAGTAATGGCTGACGCGCTCGGTCTCCGGCCTGTAGATGACGCCGATGGCGCGCTCCAGGCGCGGGGTGGACAGTTCATGCCTGAGTCCGTCGGCGCCATCGCCGCGCAGCGGCAGCACGAATTTCGGCACGTCGGCCTGGTGGCAGACCTGTTCGTAGCTGTCGGTGTGCGACGGCCGGACCCGCATGACCTGCATCGGCTCGTCCCAGTTCGAGGCCGCCGCCACCGTGCCGCGATCGGTGCCGAAACCGATCAGGTAGGCATCATCGCCCCAGGCTTCACGGGCAAGCTTGCCGATGTTGGTCTCTCCGCGCATGCCCATTTCGGTCGCCGAGGCGTCGCCGACGTGGCTGTTATGCGCCCAGACCACGGCGCGCGTGCCCTCGCCGCGATGCTGCATTACCGATTGCAGCGTACTGAACATGTGCCGGTCGCGCAGATTCCATGACTCGCGCGACCCGTAATACATCACGCGGTAATAGCGCTCGGCGCTCTGCACCACGCGCGCATTCTGCTCGGTGTCGAACAGCGCCTCCCCGTCGGCGGTTCGATATTCCAGGCGCCGCGCCAGCAGGTCGCGGAGCGTGGCGACGACTTCGTCCTCGCAATCCTCGCGCTCGCCGGAAACGGTGGCCCGACCGTAAGTGGCCGGTTCCTTTTCCCACGGCGAGAAGCAAGCGTAGCGCTGGCGCGCCCGGTCGGCCGCCGCCGGGTCGACGCGATCGAGGTATTCCAGCACCGTGTGGATCGAGTTGTACAGGCTGTACAGGTCGAGCCCGTGGATGCTGGTCTTGCGCTCCGGATCGTCCAGGCCGCGGTTGTGCTCGGCCAGCCAGTCGACGAACTCGAGCATCTCCCGATTCCGCCACATCCACTGCGGGAACCGCGAAAACGGCGGGTTGTCGAGACGCTGCCCGTCCCAGTCGCGCACCCACCGATCGAGCATGCTGGTATCGGGCCAGTCGGCCTCGATGCCGACGACGCTGAAACCCGCCTGCTCGATCAGCGCGCGGGTGATACGCGCCCGCATCCGGTAGAACTCCGACGTGCCGTGACTGGCCTCGCCGATGAGCACCACACGGGCACCGCCGACCCGCCGGACAATCGATTCGACATCGGCCGATTCGATATCGTCGAACGGCTCGCAGGCCCCGGCGACCCGGTGCGACAGGCGCTGGCGCTTGATCGAGAACTTCGGGCCCCGCGGCGGCTCGGGCTGTCGCGGTTCGCCGGCCTGCCAGCCCTCGCTGCCGACCAGCGGCACGAACTGCACCCGCCCCAGCGAATCCTGCTTGTACTCGTGCTCGTCGATCTTGCGCACTCGAAGCAGTTCCTGGCTCCGCGTGCGGTCACCGACCGGGATGACCATGCACCCACCCACGGCAAGCTGATCGAGCAGCGTCGGCGGCACATCCGGCCCGCCGGCCGACACCAGGATGGCGTCGAATGGCGCCCGGGATGGCCAGCCGCGGGTACCGTCGCCCTGCCTGACCTCGACGTTGTCGTAGCCCAGCGCGGCCATTCGTTCGCCCGCCAGTTCGGCCAGTTCTTCGTGGTACTCGATTGCGTACACTTCGGCGGCGATGCGGCCCAGAACCGCGGCGGCGTAACCGGATCCGGCCCCGACTTCGAGCACGCGGTCGGTGTCGTCAAGCTCCAGCGCCTCGGCCATCACCGCGACGATATACGGTTGCGAGATGGTCTGACCCGATTCGATCGGCAACGGTCCATCGCGATAACTCATGTCGCGGTAGTTTTCCGGGACGAAACGCTCGCGCGGCACCGATCGCATGGCGTCGAGTACCCGCTGATCGCGGATGCCGCGTTCGGCCAGTTGCTGCTGCACCATTTTTTCGCGTTGTTGCTTGAAATCGGTCATGAATCAACCTCCTTTCGGGATTCGCTGTCCGGCGCCGGTCCCAGGTAGCCGACCGGCGCCAGACAGGTGGCCAGCATGACGTCATTGATATCGCGATGATCGACCCAGGCGGGAAACTCGCGGTTCTCGGGCCTCAGCCAGGTCCGCTCGATCTCGGCGGCCAGCGGCGGCCAATCCGCAATCTCGTCCAGCGAGTCGTCGAGGCGGTCCGGACCGCTCGGCGAGCGCGTGCTGGCGCCCAGACGCTCGGCCGCCCGGAGTCCGGTGGCCAGACCCAATTCGCGAAACGCCAACCGATGCGCCGGCGGCGCCTCGAGTTGGCGCTGTCCGATCACGGCTCCCAGGCCCACCCCGGCGGCGTCGACAAGTTCCGCAACGTCGTCGCGCGAGACGTCTTCGACATCGGGCAGAATCCGGAACAACTGCCATGCGTCCACCAGCAGTCCACCGATGCCCAGCGCATCGCCGGTCGCCTGGTCGCGCCCGGCGAACATTTTCCGATAAACCTCGGCGCGTCCGGCCAGCTCGCGGCGCTCGGCATCGTCGCCGTGGTCCGACGCGATCAGCGCCTGCGCCGTGACCCATCCATCGAGCGGATCGTGATGGCCCGTGGACGGCACCAGCGCCCGATCCAGGTCGACGCTCATCTTCCAGAACATGCGCGGCGCGCCGCCGCCCGTTGGCCGGTGCACGAATCCGTCGAAGGCCGCGAAGGCCAGATCCACTGCCCAGTGATGATATTGCCCTTCGCCGCTGGCTTCGGCCATCCGTTCCAGGGCGTGCATCCAGCGCGTCAGGTAATGAAAATACTGCCCGTCACGATCCCATTCGCGGCGTTCGTCGAACGCTTCGTCGGGCCCGCGTTCGGGCTGCTGCTTGCCGATTCGAAGGCCCGCCCGGGTCGGCGCTCGGGAATGCTCCCGGTCGTCCATGCCGCCCAGCCAGCCGTTGCGGGAATCGTTTTCCGCGTAGGCCCCGAGCACTTCATGGACCTGCTCTACCAATCGCCGGGCGCGATCGAGGAAGGCCCCGTCGCCGCGGGCTTTTTCAAGCGACAGGTAATTGCATACGGCGAAGGCATCGGTCCAGAGGTATCTTTGGGGCGCATCGGCTCCATCCAGACCCGTGCGGTCGGCAAAGTCCTGCATCAACCGTTCGACTCGTTCCAGCCGGTCCATGTCGAAATTCACCCCGGCAATCATGCAGAAGTGCACGACAACCTCTAGTTTCAATTCCATCCTACGCCCCTGCGAGAGCCTTGTGTGCCGCATCTCGGGCTTCCGGTCGAAACCATGCGCCTGCACGCCCGCATGTCGCATTGCCCGCG
>JAWLEW010000030.1:1618-8732 GCA_041685925.1 Wenzhouxiangellaceae bacterium | reverse complement strand
CATAATCCTGCCATGGCCTTCTTCTTCCCGACGCCCAGACTCATCGTGCGCCCGTGGCGCAAGCGCGACCGCCCCGCCCTGGAACGGATGACCACGGATGTCGACATGATGCGATTCGTCACCCGCCGCACATGGCCGGCCGAGCAGATCGACGAATTCCTGGCGCGCCAGCAAAGACATATCCGGAATCACGGCGTCTGCTTCGGCGCGGTGGAGCTGGGCGACCGGACGCAGGTCGTCGGCGTCGCCGGCATGCAGCCCCTTGACGGCGGCGCGTTTAACGGCGATTTCGAGCTGGGCTGGTGGATATGGAAGGATTTCTGGGGACAGGGGCTGGCGCCGGAGGCCATAACGCCGTTCATTCCGCACGCCCGCAACATGGGCCTTAAGCGCGTGCTTGCCGTCATCGACCCGCCCAACGCGGCGTCGATCCGGGTGGCCGAGAAACTCGGCATGCACTACGACCGAACCGTCAGCGCGCGCGAGACCGTGGGCACGCGCGAAGACAGGCCGGCCTGCATGTACACCATGGACCTGGCGACCTGTCGGGCCTGACTGCGCCGCTCGACCCACGAGGGCCTGGCAGGTGATCGTGAGGCTTGCGCATCGAATGCGGCGTCACTCACGCGCGCGATACCGAATCCGCTATGCTAGAGGGCCGTCCATACGCTTGGGTACGGTCGTTGAAAACACTCTATCACCCTGATTTCGAACATGATTCCTGCGGCTTCGGGCTGATCGCGCGGCTCGACGGCCAGGCGGAGCACCGGGTGATCGCCGACGCGATCCAGGCCCTGGAGCGCCTGACGCATCGCGGCGCGGTGGCGCCGGACGGCAAGACCGGGGACGGCTGCGGGCTGCTGATCGGCCTGCCGAAGGCATTCCTGCGGGCCGTCGCAGCCGAACACCGGATCGAAGTGGGCGAAAGATTCACCGCCGGCACGGTTTTTCTCGACCCCGACGCCGAAATCGCGGCGCGGCAGCGCCAACGCCTGGAAACTCGAATCGAGGCCCGGGCACTCACGGTCGCCGGCTGGCGGGTCGTGCCGCTGAACGCGGAAGTGCTGGGCGAACCCGCGCGCCGCAACCTGCCGCGCATCGAGCAGGTGTTCGTGTCTGCGCCGGACGACCTGGACGATGAAACCTTCGGCCGCAAGCTGTTCCTGGCGCGGCGGCTGGCCGAGACCGAATCCGATCCGAGCGAGTCGTTCTACATCGCCAGCCTGTCGACGGCCTCGCTGTCTTACAAGGGCATGGTGATGCCCGAATACCTGGCGCAGTTCTATCCCGACCTGGCCGATTCGCGCATGGAAACGCCCGTGGCGCTGTTCCACCAGCGTTTTTCGACCAATACCCTGCCACGCTGGCAGCTGGCGCAACCGTTCCGGATGCTCGCCCACAACGGCGAGATCAACACCATCCGCGGCAACCGCAACTGGACGCGCGCGCGGCGCCATCTGCTGGCCTCCCCGCGGCTCCCGGAACTGGCCCGGATCGATCCGCCGATTGCGATGACGGGCTCGGATTCGTCGTCGCTGGATAACATGCTCGAGCTGCTCGTCATCGGCGGCATGCCGCTGCCGCAGGCGCTGAGATTGCTGGTGCCACCGGCCTGGCAGACCGACGAGAACCTGGACGCCGACTTGCGCGCATTCCACGAATTCTTCGCCTTCCACCAGGAGGGCTGGGACGGCCCGGCCGGGCTGGTGATGACCGACGGGCGCTGGGTCGTCTGCGGCCTGGACCGCAACGGGCTCAGACCGGCGCGCTGGACCCTGACCGAGGACCGCCGCCTGATCGTGGCCTCCGAGACCGGCGTCGTCGACGTGCCGGCAGAACAGGTGATCGCGCGCGGCCGGCTGGGGCCCGGCGAGCTGCTGGCGGCCGATCTCGCCGACGGCAGGCTGCTCGACGGCAGCGAGATCGACGAGCAACTGAAAAATCTGCATCCGTGGCAGGACTGGCTCAAGCAGGGCGTGCGCTATCTCGACTCGGAGCTCGTCGACGTGCACATGGCTGCCGAGCCGTTCGATGCCGATACGCTGGCGACCTACCAGAAGATGTTCAACCTTTCGCGCGAGGAGCGCCGGGAGGTCATTCGCGTGCTGGCCGAGACCCAGTCCGAGGCGATCGGCTCGATGGGCGACGACACGCCGATGCCGGTACTGTCGACGCGCATCCGCTCGCTGTACGACTGCTGCCGCCAGCAGTTCGCCCAGGTCACCAACCCGCCCATCGATTCGTTGCGCGAGCGCATCGTGATGTCGCTGGAAACCGGGCTGGGGCGCAAGGGCAGCATATTCGAGCCCGCGCCGGAACTGGCCGAAAGGGTCGTGCTGAACTCGCCGGTGCTGTCGCAGCGCAAGCTCCGCCAGCTGGTCAACACGCCGCAGTTCGGACTGGACTCGGTGCTGCTCGATCTCAATTATCCGAAAGACCGGCCGCTTGACGCCGCACTGGACGATCTTTGCCGGCGCGCATCGAAAGCGGTGGAACAAGGCAAACAGCTGCTGATCCTGTCCGACCGTTATCTCGAGGCCGACAGGATCCCGGTGCACGCGCTGCTGGCCACCGGGGCCGTGCATCATCATCTTCTTGAATCCGGCCAGCGGCCGCTGTGCAACCTGATCGTCGAGACCGGCACGGCGCGGGATCCGCACCACTTCGCCTGCCTGATCGGCTTCGGCGCCACCGCCGTATATCCGTACCTGGTCTACCAGACGCTGCACGCGATGGCCGAATCGGGCGAGATCGAGCGCACCCGCGACCAGGCGCTGGAGCTCGGGCGCGCATTCCGCCGCGGCATCCGCAAGGGACTGTTCAAGATCCTGTCGAAGATGGGCATCTCGACCATCGCCAGCTACCGCGGCGCGCAGCTGTTCGAACTGGTGGGACTGGCCGACGAAGTCGTGGCCAAGTGCTTTTCCGGCGCCGTGAGCCGAATCCAGGGCGCGGATTTCGACGACCTGTGGCGCGACCAGCAATCGCTGGCGCGCTGGGCCTGGCAGAAGCAGGTGCCGATCGAGCACGGCGGCCTGTACCGCTACGTCCACGGCGGCGAGTTCCACGCCTGGAACCCGGACGTGACTACCGCGCTGCGAGCTGCCGCGCAGTCCGGCGAATGGACCGACTACCAGCGTTACGCCCGGCTGGTCAACGAGCGCGAGCCATCGATGATCCGCGACCTTCTTCGATTGCGCTCCGATAATGCCGCGATCTCCGTCGAAGATGTAGAGCCGGAAGACGCCATCGTCAAGCGTTTCGATTCGGCCGGCATGAGCCTGGGCGCCCTGTCGCCGGAAGCGCACGAGGCGCTGGCGATCGCGATGAACCGGCTGGGCGCGCGCTCGAATTCGGGCGAAGGCGGCGAGGACCCGGTCCGCTACGGCACCGAGAAGTCCTCGAAGATCAAGCAGATCGCATCGGGTCGCTTCGGCGTCACGCCCGATTACCTGGTCAATGCCGAGGTCATCCAGATCAAGATCGCCCAGGGCGCCAAGCCCGGCGAGGGCGGGCAGCTGCCCGGCCACAAGGTCGACAAACTCATTGCCAGGCTCCGGTTCGCCACCCCCGGCGTCGGCCTGATCTCGCCGCCGCCGCATCACGACATCTACTCGATCGAGGACCTGGCGCAGCTGATCTACGACCTCAAGCAGGTCAATCCGGACGCGCTGGTGTCGGTCAAGCTGGTCTCCGAGCCCGGCATCGGCACGATCGCCGCCGGCGTGGTCAAGGCCTACGCCGACCTGATCACGGTATCGGGCTACGACGGCGGCACCGGCGCCAGCCCGCTGACCTCGGTCAAATACGCCGGCGCGCCGTGGGAGCTGGGGCTGGCCGAAGTGCGCCAGGTGCTGATGCAGAACGGCCTCAGAGGCCAGGTGCGTATCCAGGCCGACGGCGGCCTGAAGACCGGGCTGGACGTGGTCAAGGCGGCCGCACTTGGCGCCGAGAGCTTCGGCTTCGGCACCGCGCCGATGATCGCGCTGGGCTGCAAGTACCTGCGCATTTGTCATCTCAACAACTGCGCGACCGGCGTGGCCACCCAGAACGAAACCCTCAGGGAACACCATTTCATCGGTTTGCCGGACATGGTGGTCAACTACTTCATGGGCGTGGCGCGCGAAGTACGCGAGATTCTCGCCGGGCTGGGGATCAAGCGGCTCGAAGATATCGTCGGGCGCACCGAGTACCTGGAGCGCATCGATGGCCTGACCGAACGCCAGAACAAGCTGGATCTCGAACCGTTGCTGGCCCGGACGGGTCTGGCCGAAGACGGCGCGCGCTTCTGCGAAGTCGAGCGCAACCCGCCGCACGACCCGGGCCGCCTGGCCGAGGACATCGGACGGGCCACGACCGAAGCCGTATCCGGCGGCGCAGGCGGCCGCTTCGAGTTCGAGATCCGCAACCACGACCGATCCATCGGCGCCCGGCTTTCCGGCCGCATCGCGCACACCCACGGCGCCCAGGGGTTGAGCGAACACCCGCTGGCGCTGGACCTGCATGGAACGGCCGGCCAGAGCCTGGGCGCGTTCAACGCCAACGGGTTGCAGATCACGCTGACCGGCGAGGCCAACGACTACGTCGGCAAGGGCATGGCCGGCGGCCGAATCGTGCTGCGCCCGCGTGCGGGCATCCGCTACCGCGCGGCAGAGACCCCGATCATGGGCAACACCTGCCTGTACGGCGCCACCGGCGGCGAACTGTTCGCGGCCGGCACCGCCGGCGAGCGCTTCATGGTGCGCAACTCCGGTGCGGTCGCCGTGGTCGAGGGCGCCGGCGACCACGCCTGCGAATACATGACCGGCGGCGTGGCATTGATCCTTGGATCCACCGGCATCAACTTCGGCGCCGGCATGACCGGCGGATTCGCCTACGTGCTGGACCTCGAACGCAGCTTCGTCGACCGCTACAACCATGAGCTCATCGACATCCACCATATCGGCGCCGAATCGATGGAAAACCATGTCCATCATCTGCGCGGCCTGATCCAGCGCCACGTCGAACTGACCGGCAGCGAATGGGGCGCTGAAATCCTCGACAACTTCCGCCGCATGCTGCCCAAGTTCTGGCTGGTCAAGCCGAAGGCGGCCGAGCTCGATGAGCTGATCTCGCGGTTGAGGGAGGCTGCGTGATCGAGAGTTTCCAGTGCTTGGGAAAGGCGGTTTCGATTGCTGATGCTGCGAGCAGCAGTTTCGCGCATTCAAGATCAAAGGCCGTTTCGCCGCTCGCTTCACGAGCTGATGCGACCTACTTTTGGTGCGGCAAAAGTAGGCAAAACCGCTCATGCTGCGAAGGCGCCCGGCAAACTGCGCCGGGTGCCCTGCGATGCCAGGGAACCTCTGAACACTCTGCGTGGGCGCGACGGGTCTGTGCGGGATGCTCCGTTGCGGCTTTGGCGAGTGCAGTTTGGTTGTTCCAAATCAGCGAGCCAAAACGCAGCGGAGCGCCCGCACAGGCCCGTCCCTTCGGGTTTCGCCGGAGAAGCCGCATCTCGCGCGTTGCGATCCTCGGCCGTAGCGATGGCTACTGTCACTCGGATCGCAACACACGATCTGCGGCTTCTCCGACAGAAACGCGCTCCGCGCAGAGTGATTCAGAGGTTCCCTTGGTCCAGGCGGGACGCGCCGAACTCGCTCCCTTCGGTCGCTCAGACATGCGGCGCGTCTTTTTCCGCATGGCCCTGTGCTTCTCGGCGCCATCGAGGCAGATGGGTGGCCGCCGAACGTTGGGTGCATGCCAGAGAGTATCCTCCGAATATTCCGTGCCCCCACCCCGCCGTCGCCGCCGCCGAGTATCGCAGCCGCGAACGGGGGTTTCCGGTTCCGCATGTCTGAGCGACCGAAGGGAGCGATACCCGATCGGGGTCGGGCACAGGGCCCGGAACCGGCCTGTTGTGATGACGATCGGTGCGAGAAACGCGGGGAACCGGGCCGAAGTGCCGGCGGCGTCGCCCGGCAGCGTTTCTTGGTTACTTCTTGGGGCGCCAAGAAGTAACTCGCCAAAGCCGGCGCAGCCGGCGGCGAAACCGCCTTTGATGTTGGCCGGCTTTGGAAGCTGCCAATTTGAAGCGACCTCGGAGAGCTCGGTGCCGAAACCGCATTTGATTCCGGTTGAACATCGCAGTGACCAGCTCCGGTCAACTCCGGACCGAATGGCGCCATCACCCATGATTGGAGGAAAACACTGAAATGAAGGAATACTCGAACCTCCACTTCATCGAAACCCCGCGCAAGGACCCCACCGAGGTCCCGGTGGCAATCCGCGTGCGCGACTGGAACGAGATCTACGGCCAGTACAGCGCCGAGTCGGCGGCCGATCAGTCGGCGCGCTGCATCGACTGCGGCAATCCCTACTGCGAGTGGGAGTGTCCGGTGCACAATTTCATTCCCGACTGGCTCCGGCTGGTCAGGCAGGGGCGGCTGTTCGAGGCCGCCGAACTGTCGCACCAGACCAATTCGCTGCCCGAGATCTGCGGCCGCATCTGTCCGCAGGACCGGCTCTGCGAAGGCGCGTGCACGCTCAATGACGGGCTGGGCGCGGTCACGATCGGCTCGATCGAAAAATACATCACCGACGAAGCGGTCAAGCAGGGATGGCGGCCGGACCTGTCGCACGTCGAACCCACCGACAAGCGCGTGGCCGTGGTCGGTGCAGGACCGGCCGGGCTGGCCTGCGCCGACGTGCTCGCGCGCCACGGCATCCAGGCCGTGGTGTTCGACCGCAGCAAGCGTATCGGCGGCCTGCTGACCTGGGGCATTCCGCCGTTCAAGCTCGAAAAGCATATCGTCGAAACCCGGCGCGAGATTCTCGAGGGCATGGGCGTGGAATTCCGTCTGGGGGTCGAGATCGGCAGCGATATCGAATTCGACTCGCTGGTCGACGAATTCGACGCGGTGTTCCTGGGTCTGGGCACCTACCGCTACGTGCGCGGCAATTTCCCGGGCGAGAACATGCCGGGCGTGGTGGAGTCACTGCCGTTTCTGATCGGCAACGTGCACCGCGTGCTGGGCACCAGCGACCCGCGTTTCCCCTACATCGACGTCGACGGCAAGCGCGTGGTGGTGCTGGGTGGCGGCGACACGGCCATGGACTGCGTGCGCACCTCCATCCG
>JAWLEW010000030.1:0-1518 GCA_041685925.1 Wenzhouxiangellaceae bacterium | reverse complement strand
ACATCCGGCTGGAGCTACCCGGACTGGAAGGACGGCTTCTACCCGGAAGGCGTCGCACAACGTAATTTCCTCGATTATTACGCCGGGCGCTTCCCGGCGACCGAGCTCAATGCCAGCTTTTACCGGCTCCCGTCGGAGAAGATGATCGACGGCTGGCTCGAGCGCACGCCCGAACGATTCCACTTCTGCGTCAAGCTGTCCCGGCTGATCACCCACTCGAAACGGCTGATCGATTGCGCCGAGGCCATTGGCGTGTTCGTCGACCGGCTCGCGCCGCTGGCCGGCCGGATGGGACCGGTGCTGGCGCAGTTGCCGGACTCGGTGGCGTTCGACGCCGACCGCGTCGAGGCGTTTCTCGAGGCGTGGCGCGACCGGACCGAGTGGACGCTGGCGATCGAGCCCAGGCACCCGGGCTGGCTCGACTCGGCGGCGCGACGGCTGTTGCGCAACCACGACGCGATCATGGTGCGCGCCGATTCCGGCGGCCACTGGCCGTGCGCCGAGGTCATGGCCGACGGCGATGTCTACCTTCGCTATCACGGCCGCGAAGAGCTCTACGTGTCCGGGTACACGCCGCAGAAGCTTGGCCACGAGGCGCGCCGCGTCGCCGGCTGGCTGGAAGAACGCCGAAACGTCTGGGCGTTCTTCAACAACACCGACGCCGGCCACGCCTGGCGCGACGCGGAAAAGCTGAACGAGTTTGTCGCCAGGCGCATGCCGGAGGCCGTCCCGTCGTTCTAGTGGGCCACGCGGATAGTTCGGTAACACTCAGGCGCGCTGACGGGATTCACCGGTGGTGACTCCGCCGGCGATCAGGTGGGCCGTGCGCACGGGCTCGGGAAGCAAACTCTCTCTTGCGTGGCGGCGGATCACAGCCCGGGCCTGATCGATGTCGAGACCGGCGCGCTGGATCCAGAGGTCTTCGGCCGGCTCCATCGGCCCGGCACGTTCGATCAGGTTCCATTTGCGCCGGCCGCCCGGCACGTTGGCGAAAAGCGCGCGGCGAATCGCGTCCAGGTCGGGTGATCTGCGCGCGACCACGAGCACCGGCAGGCCCAGCGATTCATGCAGGCGGTGGATATCGACCACGTTGAAACCGGCCAGCGCGATGCCCTGCAGCATTACCACGGCGAGCTGCGCGGCGAACCGGCTGCCGCCGATCATGGCCTCGATCCGGTCGGTCGCATCGACTCCGTCGCGCCGCACGCGTGAACTGAGCACGCCGTCCAGGCGGGGGCCGCTGAACACGGTGCCCACGATCATCACGTCGCCGCGGTGGCCGCGGGGGAACGGGGCGTCATCGATGCCGACGACGTGCCCGGCGCTCATCGAGACGCCTTCATCGAACCGTCGCATTCGGCCATGTCGACAGCGATGAATCGAAATCAGATTGCTTCATGTCACCGATTCTTCTTGTCGCGACCGCAATCTTCTCCTTGAGCCCGGCGGTCAGCGGCCACGGTAGTGATCGATCCGGTCATCTTCCATCGCCTGGTTTTCGAACTGGATCTCGAGGGT
>JAWLEW010000010.1:0-86549 GCA_041685925.1 Wenzhouxiangellaceae bacterium | reverse complement strand
TCTCAGGGTTTCTCAGGTGCTTTCCGTGTGGCGTCGCGCGCAGCACAGGAACCGCAGTGTACATAGCCGGTACATGAGGATTCCGAGCAGCGCACGGCGCCGCACGGGAAGTGCCTGAGGAAGCCTGAGGAGAAAATTCTGGTGGGCGATGCTGGATTCGAACCAGCGACCTCTGCCATGTCAAGACAGCGCTCTAACCAACTGAGCTAATCGCCCGAAACAAGCGCTGCATTATACCAGCATGCCGTGTACTGGCAAGCCCTGTTTCGCCCTTCCCGCACCCGGCGTTCGGGCGCTTCGGCGGCTATAATTTCAGGTCATGCCCGAGCACCCGCAAATGCCTTCGCGACCCTTCGTTCACCTGCGGGTGCACTCGCAGTACAGCCTGGAAGACGGGCTGGCCACGCCGGCGGCGCTGGCCGCGCAGGCCCGTGAGGCAGGCATGCCGGCGCTGGCGATCACCGACTGGCATAACCTGTTCGGCCTGGTCAAGTTCATCAATGCCGCCCACGCCAACGGCATCAAGCCGCTGGTGGGCTGCGATGTCCGCCTGGCCAGCCCGGCCAACGAAACCGAGTTTTCCGCCGCCACGCTGCTGGTGCAGAACCACGCCGGCTACCTCAACCTGTGCCGGCTGATCTCGAAAAGCTTCATCGAGGGCCGCGTGCAAGGCCAGCCGCGGCTGTGGTTCGACTGGCTGCATGGCGCCAGCGACGGCCTGATCGTGCTGCTCTCGTGGAGCTCCGACGTCGGCCAGGCGCTCGTCGGCGGGCACTACGAGGAAGCACGCCGGCGCCTGGTCGCCTGGCAAAGGGAATTCCCGGACCGGGTCTATATCGAGCTCCAGCGCACCGGCCGCAGCGCCGAACAACGCGCCGAGAACGGCCTGCTGGCGCTGGCCGGCGAGCTGCAGATCCCGGTCGTGGCGACCAACGACGTTCGCTTTCCGTCCGCCGACCGGTTCCTGGCCCACGAAGCGCGCGTGTGCATCCACCAGGGACGGCTGCTGGACGACAAGCACCGGCCGCATGATTTCGTCGACCAGCAGTACCTGAAATCGCCGGAAGAGATGCAGGCGCTGTTTCAGGACCTCCCGGTGGCACTGGACAACACGGTCGAACTGGCCAAAAGGCTCAACCTGGACCTCAAGCTGGGCGACTACGCCCTGCCCGAATTCCCGGTGCCCGAGGGCGAGACGGCCGACGACTTCCTGCGGCGCAAGACCCGTGAAGGATTGACCGAGCGCCTGACCCGTTATGGCTGCGCGCCCGAGCGCAGCGAAGAAGACTACCGCCAGCGCGTCGACCGGGAACTGGACGTCATCGTGTCCATGGGCTTTTCCGGCTACTTCCTGATCGTGGCCGACTTCATCGCCTGGGCGCGCAACAACGACGTGCCGGTAGGCCCCGGACGCGGCTCGGGCGCCGGCTCGCTGGTGGCCTGGTGCATCGGCATCACCGACCCCGACCCGCTGCGCTACGACCTGCTGTTCGAGCGCTTCCTGAACCCCGAGCGGGTGTCCATGCCCGATTTCGACATCGACTTCTGCGTGGTCGGCCGCGACCGGGTCATCGACTACGTCGCCGATCTCTACGGGCGCGACCGGGTCAGCCAGATCATCACCTACGGCACGCTGGCCGCCAAGGCCGCGGTGCGCGACTGCGGGCGCGTCCTGGGCTACAACTACGGCTTCGTCGACTCCATCGCCAAATTGATCCCGATGGAGCTCAACATCACGCTGGAAAAGGCGCTGGAACAGGAAAAGGAGCTGGAAAAGCGCTTCGAGTCCGAAGACGACACCCGCAGCATCCTGGAACTGGCGCTGCAGCTCGAGGGCGTGGCGCGCAACGCCGGCAAGCACGCCGGCGGCGTGGTCATCGCGCCCGGACCGCTGACCGACTTCTCGCCGCTCTACACCGATCCGCGCACCGGCTCCGTGGTCACGCAGTTCGACAAGAACGACGTCGAGGCCGTGGGCCTGGTCAAGTTCGACTTCCTGGGCCTGAGAAACCTGACCATCATCGACTGGGCGCTGAAGTCGGTCAACCGCCTGCGACGGGCGGAAGACCTGGAACCGGTGTCGCTGGACGACCTGCCGCTCGATGACGCCGAGACCTTCAAACTGCTGCAGAAGGCGCACACCACCGCGGTGTTCCAGCTCGAATCGCGCGGCATGAAGGACGTACTCAGGAAGCTGGTGCCCGACAGCTTCGACGACATCGTCGCGGCCGTGGCGCTGTTCCGGCCCGGACCGATCAACGCGGGCATGGTCGACGATTACGTCGAACGCAAGCACGGCCGGGCCAAGGTGAACTACCCGCACCCGCTGACCGAGTCCATTCTCGAGCCCACCTACGGCGTCATGCTCTACCAGGAGCAGATCATGCAGATCGCCCAGGTCGTCGCCGGCTACTCGCTGGGCCAGGCCGACGTGCTGCGCAAGGCCATGGGCAAGAAGAAGCGCGCGCTGATGGACGAGCAGCGCGCCATCTTCATTGCCGGCGCCGCCGACCAGGGCGTTTCCGAAGGCGAGGCCGAGCACCTGTTCGGCCTGATGGAGACTTTCGCCGACTACGGCTTCAACAAGTCGCACTCGGTCGCCTACGCGCTGGTCGCCTACCAGACCGCGTGGCTGAAGGCGCACTACCCGGCGGCGTTCATGGCCGCAGTCCTTTCGGCCGACATGGACAAGACCGACAAGGTCGCCAACCTGATCGAGGACTGCCGTGCAATGCAGCTCGAGGTGCGCCCGCCCGACGTCAACCGGTCGGAATGGCGCTTCGAGGTCGAGGACGGCGTGATCCGCTACGGCCTGGGGGCGATCAAGGGTGTGGGCGAAGGCGCGATCGAGGCGCTGCTGGCCGCGCGCGAGAAGGCCGGCAGTTTCTCGTCGCTGGGCGCCATGCTGCGCGAGATCGAGCTGGAGAAGATGACGCGCAAGACCGTGGAGATGCTGGTGCGCGCCGGCGCCCTGGACGGCCTGCACGCCAATCGCGCGGCGCTGCTGCAGGCGCTGCCGGATGCCTGGTCGGCGGCCGAGCGCCACCAGGCCGATACCGCCGCCGGCCAGGCCAGCCTGTTCGGCGCGCCGGCGGCAAGCGACAGCCCGGCGCCCGAAGACGCGCCGCTGCCCGAGGTGTCCCCCTGGACCTCGCGCCAGCGCCTGCGCGCCGAACGCGAAAGCCTGGGGCTGTATCTCAGCGGACACCCGATGGACGACCTGGTCGACGAGGTCGCCGGCTTCACCACCTGCCGGCTGGGCGACATCGGCAACCGCTTCGGCGACGTCGAGCCCGGCCGCGGACGCCGCGCCGGCATTCCGATGACGCTGGCCGGCCTGATCGTGACCATGCGCCGCCGGCCGGGCAAGGGCGCGTTCGTGGCCATCGACGACGGCAGCGGGCGCATCGAGGTGGCGGTATTCGACCGCATCCTGGCCGACTGCGCCGACCGGCTGGTATCCGACGAGATCATCATCGCCAGCGGCAAGGTCGAGATCGACGACTTCAACGGCGGCTACCGCATGGTGGCCGAACAGGTGCTCGGCCTGGACCAGGCCCGCCAGCGCTTCGCCCGGCACCTGCACATCAAGCTGCACCCGGCCTTCGAACCGACCGACATCGACGAGCAACTCGCCGCCACGCTGCGCCCCTATCGCAACGGCGAGACCCCGGTGATCGTCGACTACATCAACGGCCGTGCCGCGGCCACGCTGCGCCTGGGCGCGGGCTGGCGAGTCAAGCCCTGCGCCGAACTGCTGGCCGCCATGTCCGGCGTCGAAGCGGTGGAGCAGGCGACGCTGGTTTATAGCTAGGTTCCGTCGAGGACACCGCCCCGGCCTACGCAAATTCCGTAGGGGACGCCGCCCCGGCCTACGCAAATTCCGTCGGGGACGCCGCCCCGACCTACGATTTCCCGCGTTGCGTATCGCGGATGGGAATCCGCTCTTACTGCCGTAGGTCGGCCCGGCGTGGCCGACGGGGCTTTCGGGTTCGTTCCGTCGGGGGCGGCGCCCCGACCTACGGCCTTTCGTCGTCCCGGAATCGCTGCAAGCGATATCCGGGACCTCGAAAAATTTCGCTCCGCACCAACCTCACTGCAACGTTGCGAGATCCCGGATCGCGCTACGCGCGTCCGGGATGACGGGAAAACGCAGTCCGTAGCCCGGGTAAGCGCAGCGCACCCGGGAGGGGAACTCATTCGACCGCCGATCCCCGGGTGCACTCGCGCCGCTCGTTTACCCGGGCTACAAAATTCGCTAATCCGACCTTGTATGTTCTCTTCGAACCTGATTAGATTGCTTTCGATCATCGGGGAAGCCGCCTACAACAGGCTGCGTTACCAGTTGACCTGCGAACGCAGGTAGACGAAACGGCCGTTGACGCCGATCGGCACGATCGGGTCGAAGGCGAAGTTGCCGAAGAAGTTGTTCGCGTTTTCCGAGGGGTCCGGCAGGTTGTCGGACAGATTGTTGGCCCCGCCGGAGATTTCCCAGTTCGGCCGGACTCGATAACCAAGCTCGGCGTCGAATGCCCATTCGGCGCCGAAGCGCTGCCGGGCGAAGGTAAACACGCGCTCGACCGCGCCGAAGTAGCGTGCCCGGCCCAGCAGGCGCAGGCGATCGCCCTGCCAGGTCGAATTCAGCACGCCCTGGTCGCGCGGAATCGCGGTCGCGATGGTGTTCTCTTCCTCGATGCCCACCAGCGACAGCGACGGGTTCAGTGCCGCCAGCGCGTCCGGCGGCGATGCCAGGTCGTCGATGCGGTTCTTGACGTAGGTATAGGCCGCGCGCGTGGTCCAGACCCCGCCGGCCGCGACGGTGGTGTAGTCCAGCACCGCCTCGGCCCCGTAGGTTTCGGTGTCGACCGCGTTGGTGAACGCGCTGACCGCCTGCACGCCCTGCCCGCCGGGCAGCGACTGGACCACGTCGATGACCGCCGCGTCGGTGATGTTTTCCGACAGCGTGATGCGGTCGTCGACCGAGATATGGAACGCGTCCAGCGAGAAATTCAGGCCGCGCGCCAGTTCCGCGGTCGTGCCCAGGGTGAAGTTCACCGAGGTTTCCTCGTCGAGCCCGGGAAAGCCCAGCGCCCGGCCAATGGCCGAATCCACCGCGACCAGGCGCGAGGAAATCCGCGCGCCTTCGGCCGAGAACGTATTGTCGCGGCGCGACCAGCCGATCTGGCTCAGGCTGGGCGCGCGGAAGCTGTTCGAGGCGCTGGCGCGCACGTTCCAGCCGTCGGTCAAACGGTAGCGGCCGGCCAGCTTGCCGGTCCAGGTCGATCCGAAATCGTTGTAGTGCTCGAAACGCACCGCGGCGCTGGCCAGCAGGCGCTCGGTAAGCTCGGCCGAGCCATCGGCCCACAATCCGACCACGTTGCGGATGACGTTGGCCTCGTCTTCCGGCGCCAGGCCCTTGGCGCCCTGCGCGCCGATGTCCGGAAAACCGACCAGCGCTTCGAATTCCGGCTCGAAGCGGAAATCGCCGGCGGCGAACGAGGCCGGATCGCCGGCGAACGACTCGAACTGTTCGAATCGGTAGTCGAACCCGGCCGCCACGTTCAGCGGACCGGTCCAGCCGGCCACGTCGAAGCCGCGCCGCAATTCGCTGTTGAAGTTGACCTGGTCGAGACGGAACGTCCCGGAATCGAACGCGGTCGGGCTGTCCGGCCCCAGCGACGGGTTGAGCGAGTTGTCGACGCCGAACTCGAACCGATTGCGGCCGACGCCCAGCGAGTGATCGGCCTGCCAGCCGGCCATTTCGTAGCGCAGGCCGCCGGCGACGCCAAAATCGAAATTCTCGCCCTGGGTCTCGGGCATGAAGCCGTCGGGAAAGATCGCCGGGACGTTCTGGTTGGTTTCGGGGTGGCGAAAGACGGCCGCACCGTCGGTTTCGCGCAAGGCCAGCGTGCCGAAGCCGTAGTAGTCGATGTCTTCGCCGACAAGCTCGGAGTTGAACCACAGGCTGGCCGCGTCGGTTTCCGGGTCGCCCACGCGATGCGTGATGTCGCCCCGAAACGCCAGGTTGGCCTCGGTCTGGGGGATGAACGGGCTGATCCGGTCGAAGCCGGCACGATTGGTCGCGCCGCGACGCACGCCCTCGGCGCCGAAGCGCACGAAACCGCCGGCGGCCAGCGGAACACCCTGGCTGAACCACGCCGTCGCGGTATTGCCGTCGGTTTGGGTGTTACCGGTGGGCCCGACATCGAAGTGATGCGCGCCGTAGGTGGCGCCGAACTCGCCGCCGACCGGGTCGTCAGCCAGCACGATGTTGATCACCCCGGCGATCGCGTCGGAGCCGTACTGGGCGCTGGCGCCGTCGCGCAAGACCTCGACCCTTTTGACAGAACTCAGCGGTATCGTATTGAAATCGAAAGCATTGGTGCCACGCCCGATCTTGGTATTGTCGTTGACAACGGCCGATACGTGGCGACGCTTGCCGTTGACCAGCACCAGCACCTGGTCGGGGCTCATGCCGCGCAACTGGGCCGAGCGCACGTGGTCGGCGGTGACCGAATTCGACTGGCGCGGAAACGCGAAGCTCGGCGCCAGGATGGCCAGCGCCTCGCCCAGCTCGTTGCCGACCGCGCCGGTCGCGCGCAGATTGTCGGCGGTGAAGATGTCGACCGGTACCGCCGAATCGCCAATCGAGCGGGCCTCGGAACGGCTGCCCAGTACGCTGACATTTTCCAGCGCCAGGCCTTCGTCATTTCCGGACTGGGCCGGAAGTGGCGACCCGAACAGCATCGAACCGAGCAGCATCGAGCCGAACAGGATCGGCGAACCGACAACGGTTGGCAATCGACGCGAACGCGCCGGGAACCGGCGGCTACGGGACAGGAATTCGATCATTGGCTAGATTCATCCGGGGGATTGCAGACACTACGGGACCCGACAGCGGCGGATCGCCTTGCACTCTTCCGAGCCGGGCAGCGCGCAGAAGCGATCTTCAATCCGACGGCCTGCACGCCCGAATTATAACGGCCCGTAATTGCCGGGCTCCGTGCGACTCAGCTCCAGGCCGAACCGGCTACCGGTGCTGGTTGCCTCGGCCCGCATGCTGCCGCCGTGGCGCTCGGCGATCAGCCGGGCGATGAACAGGCCCAGGCCCAGGTGCGGCTGATCCGCGTCCGCCGGAGACCGTCCCGATCCGCGCTTGCCCGACCGCCGCCAGCTGACCATCGGCTCGAACAGCTCGGCAGCCGTCGACGGATCGATTGGCGGCCCCTCGTTTTCGACCTCCAGCCGCGCCTTGTCTCCCACGCACCGCACCCGCAACGGTACTTGCGTGCCCGGCGGCGCGAAGTCCAGCGCGTTGTCGACCAGCTTGTCGAGCAACTGGGCGATCAGGTCCGGCGAGCCGCGTACGACCACGGCCTGCTCCGGGATGTCGGTTTCAAGCCGGTGACTGGCGCACGCCGGCTGGCGCGCCGCGCAGTAGTCGCGCACCAGGCCGCCGAGATCGAAGCATTCGAACGGCTCGTCGATCAGCGCTTCCTCCAGGCGAGCGGCCTGGCTCATGGCCCGGAAGATCCGGTTCAGGCGGCGGTTGCCCTGTTCGGCGCGTTCCAGGTACAACCGGGCCTGCTGCGGGTCGAAGCGTTCGCTGCCATCGACCTGCCCGGACAGGTTGTCCAGCGACGAGCCGATCATGGTCAGCGGCGTGCGCAGCTCGTGCGACAGCCGGTCGGCCAGCGTACCCAGATATTGCTGGTGCGTGCGCAGCCGGTCCATCAGCGAGGCCACGCTCGCCGACAGCGCCGAGATCTCGTCGCCGCCGCGCAGCCGGACCGGCGCGGCCACGACCTTGCCGTCGTCGGCCACGGCGTTCTCGGCCGAGCGCTGTAATCGCCGGATCCGCGAAGACAGCCGCCAGGCGAAGGCCAGCAGCACCGCAGCCGTGGCCGCGAAGATCAGCAGGCTGACCCCGGCCAGCCGCAGCACGGCATCGCTGGCCAGCACCAGCAACGCGTCGGCATCGCGCTCGACGACCAGCAGCGGGGGCTGATTGCCCGTATTCGCTGCCTCGTTCGATCCGGCACCCGCAGTGCGCGCCAGCGGCAGCGCCACCCGCACCCGGGCCCCGGGGTTTTCGGCATCGCGCGCCATCATCCAAAGCGGCGCGACCTGGCCGGTGCGCGCGGCTTCCAGATCGGGGCCCTGAATGCGCGCGGCAAACGGCGACGGCGGCGGCAGCGCGGAAAGCGCGTCGCCGGCCAGGCGCTCGAACAGAATGGCTTGCCAGAAGGTGGGCGGCCCGGCTGTCGCCGCCCCGGCATGCAGCCCGTGGTCAGCGTGCCCCAGCACGTAGCCGCCGCCGGTCACCAGCCAGGCGCGCATGCCGCCGGGCAGCAGCGCGTCCAGCGCGTCGGAAAGTTCCGTGTCGCGGGCGACCAGCGGCACCCGGCCGGCGATCGAATATTCGCGCGCCGCTTGACCCGGATCGTCGACGTCGAACACCGAAACGCCGAGCGCTTCGGGCCGGTCGCGCAGCGGGATCCGCAGTTCCAGGTTCCAGCCGCGCGCCACCGCCTGCCAGGCCCCGTGAACCACCGGCCAGCCACCGGGCTCGGCCGTGCGCGTGAACCGGCCCGGCGCGGCCGGCACGATCCGCAGGCTGGAACGGCCCGCCGCACCCGAGAACCGCAACTCGACATGATCGCCCGGGGTGCCGTCGGGGCCGGCAAACCGGGTGTCGCCGTCGAATACCTGCAGCAGCAGGTGAAGCCCGGCCGGCGACTGGGCCAGCGCCAGCGATACCGGCGCATCGCGATCCGGCCGCGCGACCGAGGCGCGCTGTTCGCGCCCGTCCGGCCCCAGCCGTTCGGTCACGTCCAGCCAGGCCGCCCAGTCGTCGCCATAACCGTCCAGCAGCAGCGGCTGGCGCGCGCTATGCAGGTACAACGCCTCGGGGTCCGAAGCAGCGCGCCGATTCTGCGGTTCCGGGCGGGGCAGCACGTTCGCCAGTGCCCGTGCGCTGTCGAGCAGCGCCTGCTCCTGTCCGCGCCGCAGCAGTTCCTCGACCTGGGCGACGAACTGCAGGCCCAGCAGCGGCAGTACCACGACCAGAGAAGTGACCAGCAGCAACTGGCCCCGGAGCTTCATTCCGTCCCGGCCCAGCGATAACCCGCGCCGTGCACCGTCAGCAGGCAGCCGAAGTCCGGATCGTGCTGCTGAAACTTGCGCCGGATGCGCTTGATGTGCGAGGTGATGGTGGATTCGTCGACCACCAGGCTGGCGGCCTCCATGAGCTGCTCGCGGCTCCTGACGTGGCCGGGGAAACGGGCCAGCGCGTGCACGATCCAGAACTCGGTCACGGTCAGGTCCACCGGCCGAGCGCGCCAGCGCACGCTGAGGCAGTCGGTGTCGATCTCGAGATCGCCGCGGGTCAGACCGCCGGCCGGCGCGCCCGGCCGCGCCAGCGCATCCAGCCGCCTGAGCAGCGCACTGACCCGCGCCATCAGGTGCGGAATCGAGATGTCCTTGGTCAGGTAATCATCGGCGCCCAAACGCAAGCCGGATACCGCATCGAGCTCGCTGTCGCGCGCGGTCAGGAAGATGATGGGCAACTGCTGCGAGCGCGCCCGCAAGGTCCGGCACAACTCGAACCCGCCCTCGTGCTCGTCGCCCAACCCGATGTCGATGATGACCAGGTCCGGCAGCGCGTCGGCAAACGCACGCTCGGCCGCTGCACGGTCGGGGTAGCCGTCGCCGAGGAATCCATGACGCCGAAATGCGTCCAGGTAGTTCTCCCGGATCGGCGTCTCGTCCTCGACAACGGCAATGCGGCGGCTGCTCATGCGCGTAGCTTAGCGTTCATCGAGTGCGGGCGCTCAAATGCCGGCAACGGCAAGATCAAATTCAAGACAGCGCTCGCGAAGACGCGAGGGCTGGTTTGATTTTTCTTTCCGACAGTCGAACGACCCCCTGCCAGATTCCTGCCACATTTGATCATCGGATCGCCCGATTTCCGGCCGG
The DNA here is from genome assembly GCA_041685925.1 of Wenzhouxiangellaceae bacterium. GTDB lineage: Bacteria > Pseudomonadota > Gammaproteobacteria > Xanthomonadales > Wenzhouxiangellaceae. The sequence continues at coordinate 76,571 of JAWLEW010000010.1, read as the reverse complement.
GCCGGGCCATGTCCGGCTGTTGCAATCGTCGGCAACATCCAACCAGGGTCGGCCGCAATGACAAATGTTCGAATCCTCATTCTTCTTGCCGTGCCGTTGGCCGTGCTGCTTGCTTCGGTGCCCGATGCGAACGCGCAGCGCGAACCCGGACTGCAGCTGGTCGGCGAAGCTGGCAAGACCGCGGCCATGACCCAGTCCACCGACGTCGAAATCGAAGTCACCGGCCTGCTGGCGCGCACCACCGTCACGCAGCGCTTCACCAACCACACCGACGGCTGGGTGGAAGGCCGTTACGTGTTCCCGTTGCCCGAAGGCGCGGCCGTAGACGCGTTACGCGTGACCATCGGCGATCGGGTCATCGCCGGCGAGGTGCGCGAGAAGGCCGGCGCACGGCAAGCGTTCGAACGCGCCCGCGAGCAGGGCCGAAGCGCCGGACTGGTCGAACAGCACCGCGCCAACCTGTTCTCCACCACGCTGACCAGCATCGCGCCGGGCGAGGACGTGGAGGTCCGCATCGGCTTCGGCCAGACGGTGGTCCATGAACACGGCCGGTTCAGCCTGCGCTTCCCGACCACCACGCTGGCGCGTTACGCAAACGGTCCGAACGGCGAGCCGAACCGGGCCGCAGACGCACCCGTCCCCGCGCCGCACCACGACCGCGACGCACCGCCACGCCTGGGCCTGAGCGTCGAACTGCACGCCGGCATGGCGCTGGCCACGGTCGAGAGCCTCCACCACCCGGCACGCATCGACGGTCGCGGCAGCGAACGGCGCATCGCGCTGGTCGATCCCGATCGCGCCGCCGGCCGGGATTTCGAACTGGTCTGGACCGCGCGCGACGAAGACCGCCTGCAGGGCGCGCTGTTTGTCGAACACATGCTGGGCCGACCGCACGCGCTGCTGATGCTGGTGCCGCCGCGCGAATTCCGGCCGGTATCGCTGCAACGCGAACTGATCCTGGTCATCGACCGCTCCGGCTCGATGAAAGGCGATGCCTTCGAGCAGGCGCGCGAGGCCATCCGGCTGGCGCTGGACCGCATCGATCACGACGACCGCTTCAACGTGATCGCCTTCAGCAACGCCGCGCTGCCGCTGTTCGACGGCCCGGTGGCCGCCACCCGGGCCAATCTCGATCAGGCCTACCGCTTCATCGAGCAGCTGAGCGCCGACGGCGGCACCGAAATCGACGCGGCGATGGGGCTGGCGATGGCCGGCCTGCCGGATTCCGGCAACAATCCGGGCTACCTGCGCCAGATCGTGTTCGCCACCGATGGTGCCGTGGCCAACGAACAGCAGGTGCTCGAGCGCATTGACCGCGAAATCGGAGATTCGAACCTGTTCGCCGTCGGCATCGGCCACGGCGTCAACCAGGCCTTTCTCAATCGTGCAGCCAGCCGCGGCCACGGCACGACCACGCTGATCCAGGACCCGCGCGACATCGCCGGGCGCATGGGCGAATTGCTGCTGCAGCTCGAAAGCCCGGTGCTCGAAGACCTGGAGATCCAGTGGCCCGACCCGGCCGAGACCTGGCCCGAGCGCATCCCCGACCTGTACGCCGGTCAACCGCTGATGGTGCTGGCGCGCCTGGATGCGCCCGAAGGCGAATTCGACGCCGGCAGCGTGCGCGTCACCGGTTTTCGCGACCTGCGCTTCGTCGAGATGGAATGGCCGCTGGAACGTTTCCAGTCCGCCCCCGGCGTGGCCCGCGCCTGGGCGCAAGCGCGCATCCAGGGCCTGCAGGACCGGCCACCCGGCAGCATGGACGAGCAATTGCGGCGCGACGAGCGTCTGCTGACCGCGCTGGACTACCGCATCGTCAGTCCGCTGACCAGCCTGGTGGCCGTCGACGAGACCCCGCGCCGCAGCGAGGCGGCCGAACTCGAGCGGGTCGCCGTCGCCGGCGCCGCCCCGGCCGACCGCGACCAGGCCGCGCTGATGGCCATGCCGGCCACCGACGCCGGATCGCTGGAAGCCGGCCTGCGCGGGTTTTCCATCCTGGCCATCGTGCTGCTGATGATCTTCAATCGCCGTTTCAACCGTCTGAAGCGCGCCGAACACGAAATGGATACAGACCCGGGAGAACAATCATGATCATACGCATACTGATGCTTGCCGCGCTGGCGCACCTGGCCTGGTTCGGCTGGGTCCAGGGCAAGGGCACGCTGGGACAATGGCTGATGGAGTCGGCCTGGGCCGAGGCGGACCGCCGGCCGGCCGAAGCACCCTGGCCCGGCGCCCGCACCCGGCCGGCTGCGCGAATGTACGTGCCGGAGCTGGCAATCGACCGGTTGGTGGTCGAAGGCCTGGAGACCGCCAACCTTGCCTGGGGCCCGGGCATCGCGCGCGGCCGCAACGGCCACACCGTCATCGCGGCCCATCGCGACACCCACTTCCGGTTTCTCGGGCAACTGCAAGCCGATCACCGCATCGAGCTCGAACACCCGGCCGGAGTCGTCGAGAACTGGCGCGTGGAAGACACCCGCATCGTCGATTCGCGCACGACCGAGCTCGACCTCGACGCCACCGGCCCGCTGCTGACCCTGGTCACCTGCTGGCCGATCGACGCACTGGAAGCCGGCGGGCCGCTGCGGCTGGTCGTCAGCGCCGTACCCGCGGAAGGGGAAAGCTCATGAGTACGCTGTCGCTGGCCGACCTGGGTCCGAGGATGCGGCGCGAACTCGGGTTCGAAGCACCCTGCCGATGCGCCCGATCGAGCACCGGCTGCGTAGCGACGATTCCGGTCATCGAAACGGGCTCCCGAGCCGAGCCGAAACCGCCGGACAGTGAACTGCCCGGCGCCGCCTGGCTGAGCACCGGCCTGCATCGGCTGCGGATTCCGCGCAAGCAAGCGCGTCTCGCTGCAACCGTCGGCGATTCAGGCGACTGCGATTGACCAGTCAGATGAAAACGCCGGAGGCCAGGTGACCGTTCCCGGCCGGGATCACGCAGGATTCCGGCCGGGGAAAGTCATCACCGGTCACTCGATCTCGCCGGTCTCGATACGCTTTTCGTAGATCTGCTCGAGTTTGTAGAGATCCTGCATCAACTCGAAGAACCCGTGCCAGTGGGCATAGTCCGGCGCCCCGTGCGTGGCGCCCATGCGGGCGCGGCGGCCCTCGTGATGCCAGAGGTGGTAGTAGGTAATCTCGAAGTCGTCGGCCCACTGGTTGTCTTTCAGCAATCCCTTCTCGCGAAGTTCCTCGCGCATCTCCGTGGCCGGCTCGTAATAGGCCTCGTTGTAGAGGTTCACGGCCTTGTCGGCCTGGGCGAAGAAGCCATCGGTGTGCCGAATGCTGTGGCAGGCCTCGCATACCATCAGCATTTTCTCGCGGCCTTCCTCGCCGTTGCCCAGCGTGGGGCTCATGATGTTGTCGGAGTCACGCACGTTCGATCGCTTGGCCCACTGTACCCAGTAAAGCCGCTCGGTCACGTTGTGCGTGGCCTCGACGTCGCCGACTTCGCTCATGTGGCAGCTCGCACAGGTCGGCGCACGATAGTCCTCGCCGGGCTTCCATTCGCCGCTCGGCCCTTCGAAGTCCCAGGTGTGGCCTTCGGTCAGGTAAATGTGCCCGTGCTTGCTGTTCTCGTAGATTTCGATGTTGGGATGATCCGGGCCGAGGTGGCACGAGGCGCAGGCGTGCGGCTTGCGCGCTTCGGCATTGGAGAACTTGTGCCGGGTATGGCACACGCCGCAGCTGCCGGTGCTGCCGTCGGGATAGATATTGCCGATGCCCGAATTGGGCCAGGTTTCCGGCGTCGGAAGGCCATCTTCGTTGATCTGGATTTCCGTGCCGTGGCACTGGATGCAGCCGGTTTCGTTGGGCGCATCGCCGAACTCGGGATGCTCGCGACCTTCATGTATCGAAGTCAGCGCGTGGAGACTGTCCTTGGGTATCTGCTGCCTGTAGGCGCGAAAGTGTCCGCTCTGATTGAACTGCTCGACCTGGTCTTCGTGACATTGCGCGCATACCGTCGGCGGCACCAGCACCGAAACATGCGTGCCCTTGTGGCGCGCCCCCATCGGCGCATCCTCATCGACCTGGTGACAGTCGAGACAAGTCACGCCTTCTTCGGCGTGCTGGCTGCTCCGCCAGTCCGTCACCATGGCCGGCTGGTTGCGGTCATGACATTCGATGCAACGCTCCTCGAGCTCGGAAAGCTCCTGCGCCGCGGCACCGGAAAACACAAAGACAAGCATCATCGACAGTCCTGCCGGCAAGCGATTCGATTTCATTGGCTCCCTCCTCGCGAATGTGTCTCCGAGCATAGGCGCGGAAGGCCGAATTGTCAAAAAAGACTCGAAAAAACAAACTATTAGAAACGAATGAGAATTATTATTTCAACGTACTGCATTTGCATTCGCTGTGCTGGCGGCTGCGTTGAGCGGGAGGCATCCGATCAATACCCGCCCCTGAACACAAGCTCAGTCGTTCGCGGCTGGTGACTGTCCTGGTTATGCCCGCTGCAGCATTTCGGACACCTCGATGTAAGGAATTCCCGCTTCGGACGCTGCGGACAATTCTGAACCGCCCCGGCTTTACCGGAGATCTCCGGCGAAACCCTTCGGGACGGGCCTTTGCGGGGTCCCCAACTTGTTTGGGCTCGCTTATTTGGAACAACCAAACCGCGCTCGCCCAAGCCAAGCCGGAGCCTCCCGCAAAGGCGCCGTCGCGCCCGTGCAGAGTTGTTCAGAGGTTCCCTGGCATTACCTGCTGATGATCGCGCGGCACGGGACGGCGTCGCATGTGGAAAAGCTGGTCAGCCAGTTTCGAAAGGTCAAGCGCAACGAGGCCATGGAAGCCGAAATCCAGCGCCACGACCTGCGCGAACTCGACTGGTACATCGACGACGATGGTAGTTATGTAATCAAGGCCCGGCTCACGCCGAAGCAAGGCGAGCGCGTTATCAAGGCCATCGAATCGGCAATGGACGAGGAATTCGAGGAACGCAAAAACGTTTCCGCGGAAACGTCGTCGCGCTTCGACGACGGAACGACAAGGCCGGGCTCGGTATCACGTCTCAAACGTCGATTTCCCTCTGGGAAGGCGAAAAAATGGACGACGGCATGGCGGTCGAGGCACTGCTGTGGCTGGAATCGCCCGAAAACTCCGGAATAGTACCGAGGGTAGATAGATGACAGAAAACCTGGAAGTCCACTATCTCTACCGAGACGGCGCCAACAACAAGCGGTGTCAAACCGTCGTGCTCGCCAATCCCGATGGAATAACACCGGGAGCACCCGAGCAGGCGATCCGGACCCGATTCAGCGAGCTACAGGTCTGGCCGGATATTCTGCACTTCCAGCCGGAAAAGCTCGGATGGCAGACGGCCTATTTTCCGGGCCATGACCTGAATCGTGAGGATCTGAACGTGCATGAGATCGACGAAATCACATTGGCTGAGGCACCCGCAACGGTTTCCTCGCAGACCGCTGCGCAGCTAATCCGGAATAGATAGCCTTGAGTTCCTTGCACGTTGCACGACCTGCCCCTCGGTTTTCCGAGTACTGATACCGGTTTCGCTTACCACTTGGCAATGCCCTTGGCTATAGGCCGCGCGAATCTAATCAAAAGCCATCCCCAAGCGACTACGGTTAAATTACTTAAAACCGCCCAATAGCCCATCCTCCCGAAAGTCCCCTTGATTTCCATACTCATGCCGCGCGGCAAGTCCTGCGGAAAACCGGACGCGGCCGAAAATGCTGCCATGATCTGGAAGAAAGCGAGCGTAGTTAGAATCAGGCCGACAAGAATTGTTATCACGCCAATCAATCGCAGCGTGACTGTGATCAGATCTTTTACTGTTTCCTGGTCCATTTAACGACTCCAATGATCTGAATTCAACATTCGTTAATCCGCAGACATTACCGCATCACCGTTTCGTCTTCCTAGCCACTGCGCTGTTAATCCGATCTCTGGTGGTGCTGGCGTCTGAAATCTTCCAGACGTTGCTTGACGACGACCATGAGCTTAGGCATTTCGGCCTTGATACTGACCCACGGCGCACCGGCAATCAGCCCGGGCGGTGCGAGCCAGACGATTGTTGCAACTGCAACGGCGATGAGTAATTCGGCGACGAAGCCATCGTGCTGAAAAAAGGTGGATGATAGCCAGGACCCCAACCCCAACGCGACGGCACCCATGGCGGTCCAGGCGCCGGTCACCACGGCCTTGAGCCGATAGCCGCAAACGTGGCAGTCGAGCTTGTTGCCGCGATACAGCTCGCTGACCTCCAGCGGATGCAGACGCGTATGGCAGTTGGCGCAGGCTTCGTGTCGGTCCATCAAGATATTGTGGCTTAAACGCCAACTCTTCTTACTCGACCCAGGAAGCGAGCCGGCAAGCTATCGAGGGCCAGACATGTTTCCCAAACACGTCCCGTAAATATCCCGCGCTGATGACTACTATTCCTCGGTTTCCCGGCCGGCCGCCAAGCCATATGCCCGCTTTTCCTTGATGCTTCGCATTCCCCGATGATGCGCCAATTTCCATTTGCGGGCAACCGGGAGTCGACACTATTCCCCCCTCATGGGCGCCCCGGCGCCCCAGCGCACCGCGGATCGCCGAGGCCTGTGGTGTCTCCTTGCACGGCTTGTACCGGACTATTCGTAATGGCTCCAGAGTCGCAGGACTTTAACCACGCGGGCTTCGCTGGCCGTAATTGCAGTCATGACACACTTCCTTCAGGCTCTTCTTCGCAAGTGTACGTACGTCAAGAAGTACGTTTTGACCGCATGACGCCTGGTGCGCCCTACCCCCTCACAGGCGCCCCGGCCCGCCACGGATCGCTCGGGCCGATGACGCGACCGGCGCCGGCGCCGGGTTCGCCGGGGCCTTGCTTGAATGCAATCAGGACGATTGCCAGCAACCACATGGCGCAGGCGAAGTCGATCGCCGTGGCGCCGTAATAGATACCGGAGATGCCGACCATGGGCGGGACGATGAGCATGACGGGCACGTAAAGTAATAATTGTCTCGTCACAGAGACCATGGTGGCCTTGCCCGGCTGTTCGATGGCCGGCAGGAGGCTGAGCGCGGTGAACACCAGCGGCAGGACCGGCAGCACGAGGATGAGAATGCGGAAGCGGTGCAGGTCTTCGGGCTCGAACTCGACACCGGGCAGCATGACCGACAGCGTCGTTTCGGGATACAGGCCCATGCCCAGCCAGATGGGCAGCACCATGATGGTGCCGGCGGCGACGAACACCCAGTAGTTGAGCTTGACCCGGTCCCAGCGGCCGGCGCCGTAGTTGATGCCGGCGACCGGCTGAAACGCGCGCATCAGGCCGAACAGCGGGGTCAGCATGAACAGCATTACGCGCCAGGCCGCGCCGTAGAACGCGATGTCTTCCTCGGTACCGATGCGAGACAGCATGTTGAACACGACGATCGCCTGCACGATGCCCATGGACGACGAGATCATCGCCGGTACGCCGAACTTCGTGATGCGCCCGGCCAGCGCGCGCGGCAGGCCGATGTAGCGGGCGTCGACCTCGTAGCTGGCGCGGCCGCGCGCGAAGCGCAGCCAGACCAGGCCGCCGCCGAGCAGCGCGCCGGCGTTGGTGGCCCAGGCCGCACCCGCCACACCCCAGCCGAACACGGCGATGAACAGCGGCGTCAGGATCAGGTTGGCCGCAAGGCCAGTGGCCATGTACCTGGCCGCCAGCCCCATCTTGCCCTCGCCCCTGAGCAGCATGTTCAGGGTCAGTCCGCCGATGGCCGCGAAGCCGCCGGCCGAATGGGCCCACAGGTAATCGGCGGCAATCGGCACCAGTTCGCCGCGCGCGCCCATGCCGCGGACCAGCGGTTCGGTGAAACCAACACCCAGCAACGCGTATAGCCCCGACATTGCCAGTGCGATGCCGAGACAGGTGCCGGGCAATTTTCTCAAAGTATCCTGGTCGCCCTTGCCGATGGAGATCGACAGCACCACGCCGCCACCGATGCCGGCCAGCGAACCGAGGCCCAGCGTGACCTGCGTGACCGGAAAGGCAAGCGATACGCCGGCCAGCGCCTGTTGACCCAGCAGCTGCCCGATGTAGACGGCATCCATGACCGAGTTCAGGCCGAACATGAGCATCATCATCACCGCCGGCACGGCCATGGCACGCAGCACGCGCAACGGATGCGCCTCGAGGATCAGCCCGGCGTGCGGGTCGCGGGGGCCGCTCTTCATGCTCATTGGGCGGCCTGGTGTGCCATGCCGATCAGCATCCGGCTTCGGGCCGGACGCGAATCACTCCAGGAAGCGCTTTTCGAACAGCCTCAGCCGGGCGCGCAACTGCTCCAGTTCGCCGAGCAGGTCCAGCACCAGCGGCAGGCTCTCGGTGTTGAGCTCCAGGTCCTGCTGCAGTCTTCTTGCACGGCGGGCGCGTTCGATCTGGCCGGGCGCGAAACGCCATTCGCCCAGGCGCTCGCCCGACGGCTCGACCACGCCTTCGGCAACCCACTCGCAGACGACTTCGCTGCGCAGTTCCAGGATGCTGCAGACCTGGTGCAGGGTCAGTACCTCGGGTTCCTCGACGTCGATGGCTTCAATGGGTGGGCGTCGTTCGCTCATGTCTTCGCCTCCATCCCCGCACGTGGATCGAAGTCAAACGTATCACGCATTTGCTCGTAGATTTTTCGTTGCGCTTCGTTGCCGGGCTTCGGCGCCACGATCTTGAGCAGCGCGTACTGATCGCCGGCCGGCTTGCCCGGCAGGCCGCGGCCCTTCAGCCGCAGGCGCTGGCCCGACGCGGCGCCGGCCGCAATGTTCATCTCGACCTTGCCGGCCAGCGTGGGTACGGATACCTTCGCGCCCAGCGCGGCTTCCCACGGCGCAATCGGCAGCGTCAGGTGCACGTCCTTGCCGTCGACTTCGAACAGCCGATGCGGGGTGATGTGGATTTCCAGGTACAGATCACCGGCCGGCGCGTTGCCCGGGCCGGGATCCCCCTTGCCGGCCAGCCGGATCTGGCGGCCCTCGGTCATGCCCGGCGGAATCTTGACGTCCATGCTGCGCACCTTTCGCTGCACCGAGCCGTCGGGCGCACGCTCGGGGCGCTCCAGGCTGATGCGGCGCGTGCCGCCGCCGTAAGCCGTTTCCAGGTCGATCTCGACCCGGGCGCGCACGTCTGCACCCTTGTGTGCGCGCCGCTGCCGACCGCCGCCGCCGAACAGCGATTCGAAGAAGTCGCTGAATCCGCCGGCGTCCTCGGCGCCGAACCCGCCGCCGTCGCCGAAGCCGGAAAAGTCGAAACCGCCGGCGCCGCCGCGGCCATCTGCGCTGCTCCAGCCCGGCGGCGGCCGGAATTCCTGCCCGCCGCGCCAGCCACCCTTGCGCAGCTGGTCGTATTCCTCGCGCTTGGCCGGGTCCTTCAGGACCTCGTAGGCTTCACCGATTTCCTTGAAGCGGTCCTCGGCATCGGGATCTTCGCTGACGTCGGGATGGTATTTCCGGGCCAGCTTGCGGTAGGCACGCTTGATGTCGTCGGCGCTGGCGTCGGGCTCCACGCCCATGACCTTGTAGTAATCCTTGAATTCCATGCCTGCAACTCTAATGCGCGGATGCCCAACAGATGGGGGCGAACGGGATGTTTTTCATGTATGCCGCAACGTCCGATTACGCTTCGCTAATCCGACCTACCGGAATCGGGTTCATCTGTGGACCCGTCTTTCTTTCTTCGACGGAGCTTTTCCCACCAGGCGAGGCGACGGTTGATGTCGCGCTCGAAGCCGCGCTCGACGGGCCGGTAGAAGTGCTGCCGGGGCATGGACTCGGGAAAGCAGTTCTGGCCCGAGAAGCCGTGCTCGGTGTCGTGGTCGTAGACGTAACCTTCGCCGTAGCCGAGGTCCTTCATCATGGCCGTGGGCGCGTTCAGGATATTGGCCGGCGGCGGCAACGAGCCGTGGCGCTTCGCGGCCCGGGCGGCGGCCTTCTCGGCGGTGTAGATCGCGTTGGATTTGGGCGCGGTGCACAGGTAGACCACGGCCTGGACCACCGCCAGCTCGCCTTCCGGGCTGCCCAGGTATTCAAACGCGTCGCGCGCGGCCAGCGCCTGGACCAGCGCGTTCGGGTCGGCCAGGCCGACGTCCTCGCTGGCAAAGCGCACCAGCCGGCGCAGGATGTACTTGACGTCCTCGCCACCGGCGAACATGCGCGCCAGCCAGTACAGCGAGGCGTCCACGTCCGAGGCGCGCATGGCCTTGTGCAGCGCAGAAATCAGGTTGTAGTGCTGGTCGCCGCCCTTGTCGTGGCCGGGCGAGCGCTGCTGGGTCAGGCGCAGCAATGCCTCGGTCTCCATGGGACTGGAAGGATCGGCCAGGTCGACCACGGTCTCGATGGTGTTGATCAGGTAACGACCGTCGCCGTCGGCCAGGGAAATCAGCGTCTCGCGCGCCGATTCGCTCAGCGGCAGGGTGCGCCCGATGTGGCGCTCGGCGCGCGCGACGAGCTTCTTCAGCGCCGCTTCGTTCAACCGTTCGACCGTCAGCACCTTGAGCCTGGACAGCAACGCACCGTTGAGCTCGAACGAAGGGTTTTCGGTCGTCGCGCCGACGAGCACGATGGTGCCGTCCTCGACCACCGGCAGGAAGCTGTCCTGCTGGGCGCGGTTGAAGCGGTGGATCTCGTCGACGAACAGCAGCGTGCCCTGCCCGGCCTCGCGCCGCTTGCGCGCGGCGGTAAAGACCTTCTTGAGATCCGCCACGCCCGAGAAGATCGCCGAGAGCTGCTCGAAGTGAAGGTCGCTGACGTCGGCCAGCAGCCGGGCCAGCGTGGTCTTGCCCGAACCGGGCGGGCCCCAGAAGACCAGCGGCAGCACCCGGCCGGCCTCGATCATCTTGCGCAAGGGGCCGTCCTCGCCCAGCAGGTGATCCTGGCCGACGACTTCGTCGAAGGTCTGCGGACGCAGCAGGTCGGCCAGCGGACGGTGGGGACTGGCCGGGGATTGAGGGGTGCTCATGCGGCGCGAATCAGTCGATCACGCGACCGGCACTTGTCAAAGCGTGCGCGTCGGACGATCCGATTCCAGCATGCCGGCCAGTTCGGAGGCGATGCGGCTCTGGGCCTGCTCGCCCTCGGCGGTGTCCTGGAACTGGACGCCCACGCCGCTGTTGCCGACGGCGCTGGTCGTGCCATACGGCGTCAGCCAGGCCACGCGCCCCGGAATGGCCATGCGCTCCTCGCCCATCAGCGTGAGCAGCACCAGCACCTCGTCGCCCAGGCGAAAGCGCTTGCGCGTTGGAATGAACAGCCCGCCGTTGAGCAGGAACGGCATGTAGCAGCGATACAGTTCCTGCTTGTCGTCGATGCTGTGCGAAAGAATCCCTTTTTGAGCCATGACTTCCACCCTTTGAATCGATCGTTTCTGGCAGAAGTGTACCGGAAACCCGCGTCGAATCGCCAGCGGCAATCCGTTCAGCCCCGGGCCGCAAGCTTGCGCCACTGGCTCAGCCAGGACTGCAGCAGCCAATCCTGACGCACGGGTCGGCCGGCCAGGCGGCCACCTTCCAGGGCCTGCTTCCAGCACTGCTCCAGCACCCGTTCAGCGCCGCGGCCGGCCGCAGGAATGGGCGCTTCGGCCAGCACCGGCGGGGGCGATGCCAGTACCGCGTGCAGCCAGAGCTGGCTGAATCGGGCCAGCCAGCGCCAGCTCTCGGCCGGCGTTTCCTGCCACTGCGCGATCAGTACCGCTTCGTCGGCGCGCCCGGTCAATACCGCACCGAGACCATCGCGAATCGCAAGGCCCAGCTCCAGGCCCGCACCGGAAAGCCATTCATCGGCCAGCAACGGCGCACCGTCGGCCAGTTCCAGCGCCAGTTTACAGTCTCCGCGATCGCGGTCGGCGTGCCGTTCGGTCAGCCAGGCCGTGGCCGTGGCCGGGTCCGGCACGGCGACGTAGCGGCGCTGGCAGCGGCTGGTCACGGTCACCGGCAATCGGTCCTCGTTGTCCGTGACCAGCACCAGCCAGACCTCGCCGGACGGCTCCTCCAGCGTCTTGAGCAGCGCGTTGGCCGCGTTCCGGTTGAGCCGGTCGGCAGGCACGATCATGCCCACGCGGCGGTTGCCGACAGACGGGGTGAGCGAAAGCGAGGCGATGAAGTCGCGCACCTGGTCGACCAGGATTTCGTTCTTGTCCTCCAGCAGTTCGAGCCGGAACAGGTCCGGATGCGCGCCGCCGGCCATCAGGCTGCAGGCATGGCATTCGCCACAGGGCTCGCCTTCGACCGGCTGGAGACACATGATTCGTCGCACCAGCCATTCGGCCAGCGCGCGCTTGCCCACGCCGGGCGAGCCCAGAAACATCGGCGCATGGCCCAGCCGTTCCTCGTCCAGCGCCTGGTTCAGCGACTGGCGCTGGATGTCCAGCCATGGACAGGAATTGCTCATGGGCGCATGCTCATCCAACGCGATTCTCCAGCGTCGCGCGGATGGCCGCGCCGACGTGTTCGATATCCCTGCCGGCGTCGACCACCACATATCGCTCCGGATGAGCCCGCGCACGATCCAGGTAGGCGTTGCGCACGCGCTCGAGGAAGGCCTTGCGACCGCCCTCGAAGCGGTCCGGTCCGCCCCTGCGCTGCTTGATGCGCTCCAGGCCGATTTCGACCGGCACGTCCAGCACGAGCACCAGGTCGGGCGTCAGCCCCGGATGCACCAGGCCGGCCAACAGGTCCACCGGCTCCGGTCCAAGCTCGCGTCCACCCCCCTGGTAGGCATAGCTGGCATCGGTGAAGCGATCGCAGATCACGTCGACGCCGTCGGCCAAGGCCGGGGCGATCCGATCGACCACGTTCTCCCGGCGCGCGGCGAACATCAACAGCAATTCGGTCATCGGGTCGATGTCGCCGGTCTGCGGATCCAGCAGCAGCTTGCGTATCTTTTCGGCCGCCGGGGTGCCGCCCGGCTCGCGCGTGACCAGGGTCCGCCGGCCGCGCTGTTCCAGCCACTCTCGAACCAGCGCCAGCGCCGTCGACTTGCCCGCGCCTTCACCGCCTTCCAGGCAGATCATCCGTCCTTTCGAGTGCTCGCTCATTCCCGCCCCAGGATGTAGCGCGCCACGGCGCGGTTGTGCTCGGCCAGCGTGGCCGAAAACTTGTGGGTCCCGTCGCCGCGCGCGACGAAGTAAAGCGCGTCGCCGTCGGCCGGTCGGGCCGCGGCGCGAATGGCTGCACTGCCCGGCAACGCGATCGGCGTCGGCGGCAGACCGCCGCGCGTGTAGGTGTTCCAGGGATGGTCGGTCCGCAGGTGCACCCGGCGAATCCTGCCGTCGAATTCGCCGGTAATGCCGTAGACCACCGTCGGGTCGGTCTGCAGGCGCATGCCGCGCTGCAACCGGCGCACGAACACGCCGGCGACTTCCGCCCGCTCCTCGGCCACGACCGCTTCGAGCTCGACCAGCGAGGCCATGACCAGCAATTCTTCCGGGGTCTCCAGCGGAAGATCCGGCGCGCGTTCGGCCCAGGCCCGGTCGAGCTCGCGCCGCATCGCACGGTGCGCGCGCGCCAGCAGATCCAGGTCACGAGCCCCGCGCACGAACTGGTACGTCTCGGGCAGGAACCATCCCTCGGCGAAGCAGCCGTCGCAGCCCAGCCGCGGCATCAGGGCTTCCGGTTCCAGCGCCGCGACCGCCGGAACGATCCGCGGATCGCGCGCCAGTTCGTCGCGCAGGCGCGCCAGGTTCCAGCCCTCGACGATGGTGAAGCGGTGCCGGACCACGTCGCCGCGATCCAGACGCGCGAGCAGCTGTGCCGGCGTTTCGCCGGCCGGCACGCGGTATTCGCCGGCCTTGATGACGGGCTGCTCGAGCCGGCCCAGCAAGCGCCACTTCCAGTGCGGCTCGGCCAGCCCGAGCCGTGCCAGCGTCGCGACCACCGATCCCAGCGACGCACCGGGTCGGACCCAGACAGTCGCATCCCCCGACACGGCCATCGGACGGTCCGCAAACTCGCGGTAGTCGCGCCAGGTCATGACCGCAAGAAGCACCACAATTGCGGCTATAAAAAATAATGAAATCAGGGTATTGCGGATCATTTCTCGATTTCTTCAAACCACCGCCGCTGCCACTCGGCCAGCCTGGAGTCCAATCCCAGTTCGCGCCCGTCGAGCGTCCGCACCCGGCACGGCCCACGCACCGAGTTTATCACCCAGAGCGAATCGTCCTCCTGCAGCTGTGCAGCGGCCACCGGGCGTTCGCTCAGCGCCGGACCGGCGGCACGCCGCAGCCACTCCAGGCCCACGCCGGCGACCGCTGCGGGGTGCGGACCGGGTGCGATCATTTCACCGTCGCGAATCACGACGATGTTGCCCGCCAGCCCTTCGACGATCATGCCCTCGGCGTCGAGCACCAGCGCCTCGTCGGCCGCGTGTTCCATGCAGTCCGCGGCGATAAGAACCTGTTCGAGCCGACTGCTGTGCTTGATGCCGCCCAGGTGATCTCTTGCCGGAGGCGCAGCGGCCAGCGCGATCGGACTGGTGCGCATGACGATTCCGCGCGCGCGCTGCGCGTCGATATCGGCGGGAAATTCGCGCCGGATCACGATTCGCGTGGGCTCGGGCCGTTCCGGCGGAAAATAGGCGCGCCCGCCGCTGCCGCGCGTGATGCCCAGGCGAACCACGGCCCGAGCCGCCCCGGCGAGCAGCGCGCGGCATTCTTCGGCGAGCAGCTCCCGATCGGGCGGCGGCAGACCCAGCCGCCTGCAGCCTTCGGCCAGCCGCGCCATGTGCAGCGGCCAAAGCGCACTTCTTCCGCCGTGAAATGCGATGGTTTCGAACAGTCCGTCGCCGTAGAGCAGTCCCCGGTCCATGGGCTGAACCAGCGCGCCCGGCACGCCATTGACCAGCCATCGATTCATGGGAGACGTGTCATGGATTCAGCGCCCGCATCAGGCCGCGTGCCTTGGCCTCGGTCTCGGCCAGTTCGGCGGCCGGCTCGGAATCGGCCACGATGCCGGCGCCGGTGCGGAAGCGGATGCCGCGTTCGTTGACCAGCATGCTGCGGATCAGGATGTTCAGGTCCATGCGCCCATCCAGGTTCAAATAGCCCATCGAGCCGGTATAGAACCCGCGCCCGGCGGTTTCCAGTTCGGCAATGATCTCCATGCAGCGCACTTTCGGGCAACCGGTAATCGTGCCGCCGGGAAAGCAGGCGCCGATCACGTCGGCCGGCGAAACATCCGGATACAGCCGCCCCCTGATATTGGAGACGATGTGGTGTACATGGGCATAGCTTTCCAGGATCATCAGCTCGTCGACCTGCACCGAGCCGGGCTCGCAGACCCGTCCCAGGTCGTTGCGCTCCAGGTCGATCAGCATGATGTGCTCGGCGCGCTCCTTGGGATTTTCGAGCAACTCTTCGGAAAGCGCGCGGTCATCGGCCGGCGAGGCGCCCCGGGGCCGGGTGCCTGCAATCGGGCGCGCCTCTATGGTCCGGCCGTGCACCGAAATCAGCCGCTCGGGCGAGGACGACAGCAGCGTCCCGCCCGGCAGCCGGGCCAGTCCGGCGAACGGCGCGGGGTTGCTGGCGGCCAGGCGGCGATACACGTCGACCGGGTCCGGCGCGCTGCTGGTGCGTCCCAGCCAGGCGCGCGACAGGTTGACCTGGAAGACATCGCCGGCCAGCACGTATTCGCGAATCCGCTCGACACCGCGCATGAACTGCGCCCCGTCGTCGGCCTGCATCGCCGGCAGCGCAAGTCCGGCCGGCGGATCGGGCAATCGCGGCGTGTTTCGTGCCGTCTCCACGCAGGCCTGGAGCACATCCGGCCGCTCGGCCACCGCGAACGACTGGCCGGTCTCGTGGTCCAGGATCAGCGCGGCGTTGCAGCGCTGCGCGAGCGCCCTGGGCGTACCGTCCGGAATCGCGCGCGGCCGCAGCTTGGGCTCGATCTCGCCGACCAGCTCATATCCTAGATAGACGAACCAGCCACCTTCGAACGGGAGAACCCCGGGCTGGGCACCGCGCTCGGCCGCCACGGCCCGATCCAGGCGCGGAAGAAACCCGTCGTCCGCTTCGGAAGAGGCGATGATGGGCGCGCTGGCCGGATCGGCCCGCATCAGGATGGACCATCGACCCAGCCCGGCGCCGCGGCTGGCACTGTCGAGCAGGTACGGCCAGGTCCGGGGGTCGTTGCGGTGGACGGCCAGCAGGTCCGGCCGCGCGGCAAGTCGTCGGTGGCCGCTCACGCGCGGGCAAACAGGACCGTGCCGTTGGTGCCTCCGAAGCCGAACGAATTGGAAATGGCCACCTGGATGGACGCTTCGCGCGCGCTTCCCGGCACCAGGTCGATTCCTTTGCAGGCCTCGTCGGGCCGATCGAGGTTGATCGTGGGCGGAACCACACCGTGATGCAGGGCGAGGATGGTCAAGATCGCCTCCACCCCGCCGGCCGCGCCCAGCAGGTGGCCGGTCATGGACTTGGTCGAACTCACCATCATCGAACTCGCGTGCTCGCCGAAGGTCGCGCGCACCGCGTCGATTTCGGCCCGGTCGCCGAGTTGCGTCGATGTCCCGTGGGCGTTGACATAATCGACATCCGACGGGTCCAGGCCGGCATCCCGGATGGCCGAGGCCATGCAGCGGGCCGCACCCTCGCCGCCTTCGGGCGGCGATGTGATGTGATACGCGTCGCCGGACATGCCGTATCCCTTGACCTCGGCGTAGATCCGGGCGCCGCGTCTGCGCGCATGCTCCAATTCCTCCAGCACCACGATCCCGGCGCCGTTGCCGAGCACGAAGCCGTCGCGATCCTCGTCCCAGGGCCGGCTGGCGGCCTGCGGATCGTCGTTGCGCTTCGACAGGGCCTTGGCCGCGCAGAACCCGCCCATCGCGGTGGGCGTGGTGCCGTACTCGGCGCCGCCGGCCACCATCACGTCGGCGTCACCGTAGGCGATCAGGCGGGCGGCGTCGCCGATGTTGTGCGTTCCCGTGGTACAGGCGGTGACGATCGAGATGTTCGGGCCCTGGTAGCCGTATCGAATCGAAATCTGCCCGGCGACCATGTTGATGATGCAGCCGGGTACGAAAAACGGCGAGATTCGGCGCGGACCCGAGTCCACATAGGTCTGGTAGGTGTCCTCGATGGTCCTGATGCCGCCGATGCCCGAACCGATGGCGACCCCGTAACGGGTGGCGTCTTCCGGCGTTTCGGGAAGACCGGCATCCTCGATGGCCTGCACCGCCGCGGCCACGCCGTAGTGAATGAAGGGATCGGACTTGCGCGCATCCTTCGGCGCAAGGTATTGCCCTACGTCGAAGTCGCGAATTTCCCCTGCGATCTTGCAGCTGAATTTCTCTGCGTCGACCTCGGTCAGCGGCCCGATGCCGCTGCGACCATTCACGACATTGTCCCAGGCCGTGTCAACGTCATTGCCTACCGGGCTGATGCAGCCCAGCCCGGTGACCACGATGCGGCGATCACCCTGCATGCTTCAATCCGGATGCGTACACGCGCGGCGGCTTACTTGTCGACCGTGGACTTGACGTAGTCGACGGCCTGCTGAACGGTGGTGATCTTTTCGGCTTCCTCGTCGGGGATCTCGCACTCGAACTCCTCTTCCAGCGCCATCACCAGTTCGACCGTATCCAGGGAGTCGGCTCCCAGGTCGTCGACGAACGAAGCGCTGGGCGTGACTTCTTCTTCCTTTACGCCAAGCTGCTCAACAACGATTTTCTTGACCCGTTCTTCAATGGAGCTCATCAGTCTTTTCCTCTATGGGTTGAAGAAAGCGCGCACATTGTAGGTAACAAATGCCGCGGCTTCCAGTTTACCGGACAACCGGTTTCGGGTTGCAACAAGTTGATTCCATATTTATCCAATAAAATCAACATATTATATTACTTTTCCAGAATTCATGTCATGTACATTCCGCCGTTGACGTGGATCGTCTGACCGGTCACGTAACCGGCCGCCGGACTGGCCAGCCAGGCCACGGCCGCGGCGACGTCGGCCGGCCGACCCAGACGCCCCAGGGGAATGGTGCCGGTGAGGCGATCGCGCTGCTCGTCCTCCAGCGCGCGCGTCATGTCGGTATCGATGAAACCCGGCGCAACCACGTTGGCGGTGATGCCGCGCGCAGCGACCTCGTGGGCCAGCGAACGCGAAAACCCGGCCAGCCCGGCCTTGGCCGCGGCGTAGTTGGCCTGGCCGGGATTGCCGCTGTAACCGACCACCGACGAGATCGCGATGATACGCCCGCCGCGCGCCTTGAGCATGCCCTTCAGGCAGGCCCGGGAAAGCCGCATGGCGCCGGTCAGATTGGTGTTCAGCACTTCCTCCCAGTCCGCGTCCTTGAGCCGCATCAGCAGCTGGTCGCGCGTCACGGCAGCGTTGTTGACCAGGATGGTCGGCGCCGACGCCCGCTCGGCAATGGCCTTGACCAGTGCCGGGGCCGCTTCGGCGTCGCGCACGTCCAGCACCAGTCCGCGGCCTTCGCCGAGCCGCTTGCTGATCGCTTCTGCGCCGCCGTCGCTGGTCGCGGTTCCGAAAACGTCGGCACCATTGGCCTTGAGCGTGTCGGCAATCGCCGCGCCGATGCCGCGGCTGGCGCCGCTGACCAGCGCGACCTGGCCGTCGACGCGAAACGATTCCGGGATGTCTGGCGTGTTCATGGCTTCCCCGCAGGTGTCGTGTAACTCGTCGAGCCGCCGGTTTATTGTGTTTCCAGCGCCTGTTCGATGCCCGGGCCGGATTCCAGCGCCAGCCATTCGGCATCGCGCTGGATGCGCTTGCCCAGTCCCGAAAGCACGCGCCCGGGCCCGCATTCGAGAAACGTCGTCGCGCCGCGCGCGACCAGTTCGCGAATGGTACCCGTCCACGGGACCGGATGGGTAAGCTGATCGACCAGCGCCTGGCGGATCGAATCTGCGTCTTCGCGCGGCTGCAGGTCCACATTGTGCAGCACCGGCCGGGCCGGCGGGCCGATCTCGACGCTTTCCAGCGTTTGCTGCAGGCCGGCCGCCGCCGGCGCCATCAGCGGGCTGTGCGCAGGCACGCTGACCGGCAACAGCATCGCGCGCCTGGCGCCGGCCTGCCGGCATCGCTCGACCACCTGCTCGACGCCGGCCCGGCTGCCGGCGATGACCAGCTGGCCGGGCGAATTGTAGTTGGCCGCAACCACGGCCCGGTCCGGCTTCGAAGCGGCGCAGAGCTCCTCGACCTGCCGGTCTTCCAGCCCCAGGATGGCGGCCATCGCGCCCTCGCCTTCGGCCACGGCCGACTGCATCAGGCGACCGCGCTCGTGAACCACCGCGGCGGCGTCGACCAGCGTCATGGCTCCGGCCGCGACCAAAGCGGCATATTCACCCAGGCTGTGGCCGGCCATGGCCAGCGGCATTTCGCCGCCGCGCTCGCGATATACCCGCCAGACCGCGATATCCCCGGCGAGCATCGCCGGCTGGGTCCAGCGGGTCTGGTTGAGTTCTTCGGCGGGTCCTTCGGCCACCAGCTGCCATAGATCGCGTCCGATCGCGCGCGAAGCCTCGTCGAAAGTCGCGCGCACCAGGTCGCTGTCGCCGGCAAGCTCGGCCAGCATGCCGACGCGCTGCGAACCCTGACCCGGAAAGATGGCGGCTGTTTTCGTCATGATCGTTCGTCCCCGAAATGTTGCACAACAGGTCTGATTATTGGTTATTGGTCATTGCCGGGCGCCGATGCGGATGTTCGAATCCCGGCGCGCCGGATTCAATACCGGATCAGGGCCGCACCCCATGTAAAGCCACCGCCGAATGCCTCGAGCAGCATGTGGTCGCCCCGCTGAATGCGGCCCGAGCGTACCGCAACGTCCAGCGCCATGGGTACCGAGGCGGCCGAAGTGTTGCCGTGCTTGTCGACGGTCACCACGACGCGGTCCATGGACATGTCCAGCTTGCGCGCCGTGGCCTTGATGATGCGCAGGTTGGCCTGGTGCGGAATCAGCCAGTCCAGGTCGTGCTTTTGCATGTTGTTGTGGGCCAGCGTCTCGTCGACGATGCGGCCCAGCGTGTTGACCGCGACCTTGAACACTTCGTTGCCCTTCATTTTCACCGTCAGGCCGCCGCGCGGCTCGGCCAGAAAACCGCGCGATACGCCGACCTCGACGTTGAGCAGGTCGGCGTGCGCGCCGTTGGCGTGGATGTGGGTCGACAGCACGCCCGGCTCGGAATCGGCCTGCAACACCGCGGCGCCGGCGCCGTCGCCGAACAGCACGCAGGTCGAACGGTCGCTCCAGTCGAGCATGCGCGTCAGGGTTTCGGCGCCGATGACCAGCACCCGCTTGACGGTGCCGGCCTCGATGAACTGGGTCGCGATCGAAAGCGCGTAGATGAAGCCGGAGCAGGCGGCGTTGACGTCGAATGCGCCGCACTCGCCCAGCCCCAACCGCTGCTGGATCAGGCACGCCGTGGACGGGAACACCAGGTCGGGCGTCGTGGTGCCCACGATCAACAGATCGATTTCGGAAGGCTTGACACCGGCCTCATCGAGCGCGATGCGCGCGGCCTGCTCGGCCAGGTCGCCGGTCGTCTGGCCCTCGGCCGCCACGCGTCGTTCGCGGATGCCGGTGCGGTCACGAATCCATTCGTCGGAAGTATCGACCAGTTGTTCGAGGTCGGCGTTGGTCACGACTTTTTCAGGCAGGTATCGCCCGGTGCCGATGATTCTTGCGTACATGTCGAGCGGATCTCCTACACGTCTGCCCAGAGCTGACGCTCGAGTTCGGGCAACATGTCGCGGCGCACTTCCAGCGCGGCGACTCCAATCGCATGCGCGACTCCCTCGACGGAGGCATGCGCGTGGCTCTTGATCACGATACCACTGATCCCCAGTAGCGAAGCACCGTTATGGGCGGCCGGATCGTAGGCCCGGCGCATGCGCTTGCCGAGCCGGCGCAACCCCGGCCCGGCGAACATCCCGCTTCCGGCCGCTTCGATTTCGGCCAACAGCATCGCGATCGCGCCCTCGGCCGATTTCAGCAGCACATTGCCGGTGAATCCGTCGCACACCACCACGTCGGCCTGCCCGCCGAACACGTCGTGACCCTCGATGAAGCCGACCAGGTCGATGTCGGTGGCCGCGCAACGCCGGGCGGCCTCGCGCACCACGTCCGGACCCTTGTTCGGTTCGCGGCCGACATTGAGCAAGCCGACCCGCGGCCGTCGGCCGATCAATGCGCCGACCGCTGCGCTGCCCAGCACGGCGAATTCGGTCAGACGTTCGGCGTCGACGCCGATATTGGCCCCGAGGTCCAGCACCCAGGCCGAGCCTCCGACCACCGGAAATTCGGTCATCAGGGCCGGTCGCTCGATCCCGGGCAGCGTGCCCAGTCGGTAGCGCGCCAGCGCCATCAATGCGCCCGTATTGCCGGAACTGACCAGTGCGTCGGCCGCACCGCCGGCGACCCGGTCCAGCCCGACGGCCATGCTGGAGGCCCGCGCGTGGCGCAGCGCCTCGGCCGGACTGGAATCCATGGCCACGTGCTCGGCACAGGCAACATGCTGGATGCGCGTCGAAACAGCGGCGGGAAGCCTTGCCAGCTCGGGGTCCAACGCGTCGGCCGCGCCCACGATCTGCAGGCGCAAGCGTTCGTCGCGGCCAAGTGCGAGGCGGGCCGCCTGGACGGCCGCCGCAGGCGCGAAATCCGCGCCCATGGCATCGACGCAAACGCACACATCTCCACTGGCGGCCCGTGGGGTCGCGGCGGGGGCGGCAACGCCGGTTTCGCGCTGGGCTCGATTCATCGATTCAGGAACGCTTGCGGCTCGTCCAGCGCCGGCCCGCGTATATCAACACGCCCGGTCGGGCGCGTTATTCCTGGTCTTCGACGTCTTCGATTTCCTCGGCCACTTCGACGACCTGGCGGCCCCGGTAGAAGCCTTCGGCGCTGACGTGGTGACGGCGGTGAATTTCACCGGTTGCACGCTCTTCGGACAACGCGGCGCCCTTGAGGCTGTCGTGCGAACGGCGCATGCCGCGGCGCGACGGGGTCTTTCTGCTTTTCTGTACGGCCATCTCGGCTATCTCCAGTCTGTTGCTTTCAATTCTGCCTGTTCAAGCGGCGGGTGCAGCTCCGGCACTTGCACGTTTTCATCGTCCCTTCAGTCGTCGGTTCCGCGCAGGCGCGCCAGCGCGGCGAACGGGTTGTCGCCCTCCTCGGGCTCGGCGCGCTCGAAGACGTCGCCCGCGTTTTCGACCGGCGCGCTGTCGGGGTCCCGCGGCACCAGCGGCAGCGCCAGCAAAAGCTCGTCCTCGACCAGCTCGACCAGCTTCAGCCGACCCTCGGGAACCAGTTTCGGTTCCAGCTCTTCGGGCAGACCGGCCAGCTCGTCTTCCGAGGCCACGACCGCGACTTCCGACCGGGCGTCGATGGGCTGCATGTAGCGCTTCAGCGTGCGCTGGCAGGTCATCGGCACCGATCCGGACACGTGAACATCCAGGCGCACGATATGCCCGCTGCCAGGCGACCGGTCCAGCGACGCGGCGATCTCGAATTCGATCACGTCGTCGGGCGCCGGCGCATCCAGCAGGTCGGCGACGCGCGGCATCCACTCGATGCGAACATCACCGGCGAACCGGCGACCGGCCTGAGCGGCGCGCTCCGCGTCTATCCAATCGGGAAAATCACGCGACATAGCCGGGCAGTATATCATTTGCTGCCCTTTTGCAACAGTACTGGAGCGCTTTCGACATGCCGAGTCCTGCATCCGAACAACCGTCGCCCCACCCTCCACTGATTCTCGCCTCGAGCTCGCCCTACCGGGCCGAGATGCTCGAACGTCTCGGGCTGGCGTTTGCCAGGGTCACCAGCGGGATCGATGAAACGGCCGCACCGGACGAATCTCCAGAAGCGCTTGCGCAGCGCCTGGCGCTGGAAAAGGCGCGTCACGTGGCCCGGCAACGTCCCGAAGCGCTGATCATCGGCGCCGACCAGGTTGCGGTACTGAACGGCCGCGTGCTGGGCAAGCCCGGCTCGCGCGAGCGCGCCATTGCGCAGATCCGGGACATGAGCGGCAATGCGGTCGAATACCTGTCCGGCATCGCGCTGGTGGGGCCCGGACAGCAGCGGGTCGATGTCGTCTCAACGCGCCTGCAGTATCGACGGCTGACGCACGCGGAAATCGAACGCTACGTCGACCGCGACCAGCCGCTGGACTGCGCCGGCGCGATGCGCTCGGAAGGTCTGGGGATCTCGCTGCTGGAGTCGCTGTCCAGCGACGACCCGACCGCGCTGATCGGCATGCCGCTGATCCGGATCGCCCGGTGGCTGCGCGAGAATGGCTACCAGATTCCCTGATCGATTCGAGGGTATCGGCGGGCCGGAGCCAAGCCAGGCATGCCGGCCGACGGCGATTCGACCCGGCGGGCTGTTAAACTCTCGCCATACGCCAACGCATGGAGCTTGAACCGGATGGCCACACAAGCCGCAGCAACGCGCGAGCAGGGAAATTTCAAACACTGGCGTCTCGAACGGGACCTCGACGGAATCGCCTGGCTGTATATCGACCGGGAGGGCGAAAAGGTCAACAGCCTGAGCAGCGAAGTGCTGCGCGAACTGGGCGAAATCGTCGAGATGTTCGAGCAGGAAGCCCCAAGCGGCCTGGTCCTGATGTCGGGCAAACCGGGCAGCTTCATCGTCGGCGCCGACGTGCGCGAATTCGACGCGACCCGGGACGCCTCGATGCTGGCCGAGAACATGCGCAAGGTGCACGATTTGTTCGATCGCATCGAGCGGTTTAAATTCCCCAAGGTCGTGGCCTTCGAGGGCTTCTGCCTGGGCGGCGGCCTGGAGCTGGCACTTTGCTTCGACTGGCGCATCGCGCTGGACAGCGACAAGACCAGGGTCGGCTTTCCGGAAGTCAACCTGGGCATCTACCCCGGCTATGGCGGCTCGGGGCGCTCCATCCAGGCCATCGGCGGCATGAAGGCAATGGAAATCATGCTGACCGGCCGCATGCTGAAGGCCGGGGCCGCCCGCGGCCTCGGACTGGTCGACCAGACCGTGGACATCCACGGCTCACTGCGCTGGGCGGCGCGGCGGGCGGTACAGAAGAAGCGTCGGCACAAGCTGACCGGCGTGGTCAACAAGGCCTCGACCTTCGGCCCGGTGCGCAAGATCCTGGCCGGCCAGATGCGCAAGCAGACGCGCGCCAAGGCGCGCCCGGAACACTACCCGGCCCCGTACCGACTGATCGACGAATTCGAGGCCCACGGCGATTCGCAAAGCGCGATGATCCGGGCCGAGGCCGAAAACATTCCCGAACTGCTGGTCGGCGAGACCTCGACCAACCTCAGGCGCGTGTTCCGGCTGATGGAAACGCTGAAAAGCCAGGGCAAGAAGAGCGACTTCAAGGCCCGCCGCGTGCATGTCATCGGCGCCGGCGTGATGGGCGGCGACATCGCGGCCTGGTGCGCGCTCCGGGGCCTGGAGGTCACGCTGCAGGACCGCGAAATGAAATACATCGAGCCGGCAATCAAGCGCGCCGCCGGCCTGTTCAGGAAGAAACTGAAGAAACCGGCGGCGGTTGCCGCGGCCAGGACCCGTCTGCGCGCCGACGTCGAGGGTGAAGGCGTCAAGCGCGCCGACGTGGTCATCGAAGCCATCTTCGAAAACCGCGAGGCCAAGCGCGAGCTGTTCGAGAAGCTCAAGGACGACCTGCCCGATCACGCGGTGGTGGCGACCAACACCTCGGCGATCCCGCTGGGCGAATTGTCCGACGTGTTCGACGATCCGAACCGGCTGATCGGCCTGCACTTCTTCAACCCGGTGCCGAAAATGCCGCTGGTCGAGGTCGTCTACGACACCAACACCGACGCCGACCGGGTCGACGACGGCTCCAGTTTCGCCACCCAGATCGGCAAGTACGCCCTGCCCGTCACCTCCACGCCGGGCTTCCTGGTCAACCGCGTGCTGGTGCCGTACATGTACAAGGCGATGACCATGCACCGCGACGGCCTGCCCAAGGAAGCGCTGGACAAGGCCGCGGTGCAGTTCGGCATGCCGATGGGGCCGGTCGAACTGGTCGACACGGTCGGCCTGGACGTCGGCCTGGGCGTGATCGACACGCTGCTGGGCGAGGCGGCCGGCGAGGACCGCAAGGTGCTCGAGTCCATGGTCGAGTCCGGCAAGAAGGGCAAGAAGACCGGCGAAGGCTTTTATAAATGGGAAAAGGGCAAGCCGCTGCGCGATAGTGACGCCCACAAGGGCCACGACCTGGACCAGATCGCGAAAGACCTCATCCAGCCCTACCTCGACGAATGCCTGGCCTGCCTGCGCGACGACGTGGTCGAGAACGAGGAACTGCTCGACGCCGGCATGATCTTCGGCACCGGCTTCGCGCCGTTCCGCGGCGGGCCGGTGCACTACATCAACAACACCGACGCCAGGGCCTCGGCCGACAACTCGCTGCTCGACAAGGCGCGCAAGCGCTCCGGCGGCGGCAAACCGGGCGCGCCGGAATCAGCGCCCGCGACAACCGACAACAAGGCCACGACCAAAAAACCGTCCTCGAAGAAGGCCGGCACTAAGAAGAAAACGACGAAGAAGAAATCGGCCGCCAAAAAGAAGACCGGCGGCAGCCGGAAGACCGCAACCAAGACCGCAACCAGGAAGACGTCGCCCGGCACCGGTGAAGTCGACAAGCCGGCTGCCCAGGACGCCTCGACCGGGACTTCTGCAAAAGAAGACGCGCCGAACAAGGACGCCGGCAAGACCGAGTAATTCCGAACGGAACGCCACGAACCCAACATTCGCCAAAGGATTCGACCCATGACCGACGGTTCAATCAAGCGCATCGCAGTCATCGGCGGCAGCCGCATTCCGTTCTGCCGCTCCAACACGCTGTATGCCGACGAAACCAACAAGGACATGCTCACCCATGCCATCCAGGGCGTGGTCGACAAATACGATCTTTCCGGCAAGCAGGTCGACAAGGTCATCGCCGGCGCCGTGACGGTGCATTCGAAGGACTGGAACCTGGCGCGCGAGGCTCTGCTGTCGACCACGCTGTCACCGCTGACCCCGGGCATCACGCTGCAACAGGCCTGCGGGACCAGCCTGCAGGCCGCCATGCTGGCCGGCGCCGAGATTGCCACCGGCGCCATCGACTGCGCCATCGTCGGCGGCACCGATACCACCAGCGACGTGCCGATCGTGTTCCAGCGCCGCTTCGCCCAGCGCCTGGTCAAGCTCGGCAAGGCGAAGACCTTCAAGGACAAGCTGGCCGCGTTCAAGGGGTTCTCGCCCGGCGAAATGGCGCCCCAGCCGCCGGCCAACGGCGAACCGCGCACCGGACTTTCCATGGGCCAGCACTGCGAACGCATGGCCAAGGAATGGCAGATCTCGCGCCGCGAGCAGGACGAACTGACGCTGTCCAGCCACCACAACGCCGCGCGCGCCTGGGACGAAGGCTTTTTCGACGAGCTGGTCACCGGCCACGCCGGCGTGCTGCGCGACAACAACATCCGGCCCGAAAGCGACATGCAACAGCTCGCCAAGCTCAAGCCGGCATTCGACCGTTCCAGCCAGGGCACGCTGACGGCCGGCAACTCCACCGCGCTGACGGACGGCGCCGCGGCCGTGTTCCTGACCTCCGAAGACTACGCGAAAAAGCACGACCTGCCGGTGCAGGCCTGGCTGACCCACAGCCGCACCGCGGCGGTCGATTTCGTCGATGCCGACGAGGGCCTGCTGATGGCGCCCACGGTGGCCGTGGCCGAAATGCTGCAGCGCGCCGATCTTTCGCTGCAGGATTTCGACTTCTACGAAATCCACGAAGCCTTCGCCGCCCAGGTGCTGTGCACCCTCAAGGCCTGGGAATCGGACGACTATTGCCGCGAGCGTCTCGGTCTGGACGGCGCGCTGGGCAGCATCGACCGCGAGAAAATGAACGTCAACGGCAGCTCGCTGGCCGTGGGACACCCATTTGCCGCCACCGGCGCCCGCATCGTCGCCACCCTGGCCAGGCTGCTGGAACAGAAGGGTTCGGGTCGCGGCCTGATCTCGGTATGCACCGCCGGCGGCATGGGCGTCAGCGCGATACTGGAGCGTTGATCACCGGCGGCTCTTGGTCAATTTTCTTCGTCCAGGCCGGGCGCAAGTTCCCTGTGCTGCAGCACCCAGCCACCTGAAGAGAGCCCCGTGTTCCGATAAGCGGGCGGCGAATCTTCCCGGGCCGGCGCCAGTCGCCACTCGGCATCGGCAAGTCCGGGTACCAGCGAAATGCGGTAATGGCGCTGGGCGATCGCATGCAGGTACCAATCGTTGTACAAGGCCGCATCGACGGCCAGCGATCGATCTTCGCCGGTGACTGCAGACACCCGGGCGAGAAAGGCATGGTAGTCGCCGTTCTTGCGCACCTCGCCGATGCGCCCGGCCGACTCGAGAAGGACCACCGCAGCAGCCACGCCGGATATCAGCATGAACAGCCTGCCCGGCCGTCTCCCCAGGATCGTTCGGATTCTTGCTTCGGCTTCATGCAGCATCGATGCCCCGACCAGCCCGAAACCCAGCGCGAAAAACGGCAGCGCCGGGACCAGGTAATGCGCCGAATCCAGGTCGCCCAGCGCCAGCGGCAGACTGGCCGACAGCCCGACGGCGAGCATGGCCGCGGCCGGTGCCCGCACGCGCCTGGCCCAGCCGGCACCGGCTCCGCGCCAGACCCACAGGCGCAAGCCGACCAGCACCAGCAGCATCGGCGCGACTTTCTTGGCCAGCTCCAACAGCATCCCCGAATCGGCGCCCGAAACGCCGGCGCGGCCCGCCACCTGGTCGCGCCAGTACGCGGCGAGCATTTCGCGCACCTCCGGCCAGGCCAGCAGCACGCCCAGCAAACCGGAAAACACGACTGAAACGACAGCCAGCCCGAATACGCTCCGCCGCCAGTCGGCGTCCGGCAGCGCCGGAAGCAGCAATGCCGGCGCGACGAGCACGAAAAGCCCCACCGGACCCTTGGCCAGGAATGCCAACAAGGCCGCACCCGAAGCCGCGGCGGCAAATGTCAACGCCCTCCCGGCGGCCGGCGCCCGAAGCGCGCCGAATACCAGCAGCACCGACAGCAGGCAGAACACGGTCATGGTGTTTTCCAGCACGTTGTTGCGATAAGCCCACGACCACTTGGGCACCACCACCCACAACAACAGCGGCAGCCACCAGTAGGCCGACAGTTTTTCCAGGCCGCGCGCCAGCGTGATTCGGATCCACAGCGTGCGGATCAGCAACGCGGTCGCAAACACCACGACCAGGTCGTAGGTCCGCTCGGTCAGGTAGGAATCCCCCAGCGCCCGGAAGAAAAGCGACTGCAGCCAGAACACCAGCGGCGGATGCTCGTGGAATACCGGGAACAGGCCCTCGCTGAAATGCGGCGCCCACAGCGACCCGACGCCAGCAGCGAGGTTGCGACTGATCGCCGCGTACATCGTCCCGTCGACGAACATCCCGACCGAGGCCATCGAAGGCAGCAGCAGGAAACCCGCCAGCACGAGCGTGACGATCAGCGGGCGGGCATGGTATGCCGCCGATGCCGGGCGGCGCCGTTCAAACATGGAAAGAACCGTTCACGACGCTTCCTCGGGCACGCACTGCCGACTTGTCCCGCAACGGCTGGAGCCTTTCCGCACGACCTCTGCTGCCTTGACTCCGACGTTCATCTCGATACCCGCTCGAGTTGCAGTGGATCGAATGCCGGCGCGTCGCCGCGGCAAACGGAAAACCCTTCAAGTGGCGCCGGAATTCAGGACAGCCTCGCCAGGATCTCGGCCAGCAGCGCTTCGGAATCGGGCGAATTCGTCAGCCACGCCAGGGCGGCGATATTGGCGACCACCGTGACCCGGAACACGAGCTGGAAGCTCCGCTTGCGGGTCTTGTGGCGCAGGCTCTTCTGGGCCAGCAAGGCGCCCGGCCAGCCGCCGGCCAGCGCAACCAGGTGCAGCGAGCTTTCGGCAATCCGCCAGCGGTCGTCGAGCGCCGCCTTCTTGTCCAGCGCATACATTGCGAACGCCACTGCGCTCATCGCCGCATAGATCAGCATGATCATCGCCGTAAAACCGCCGGCCAGCCAGACCACGGCAAGCAGCAGGAAGAACCCTGCCACCAGCACGGTTCGGAGGTCGAGATCGAGCAAGAACCCTTTGCCCGACCGCGCGGCGCCCGCCGTGGACACGAAGACCACATCGCGCGCCTGGCGCCTGCCGCGTCCGTCGCGGCCGATTGCATAGCGAACCCCATCCCCGACCGACGGCCTCCGTCCGCCGGGCTCGAATGCACTCACATGAACGAACACATCATCGCCGCCGGCGGCGGGCGCAATGAAGCCGAACCCGCGATCGTCGTTCCACTTTTCAATCTTTCCGACCGCCTTGTCGGTCATCGGCATCCGTCCCTCTGAAATTCGCACCTCGGCCCAAGCGACACCCGATCCTGCGCGTGCCTTGGGAGGTTACTACATCCGCCCCGCCAGCCAAAGACTCAGCCCCGGCCACCAGGTGATGATCAGCAGGGCCACCAGCAGCCAGCCGAGAAACGGCAGGGTCGAGCGGTAGATGACGAGAATGTCCTTGTCGAACCTGTGGCTGGCCAGGAACAGGTTGATGCCGACCGGCGGGGTGCAGTAGCCGATCTGGAGATTGGCCAGGAAGATGATCCCCAGGTGCACCGGGTCGACGCCGAAGGCCAGCGCGATGGGGATGATCAGCGGCGCCATGATCACCAGGGCGGCGAAGATGTCGAGCATCATGCCGACGACCAACAGCAGGATGTTGATCCCGACCAGGAACATGTACTTGTTCGAGATCCACGGCTCGACCGCGTCGAACAGGCGCTGCGGCACCTGGGTGTCGATCATGAGATTGGTCGAGGCCATGGACACGCCCAGTACCACGAGAATCGCCCCGACCAGCACCATGGCCTCGGCGATGATCGCGGGCAGCTTGCGCCACTCGATATCGCGGCGGATCGCGACCAGCGTCACGATGACCCAGGCCGCGGTGACCACCGCAGCCTCGATGACCAGCAGGTAGCCGCCGTAGATGCCGCCGAGCACCACGAACGGCAGCGGCAGTTCCCAGGCCGCGGCCTTGAGGCTGGGCCCGATCGGCGGCTTCGGCGTTTCGTCTTTCGGCAGATGAACGCCGGTGCGCATGGCCCAGCCGGCCATCAGCAGCAGCATCAAAATTCCCGGCAGGACGCCGGCCAGGAACAGTTCCTCGATGCGGATGCCCTGCCCCGGGGCCACTTGCTGGGCGACCACCGCGTACAGGATCAGCGGCAGCGATGGCGCGAACAGGACGCCCATGCTGGAGCCGGCCGTGACCAGGCCGAGCGAGAAGCGCTCCGGGTAGCCGGCCTTGAGCAGCGCCGGCAGCATCAGCGAGCCGAGCGCGACCACGGTGATGCCGGACGCCCCGGTAAACGCGGTCATCAGCGCGAACAGTCCAAGCCCCAGTATCGCCAGCCCGCCGGGCATCCAGCCGAACATGGACCGCGTCAGGTCGACCAGCCGCTCGGGCGTCTTCGAATGCGAAAGAATTACCCCGGCGAACGTGAACAGCGGCAGCGCGACCAGCACCGGCAGTTCGCCGACACGCTGGAATTCCATCACCACCAGGGTCATGTTCAAGCCCTGTTCGTTGTACCCGATCAGGGCCCCCAGGGCGATGACCGCGAACAGCGGCATGCCCAGAAGCGCCAGCAGCAACAGCAGGACGAACAGCATCTCAGCGCTTTCCCTTGCCCGGCGGATACAGCACCAGCGCATGGCGCATGAAGCGCCAGCCCATCAGCGCGAAACCGATCGGGATGATGATCAGCACCGCCCAGCGCGGCACATTGAGAAAGGCCAGGTCGTTCATGCTCATCTCGAGCTGGATCAGGCTGACGCTGGCCGCGGCCAGCGCGACGCAGATCAGCGCCGTCAACAGGTACATCGCGCGCTGGATCCAGGGCCGGACCTTCTCGGGCAGCCGCTGCAGCAAGGCGTCGATCTTGATATGCCGGGCCTGCCCGGCCGCCAGCACACCGGCCAGCATGGTGATCCACAGCACGCCGGCGCGCATCGCGGCGTCGGCCCAGACCAGCGAGCCGTCGGCGAAATTGCGCAGCCCGATCTGGCTCAGGCCGACGACGACGATGGCGCCGAAAATGATCGTGAGCAATCCGATCTCGAGATTGCGCACCAGCCTGGCCAGCCGGCCCTCGGGCGGCGGCTCGATCCTGCCCGGCACGTCGACTTCGGGTTCGCTCATTCGGCGTCGGGCCCGGTCTCGTCGCGGCGGATCTCTTCGAGCCGGGCCCGCAGCCGCTCGAGGCCGGGGACCTCGAATTCGCCCGAGGCCAGCATGTCATCCAGCACCCGGTCGGAGATGCGCTGCCATTCGCGCACGTCTTTCGGATCGGGTTCGACGATCTCGATCCCCTGCTCGACCAGCGCCGCGCGTGCGTCGCGGTTTTCCTCGATCGTTTTCGCTTCCTGCTCGCGCAGTGCCTGGCCGAACACGCTCAGCCAGATGGCGCGATGCTCCGGCGAGATGCGCTCGAACGACTTGCGGTCCACCGCCATCACGCCGGCGGTCATCAGCACCGGCAGGTCGAGCATGTATTTCGCCCGTGTATGCCACTGCAGGATAATTGCGCCGGACATGGTGTTGGCGAAGGTGTTGATGGTGCCGGTCTGCAGCCCGGTGTAGACGTCCGCCAGGCTCATCGGAACGGCGCTGGCGCCGATTTCTTCGAGCGTGCGACGCGACAGCGGGTCGTTCTCCGGGATCCAGACCCGCAGGCTGGAGGAGACGTCGTCGGTGCTCTCGATCCGGTCGCGCGAAAACAGGTAGGCGAAGCCGCCGTTGGTGATCGCCGGTGCGACCATGCCCGCCTCGTGCAGCGCGTCGAGAATATAGGGATCGAACTCATCGCGCAGTTGCGCCAGTTCGGATGCGTTCTTGAACTGGAACGGCAGCGAATAGAGGTTGGTCTCCGGCGCCATGCCGGCCAGTTCCCCCACCGTGAACACGCCGCCCTGTAGTTGGCCCAGTTTCATGCGGCGCAAGACGGTGTCCGAACCGCCCATGACGCCGCCGGGATAGAACCGGGTGACCACCTTGCCGCCGGTCTCCTCGCGGACTTCATCGGCGGCGTCGTTGAGCACCTCCATCCAGCTCGAGCCGTCCGGCGCGAGCGTCGCGATCTTGAGCTGCTGGGCGGCCAGCGAACCGGCGGCAAGCACCAGGGCCAGCAACAGGGTTCCGGCGGATATGAATCTGGACATCATTCGGGTTTCCTAGAAAAAGATTTCGTCGGCCTGCTCGAGCAGTTCGCGCGCCCGGGCCCGGGCAATCCGATTGGCCAGCACGTAACCGGGCTGTTCCGGGTCGGCGATCATCACCTGCTCGAGCAGCTCCACGTAAAGCTCGCGGTCGAACACCAGGCGGGCGTACTCGTCGGCCATGAACACGTTGATCATCAGGTTGCGGCCCGATGAGATGGCGCGCGCACGCTCGAAGTACTCCTTTGCCAGGTCCGGCCGGCCGCCGGCGGCCGGGGGGCGCTGGCTGTTGAGCACGCCCAGGTACAGCCAGACCGCGCCGTCGTCGTATTCGGGCGCCAGCCCGGCGACGGTTTCGAGCAACAGTTCGGCCTTGGGCAGGTCGGCCAGCGCACCGTAATCGCTGCTGGCCGAGGCGATCCAGGTGACCCAGGCGGTGCCCACCGAATAGGCGATTTCAACGTGTTCCGGTTTCAGTTCGGTGACGCGCTGTTCGAAACGCTCGAACGGCAGGCCGGAGGCTTCGCACAATGGCGTGTTATCGAGGCACGCCGCTTGCCGGGCATAGTCCAGGGCGCGGGCCGACATGCGGCGGGCGGCATCGCCGTCTTCGACGAACAGGCTGGCGTAGGTGCCGGTCAGGGAAGCCAGGTTGACCAGCAGATCGGAATCGCCCGGACTGGCCTGGCGGCGCGCCTCGAGGATCAGCAGGAAAGCCGGCAGCCCGCGCTCGACGACCAGCGGCTCGTCGTAATTGACCACGGCCTGCTCGAGATCACTGGCGAAATTGCTGGTCGCCCGGTCGATCAGCGCGCCGCAGCCGCCAAGCGAAAGAACCGCCGCCAACATCAGCAGGCGAATCATCATGGCGACAGCACGACCAGCCCGCCGGCCTCGGCGGTGTTCTGCATCAAGGTGGCGACGGTCATCGGTCCCACGCCGCCCGGGACCGGCGTGATCCAGGACGCGCGTTCGCTGGCGGCGTCGAATTCCAGATCGCCGCGCACGCGGCCTCCCGGATCGCGATGAATGCCGATGTCCACGGCCACGGCACCGGGCTTGATCCAGGCCGAATCGACCACGCCCGGCTTGCCCACGGCCACGAACAGAAAATCGGCCTGCGGCACCAGCGCATCCAGGTTCTGCGTGAAACGGTGGGCGATGCTGACCGTGGCGCCGGCCAGCAAAAGTTCGAGCGCCAGCGGACGGCCGACGATGTTGGAGGCCCCGACCACGACCGCGTGGCGACCCTTGGTGTCCAGGCCGTGGGCGTTGAGCAGCGTCATCACGCCGCGCGGCGTGCACGGACGAAGCCCGGGGTTGCGCAGCGCAAGCTGACCGACGTTGAGCGGATGAAAGCCGTCGACGTCCTTGTCCGGATCGATCCGGCGCGTGACCGCGTGCTCGTCCATGTGCGCCGGCAGCGGCAGCTGCACCAGGATACCGTCGATCTCGTCGTCGGCATTGAGCTGGTCGATCAACGCCAGCAGGCTCTTCTGATCCGAGCCGTGCGCCAGACGGTAGTCGCGCGAGACGATGCCTGCGCGCGCGCAGGCCTTGACCTTGTTGCCGACGTAGATGTCCGAGGCCGGGTCGTCGCCGATCAGCACGACGGCAAGGCCGGGCGGGCGCTCGCCGCGCTTTTGACCATTGGCCACCGCCTGGGCCACGTTGGCGATCAGCCGGTCGGCAATCGCGCGGCCGTCGAGCAGGGATGCTTGGGAGTCTTGAGCCATGCGCGCTATTGTACCGGCGCACCCGCGAACGATTCGATGCGATGACCCCGAGGCCGGTTCAATCAAGCCCGGCCAGCCATTCGCCGGCCTTGCGTCCGCTGGTCCATGCGCCCTCGATCCGGCTGCCGGCGAGCCAGTCGCCGGCGATCGCCAGCCGTCGCGCTTCGTCGCCGATATGGCCCTGATCGTGCGGTGCGCTGGCCTGCGCGTAGCGCCAGCGGTGCGCGGCCTGGAACGCGACCGGCGGCAGGGCCTGGCCTGCAAGTTCGCCGAACGCTTGCGCCAGTTGCGCTGCCGATTCTTCCGGTACCTGCTCCAGGTGTGCCTGCGACCACGCCGCGGTGGCGTGCAGTACCCAGTCGTGGCCCTGCCGGCCGGGCTTGGTCGAATTGCAGGCCACCCAGGACAGGACCTCGCCGCGGTTGACGAAGGCCGCGTCGAAGCCGGGATCGAAGGTCTTTTCGAATGACAGCATCCCCGTGATGCACGGCCAGAAGGCCACGTCGGCCAGTCCATCGTGCAGCGGATCGGCAGCGCCCAGCAGCGCCGCGGATTGCGCCGGCGGCGCCGTCAGCAGCAGCCTGCGGGCTTGAAGGGTTTCACCCGAATCCATTTCCAGGCGCCATGCGCGATCGAAATCCAGGCCCGCAACGCGTGCGTCGAAGCGGCAGTCCAGGCCATCGGCCAGGTGACGGCACACGGCATTCATTCCCGGCACGGCCACGAATCGGTTGGTCGCTTCCGGATCACGATGGGCGGAGCGGTCGCCCAGCACCGCCAGGCGCGGCCGCCAGCGCTGCACCAGCCCGGCGTCGCGCCACTGTTGCAACTGGCGGCCGAACGCGGCGCTGCGCGCGGTGAAATACTGCGCGCCGTGATCGAATCGGGCGCCGTCGGCGCGCCGGGTCGCGCTGCGCCCGCCCGGCCCCCGGGATTTCTCCAGCACCACCACTTCGCGGCCGGCCGCGGCGAGCGCACGCGCGGCCGTGAGCCCGGACCAGCCGGCACCGATGACGACGGTATCGATGACCACTTATCCGTCCTGCCGCGTACGTATCACGGCCCCGGTATCGAAACCCTGGCGGGCCGCCTCCTCGAGCAGGGCCTCGAGCCTGGGCGCCGGCAGCGCGGGCTGGCGGGCCAGAATCCAGAGGTAATCGCGCGACGGCGCGCCGATCAGCACCCACTGGTAGTCCTCCGACAGCGCCATGATCTGGTAGTCGCCCCAGACCAGCGGCAGCCAGCTGAGCCAGCGCGGTGCGAAGCGTACCTTCAGCGCCGCCTCCCGCGCCGGATCCGGCCGCCGGGCGACCCCTTCGGCCTCGTCGATCTCGCCGTCGGGCAGCAGGCAGCGGTTGACCACTTTGACGCGACCATTGTCCAGCAGCGTGTACTCGGCCGTGACGTTGCTGGCGCACTGGTCCTGAAACCGGTTGGGCAGCCGGGCGATCTCGTACCACAGGCCCTGGTAGCGTTCCAGGTCCACCGAATCGACCAGCTCCAGCGGCTCGTCGGCGCCCGGCAGCCTGGACGGCCAGAACACGCTGGCCATCATCAAGACCGCCGATGCACTGAACAGCAATTCAGCTCGCAAGTTCGAGATCCTCCAGTTCGGCTTCGGTAAAGCCCGCTTGCAGCCGTGCCGGGTGATTGAACGGCCCGCGCAGGCCACCGGCAAAATACTCGTCGAGCAATGAACGAAACGTCGCCTCGGGGGCCAGCCCGCGCTGGCCGCACAAGTGCCGGAACCATCGGCTGCCGATCGCCACGTGGCGCACTTCCTCCTCCAGAATCACCTCCAGGCAGGCGACGGATCCCGCGTCGCCGGCCTGCCGAAGCTTTTCGATCATGCCGGGCGTGACGTCCAGCCCGCGCGCTTCGAGCACGCGCGGCACCAGCGCCATGCGCACCAGCGGATCGTGCGCGGTCTTCTCTGCCATCTCCCACAGGCCGTTGTGCGCCGGCAGATCGCCGTAGGCCGCGCCCAATTCGCCCAGGCGTCGTTCGAGCAGCCGGAAGTGCCGCGCCTCGTCGTGCGCCACGCTCAGCCAGTCGCGGTAGAACTGCTCCGGCATATCGGCAAAGCGCGCGGCCGCGTCAAGTGCAAGATTGATCGCGTTGAATTCGATATGCGCGACCGCATGCAGCAGCGCCACCCGCCCTTCAACCGAGCCCAGCCCGCGCCTGGGCAGGCTGGACGGCGCGACCAGCTCCGGACGGGCCGGGCGGCCCGCGGGCGGTGGCGCTCCGGCCGGATCGAGCTCAAGCGGTCCTGTCGAAACGCTGGCCCAGAGCGCGTCGACCCGGCGGCACTTGGCCGCCGGATCGGGCTCGGAAAGCGCAACTTCCAGCGCCGCGCGAGCCATCAGCCGGCGTTGATCGCCTCGACCAGCGCGTCGGCAAAGCCCGAGGTCTTGACCTCGGTGGCGTTGTCGATCTGGCGCGCGAAGTCGTAGGTCACGACACCATTGGCGACGACTTTCTCGAAGGCCGTTTCGATCATGCGCCCGACTTCCGGCCAGCCGAGATAGTCGAACATCATCACGCCGGAAAACAGCAGCGACGAGGGGTTGACCTTGTCCTGACCGGCGTACTTGGGCGCGGTGCCGTGGGTGGCCTCGAACACGGCCACGTTGTCGGCCATGTTGGCGCCCGGGGCGATGCCGATGCCGCCGACCGAGGCGGCCGCGGAATCGGAAAGGTAATCGCCGTTGAGGTTCATGGTCGCCAGCACGTCGAACTCGCCCGGACGCAGCTGCAGGAGCTGGAACATGATGTCGGCGATTCGATCCTTGATCACGATCTTGCCTTCCGGGCGCTTGCCGTCGTGCTTGTCCCAGAGCTCGTCTTCGGTGATGGTCACATCGCCGAATTCCTCGGCGGCAACCTCGAAGCCCCACTTGCGGAACGCGCCCTCGGTGAACTTCATGATATTGCCCTTGTGCACCAGCGTCACCGACTCGCGATCGTTTTCGATGGCGTACTCGATTGCCTTGCGCACCAGGCGCTTGGTGCCGAACTCGGAGATTGGTTTTACCCCCAGCCCGGCGTTTTCGAAGAACTTCGCGCCCATCTCGTTGCGCAGGAAGTCGGCCAGCTTCTTGTTCTCCGGCGTGCCGGCCTCGAACTCGATGCCCGAATACACGTCTTCGGTGTTCTCGCGAAAGATCACCACGTCGAAGTCGTCGGGCTTTTTCATCGGCGAAGGCACGCCCTGGTAGTACTTCACCGGTCGCACGCAGGCGTAGAGATCCAAAGTCTGGCGCAGCGACACGTTGAGCGAGCGAAAGCCCTCGCCCACAGGCGTGGTCAACGGCCCCTTGATGGCGACGTTGAGGTCCTTGATCGCTTCCAGCGTCTCGTCCGGGAAATAGTCGCCGTCGTAGATGCCGGACGCCTTTTCGCCCAGATACAGCTCGGCCCAGTGCACCTTGCGCTTGCCGCCGTAGGCCTTCTCGACCGCGGCGTTCCAGACCTTCAGACAGGCCGGCGTGATGTCGGCGCCGATGCCATCGCCCTCGATGAAACCCAGGATCGGATCATCCGGCACCTTGAGCTTGT
Source organism: Wenzhouxiangellaceae bacterium (assembly GCA_041685925.1). GTDB lineage: Bacteria > Pseudomonadota > Gammaproteobacteria > Xanthomonadales > Wenzhouxiangellaceae. The sequence goes on along the minus strand of JAWLEW010000010.1, from coordinate 39,066 downwards.
CGTTCTCGACCGAAATACGGGTGCCGGCGTCCGGCAGCTTCACGTGTTGGTATCCCATGGTCATCCTTTTTTGCGAACTGCGTTTAACGGTTGGATAATTAACAGTCGGATAATTACTGTCCGATTATTCTATCAGCTTGCCTCCGGGATCCCCGACATGCCGCCAACGCGCCGGCACGCAATTGCCCGAAACGGAGTCCCGCACGGTCTCGCGATCGACCGATTCCCGTGGTCGGCGGTCGCCGCTTCGATCGTGGTGCATGCAGTCATCTTCACGCTGTTGCTGAATGCGCCGCTGCCGAAAAGGTCTTCCCCGACAGGCGACCGGGTGATCACCATGCGGCTGGCAACGCAGGCGACCAGCGAACCGGCGCCGGCGCTTGAAACCGAGACGCTTGAAACCAAGACACCCCCGATGCGGCCCCCGCCGCAAGAGCAACCGCAGGCACCGGACGATTCGGACACGGTGACGGCCGACCGAGGACCCGCGAACCCGGCCTCGATGCCCCATGCGCCGGAGCCCGATACGCCGGTCAGCGAGCCGCAAGATTCACCCGGCCGGAATGCAGCCGGGCTGCGCGCCCGCATCCTCGAGCAGGTCGGCGCCCAGCCGGTCGCGCCTGCGGCAGATGAAGCGGGATCGCTACCGTGGGCCACCACCGGCGAGGCCCTGTCCGGCTTGCCGGGAACCCGGGGGTGGATTTCCGAATACGTCGGACGCGTCGCCCCGGGCGCCGACACCTGGAAGGCGAGCGACGGCGGCAGTCCCAGCCGATACGTGATGGCCGACGGCACGGTGGTGTGCACCCGGCGCCGGGCGCCGACCATCGACGAGTTGATGAATCCGTGGAAATCCACGGTGGTCACCATGGCCCGGATCTGCGGCCGGGAACGACCCGAAGCCCCGGATTTCACCGATCCGCGCGTGCAGCCGCCGCCGAGGCGCGTCGTCGAAAACACCCCGGGCCTCGACCATTGACGGCACGGGGCCGAATTACGCCGTAATGGTCGCCGGCATCGGCCGGTCCGGTCATGCCGAGGCCATGACGCGTAACATGGCGACCATCAGAGCAATTCAGGAGCCCAAGCCATGAGCCATCCGCAGGACTACACCCCGCCGAAGGTCTGGAAGCAGGAAGGCGAAAGCGGCGGCAAGTTCGCCAGCATCAACCGCCCGGTCGCCGGACCCACGCACGAAAAGGAACTGCCGGTGGGCAAGCACCCGTTCCAGCTCTATTCGCTGGCCACGCCCAACGGAGTGAAGGTCACCGTGATGTTCGAGGAGCTGCTCGCCCGCGGCATCGACGAGGCCGAGTACGACGCCTGGCTGATCGATATCGGCGAGGGCGATCAGTTCGGCTCGGGCTTCGTCGAAATCAATCCCAACTCCAAGATCCCGGCGATGGTCGACCACACCACCGACGAGCCGACCCGGGTGTTCGAGTCGGGGGCCATCCTGCTCTACCTGGCCGAGAAATTCGGCGCCTTCCTCCCCCGCAACCATCATGCGCGCACCGAATGCATGAACTGGCTGTTCTGGCAGATGGGCAGCGCGCCCTACCTGGGCGGCGGCTTCGGCCACTTCTACGCCTACGCGCCCGAACCGATCAAGTACTGCATCGACCGCTTCACCATGGAAGCCAAGCGCCAGCTCGACGTGCTGGACCGGCACCTGGCCGATCACGCATACATGACCGGCGACGACTACACCATCGCCGACATGGCGATCTGGGCCTGGTACGGCCAGCTCGCGCTGGGCCGGCTGTACGACGCCGCCGAGTTCCTGCAGGTCGAAACTTACGAAAACGTCCAGCGCTGGGCCAATGCCATCGACGCCCGTCCGGCCGTGCTGCGCGGGCGGATGGTCAACCGGCCGTTCGGCGAGCCCGAGATGCAGTTGCTCGAGCGCCACGACGCCGGGGACTTCGAGACTAGTGGTCCTTCCAACTGAATCGGTACATCAGGTGGAAGGACCACTACACCCAGACAAGATCGGACCGGAAGCCTAGCGCTTGCTGATCGCGTTCAACAAGCCATTCGGCGTGCTGAGCCAGTTTTCCGGCGAAGGCCCGACGCTGGCCGACTACATCGACGTGCCCGATGTCTACCCGGCCGGACGGCTGGACAAGGATTCCGAGGGTCTGCTGCTGTTGACCGACGACGGCGCGCTGCAGGCGCGGATCTCGTCGCCGAAGTTCAAGCAGCCCAAGACCTACCTGGTATTGGTCGAGCGGGCGCCCGGTGACGATGCACTGGACCGGCTCCGACGAGGCGTCGAGTTGAACGACGGCGTCACCCGACCGGCGCAGGCCCGGCGCATCGAACCACCCCAATGGCTGTGGCCGCGCGACCCGCCGGTGCGCTACCGCCGGAACGTCGAGGACGTTTGGCTGGAACTGGTCATCCGCGAAGGCCGCAACCGCCAGGTGCGCCGCATGACCGCGGCGGTCGGGCACCCGACGCTGCGGCTGGTACGCAGCGCGATCGGGGATCACACGCTTGCAGATCTGCAGCCCGGCCAGTGGCGCAGGCTGGACTGAGCGAGTCGCTATCTCGCCGCACCGGCCCTTTCGAGCAGCTCGACCGCGGCCACGACTTCGGGATGGGTTTCATCTTCATGGATTCCGACGACGATCGCGTGCGCCCGGGCCGCACGCTGCCCGGCGATATCCGCCTGATTCCGCAGCAACGCCAGCTCGGCCTGGCCGCGCAGGATGTCGGCGACGTGGCGATGCTTGTCGCCCAGCTCGCGCCTGCACATCTCGAGCGCCCGTGCGTACAGCCGCTCGGCCTTGTCGAGTCGGCCGAGATCGACGTGCGTGGCGGCCAGGTTCGACAGCACCAGCGCAATGTCGTGGTGCGACTCGCCGTACGCCGCGCGGTAGATTCCAAGCGTTCGCTCCAGCAACTCGAGCGATCCGGCCGCCCGCCCCTGCCTGCGCATCGCGGTCGCCAGGGCGTTGAGCACAACGCCCACCGAGGGGTGGTCGGCGCCCATGTGCGCCTCGCGAATCGCCAGCGCTTCGCGGTAATACCGCTCCGACTCGGCCCAGCGCTTGCGATTGCCGTTGAGCCAGCCGAGCTGGTAGAGCACGCTGGCAACGGCCGGATGACGGCTTTCGAATGCCTCTCGCCGGTGCTGCAGCGCCTCCAGGTACATGGCCTCGGCGCGGTCCCACTCGCCCATTCGGGTCAGCAGGGTGGCCAGGTTGGTCAGCGAAAAGGTCGTGACCGGGTGACCGTCTCCAAGCACCCGGCGGCGAAGCTCGAGCGCAGTGGCGTAGTGGCGCGCCGCGGCATCGAGGCGGTCCCGGGCCGCCAGCGCCAGTGCCAGGTTGTTGTAGGCCGATGCGGCCTCGGCGCTGTCCGGCGCAACCTGCCGGCGCAGCGCCAGCACTCGCCTGAAGCGCTGTTCGGCCGCCTCGAAGCGCCCCAGCGAATACAGCGAAAGCCCGATGTTGTCCAGCGCATCGGCCACCGCGCCCTCGTCCCCGGAATCGCTGAGCTCCAGCGCCTTGCGGTGCGCCTCCAGCGCCTGACGATAGCGGCCGGTCGAGCCCAGCGTGCCGCCGAGCAGGGTCCAGGCCCGCGCCAGTTCGGCGTCCGGGACGCCGGGCGCTTGCTGCACGATCTCCAGGGCGCGGCGGGCCATGTCGGTGGCGCTCTCGTATTGGGCCAGTGATCGGTTCACGCGCGCCAGCGCACGGTACATTTCGGCCTGCACCAGCGGCGCTTCCTGCAGCGTCGCGATCTGCTCGGCACCCTCGCGCACGAGGTCGTGCACGCTCATTTCCTCGCCAGGGTTCCGATACGGATCGGCCTGGTCGAACAGGCTGACCAGGAATTCGCTGACCCGCGCGGTCTTGTCGGCCTCGAGCTGGGCGCGGTCGCGCTGGGCCTGGGCCCGGTCGCGTTCGATGCCGGCAATGCGCGCCTGCCAGCCGGTGCCGATCAGCCCGGCAACGAGCAGCAGCAGGGCCGCACTGCCCAGCCCGACGCCAATCGGATTGCGCAGGATGAACCGGCCGAGCAGATAGCGGCCGGTCGCCGGCCGGGCCATGACCGGCTGGCGCCGCCGGTAACGCTGCACGTCCTTGACCAGCGCCGAAACACCGGCGTAACGGGCTGCCGGATCGCGCGCGCACGCCATCTCGACGATGGCCACCAGGTCGCGGGAACGCCGATAGCGCGCCAGAAGCCGAACCGACGCGCCGGCACCGGGCTTGGCGGCCTCGCCGGTCAGCATCCAGTGCAGCAACACCCCCAGCGCATAGACGTCCGACTGGGTCGAGGCCGGTTTTCCTTCAAGCTGTTCCGGCGCCGAAAATGCCGGCGTCAGGGCGTGGAAACCGTCGTCGCCGGCGCCCTGCTCTTCGGCCACCAGGCGGGCCACCCCGAAGTCCAGCAGACGCACCCGTCGTTCGGGCGTGATGCGTACATTGGCCGGCTTGATATCGCCGTGCACCACCCGCCGCTGGTGGGCGTGGCCGACCGCGCCGGCAATCTGCGCGAACAGGTCCAGGCAGCGGCCGGCGTCGCGCCGGGCCTGCTCCGCACAGTCGCTGAGATCCTCGCCGGGTACCCATTCCATGACCAGGTAGGTCTGGCCGTCTTCGGTCTCGCCGCCGTCGAGAATACGCGCGATGTTGGGATGATCCAGGCGCGCCAGCAATTGGCGCTCGACCTCCAGGCGCTGCTTCAGGCGCGAGTCGCGCCGGACGCGAATCAGCTTGACCGCGGCTTCCATTTCGAACGCGCCGTCGGCCCGTTCGGCCCGGTACACCGTACCCATCCCCCCGGAACCGACCGATTCGACAAGCCGCCACGGCCCCAGCCGGGTGCCGGAAGGCAGCGAAAGGTCGCGATCCTCGATCTCGGAGAAGGCCGCGTCGCCGGCCCGTCGAAAAAGGGTTTCAAGGTACTGGGCCGGTTCGCGGCTGGCCTCCACCAGCGCGCACAAGCGCCCATGAAGACGGCGACAGCGCAGCGCGATGCGCGCCAGCTCCCGTTCGCGCGCCGCAGCGTCCAGATCCAGCAACTCGTCGAGCAGCGCGTCGAGCAGACGGCGTCTGGCCGGTGTCAGGCGGGCCGTGTATTTCCCCATGCCCGGCATTATGGCACCAAGCCGGGAGCGATCAACCGCCAAGCGCTGCGCATCCAGATGCAGCCGGCCGGGTTATCATGTTGCGCCCCGTATTGATGCCTGACTGGAACCCTTCGATGAAACTGCAGTACGCCACGTGGCCGGAGATCGAGGCCTGGCTTGAACACAACGACGGGATCGTGATTCCGATCGGCTCCACCGAACAGCACGGCCCCAATGGCCTGGTCGGCACCGACGCGATCTGCCCGGAAGTGATCGCCGCCGGCATGGCCGAGCGGGAGGTGCTGGTCGCGCCCACGCTGAGCATCGGCATGGCCCAGCACCACCTGGCCTTTCCCGGATCCATCACGCTGCGCCCTTCCACGCTGATCGCCGTGATCGGCGACGTGGTCGGTTCGCTGGCCGCCCAGGGTTTCCGGCACTTTCTGTTTCTCAACGGCCACGGCGGCAACATCGCGACCGTCAACGCGGCCTTTGCCGAAGTCTGGGCCGGTCACAGCCTGGCCGGGCAGTTCTCCAGGCTGGACTTCAGGCTGTTCAACTGGTTCGCCGGCACGCGGGTCAGGAAGCTTTCGGCCGAGCTGTTCGGCGACGCCGAGGGCGCTCATGCCACGCCGTCGGAAATCTCGCTGACCTGGTACGCCCATCCCGATGCCGTGCGCGACGTCGCGCTCGATCCCGCACGCGCGCCGGACGGTGAAATCCGCGACGCGTGCGACTACCGCAAGACCTTCCCCGACGGCCGTATCGGTTCGGAGCCGGGACGGGCCAGCATCGAACACGGCGAACGCCTGTATCGCGCCGCGCTGGAAGACGCCATGGAAGCGTGGCAGGCATTCACCCGGCAGCACAGGCAATGAAGCGTTCCATTGCCGAACCGGCGAGCGACCTGGCCGAAAAGCTGGCCGACTATGGGCGCCGCTTCCCGGCCGAGAAGCGCGTGGTGGATCGCTTTCTCGCGCTGCTGCAAGATCACCCGGAATGCTTCGAGCGCAATCATTTCGCGCCCGGGCACGTCACCGGCTCGGCGTGGCTGGTCGACGAGACCGGCGGCGATGTCCTGCTGACCCACCACCGCAAGCTGGATGCCTGGCTGCAGCTGGGCGGCCACAGCGATGGCGACCCCGATACCGCGGCGGTCGCGATTCGAGAGGCCGAAGAGGAATCCGGGCTCGCCGTGGCCCTCCTGCGGCCGGAGATCTTCGATATCGACATGCACGAAATCCCGGCCCGGAAGGATGATCCGGCGCACTATCACTTCGACGTGCGTTATGCACTCGCAAGCACGTCGGGACGCGATTACCGGGTCAGCGAAGAATCGCACGACCTGGCCTGGGTGCCGATCGACCGCCTTCACCGCTTCACCGACGAGGCCTCGATGCTGCGCATGGCGCGCAAGTGGCTCGCGATGCGCAATCCTGACGGCACACTTGCCGGCCAACGACAATGAGCAACCTTCGTCGACGATCGCCTCGTCCATGAGCACCCGGACCGAACGGTTCCGTCCAGCAGCGCGGTCACGGCGCTGGATCGCGCCGATACCCGCAGCAAAAGCAATCGTTACAAAACCAGGGCCGGGCCGGCGGCCGGCCATGCCATATCTTGAAAACCGATAACGACAACGATCACAACGCGTCGGGCCTCGGCGAAATCATGAAACGCCGCCCGATCGTGTTCGCGCTCGGCTTCGAAGGCGCCCTGGCAGTTCTCGCGCTGTTGCTTGCGCTTGCATTCGGCCTGCAACCCTGGCGGGCGATCGATTTCGGCGCCGATGTACTCGTCCTGTCGGTTCTCGCGACTGCGCCGCTGATCGTCGCCGTGCGGGCGCTGATGCAATGTCGCTGGAACTGGGTCGAGGCGCTCAGGCGCATCGTCGAAGATCACCTGCTGCCGCTGTTCGGCAACGCCGGGCCCGTAGCGGTGCTCGGCGTGGCGCTGATGGCCGGTATCGGCGAGGAACTGCTGTTTCGCGGCGTGATCCAGGCGGGACTGGAAGGGCTGATTGGGCCAGTGGCGGCACTGGCCATCGCCTCGCTGCTGTTCGGCCTGGCGCACGCGTTGACGCCGGCCTATTTCTGGCTGACCTTCCTGATGGGACTCTACCTGGGCGGGCTGTACCAGGCGACCGGCAACCTGCTGCTACCGATCATGGTGCACTTTCTCTACGACTGGGTCGTGCTTGCCTGGTTCCTGTACGCCGCACGACGCTGAAACGAAGCCTCAGCCCGTCTTTTTCACCACCGCCTGGTCGCCGGCCGCCGCCGGGCGCCGCGAATGGGAGGGGTCGAGACCCGCAGCCGGCGTGCCGCCCGGCCGCAGCTGCGCCAGGGTTTCGACCAATCTGGCGGGCAGGGTTGCCGAGGACGCGGTCTCGATGTGGGCGGTCAGTTGATCGCGCACCAGCACCGGCACAGGAGATTCGGTGCCGTTCTCGACCGCGACTTCCGGGTGCGAAAGACAGACCACCGCATTCGGCTCGACCGACATGCCCTGCTGCAGCAGCCAGCGCTTCAGCGACTGGACCTGCGCGTTGGCCTGCGGGATCGGGTTTTGCAGCGCGTTCCAGCTCGGCCGGCTGCCGCAGCCGGCGCGGCGCGCCAGCGGCCAGTGACGCTCTTCCGGCTGCACGTAGACGTAGCCCGGCGTGTTCTTGACCTCGACGATCCACAGCCCGCTGGGGCCGGCCACGATGAAATCCAGCTCGCGCCAGCCGTTGGGCAGCTGGCCGTCGGGCAGTTTCACCCGGTTGAGCAGCAGGTAATCGTCGGGCAGCTGTTTGAGCCGCTCCAGCACCGCGACCTCGCCCTCGATGCCGGCCAGCGCGCCGGGATCCACCGAACTGCCGCCCGGCAGGCCCAGGAAGAACAACACCCCCGCGCCCACGGCGGCCACGAACAGGCCGAACGGTGGGCTCAGGGTGAACGCACCGAATGCAAGCGCTGCAAGCAACGGAATCGCGACCAGCAAGCGCCACCGCCGCGCCCGGGCCGCATCGCGCAGCTCCTGCCGGTGCCGAACCAGCGGTGGGTATTCGGTGATGTATCGACCGTCGGCCATGCAGTTCATACCTCGGGCAGCGTGTACTTGAGCCCGGTGGCGCAGTTGAACAACACGACATCGGCGTCGCGCGCCAGCTCGCCGGACTCGGTCATGCGCTGCCAGGCCGCGTGGGTGGCTGCGCCTTCGGGGCACATCAGGATGCCTTCCTCGGTTGCAAGCGACTTCCACGAACGGTTGATTTCGTCCTCGCTGACGGCAATCGCCCTGCCGCCCGATTCGCGCACCGCGCGCAGAATCAGGAAGTCGCCCACGGCCTGCGGCACGCGGATGCCGGCGGCGACGGTCGACGCGTTTTCCCAGCGCTGCGCGAATTCCTCGCCGGCCTCCCACGCGCGCACCATGGGCGCGCAGCCGTCGGCCTGGACCGCGATCATCTTCGGCAGCGGGCCTTCGATCCAGCCCAGCGCCTTCATCTCGGCGAAAGCCTTCCACATGCCGATCAGCCCGGTGCCCCCGCCGGTCGGGTAGAAGATCGCATCGGGCAGCTTCCAGCCCCACTGCGCGGCCAGTTCCAGGCCCATGGTCTTCTTGCCTTCCAGCCGGTACGGCTCCTTGAGCGTCGAGACGTCGAACCAGCCTTCCTGCTGGGCGCGCTCGGCCAGCAGCTTGCCGCAGTCGTCGATGTAGCCGTCGACCTCGACCACCTCGGCGCCGCACAGGCGCGTCTCGTCGATGTTCATGCGCGGCGTGTCGGCCGGACAGTAGACCAGCGACTGCATCCCGGCGCGCGTGGCGTAGGCGGCCAGCGCCGCGCCGGCGTTGCCGTTGGAAGGCATGCAGAGCTTGTCCAGGCCCAGCTCGCGCGCCATGGCCACGGCCAGCGCCAGTCCGCGCGCCTTGAACGAGCCGGTGGGCAGCCGCCCCTCGTCCTTGATCGTGACGTTCGGCGCAGTGCCCATCGGGATCAGCGGCGTGTCGATCTCGCCGAGCCGCGGCACGCCTTGATGGTCTGCAAACGGCAGCAGTTCGCGCCACTTGTAGAAACCCCCGTCGCGTGCAGCCACTTCGTCGCGGTCCAACGCGGCCGCGATGTCATCGAGCCCGTAGCGCACCAGCAGCGGCCGGCCCGCGTCGGACAGCCGATAGATTTCCCCTGCCGGGTATTCCCGCCCTTCCAGGCTGCATTCGAGGTGGGATACGTATGGGTTCATGAGTGCATCATCGGTGACCGATCCATGGCGCGGTTGGAGCGTTCAGGATAGCAGCGCGGCAACTTTCGGTCGGGCGTCCGGAACGACGGGGGTATTGCGGCGAACGGCGACCACCTGCACAACAAAGCCGCCGGATACAAAAAGCCCCCGACCAGCGGGGGCTTCATCGCACGACAATTCATGCCTTGGTGCGAGGCGGGCTCCGCGCTTCAGGTTCCTGAAGCATCGAAAAGCGTCGCGAGCAGGCGTATGAGTGTGGCCACCGGAGCGCAGGAAACGGAGTGTACATCCCCGAGTACATGAGGCTTCCGAGCACCGCCGGACGCGCTCAGGCGCACGCGCAGCAGCTTTACGAGGCTTCAGGCGGTGAACTGGGCCTTTAGCTTCTTCATCGCCACGGCCTCGAGCTGGCGGATGCGTTCGGCGGAAACGCCGTACTTGTCGGCCAGTTCCTGCAGCGTGATCTTCGGGTCGATCAGCCAGCGCGACTGGATGATGTCCTTGGAGCGATCGTCGAGCTGGTCCATGCCCTCGAACAGCAGCTCATGGTAATGATCCTCGAGGTCTTCGCTCTCGGCGGCCAGGTCCGGCGAATCCTGGTGGCTTTCCAGGAACGCGGCCGGCGCCAGGTACGGCTTGTCCTCGTCGTCGTCGGAAGTCAGGTCGAAGCCGACGTCCTGGCCGGAAAGCCGGGATTCCATTTCCATGACCACTTCGGGCTTGACGTTGAGGTCATTGGCCACCGCCTTGACTTCATCCTGGTTCAACCAGCCCAGCCGCTTCTTGGACCGACGCAGGTTGAAGAACAACTTGCGCTGGGCCTTGGTGGTCGCGACCTTGACGATGCGCCAGTTGCGCAACACGAATTCATGGATTTCGGCCCGAATCCAGTGCACGGCGAACGAAACCAGCCGCACGCCCTGGTCGGGATCGAAGCGCTTGACGGCCTTCATCAGGCCGATGTTGCCTTCCTGGATCAGGTCGCCCAGCGCCAGGCCGTAGCCGGAATAGCCGCGCGCCACGTGCACCACGAATCGCAGATGCGACATGACCAGCATGCGTGCCGCGTCCAGGTCTTCCTCGTCCTGGAAACGGCGGGCAAGGCTCTGCTCCTCGTCGAGGCTCAGCACCGGGATACGGTTGACTTCCTGCATGTAGGCATCCAGGGAGCCGGTTCCGGCCGGGCAGAGCAAATGACTTGGTACAAGATCCTTCGACATTCATTACTCCTGTGAATCAACCTATTGAGTATAGCAAAATCGAGTCAATATCTCAAATCAGGATCAATTTCGTACTATTTCTTTCATGCGTGTTGGAACGGCACCCGGGCCGGAAAGTTCCCGGCGCCCGACCTGGTTCACGCAGCCTCGGCCGGCCGGCTACGGGTTGATCCGGGCAAGCTGGCGCGAGACCGCGACCCAGGCGCCCAGAATGCCGAGCACGCCGCTGCCGGCCAGCATCATGAAAAGCATTTCGCCGGAGGGCGCCTCAAGCTGTGCGGATGCGCCATAGGTCGCGACCAGCTCGGCGACCGGTCCGCGCAGCAGCATCAGCGCGCCGTGTACCGACAGCCAGGCCAGCAGCGCGCCGCCGACCCCCATCCACAACCCGGAGTACAGAAACGGCCGGCGGATATAGCCCGGCGTGGCGCCCACCAGCGCGAGGATCTCGATCTCCTCTTTTCGGCGCTCGATCTCGGTGCGAATGTTGTTGGAAATCACGAACAGCACGCTCAGTGCGAACAGCACCGCCAGCAATTGCACCAGGCGGCCGAACACCTCGAGGATGGCGTCCAGCCGGCGCACCCAGTCGAGATCGACCACGACCATGTCGACGCGCTCGACCCGCTCCAGCCGCTCGGCCAGCTCACCGGTGTTCACGCCCTGCTCCGGGACCACTTCGAGCACCCACGGCAGCGGCACGTCGCCCAGCTCGGCTGCGTCCAGCCCCGTGGCGCCGGCCAGTTCGCGCATGCCGGCCGCGGGACTTGCAGGATCCACGGCGAGCACATCGCGCCAGCTTGAAAGCTGCGAGGCGATCCGCCGGGCGGCCTCGTCGTCGACTTCCAGGTCCATGAACACGCTGATGCTGTCGAGACGATCCAGGCTGTTGTGGACGTTCTCGAGGTTGACCAGCGCGGTGTTCAATCCGAGCGGCAGCATCAGCGCGATGGCCAGCACCGCAATCGTCAGCGCGCTGGTCGCGGGATTGCGCAACAGGGTGCCCACCGACGACAGCAGGCTGTAGGCATGGCGGCGCGCCCAGGCGCGCAGGTCCGCGCGGCCGCTGTCGACGCGCCCGCTCATGGCGCCCGGCCGCCGACCCGGTCGTCGACCATGCAGCCGGATTCCAGCACCAGGGTACGACGGCCGAGGCGCCGGACCAGTTCCAGGTCGTGGGTCGCGATGAGTACCGTGGTGCCCAGCTCGCTCAAGGTGCACAACAGCTGCATCAGCTCGGCCGACAGTTCCGGATCCAGGTTGCCGGTGGGTTCATCGGCCAGCAGCACCGGCGGCTTGCCGATCATCGCCCGGGCGATCCCGACGCGCTGCTGCTCGCCGCCGGAAAGCGCCGGAATGCGGGTGTTTTCCTTGTCCAGCAATCCGACCAGGTCGAGCGCGGCGCGGACCCGGCGGCGGATCTCGCTCCACGAAAACCCGGCGATCAGCAGCGGCAGCGCCACGTTGTCCAGCACCTTTCGGTCGGTCAGCAGCTTGTGGTCCTGAAAGATCACGCCGACCTTGCGCCTGAGCCTGGGAATCTGGCGCTTCGAGACCCGGCCGATGTTCTTGCCGTCGAATACGACTTGCCCGCGGCTGGGACGCTCCAGCACCGCGATCAGGCGCAGCAAGGTGCTCTTGCCGGCCCCGGAATGCCCCGTGAGAAACGCCATTTCGCCGCGTTCGAGTTCGAAATTGACGTCCGAAAGCGCCTGGACGCCGCCGGGATAACGCTTGGCCACGTGTTCGAACCTGATCATTGCCGGGCGTCCCTATTCCGCATGACAATTCTTCATGACAACAACTTCATGACAACAGCTGGCTCATGTTCATGATCGGCAGCAGGATGGCCAGCACGATATACAGCACGACCATGCCGACCAGCAGGATCAGCGCCGGCTGCAGCACGGCCAGCAGCACCTGGCCCGCATCCTGCAGGTCGGACTCCTGCAGCTCGGCGGCGTGTTCCAGCATGTCGCCGAGTTCGCCGGCCTGCTCGCCGCCGTGGATCAGGCGCCGGGTCAGCGGCGGCAGCCAGCTGATCGGCTGCATCGCCGCCGAAATCGACGCACCCTCGCGCACCCGGGCCGCGGCCGCTTCCAGGTCGGCGCGCACCTTGCGGTTGGAGATCACCTCGGAGGCGGCCTTGAGCGCCTCGACCGCCGGCACCGAACTGCTGACCAGGATGGCCAGCGTGCGCGCGAACAGCGCCGCGGCCTGGGCGCGCACCAGCCGACCCGCCAGCGGCAGCGCCAGCAACGTGCGATCCAGCCACATGCGCGGACCGGGTAGCCGAAACAGCATCGCCGCGCCGATGCCCGCGGCCAGCAGGACCGCCAGGAAGATCAGTCCGTATTCCGAGACCAGCGATGACAGCTGCAGCAGGCTGCGAGTCAGCCATGGCAGCTCCTGGCTGGAGTATTCGAACACGCTGACCACGCGCGGCACGACGAAACCCAGCAGGCCCCAGACCACGCCCAGCGAGATCAGCGCCAGCAGCAGCGGGTAGACCAGCGCCAGCGAGATGCTGCGCGACAGCGCCATCCGGCGCTCGGCGTGGCGCGCCAGACGACCGATGACCGAATCGAGCTGGCCGGCCTGTTCGGCCGCGGCCACCGAACGGGTGTACATGGCCGGGAACAGCGCCGGCTGCTCGGCCATGGCCTCGGAAAGCGACTGTCCCTCGAGCACGCGCGCACGAATCGCGGCCAGCGGCCGGGTGACCCGCCGGGACCCGGTCTGGTCGGCGGCCAGCGAGAGCACTTCTTCCAGCGGCAGGCCGGCCCGGAGCAGCGCGGCCATCTGGCGCAGGATCAGGGCCCGTTCGCGTCCCATGCGGGCGGCGCCGCGGCCGCTTGGATGCGCACGCGCGACCGCTTCGACTTCCAGCGGCACCAGCCCGCGCTCGCGCAATTGCTGGCGCGCCATGCGCGGCGTGTCGGCCTGCACCACGCCGCTGACCTGGCGAGCGCCATCCATGGCCTGGTACTCAAACGCCGCCATCGCCGTCTCCCGAGGATTGGACGTTCGGTGCGCCGAAAAACTCGCGTAGCGAACCTTCGCGGTCCTCCGGTCGCCGACCATGCTTGCGGTCGGCAAGGTCTGCCGCCGCGCGCGCCAACGCCAGGAAGAGCGGATTACCGGCCACGCCGGGCGTGCCCGCAAGCCGCTCGCACACGACTCGATCACCGCGCTCGATGGGGCCGGTCAGCGCCTGTTGCGGCCCGGCCTGCTCGATGTTGGACAACCCGGCGCGCTGCAGCGCCACGATAATCTTGAGCGCCTGGTCCGTCTCCAGCCCGGCCGATTCGGCCAGGCCCAGCGCAAGGTCGTCGAGCACGTTGAGGAAATTGCTGGCCGCGATGGTCGCGGCATGGTAGCGGCGCTTGTCGGCCGGCTCGAAGCGCATGGTTTCGGCGCCGATGGCCTCGAAGGCCGGCAATACCGCATCCAGCGCGGCCGGATCGCCCTCGCCCAGCGCGTAGCTGCCGGCAAAAGTCCGCAGCGCCCGCTCCGGATCGCTGAACGGGCATACCGGGTGTACCGAGGCGACCGGGCAGCCCAGGCGCCGCAGGACGTCGGCCGGCTCGGCGCCGGAGACGTGAAAGGCAAGCGCCGGGGAACGATCGAGGCCGGCGGCGAGTGCGGCGACGGCGCTTTCGAGCTGGCCGTCCGGAACGCCCAGCATCAGCCAGTCGTCGGCGGCGATCCTTTCCAGGCGCGCCCCGGCGCACCCCCGGCCGATGAAATCCACCGCCGCCCGGGCGGTTTCGATCCGCCGGTTGACGACCCGGCCGATCTCGAACGTGCCCTGGTCGGCCCATAGCCGGCCCAGGCTGCTGCCGACGCGTCCGCACCCGACCAGGTGCAGGGTCACCGCCATCGGTCGTGGACCTCGTCGCGCCAGGGTTCGGCCAGTTCGTCGTCGTGCGGTTCCTCCTCCTCCCAGGCGTAGCGCTTCATCGGTGGATGATCCATGTCGCGGTAACGCAATGCGGCGACCACCCCCAGCACCAGGCCGCTCGCGTGCAGTTCCCAGCTCATGCCCGATCCGGCCGGAAGCACGCCCCAGATCATCGAGCCGTACATGAACCAGACCACCAGCGCCGCGCCGATGGAGCGCAGGTCGCGCCGGATGACGCCGGAGACGAAGACGAAGGCGAGCAGCCCGTAGATCAGCCCGCTGGCGCCGATGTGGACGCTGCTGCGCGCGAAGGTCCAGGCCAGCAGCCCGGAACCCAGCCAGATCAGGGGCAGCGCCCGCAGCGACGAGTTCGGGTAGAGAAACAGCATCATGGTGCCGCCGACCAGCAGCGGCAGCGTGTTCGAGCCGATATGACCGAGGTTGTAGTGCAAAAACGGCGTGGTCACCAGGCCCAGCAGGCCGATGCCTTCGCGCGGGATCAGGCCATATCGGATCAGCCCGATGCCGGTGAGCTGGTCGAACAGGAACACTGCCCAGGCAACGACGACGAAGCCCACGGCCAGCCGCAGCGCCAGCATGAAATTGCGGCCGGCGCGCGGCGACGCGGTGTATTCGGGATCCGGCACGTTGACGCGCATCAGCGGTCCTCGCCGGACGCCACCCGACGGGCCTGAAGCGGCGCCGCGATCACCCGCCGCGTGCGCCGGCAAAGTTCGGCCACGGCCTCGTCGACCGGCCCATCGCCGGGCTGGATCGGCGGATGCACCACCAGCCGCGCCCGGCCGGGACGAATGCGCCAGGAGCCCGGCGGCAGCAGTTCACGCGTGCCGACGACGGTCATCGGAAGCACCGGCAGCTGCCGGTCCACGGCCACCCGGAAAGCCCCCTTGCGGAACTTGATCAGTTCGCCGGTGCGACTCCGCGTACCTTCGGGAAAGAACAGCACGCCGGTGCCGCGCGGCAGCTTCCCGACTGCGCTGTTGATCGTTTCGCGCGCCTGGTCCGGGCTGCCCCGGTCGATGAAGATATGGCCAATGGCCCGGCATCCCTGGGCGATGAACGGCAGCTTGCCGATCTCGGCTTTCATCACCCAGCGCAGGTCCAGGCCGCAGAAGCCGTAGATCAGCGGGATATCGTACTGGCTCTGGTGATTGGCGACGACCACGTAGGACTGGTCCGGCGATATGTTTTCGGCACCCTCGACCTCGACACGCATCGGCGTGGCATAGGCGATCAGGCGGGCCCAGCGCGCCGCCACATCCATGTTGGCCCGACGCTGCAGCCCGAACGCGCAAAGCCCGATCGTGATCAGCGCGCCGATTACCGTGACGATTGCCGCGAACGGGATCAGCACCAGCCATTGCCACAACGGGTAGAGCGGCATGGCCCAATGCGCGCTGGCGCCGGCGGCGCCGGCCCGGGAGGTGATTCGGCTGCTTTCTTCCATGGCGCGATTCTAACCCGCAAGCCCGGTCAGTCTCGGCCGCCGGCCACGCAGGCAGGTTCAGACCGGCAAAATTCAGCCAATGGTGTACCCCGCGGCAAATGCTGCACCTTTCAGCAACCCGCGAAAGAAACGATTCGGACGCGCGCCGATGCTCAGCTGTGGCGGAGAAAAGCCAGCAAGGACCGATAATCATCGGGTTCGAGTTCGTCTCGAAAGATGAAGGCCCGCCTCGTGCGCCCGGCAGGCGGCGTCAGCGCCATCGCAACGAACAGCCCCGTACCCGCTTCGGCGTAAAGCTTTCCGCGCACGCCGTCCAGGCTTGGACCGGCCGCGGGTTCCAGGCCGATGACATGCCCCGAGCCCTGGCCCAGCGAACGGTAGCCCGCCAGGACAATCAAGGTCAGCAGCATCAACTTCAGGCCGGTCGGCGCACCCGACGCCAGCACAGCGAATCCGGCCAGCGCAATGATCGAGATGCTCAGAAGGCGCCGAATGCGGCCGCGCCGGGTTCGATATTCAGCCATCGGACCGGCGCGGCGAAGGGGCCACGACCTGAGCGACGATCGCTGCCAGTTCCGGGTCTTCGGGACAGGTCCGCCCGGTACACCAGTCCCACAGCGCGTCGTCTTCGCAGTCCAGCAGCCGCTCGAATCGCGCCCGATCGGCGGGCGTGGCGCCGGACCAGCGCGTCTCCAGCCAGCGTTCCAGCAGGACGTCGAGCTCGCGCATGCCGCGGCGGCAGCGCCAGCGCAGGCGCGAGCGCTCGCTGGCCTCGACGGTCATTGGCGATGGCTCCGCAAGGTCCCGCTACAGCGACTGGCGCGCCAGCATCATCTTCTTGATCTCGGCGATCGCCTTGGCGGGATTCAGGCCCTTCGGGCAGGTCTGCGCGCAGTTCATGATGGTGTGGCAGCGGTAGAGCTTGAACGGATCCTCGAGTTCGTCGAGCCGCTCGCCGGTCGCTTCGTCGCGCGAATCGACCAGCCAGCGATAGGCCTGCAGCAGGACGGCCGGGCCGAGATAACGGTCGCCGTTCCACCAGTAGCTCGGGCACGAGGTGGTGCAGCAGGCGCACAGGATGCACTCGTACAGTCCATCGAGGTATTCGCGGTCTTCCGGGGTCTGCAGCCGCTCCTTGTCCGGCGGCGCCGGACTCTGGGTGCGGATCCAGGGCCGGATGGACGCGTACTGGGCGTAGAAATGGGTGAGATCCGGGACCAGGTCCTTGACGACCGGCATGTGCGGCAGCGGATAGAGCTTGACGTCGCCGGAAATCTCGTCGATACCCTTGGTGCAGGCCAGCGTATTGGTGCCGTCGATGTTGAACGCGCACGACCCGCAGATGCCTTCGCGGCAGGAGCGCCGGAAGGTCAGCGTGGGATCGACCTCGTTCTTGATCTTGATCAGCCCGTCGAGCACCATCGGGCCGCAGTCGTCGAGGTCGATATCATAGCTGTCGACCCGCGGGTTCTGCCCGCTGTCCGGATCCCAGCGGTAGATGCGGAAGGTCTTGACGTTTTTCGCGCCCTCCGGGGCCGGATGATGCTTGCCCTTGGAGATGCGCGAGTTCTTCGGAAGTCTGAATTCAGCCATTACGCTACCGTTATTGCAAAAGAGTCTGGGGTTATCGCCGGGCGACGTCGGTCAGTAGGTCCGCTTTTTCGCCGGAACCACCTCGACGTCGTCCGACAGCGTGTACATGTGCACCGGGCGATAGTCGATGCTGGCCTTGCCGTTGTCGTCCAGCCAGATCAGCGAATGCTTCATCCATTTTTCGTCGTCGCGGTCGGGGTGGTCTTCGTGCGCGTGAGCGCCGCGGCTTTCCTTGCGGTTTTCCGCCGAGATCATGGTGGTCACCGCGTTGCCCAGAAGGTTTCGCAGCTCCAGCGTTTCGACCAGGTCGGAGTTCCAGATCATGGAGCGGTCCGAAACCTTGACGTCGTCGAACAGGCCGCGCACCTCGTCGATCCGGTCGACGCCCTGCGCGAGGGTATCGTTGGTACGGAACACCGCGGCGTCTTCCTGCATCACGCGCTGCATCCGGCTGCGGATGTCGGCGGTCGAATTCTCGCCGTCTGCGTGGCGCAGGCGATCGAATTCGCCGACCAGGTCGTCGACGATGTTTTCCGGCAGGCTGGGATGCGACTGGTTGGGCTCGAGCTTGGCGCCCAGCTTCTTGGCCACCGCGCGGCCGAACACGATCAGGTCGAGCAGCGAATTGGAGCCCAGCCGGTTGGCGCCGTGCACCGACACGCAGGCCGCCTCGCCGATCGAATACAGCCCCGGCACAATGGAATCCGGCTCGCCGTCCTTGAGCGTGACCACTTCGCCGTGATAATTGGTCGGAATGCCGCCCATGTTGTAGTGCACCGTGGGCAGCACCGGGATCGGCTCCCGGGTCACGTCCACGCCGGCGAAGATGCGCGCGGTCTCGGCGATGCCCGGGAGACGCTCGTTGATCACCTCCGGCCCGAGATGCTGGAGATTGAGATGGATATGGTCGTTGTCCGGCCCCACGCCGCGTCCTTCCCGGATCTCGATGGTCATGGACCGCGAAACCACGTCGCGCGAGGCCAGGTCCTTGGCGTTGGGCGCATAGCGCTCCATGAAGCGCTCGCCCTCCGAGTTGGTCAGGTAGCCGCCCTCGCCGCGCACGCCCTCGGTGATCAGGCAACCGGCGCCGTACACGCCGGTGGGATGAAACTGGACGAATTCCATGTCCTGCAGCGGCAGGCCGGCCCGCAGCACCATGCCGTTGCCGTCGCCGGTGCAGGTATGCGCCGAGGTCGCCGACATGTAGGCGCGGCCATAGCCGCCGGTGGCCAGGATGACGGCGTGGGCGCGAAACAGGTGCAGCGTGCCGGTCGACAGGTCCCAGGCCAGCACGCCGCGGCAGCTGCCGTCGTCGTCCATGACCAGATCGATGGCGAAGTACTCGATGAAGAACTGCGCCTCGTGCTTGAGCGACTGCTGGTACAGCGTGTGCAGGATCGCGTGCCCGGTGCGGTCAGCTGCCGCGCAGGTGCGCTGGGCCGTGCCTTCGCCGTAATGCGTGGTCATGCCGCCGAACGGGCGCTGGTAGATCTGGCCTTTCTCGGTGCGCGAAAACGGCACGCCGTAGTGTTCCAGTTCGATTACCGAAGGAATGGCCTCGCGACACATGTACTCGATGGCGTCCTGGTCGCCGAGCCAGTCCGAGCCTTTGATGGTGTCGTACATGTGCCAGCGCCAGTCGTCTTCGCCCATGTTGCCGAGGGCGGCGCTCATGCCGCCCTGGGCCGCCACGGTATGCGAGCGGGTCGGAAACACCTTGGTGACGCAGGCGGTATTCAGGCCCGTCGCGGCCAGTCCCATGGTGGCGCGCAGTCCGGCGCCGCCGGCGCCGACCACGACCACGTCGTATTCGTGTTTTTCGATGTTGTAGCTGTGAGACATTCGGTTTCCAGCAGGTTGTTGTTCGGCCGATCGCGCTGTGCCCTGCCCGGCGGCGTCAGCCGGCGAAAGCGACCTTGAGTACGGCGATGATTGAAACGACTGCACCGGCAAGCGCGGCAATCGCGACGAGAATCTGCAGCGCGACTTCCAGCGCACGCTGGTGCACGTAGTCCTCGATCACCACCTGCACGCCGAGCCGGGCGTGATAGAAGGTGGCGCCGACCAGCAGAATCGCCATGGCGGCATTCCAGGGCGAGGCAATCCAGTCGCGGGCAACGGCATAGTCGGCGCCGGCGAGCACGGCCAGCGTCCAGACCAGCCAGATCGTGAGCGGAACCAGCAGGATGGCGCTGAACCGCTGCGCCCACCAGTGGTGAACGCCGCTGCCGGCCGAGCCGTGATTGATGGCGCGTTCGAGCGGGTTGCGAAGTGCCTTCATAACAGACCTCCCCATACGATGGCGGTCAGGACGACGGAGACGACCACCACCGCCCAGCCGGAGGCGCGCGCCGGCTTGAGTTCCAGCATGGCACCGGTGTCCCAGGTCAAGTGACGAATGCCGTTGAGGAGGTGGTAGAACAGCGCAAGCGTCCACCCGACCAGCGCAATCAGGACGATCGGACTTCCCATGAACTGGAGCATGGCGGAATAAGCCGCCTGCCCCTGCGCCAGCGCCACCAGCCAGACCACCATCAGAACGGTGCCGACGCTGAGCAGCACGCCTGAAATGCGATGCAATATCGAAAGCACCGAGGTCCACTGGGGACGATAAACCTGCAGGTGGGGCGACAGCGGGCGTTGGTTGGTATCCATTCTCAACAGTCCATGTTTCGTTTCGGTTCAATTCTTGCAGCGTCTTGCAGCGTTGTGCACGCCGGGGATCACAGGTCGGCAGCACAGCCGGGCAGCCGTCATGGCAGAGCCGGCAAAAATCCCGTGGCGTCAGAAGTCGATGCAGCGGCCGTTCTTTTCCCAATCGCCGTAGCGTACCGGATCGGGACCCTTGCGACCGCCGATTTCCCTCGGCGGATCCGTTTTTTCATCCGTCGGTGGGTTCTGATGCGATGGCTCTTCCTGCTTGCGCGCCGGCGCATCGTGGTCGGAACGGGATCGATGATCTGTATCATTCATGACTCGATATTTTACTTGCATGGTGTGATTGAATGTCACGAGATGACCACGCGCCGGAGATATTGCTGGCAACGATCTCGATCGCCGGTCCGGATGCGGTCGCCTTCGCGCAGTCTCAGTTGACTCTGGACGTCGAGGGCATCGACGATACCTTGCTGCACCCGACCGCCTGGTGCCGTCCGGACGGCCGGGTCGACGCGGTGCTGCTGGTGGCGGTCGAGGACCGGCATGTCACGCTGGTACTTCCCCGGAGCCTGACCGAACCGGCCTTGAAACGGGCGCGGATGTACAGCATCGGACGGAAGGTGGAAATTGCCGCCGGACCCGCGGTACGTGGCGCCGGGCCGGCAGCCGGCGCCGGCGAGCGCGCATTGGCGCTGTCGTGCGATGCCGAACGCACGCTGATCCTTGCCGAAATGGCGCATCCGGGCACGGCGGAAAGCGCCGCCTGGCCGTTGCCGCCCGCCTGGTTGCGCGCCGATATCGATTGCGGCCTGCCCTGGATTCTGCCGGAAACCGCGGGCATGTTCCTGCCCCAGATGCTGGGGCTCGAAGCACTGGGCGGACTGAGCTACCGGAAAGGCTGCTTTCCCGGGCAGGAGGTCATAGCACGGGTGCACTACCGCGGCAGGTTGACGCGCCGACTGGCCCGATTCCGGCTCCAGTCCGGCCAGCCGCCGCCACCGGGGACCGGAATCGAGCTTGCCGACAAGCCCGCCGTCGTTCTCTACGCGGTCGCGCGGGCCGGTTCGAACGACGCTTCCAACGGACTCGCCGTCGTTTCGGCAGATGTCGAAGACGGAGCAGAGTTTCACATCGCTGGCGCTGCGGGTACTCTGGTGTCGCGCTGAACGTTTGTGCTAACATCGCGATCAGCCGTTGCGCATCCCATCAAGGCCATAACCTTCAAGAACTTAGAAGGATTACTTCAACAAGGTCGACAAGCCGATCGAAACACGGGGTAGACGATAAAAATGAATCCGGAACTGAATACTCGGAGCTGCGGCGCGTGCCGCTTGCTGTGGCCAGCGCTGGCCTTGCTGGCCGCTTCCCTGACCTTCGCGCAGAGTGAATCCGAACAGGAAACGCCCGCCGGCCAGCAGGACCCCGGCGCAACCGGGACGCAAGCGACCGGCGAGGACGTTCCGATCCAGTCGTTGACCGGACCGCTGGAAATCCTGGTCAACCCGGTCTACCCGCCCGACCAGGCGCGCCTGGTCTATCAGCCGCTGCTCGACTATCTCAACGACACCACCGGCCTGGAAGTCACGCTCGCTGTGGATCGCAATTTCCACCGCTACTGGCTCAACGCGCGCCGCAACGAAGCCCCACCGCTGATCCTGGAAGATGCGCACATGGTGGCGTGGCGCATGAACAATTTCGATTACCAGCCGCTGGTGACCACGGCCGAACCCATCACCTTCTCGCTGCTGACCACCGGCGCGATGGCCGACGACAGCCTCGGCGACTTCGTCGGCAGACGGATTACCAGTCTGCCTTCGCCCAGCCTGGGTTACCTGGTGCTGGCCGACTGGTTCAGCAACCCGCTGCAACAGCCGCGGATCCAATCCACGGCCACTTCCTGGCTGGATGCGGTGGAAATGGTGTTTTCCGCGGAAGCCGACGCGGCCATTGCGCCCGACAACCTGGTCGCCAGATACCCGAATCTCTATCCGGTGGAAACTTCGACCGAATTTCCCGGGCTGACCCTGTCGGCGTCACCGGACGTGCCCGACGACGTGCGCCGAACGCTGATCGACGCCATGACCGTGCTGCACGACGACGAGGATCATCATGCCGCCCTGTTCGAGCTCGATATCGATCGCTTCGTGGTCGCCGATCCGGAGATCTACGCGGACATGGAACAGTGGCTGTCGACCATCTTCTCGTTCTAGGGCACCGCTGATCTCGTGCTATCTGAACAGCCCGGCGGCCGGGCCACGATATAGGCAATCCAGCCGGCGTCGGCGTCGCCCTGTTCGCTGGGCGTGTAAATCCCGTCGCCTTCACCGGTCTCTTCGTCGGTGCCTTCCCAGTACACCGTTGCCGACGCGGCGCCGGCTTCGAGCAGCAGTTCGCGAATCTCGGGCAAGGTCCACAGTCGCCAGTGGTAGACGAACGCGTCGTGCCATTCGGATCCGTCCGCAAACTCGAAGTGAATCCGGCAGGTCATGTGCTGGTCGATCGGGTTGAATTCCGACTGGTCCCAGACATAGGTGAAGTCGTCGTACTCGGTGCGCTCCTCGAGCTCCTGGTGCGCTTCGTAACCGCCGAAGGCATCGAGAAACAGCACGCCGTCGGGCTTGAGCGCGGCCAGCGCGGCGCGGAAGTAATCACGCAGGCGATCGCGGGTGGTGAACAGGTAATAGCTGAAATTCATCGCCAGCACGGCGTCTACCGGTTCGGTGGCCGTGTCCAGCACATCGCCATGAACCAGGCGCACCCGATCGCGCGCCCCCTTTTTCAGCGCGGCGACATGGTGCGCGCGACCCCACTCCAGCACCTCCTGATCCAGGTCCACGCCCACGGCGGTGTGTTTCTTCCCGGAAGCCACCCAGGCACAGGCCGTGTTGCCGGTGCCGCAGAAATCCTCGCGAATCGACACCAGCTTGCGCCCGGTCAGTTCCTCGAACGTCTCCGCTACGAACTCGAGCTCCGACTCGGTATCCTGGACGCTGGCCTCGTAGTACGCATGCCGATCGGCCCGTGCGGCCATGGTGGCCTGCTTGCCTTTTTCTTTCTCTTTAGCTTTTGCCATTTCATCCCTTCAGACTGGATCCTTGAAAACACCGCCGGACGATTGCGGTTCGAGAAGCCTATCAGCACAATTCGGCGCTGAGGGCTACCGAGCGCGCGGCTGCGGGCGAGCGCCGGAACGGAGGAACCGGAATGTATTGTCCATACATGAGGATTCCGAGTGCCGCCGAGCGCCGTCACGCGCGGTCTCAGGAGGCCTTGCCCCCGAAAATGGCGGGCCAGGCGGAGCGGAGATAGATCACCATCGACCAGATCGTCAACACCGCCGCGATCACCAGCAGGATCTTTCCGATCATCAGCACCGGCAATCCGAACAGCGGTTCGCCGTAGAGCAGAAACCCGATGGCCACCATCTGGAGGATGGTCTTGGACTTGCCCACGTGCGATACCTTGACCAGCGCCCGTTTGCCGAGCTCGGCCATCCACTCGCGCAGCGCGGAAATCGTGATCTCGCGCCCCAGGATCACCGCCGAGGAAATCGCGATCAGGATTTCGGGGTGGCGCTGTACGATCAGGATCAGCGCGATGGCCACGATCAGCTTGTCGGCCACCGGGTCCAGGAAGGCGCCGAACGGACTGGTCAACCCGTAGCGCCTGGCGATCCAGCCGTCGGCCCAGTCGGTCAGCCCGGCGGCGATGAAGATCCCCACGGCCAGGTCGTTGGCCCAGGGATACGGCAGGTAGAACGCCACGATCAGCACCGGAATCATCACGATGCGCAACAGCGTCAGGATTGTCGGAAAAGTGATGGACAATACGATTGCCGGGCGGCGGATACGAGTCCGCTATGGTACCGGGTTTTATTTTCTCAAGTGCTGATATATGGCTTCGGCCAGCTGGCGGTTGATCCCGTCGACCCGGCTGAGTTCCTCGATGCCGGCCGCGCGCACCCCCTTGAGCCCGCCGAAATGGCTCAGCAGCCGCTGACGGCGGCGCGGCCCCACCCCCGGCACCTTTTCCAGCGGTGATTCGGTGGCCTTCTTCTGCCGCCGCCTGCGATGGCCGTGCACGGCGAATCGATGCGCCTCGTCGCGGATGCGCTGGGCCAGCAGCGACGCGGGATGGTTGGGACCGGGCACGGCTTCGCGCCGGTCCAGCACCCAGGTCTCGTGCCCGGCCCGGCGCGCCGGGCCCTTGGCGATGCCCACCACCGGCAGTGCATCGAGGCCGAGCTCGGAAAGCACGGCGCGGGCGCGGTCGGACTGCCCCCGGCCGCCGTCGATCAGCACCAGGTCCGGAAGCGAATCGGGGTCCTCGTTCAGCACCCGGCCGTAGCGCCGCCGCAACGCCTGTTCCATCGCTGCGTAGTCGTCACCGGGTTCGACGTTTTCGATATTGAAGTGCCGGTACAGCTTGCGCTGCATGCCCGCGGTCGTGTGCACCACGCAGGAGGCAACAGTCTGGTTGCCGGAGATATGGCTGATGTCGAAACACTCGATCCGCTCCGGCGGCGCGGGCAGCTTGATCAACTCGGCCAGCGCCGCAAGTTCCCGGCCGACCTGGTCGCGTTCGTCGCGTCGACGCCGCAGGGCATCGCGCGCGTTGGTCTCGGCCATTTCGCGCCACTGGCGGCGATCGCCGCGTACTTTGTTCGAAATCCGGATCTTGCGCCCGCGCCGTTCCGCCAGCGCCTGCTCGATCAGGTCCGCCTCGTCGGGCGCCGGGCTGGCGATGATCTCGATCGGCGGCAACCGTTCTGCATAGTACTGGCCGAGAAACTGGGCCATCACCTGGCCGGGCGGCGCATCGGGATCGACGTTGGACGGGAAGAAGGTCCGCCCGCCGACGTTGCGCCCGGCCCGGAACTCGACGACCTGCACCGCGACCGCGCCACCCTCCACGGCCAGCGCGATCACGTCCAACTCTTCGGCCCCGTCGGTGACGAACTGGGAAGACTGGATGTTGCGAATGGCCTGGATGCGGTCGCGCAGCACGGCCGCGGTCTCGAAATCCAGCGCCGCGCTGGCCTGTTCCATGCGCTCGCTCAAGTGATCGAGAACCGTTTCATTCTCGCCCTTCAGGAACGCCCGCGCGGCCTCGACGTCGCGCGCATAGTCCTGCTTGTCGATATGACCCACGCACGGGGCGCTGCAGCGCTTGATCTGGTATTGCAGGCAGGGACGGCTGCGATTGGCGAACACGCTGTCGGTGCACTGGCGGATGCCGAACAGCCGGTAGACCTGGTTGAGCGTCTCGCGCACCGCGCCGGCGCTGGAGAACGGTCCGAAGTATTCGCCGGGCCGCGAGCGGCCGCCGCGGTAAAAACCGATGCGCGGGAATTCCTGGTGGCTGGTCAGTCGGATCCAGGGATAACTCTTGTCGTCGCGCAGGTTGATGTTGTAGCGCGGCGCCAGCGACTTGATCCACTCGTTTTCCAGCAGCAACGCCTCGGCCTCGGTACGGGTGAGGCTGACTTCCATGGACGCGATCTTCGAGATCATCAGTCCGATGCGCGGCCCCTTGTCGCGCCGGTCGAAATAGCTGGCGACCCGTTTTCGGAGATTGCGCGCCTTGCCGACGTAAAGCGCCCTGCCCTCGGCATCGCGCATGAGGTAGACGCCGGGCGACTCGGCCAGCGTACGCGCGAAAGCATGGCCGTCGAACGCATCGTTCTTGCCCTTCCCGGCCATCAGCGTCCGAGTTCGCGTGCCAGGACCGCGGCCGCGGCTTCGAGCATGTCGATGACCTGAACGAAACCGGAGCGCCCGCCGTAGTACGGGTCCGGCACCTCCTCCAGGCCGTATTCGGGCACCAGCTCCATCACCAGTTGCGCATGCGCCACGGCACCGGCGGGCTTCAGCGCCAGGATGTGCTCGAAATTGGCCCGGTCCATGGCGAAGATCCGGTCGAAACGATGAAAATCCTCGCGCGCGAACTGACGCGCGATATCGTCAGCGATTTCGAGCCCGGCCTTGCGCGCGGCGTCCACGGCCCGATGATCCGGCGCGCGCCCGACATGGTAGTCGTGCGTGCCGGCCGATTCGCTCTGGAACTCGATGCCCGCATCGCGCAGCGCGCGATCGAACACGCCCTTGGCGGTGGGACTGCGGCAGATATTGCCCATGCATACGAAAAGCAGTCTTTGACTCATGTGTCACCTTCCGATTCGATTGCCGCCGATCTTGATGCAAGCGCCGCGAAATGCCGCCGCATGGCTTCCAGGTCTTCGGGCGTATCGACGCCCGGCGGGATGGACTCGATCGCGCGCTGACAGGCGATTTCCCAGCCGGCCTGCAGCGCCCGGAGCTGCTCGAGCGCTTCCGACGCCTCCAGCGGGCTTTCGGCCAGCCCGGGCCAGTCGGCCAGTGCCGCGGCACGATAGGCGTAAAGGCCCACGTGGCGGCGCGCCAGCCCCGCCGCCCAGCCGCCGGCGCGGCGGGCCGGAATCGGCGCGCGGCTGAAATACAGCGCCGTGCCGTCGGCCCGCGTGACCAGCTTGACCACGTTGGGGTCGAGCCATTGGGCCTCGTCGGCCAGGTCGGACCACAGCGTCGCCATGCGCGCCGCGGGCCGGGCGGCGAGCAGCCCGGCCAGTTGCCTGAGACAGGCGATCGGCACCGCGGGTTCATCGCCCTGCACGTTCAGCACGATTTCGTCTTCGCCCAGGCCCAGCTTGCCGGCCGCCTCGGACAGCCTGGAAGTCCCGGAAGCGTGCCCGGATGCGGTCATGACCACGCGGCCGCCGGTGGCTTGCACCGCATCGGCGATGCGTTCGCTGTCGGTGGCCACGTGCACGCTTTCGGCACCGGCCGAGCACGCGCGCTCCCACACCCGAACGATCAGCGGCTTGCCGGCCAGGTCGGCCAGCGCTTTGTGCGGCAGGCGGGTCGAGGCCAGGCGTGCCGGGATGAGGACATGAAACCGGTTCATGGCCGAAATTCTCGCACATGCCCGATCACGCGGTGCGCGACGGACGCCGGCAGTCGCGCGCGCACCGGCAGCACGAACAGATCGCTGCGCGCGACCGGCGGCAGCCGCATGCTGTCCTTCTCGGTCATCGCCACCGGGCCGGCCAGCGCGTCGAGCATCACCGGCGTGATCGGCTGGTGATCGGCCAGCGCGTGTCGGCGCAGCCGGTAACCGCGGGCCACGAGCGCCTCGAAGAACGGTTCGGGATCGGCAATGCCGGCCAGCGCATCGATTTCGGCCGGCGGCTCGGGCGGCCGGCTGCCGGCCCGCAACGCGCGCAGTTCACCGCTTTCGAGGCGAAAACGCGTGCCTTCGGATTCGCACGGCGCTTCTTCACCGAAACATTTGACCAGCACCAGGTCCACGCTCGTCAGCCGCGACAGGGGCTGGCGCAATGGACCGGCCGGCAGGCAGTAACCGTTGCCGAACCCGCGCCGGCCGTCGATCACGCAGATCTCGAAGCTGCGCGCAAGATCGACGTGCTGCAGACCATCGTCGGACAACACCACCCCGGCGCCGTCGTTGACCGCCGCTTCCAGCGCAGCGGCGCGCCGGCGGCACACCCAGACCGGCCGCCCGGTACGCCGGAACAGCTCGAGCGCCTCGTCGCCGACCTGCGCGCTGCTCGAATCCGGCTGGACTCGCAGCGGCGCGCCGCGATTGATCCCGCCGTAGCCGCGGCTGATGATGGATACGGCGAATCCGGCATCGGTCAGGGCTTCGGCCAGCGCGGCGACCACCGGGGTCTTGCCGCTGCCGCCGGCGACCAGGTTGCCGACCACGATCACCGGCACCGGCGGACGCGCCACGGGACGCTTCAGCCTGTCGCGAACCGCGCGCTCGTAAGCCGCAGCGGCCATGCGCAGCGGCGCCGGCGGCACCTCGTTCGAGTACCAGAGCTGATTGAGGCTGCGGGCGATGCGGCTGCGCACGGCGCTACTGCGCAGGCGCGCCCGGGTCGCGGAACTGGGCCCGGTAGAGGTGCTGATACAGGCTGCCGGTTCGCGCCAGCAGTTCATGGTGCGTGCCGCGCTCGACGATGCGCCCGGCGTCGAGCACCACCACCTGGTCGGCGCGCTCCACCGTGGTCAGGCGATGCGCGATGACCAGCGTGGTGCGGTCGGTCATCAGCCGGGCCAGGCCGCGCTGCACCAGCTTTTCGGACTCGGCGTCCAGCGCCGAGGTCGCCTCGTCGAGGATCAGGATGGGCGCATTCTTCAGCAGGGCACGGGCGATCGCGATGCGCTGGCGCTGGCCACCGGAAAGCTGGATGCCGGCGCTGCCGATGACCGTGTCCAGACCGTCGGGCAGCCGGTCGATGAACTCCATCGCCCAGGCGTCGCGCGCGGCCTGTGCAACCTGTTCGCGCGTGCAGTCGGCGAGCATGCCGTAGCGGATGTTGTCTTCGATCGTGCCGTCGAACAGCACGACCTGCTGGCCGACCATCGCAATGGCGCGCCGTAGCGGCTGCAGTCGATATCGCTGCAGGTCGACGCCGTCGATTTCGATCCGACCGGCGGTCGGGTGATAGAAGCGCGGCAACAACCGCACCAGCGTGGTCTTGCCCGAGCCCGAACGACCGACCAGCGCGGTAACCGTGCCCGGCGCCAGTTCGAGCTCCAGGTCGTACAGTGTCGGCTGCGAAGTGCCGGGATAGCCAAAAGAGACGTGCTCGAAGCGGATTCTGCCCTCGATGGTCTCCGGATCGTAGTCTCCTTCGTCCGGTTCGGCCGGCCGGTCGAGGATGTCGAAGATGCTCTCGGCGGCAGCCACGCCCTTCTGGATCAGCACGTGCACGTTGGTCAGGCGCTTGAGCGGCGGGATGGTCGCGACCATGGCGCCCAGGACCGACATGAAGATGCCGGCCGTGACCTCGGCGCGCATGAACTGGCTGCCGGCGATGACCAGCAACGCCACCACCGCCAGACCGGCGGCGATCTGAATCAGCGACGACGACATCAGCTGGGTCGCGCGAAGCGTGAGATGCAGCTTGCGGTTGGCGTCGTTCGCCTCCTCGAAGGCCGCCGCCTCGCGGCTCTGGCCGTCGAAGATCCGGATGACTTCCTGGGCGTGCACCGCCTGTTCGGTCATTTGCGTGACCGCACCCATGGAATCCTGGATATGCGTGGAGATGCGGCGAAACCTGCGGCTCACGACGAACACCACGAACGCCACCACCGGCAGTAGCAGCAGCATGGTCATGGTCAGGCGCCAGGACTGCAGCAGCATCACGATCAGCAGGCCGAGCACGATCAGCGAATCGCGCACGATCCCGATCAGGGCCGTGGTCGTCGCCTGCGCGACCTGCTCGGTGTTGTAGGTGACCCGCGAAATCATCGAACCGCTGCCTTGACGGTCGAATTCGGCGAACGGCAGGCCGAGATAACGTCCGAACAGCGCGCGCCTGAGGTCCGCGATCACGGCCCGGCCAATCCACTCCATGCCGTACATGCCGCCATAATTGCCGATCACGCGCAGGATCACCGCGCCCAGCACCAGGGCCGGCAGGGTCAGGTCGAAACTCGGCGTCGAGGTCACCAGGGTGTCGTCGATGAGCGGCCGCAGCAGATAGATGAACAAGGCCTGGCCGGCGGCGTCCATGGCCACGGCCAGCAACGCCAGCGAGAATATGCCGCGGCGCCCCTGGAGAAAGCCGAGCAAGCGCCGATAGACCGAAGTGGCGGCCGGACGCTCGCCCGTCACTGGCCTGCCCCGTCCTCTTCGACGGTCGCGATGGTAAGCCTGGAAATGCCCTCGGCCGAGGCCGCGTCCATCGCCCGCACCACCAGCCCGTGGTCGGCCAGCGTATCGGCGCGAATCACCAGCAGCGCATCCGGACGCTCGGCGAAGGCCTGCGACAGCGCCAGGCGCAGCGTATCGCGCCGCTGGTCGGCCAGCATGTTGTCGCCGACGAAGTAATCGCCCGTCTCGGTAATCACGAGTTCGACGCGTTCGGGCAGCGATTCACGCTCGGCGGTCGAGGCCTCGGGCAGCTCCACCCGCAGCAACGCCTGGCGCTCGAAAGTCGCCGAAACCATGAAGAAGATCAGCAGCAGAAACACCACGTCGATCAACGACGTCAGGTTGATCTCCGGTTCTTCGTCCTGTTCAGTCTGGAGCCGCATCGTCCTGGTGCCCTAACCCCACCCGAGTTCCGAGCGCCGGAGCTGGCGATTGCCGTGCTCGATGGTGTTGATCAGTTCCAGCGCCTGCTGCTCCATGCCGACCACGTAGGCGCGCACCTTGCCGCGAAAATAGCGGTAGAAGAAATACGTCGGGATGGCCACGGTCAGCCCGGCGGCGGTCGTGATCAGCGCCTCGGAGATGCCGCCCGCCAGCGGCGCCGGATCGCCGACGCCGGCTTCCATGATCGCGCTGAAGACCTTGATCATGCCGATCACGGTCCCGAGCAGGCCCAGCAGCGGCGTGATGCCGGCAATCGTGCCCAGGGTGTTGAGGAAGCTCTCGAGTTCGTGTACCACTTGCCGCCCGGTATCCTCCACGGCTTCCTTGACGACTTCGCGCGCGCGGTCGCGATTGTCCAGCGCCGCGGCCAGCACGCGTCCCAGCGGTGAGCTGCGCCGCAGTTCCTCGAGGTGCTTGCGGTCTAGCTCGCGCTGACGGGCCCAGGCCGAAACCTTCTCGGCGATGCCCGACGGCATGACGCGTCGGCGCCGGAGCATCCAGGCCCGATTGAAGATGATCGTTGCCGCGAGTACCGAGCACAGCACGATGGGCGCCATCAACCAGCCGCCGGCCAATACGATTTCAAGCATAAACCTGCATCTTCCCGGAATCGAGTCCATGCATGATAACGGAGTCGGGGGCGATGTATCCCGCGCTGCGATTCGCGCCCCGGTTCATTCCGGGGAACCCGCCCGGCAGTCGTTCGCCCGGCGCCAGAACCTCGTCGAGGAGACGCGCTCGGCCGCAACGCGCGGCGGCTGATCGAGCCCAAAGCGAACCCGGATTGCGCCACATTCCCCGGTGGTCAGCAACCTGGCGCCGAGATCGGCCAGACGCGCACCTGCCTCGTCGTGCGGCAATCCCCCGACGTTGAAGGCGCTCGCGGTCGCAATGCCGACGCCGGGCCCAAGGCGCGCCAGCCAGGCT
Source organism: Wenzhouxiangellaceae bacterium (assembly GCA_041685925.1). Lineage (GTDB taxonomy): Bacteria > Pseudomonadota > Gammaproteobacteria > Xanthomonadales > Wenzhouxiangellaceae. Next base: position 7,814 of record JAWLEW010000010.1, on the reverse strand, counting down.
TCGTCCAGGCTGTCCCGGTGTCCCGAACGCGGCAGCATCAGCACATCGACCGGACGCAGCCGGTCTTCCAGTACCAGGCGGCGTGCGACCGGCCCGTCGATGCCGCCGGTCAGCAAGACGCTTCCGGCCGGCGACCGTATTTCGAGCACGCAGCTCGAACGACCGCCCAGGTCCGGGAGCGCCGCGGACGGATGGAGGAAGCGGAAATCGACGCCGTCGACCGACCAGGCCCGCCCGGCGGCGCAGCGTCCACCGTCGCTGCCGTTCGCGGAAAGAATCGCAGCGTCCGGCCACTGGCGCCGCGCTTCGGCGAGCCCGCCCGCGTAGTCCCGGTGCGCGTACGGTACGACGATCCAGTCGACGTCGGACGTGCCTCCCTGGCGCACCAGCGGCGCCAGCGTACCCGGCACCAGGCTGCGCGCATCCCCGTCTCCCGGCCCCGTGCCGTAGAGCAATACCTCGCTTTGCGTGCGCACGATGACCGCGTGGCCGTCGCCCAGATCGGGCACCAGCAGCTCGAACTCGCCCTGGGCAGGCGTGCGCACCACCGGCCAGAGCAGCGGCAAAAGCAGGATCGCGCCGAGCGGGCGCATCGGCCAGCCGCGCGGCGCCAGCAGCCAAAGCGCACCAATGCCGGCGAGCACGATGGCTGCCAGACCCGGGACGGCCATCGCCGGCGTGCTCAACCCCGCCAGCCACGGCTCGACAACGCGCAGCGCATCCAGCAACTCCAGGAAAATCAGGAGCCCCTGTTCCGAGACGGCCACCATTGCGTCGGCAGCGGGCAGACCGAGGGCAAACAATCCCAGCGCCAGCAACAGGGCGGGCAGCACCCAGAAGCCGATCAGCGGGATCGCCACGAGATTGGCCGCCAGCGCAGTCGGCGCCCACTGACCGAAGATGCCAATGTTGAGCGGCAGCATGCCGATGGCGATCACCACCTGGGCTTGCAGCAGGCCGCGCACCCAGCCCTTGCCGCGGGCGCGCCCTGAAAACACCCAGATCAACACCGCCACGGCGCCGAATGAAAGCCAGAAGCCGATTGCCAGCGGCGCCATCGGATCGACCAGCAGCACCGCAGTCAGCGCGGTCAGCAGTGCCCGCCCCGGTCCGATGGCGCGCCGCCAGAACATGGCGCCGAAGCCGGCCAGCAGCATCACCAGCGCGCGCACGGTGGGCAGGCTGAAGCCGGCCAGCAGGGCATAGCAGAAAGCCGCGGCCAGGCCGGCCAGCAGCGTCGCGCGCTTGCGGTCCGGCCAGCCCCGCAGTCGCACCAGCGGCGTGGCCAGCATGCCGGCCAGCAGCCCGGCGATGCCGGCGACCATGCCCACGTGCAGACCGGAGATCGACAGCAGGTGAGCGGTGCCGGTGCGCCGCAGCCGGTCGGCGAGTTCCGGCGACATGGCCGTGCGGTCGGCGACGGTCAACGCCCGGTGCAGCGCCGCGACGTCCAGGTCTACGGTTTCGGCCTGCAGCCAGTCGGCGAAATGCTGCCGAAAGCGATCGGGTGCGCCGCGCCAGCCGACGGTCACGTCCCGTCGCGCGCTTTCGATCCGGCCCAGCGCGCCGATGCCGCGGGCGACCAGGTAACGGTGATAGTCGAACAGTCCGGGGTTGACCCGGCCGTTCGGCGGTTCCAGGGTGACGGTCAATCGCCATCGTTCGCCCGGTCGGAACCATTCCAGTGGCCGGTACCAGCTCAGCAGCAGCTGCGCCGGCACGCCGTTGCGGCGCATTTCGGCATCGGCACGGAACGTGATGCGCGCCCGGCCATCGCGCTGCTCGGGCAGGCCGATTACCCGACCGGTGATTTCCACGGTTTCGCCGGCCCGCTCGGCCGGCCAGGCCTGGTGCTGAAGCCAGAGTGCGTGCAGCGAAAACCACAGCACGCCGGCCGGCAGCGCCGCCCAGATGCGGGTCGACGGCGACCAGGCCAGTCCCAGGCCGACTGCCAGAACCAGTGCCGCGCCGGGCAACGAGACCAGGCCCGGAAACGCGGCCGCGCCAACGGCGCCACAGCAGAACGACAACAGCAACAGGCCACCGCGCGGCGCGGGCGCGGGCGCGGGTGCCGGCATCAGTCGATCGCGCGCAGCATGCCGTGGGTCATTTCAAACCGCCGGTCCATGCGACCGGCCAGACCGGTGTCGTGAGTCACCACGACGAAGCTGATGCCGAATTCCTGGTTGAGGCCCAGCATCAGTTCGTATACCGACGTCGCCGTCGCCTCGTCCAGGTTGCCGGTCGGTTCGTCGGCCAGCACGCAGTCCGGCTGGTGGATCAACGCCCGCGCCACGGCGGCGCGCTGCCGCTCGCCGCCGGACAACTCGCCCGGCTTGTGATCGAGGCGTTCGCCCAGCCCGACGCGCTGCAGCAGTTCTGCAGCCGAGCGCCGGGCGGCCGCAGCCGATTGCCCGCCGATCATCAGCGGCAGCGCCACGTTCTCGAGCGCGCTGAATTCGGGCAACAGGTGGTGGAACTGGTAGATGAACCCGAGGTGGCGGTTGCGAATCCGTCCACGCTCGAGCTCCGAGGCGCGCAGCATGTCGTGCCCGGCCACCGTGACGGTGCCTTCGGTGGGATCGTCCAGCCCGCCCATGATCTGCAGCAGCGTACTCTTGCCGACGCCCGATGCGCCGACGATGGCGACCTGCTCGCCACGGCCGATCGTCAGGTTCACGCCCTTCAGCACGTCCAGCGCCGTTCGGCCCTGGTGAAATCTCCGGGTCACCCCGGAACAGCTCACGACGGCATCATTCATAGCGCAGCGCCTCCGCCGGTCGGGTGCGGCCCGCGCGCCAGGCTGGATAAAGCGTCGACAACAGCGACAGCACCAGCGCCAGGCCGGAAAAGCGGACCACATCTTCCCACTGAAGATCTGACGGCAGATCGGAGATGTAATAGATATCGGCCGACAGGAACTCGGTATCGAGCAGCTGCTCGACGCCGGCAACGATGTTCTCGACGTTCAGCGCCAGCGCGATGCCGCCGATCGTACCCAGCAATGTGCCGATCACCCCGATGGACATGCCCTGGACGACGAATATCTGCATTACCTTGCCCGGACTCAGGCCCATGGTCTTGAGAATCGCGATATCGGCCTGCTTGTCGGTGACCAGCATGACCAGCGTCGAGATGATGTTGAATGCCGCGACCACGATGATCAGCGACAGGATGATGAACATCATGGTTTTTTCCATCTGCACGGCGCGAAACCAGTTGGCATTCTGCTGGGTCCAATCGCGTACGCGGTAAAAACCCGGCAATTCATCGGCCAGTTCGAGCGCGATCGAACGGGCCCGGAACAGGTCGGTGAACTCCAGCCGCACCCCGGTCACGCTCTGACCGGTGCGAAACAGCGCCTGGGCATCCTTCCAGTGCACCACCGCCAGCGAGCTGTCGAATTCGTGTACCCCGGCCTCGAAGATGCCGGCGACCGTGAATCGCCTGACCTGCGGCATCACGCCGGCGGCGGTCGCGCGGATTTCCGGGGCGAATATGGTCACCGGATCGCCCGGCCCCACCCCGAGGCTCGAGGCCAGCCCGAGGCCCAGCACCACTTGCCACCGGCCGTCATCCAGCGCATCCAGGCTGCCGCTGATCATCTGCTGGTCGAGATCGGAGACCGACGGCTCCAGCGCCGGATCGATGCCGCGCACCAGCGCGCCGGACACGTCGCGGCCCTTGAGCAATGTCTGCTGCTCCACGAAAGGAGCGGCGCCGATGACTTCCGGGTGCCGACGCGCGCTGTCGACCAGGTCCGGCCAGTCCTCGAACGGCCGATCCCAGGTCGACACGGTGGCGTGCGAAACCATCCCGAGAATGCGCTCGCGCAGTTCCTTCTCGAAGCCGTTCATCACCGAGATCACCGTGATCAGGATGGCCACGCCCACGGCAATGCCGGCCATGGAAATCAGCGAAATGAACGAAATGAAGTGGTTGCGGCGCTTGGCCCGCAGATAACGCAGGCCAATGGCGACCGAAAGCGGTTGGAAGATCAAGCGGTTTCTCCATCCGCGGGGTCGCCCGATGCGTGCTTTGCAGGGTTTCGAATCAACGCAGGCGCTCCAGGATACGGTTCAGTTCTTCCGGCAGCGGCGACGAGAACACCTGGTCCTCGGGCCACGGCAGGCGCAGATAGCCGGCGTGCAGGAACAGGCGCTCCAGGCCCGCCGGCGGCGGGTTCGAATTGTATCGTCGATCGCCGGCCACGGGCGCGCCCAGCGACCGGGCGTGCACGCGGATCTGGTGGGTACGCCCGGTGGCGATGCGCACGTCGACGAAATCGTGTCGCGCCAGGCGCTCCAGGCGCCGGAAGCTCGAGCGCGCCGGCTGGCCGTCTTCGGCCGTGATCACACGGTGCTGACCGCTGCCGTCGCGGATCTTCTTCAACGCCAGGTCGACGTCCACCCGCGGCTGGTCGAGGTGCCCGTCGAGCAGCGCCAGGTAGCGCTTTTCGATCTCGCCGCGCCGGAACAGCTGCTGCAGTTCGCGGGCACTGGCGGCTCCCAGCGCGAACAGCATCAGGCCGCTGGTCTCGCGGTCCAGCCGGTGAACCGGCGTTGCACGCGCGTCGATTCTCTGCATCACGTCGTTCAGTCCCCAGGCCAGGCCGGTGCCCGCCTGCGAAGCCAGCCCGGAGGGTTTGTCGACGACGATGAACTCTTCCTGGCGATGCAGGATGCGCCGGCGTATCGCCGCCACCCGGTCTTCGGGCACTTCGGCCTGGCGAGGTCCCGAATCGCGCACCGGCGGAATCCGGACCCGGTCGCCCGCGCGAAGCTTGCGCATCGGCTTGACCCGACCGCCGTTGATCCGGACCTGGCCGGTGCGAATCAGCCGGTAGACCAGGCTGCGCGGAACCTGGCCCAGCTCGCGCGACAGGAAATTGTCCAGCCGTTGCCCTCCATGGTCGGGATCAACGACCACCTCGCGCACCGAACCGTGACTTTCGCTCATAACGGATGACCCTGTTTCGGACAGGAGTGGCGGTTTGCCAGCAACACGGCGGCAAGCAGTGCAACGCTGGCGAAAAATTGATGAAAAACACCTTTTTCCAGTATACTTGTACTGCTGAACGGCAGCGTGTTTGCAAATCGCGCGTGAGGATCCGGCAGGACGATCGAATCATGTCGCGTGCGCGCCTTCGGCCGGTGTCGTTTGCCGGACCCGGACCGGGCCCGGCATCGGTTTGGCGGGCCCCTGTGACCCGGGGTGCAGCCGCACAGCAAAGCCGGCTTCATCCGCTTTGCCATGCGCACCACGAAGCGGCGAATCTGGCCGAAAATCCGGCAGCTGCGGCCGCTCGCCGATTCGGACCCAATAATCGCGTCGCCGACGCTTCGCAAACACGAAGCCTCGCGCGACACCAGACAACCAATACGCCCCCGGCGACAATCACGAACCATAGAAAGTCCGGGAGTTCGGCCTGCCGACGTGCGGCGCCGATACCTGACCGGCCATGCCGGACGGGGGCGATTTGTTCAGGAATTTAAAAGACAATGAAACGAATGCTGATCAACGCAACTCAACCCGAAGAGTTGCGTGTCGCCATCGCCGATGGCCAGAACCTGGTCGACCTCGATATCGAGGTGCCCGCCCAGGAACAGAAAAAGTCCAACATCTACAAGGGACGCATCACGCGCGTCGAGCCCAGCCTCGAAGCCTGCTTCGTCGAGTTCGGCTCCGAACGCCACGGCTTTCTGCCGCTCAAGGAAATCTCCCGCGAATATTTCTCCGAATCGGCGGCCAAGGCGCTGGACGCCGGGGAGCGCGTCGACATCAAGGATGCGGTCGAAAGCGGCCAGGAAGTCATCATCCAAGTCGAAAAGGAGGAGCGCGGCACCAAGGGCGCGGCGCTGACCACCTTCATTAGCCTGGCCGGACGCTACCTGGTGCTGATGCCGAACAATCCACGCGCCGGGGGCGTGTCGCGCCAGGTTACCGGCGAGGACCGCAAGATCATTCTCGATGCGCTGCGCGAGCTCGAAACACCGAAGGGCATGGGCCTGATCGTGCGCACCGCAGGGGTGGGCCGCGAAGCCGAAGATCTGCAGTGGGATCTGAATTACCTGGTCCAGCTGTGGGAAGCCATCCAGGCCGCGGCCGGGGCGCGCAAGGCGCCGTTCCTGATCTACCAGGAAAGCAACGTGATCATTCGCGCGCTGCGCGACCACATGCGCGAAGACATCGGCGAAATCCTGATCGACTCGGAGCAGGTCTTCGAGGACGCGCGCGATTTTCTTCAGCAGGTCATGCCGCACAACCTGCGCAAACTCAAGCGCTACGACGACCCCACACCGCTGTTCTCGCGCTTCCAGATCGAGTCGAAGATCGAATCGGCGTTCGCCCGGGAAGTCCGTCTGCCCTCCGGCGGCGCGGTGGTCATCGACCATACCGAGGCGCTGCTCTCGATCGACATCAACTCCTCGCGCGCGACCAAGGGCGCCGACATCGAGGAGACCGCGCTGCAGACCAACCTGGAGGCCGCGGAGGAAATCGCGCGCCAGCTGCGTTTGCGCGACCTGGGCGGCCTGGTCGTGATCGACTTCATCGACATGAACAGCCGCGAAGCCCAGCGCGACGTGGAAAACAAGCTGCGCGAAGCCATGCGGGCCGACAAGGCGCGCGTGCAGATCGGCCGGATCTCGCGCTTCGGCCTGCTCGAGCTGTCGCGCCAGCGCTTGCGCCCCTCGCTGGGAGAATCCAGCCACATTACCTGCCCACGCTGCGATGGTTACGGTTCGATCCGCTCGATCGAATCGCTCGCGCTGGCGCTGATCCGGCTGGCCGAAGAAGAGTCCATGAAGGAAAACACCGGACGGGTCATCGTCCAGGCGCCGCTGGCGGTGGCCAACTTCCTGCTCAACGAAAAGCGCGACGTCATCAGCAGCATCGAGCGCCGCACGACCACGCCGGTCACCGTCGTGGCCAACCACCTGATGGAAACGCCGCGTTACGAAATCCAGCGCCTGCGCACTTCCGAAGAGGTGGAAGAACCCTCCTACGCGATGATCAACAGCGAAGAAGTCGAACCGGTGGTCAGCGAGCAGGAAATCCAGGCCGGCGTGACCGCGCGCGAAGAGCCTGCCGTGAGCACCATGCGACCGTCGCAGCCGGCGCCTGTTCGGGCCGAGAAAAGCGGCTGGACGAAATTCACGGAATGGCTCTCCGGCGTGTTCGGCGGCGGCAGCAGCGACACCGACAGCGAAAGATCCCGGCGCGGCAAACCGAAGCCGGCCGGTGGTGGCGGCAAGAAGCGCACCCGCAAGTCCGGCTCGGCGCGCAGCGGCAGCAAGCATGCCGCCAACCGGCCGCACAAGGGCAAGAGCAGCGACCAAGCCGACACCAAGAAAGAAAGCGGTGGAAAGCGCGCCGAGGACAAGGGTACGCAAAAAGGCCCCGGGAAAAGCTCGAAGAAAGGTCCCAAGGGTGACCAGCAAGGCGGCCAGAAAGGCGGGGGCGGCAAGCCCGACGCCGGCAAGCCGGGCGACACCGGAGACGGGAAGCCTTCGGGCAGCAAGAAAAAGCGCCGGCGGCGTGGCGGCAAGAAGCGCCGCAACAAGTATTCGACCGGCGAGCAGCGTGATTCCGGCCAGCCGGGCGATTCCGGCGGTCAATCCGGTAACAAGCGCGAGCAATCCGGCGGGCCGTCCACTGCACAGCCGGCCAAGGACAGCGTCGAAAGTGGGCGCGCCGCCTCGAAATCCGACCAGCCCGCGGACCAATCCGACAAGTCGGCGCGTCGTGCGCAGCCAGCCGGTGGCAAGCCCGAGCAGTCCGGTGGCAAGCCCGAGCAGTCCGGTGGCAAGCCC
>JAWLEW010000029.1:25220-30492 GCA_041685925.1 Wenzhouxiangellaceae bacterium | reverse complement strand
CGCCCCCTGCTGCGGCGTTTCGCTCGGTCGCGCATCCTCCCCGGACAGTCCAGTACGCCTGCAGTGCGCCCGGTCGCAAAGCGCCGCAGCCACCGGGCCTGACGACCCCTCGCGACGGAAGGATGGTGAATAAGGCAGGGGTTTGAACGCGGTGAGGCCTGCCACCGGGGATTCGCAGTATTTTTTCGAAACCGATGCAAGCCGGCTCGACGTCCAGTAGACAGTATTGGCCAAGGTGGGTATGGTTTCGGCACCAATCGTTTCAATACTGCCGACAGTGGGCCCGGAGAGCAAGCGATGAACCCGTCTGCACAAGAGTCCTTCAAGGCGAAGCTCAAGTTTCTGGCCGATATTTCGGCAACACCGGTCTATCTACCTTCGAAGGGTGGCGGCGACCGGACCGAGCACCTTGGCAACTATCGTGACCGCGAGGTCGACCTTCATGATGCCCGGGTACAATTGCCGGCGACCGAACTCGACCGGGAAGGCTTCTCGCCATGAATGACGACACCAATCGCGTGGCGCGGTCGGCTTACGGTTCCAGGCCGTGGCTGGTCAGCGGCGCCACTGGCTTCATCGGCAGACACATGACGACCTATCTGCTCGACCAGGGCATTCCGGTGCGGGCCATGGCGCGCACCCCGGAAAAGCTCGACGGCCGTCGCTGGCCCGAGCGCTGGCCACATTGCGAAGTCGTCCAGGGCGACTTGTTCGAGCGTGAAAACCTGGTCGGAAATTTCGACGGCGTCAGCGTGGCCTTTTATCTTGTGGATCCCATGTGTGCCGGTGAACACTCCTTGCAGCGGGAAATTGACGGTGCACGCAATTTCGCCGAAGCCGCCGCAGCGGCCGAGATAGATCGGGTGGTCTACTTAGGTGTGCTGGTCCCTGACGATTCGGATTCGCAACACATCATGGCGCGCAAGGCGATCGGCGACACATTGCGCGAAGGCAATGTGCCGGTCACCGAAATTCGTGCTGCAAGCATCGTCGGGCCCGGATCGGCCGCATTCGAGGTGATGCGCGATTGCGTATTTCATCTTCCTTTCCTGATTTCGCCCCCGTGCGTGGACCGACTTTCGCCGCCGATAGCCCTGGAGAACATCTGCAAGTACGCCATGGAACTGGCTGTTTTGTCGCAAGCCGCCGGCGAAATTCTTGACGCCGGGGGACCGAACGAATTGAGCTATGCCGACCAGATGCGGATCATCGCCGAGGTTGGCGGGATCAAGCCGCGCAAGATTTTTCGCATCCCTTTCCTGACCGCGAAAATGGCCGCCGTATTTCTGCCGCTGGTCAGCGCCGTGCCTTCGAGTATCTCCGGCGCCCTGATTGAAGGCATGCGCCAGAACCTTGGCGCCGATGACGCCCGGATCCGCGAACTGGTGCCGCAGCGACTGTTGAGCTACCACGAGGCGACCGAGGCGGTGTTCAAGGAAGAACGTAACCAGGGCGTGTATACGCGCTGGGTAGAAGGCGGGTTCGTTTTTCGCGGCCTGAACCACACGAGCGCCTACTACGGCAAGCAGGCGACAGGCAGCTATTGGACAAACGCCAGCGCGGAGTCGGCCTGGAAAGTATCGACCCGCATCGGCGGTGATAATCGTTATTTCTACATGAACACGCTTTGGACGATCCGAGAGTGGATTGACTGGCTGTTTGGCGGTCATGGCAGAACCCGCTTCCGGCGCGACCCGGAGAGGTTCGAGTTGGGGGATGCAATCGATTCCTGGAAGGTTATCGCAATGGAGCCCGGAGAACGTTTCACGCTGAAATTCGGCATGAAAGCGCCCGGCGACGGAGTGCTGGAGCTCGCCGCCGTGCCGGAGGCAGGCGGCACACGGATTCATGCCACCGCTACCTGGCATCCGGCCGGCATATGGGGGCTGTTGTACTGGTACGCCATGTTTCTGCCGCACCTGGTGTTGTTCAACGGACTGACCCGCAAGATCGGGATGCAGGCCGAGGAGCTGGAAGCGGAAATGCGCGAGCAGAGCGGCTGATGGCATTGCTGGAACAAACCGGCTTGGTGGCCCGCGCGCGCTGGATTTCACAAGCAGTTCACTATTGTCATGGGACTGTTTGAGGCGAAGCCCAGGCGACATAGTGACCTGATCATCAATCGCCCGATCAGGTGGTTTTAATGGCGCGTTGATGTTGTAGCCTGGTCGATTACGCAAGTTTGCAGAGGAGTGTATCCATGGCAGAAAAACAGAACGCCGAACATCCGAAAGACTGGTCCGAATTGGCCATCAGCCTTTACGACAAGCTCACTGGCCGCAATGCGGAAATCACCTATGAGTTCGATAATTTTCTTCTCGACGTGCCTTCCGGACCCGGAGACAACGCCGAGCATGCACGCTGGGGTATGAACGGCAAACTGATTATTCGCGCCCGCGATCTGAAGGGCACGGCCAAGTAAATGCCCGGCCCGCTGGATATCGATGCCGACGTGACCGTTCAGGCCGGGTCGGATTCGATCAGCGTGCGCGCTCGCGGTCGGGGCGTGCGAGTCGATACCACTTCGCTGGCGGTCTTCCGCCAGCTTCCGCGCTCTTATCGCGGCCTGAATAACCTGCGGCGGCTCGCCGATGGTCTTGCGCTCAGCGACCAGGCGATGACCATCTTGTCGCGCGGAGTGCCCATCATCGATATTGATTCTGCCCGACCCCGGCGCTGGCTCGGCTCGCTGTTGCGCGTGCCCGGCTTCCGGCTTTATTTTTTCAACTGGCTGCGCCATCTGCGCTGACTTCGACCGTGTCAGGAGCTTTTGCGCCTGGAATGCCGATTTGCGCCTGGAATGCCGATAAGCGCATGGGGATCGCGATGGGTCGATCATCGGCGAAACAACCGATGATTCATTTGCCGCCTCCTTCGATTCCATTGGCCGCATGAATTGCGCGGTTTTTTCCAGCGATTTGGACGGTAACCTCCCCCACCGCTTCGCCAGCCAGTGCGCAGGCCCGTGAAACCATTTTCCAACGACTTGTTCGAGACTGAACTCGGCGCTGTTTTCGACCGCCGTTTTCTGTTTGTCACCGGCAAAGGCGGCGTCGGCAAAAGCCTGATAAGCGCCGCGCTGGCTGCGCGGGCTGCCGGTCGAGGCGAGCGCACTCTGTGGGTGGAGATGTCGGAATCCCCCCGCGGCGGGAATTTCTTCCCCGGCTTCAAGCCACGCTACCAGTTGGCCCCGATACGCGACTCGCTTTGGGGCATGAATCTGCGCGTGCAGCCGGCCATCGAGGAATACCTGGCGGTAGCGTTCAAGATCCCGTTTGTAACTCGGCTGATCGCACGGAATACCCTGTTCCAGGTGTTGACCGGGGCACTGCCAGGGCTGGACTCGCTGATCCCGCTCGGCAAGATCTGGTACGAACTCGGTCGCCGGCGAGGCCGCGAACCCTATTGGGACCGGATCGTGCTGGACGCCCCGTCGACCGGGCACGCGTTGGCCATGCTGCGCTTCCCGCAAGCGGCGCAGGACATAGTCAAGAGCGGTAACGTGGCCGATCGCGCCCGCGAGATCGAAACGATTCTCGGCGACCGGTCCGGGACCGGGCTAATCGCCGTCACCACGCTGGAGGAGCTGCCCGTAGACGAAACCCGCGAGCTGCTGGAGCGCGTGCACGATGAAACCCCCTATCGCTTCGAAGCGGTCGTATGCAACCAGGTTCTGCCCGATATCGGCCAGGCCGAGCAATCGCGCTACCACGAATGGCTGGCCGGCAACCCCGACGACGACCTCGATGATTCACTTGACGGAGCCGAGGACAAAGCGCGAAGCCACCTGGCCTGGCTGGAACGACGGCGGTGCAGTCAGCACGAACGTCTTCGCCATCTTTCGGCGACGGGGGTCCCGATTTTCAGTGCACCCTGGATTCCGGCCACCGGTGAAGCCGAACTGCTTGGCGCCATGATTGAAGCGTTCACCCGGGACCAGGAATCATGATCGAGACCAGTATCGACCGGCATCGTATTCTGATTGTCGGCGGCAGCGGCGGCGTTGGCAAAACCAGCGTCAGCGCGGCCCTGGGTCTTAGCGCTGCGCGGGAAGGACACCGAACGCTGGTCCTGACAGTCGACCCGGCCAGACGGCTGGCCGCTGCGCTGGGGCTCGAGGGAATCGGTCCCGAAGCGGAGGATGTGACGCCGCGGCTGAAAGCAGCCGGCATTCCCGTGAGCGGGGAACTGCATGCCATGATGCTCGATGTTCGAAATACCCTGGATCGAGCGGTAGAGCGACACGCCCCGAACGCGCAACGCAGAGATCAGATCTTGAACAATCGGCTCTACCGCAACATCGCCGGGCGGCTTTCGGGCAGCCAGGAATATGCTGCCATGCAACAGCTACAGGAGATTGCAAGTCGAGCGGAGTTCGACCGGATCGTTCTTGACACCCCGCCGACCACCCAGGCCATGGACTTTCTCACTGCGCCGGAGCGACTGCAGGCCTTCTTCGATTCCAATCTCATCCGCATTTTCTTGAATTTCAGCGGTCGTGCCGGCCGCGGATTCTTCCGCGTCACCGATGTTCTGTTTCGCACGTTGGAGCGACTGACAGGTGCCGAGGTGATTCGCGAAATCACGGAGTTTTTCGAGGTGGCCGAGTCGATTCTCAAGCCCTTCAGTGCCCAGGCGGCGCGGGCGCGCAGACTCCTGCGCGAACAACAGACGGCTTTCGTGATCGTCACCGGTGCCAACCCGCATCAGCTTGAAGAAGCATCGGAATTTGCCGGCGCCCTGGACGTCATGGGCATCCGGGTGAGCAACGTTGTGGTCAATCGCTGGCTTCCGGCGCTAGAGGAGACGGCACCTGAACTGCCTCAATCCGGTGAGGGTGACGATCTTGCTGAACGCGTTCGCTACTGGCACGCCGCACTCGAACGGCTGGCCCACCGCCAGACCGAAGCGATCGAGGCATTGGAGGCGCAGGGCGGCGCCGATGTGGTACGAGTGCCGGAAATGCCGGCTGCTGTCCATTCGATCGGCGGTCTGTGCGGCTTGAGTGACCGGTTGCGCACAACGACGAGTCCTTCGTCGACCGAGGCCTTGAGGCCGGATCATCATTCCTGGACTTCCTGAGCGTGGGTTTCCGCCAAAGGATTTCGAAGGCTTCATCGACGGCAGGGTTACGTAGAATGGTCTTATGAGTTCAGATGCCCCGTCCCTGCGCGAAAGCCTGGCCGCCTTCGAATTTCCCGACGGCGCCGGCCGCATCGCGGTCGTGCTGGGCGCCAGCGGCTACATGGGCTCCAATCTCACCCCGGCGCTG
>JAWLEW010000029.1:0-25120 GCA_041685925.1 Wenzhouxiangellaceae bacterium | reverse complement strand
GAAAGCCTGGCCGCCTTCGAATTTCCCGACGGCGCCGGCCGCATCGCGGTCGTGCTGGGCGCCAGCGGCTACATGGGCTCCAATCTCACCCCGGCGCTGGCGGAGGCGGGCTGGCACGTGCGTGCGGTTGCGCGAAACGCCGCGGTGCTGGAGTCCCGCGAGTGGGAGGGCGTCGAATGCATGTCCGCCGACGTGCTGGAGCCGGAGACCCTCGCGCCGGTGCTGGAGGGCGCGGAGGTTGTCTACTACCTCGTGCACATGATGTGGAGCGGCGGCGACTTCGTTCCGGTGGAGCAGCGCGCCGCCGAGAACGCGCGCAAGGCGTGCGAGGCCGCCGCCGTGCGGCGTATCGTCTATGTTGGCGGCATCATGCCGAAGGAGGCGCGCTCCCGGCACATGGAGGGCCGCGCAGCGGTGGGCGATTCGCTTCGTGCCGGCTCCATCCAGATCATCGAGCTGCAGGCGGCCATGATCGTGGGGCCGGGCTCCGCCGCCTTTGAGGTAATCCGCGATCTGGTCAACTACTTACCGGTGATGATCACGCCCAAGTGGGTGCGCAAACGCTCGACGCCAATCGCGCTGGAAAACGTGCTGAATTACACGATTGCCGCCGCGGACTTGTCGCTGGAAGGCGACTGCATCTTCGAGCTGGCGGGGCCTGAGGTACTCACTTATCAGCAGATCATGGACATCTATGGCGAGCTGGTCGGCAAGAACCGGCTCGTCATACCGGTGCCGGTGCTGACGCCGAAACTCTCGAGCTACTGGCTCTATTTGGTGACCTCGGTGACGCCGACCACGGCCATGTCGCTGGTGGAGGGGCTCGCCCATGACTACGTCGGCGACGATACGGAGATCCGGAAGCTGGTACCCCAGCGGCTGCTCGCGTTTCGCGAGGCTGTGGCCGCCACGCTGGAGGCGGAGGAGAATCACGACGTGTCGGCCCGGTGGGTGGAGGGGTCCATTGCCGCCAGGGACTGGAATCCGGAATACTCCTTCTATGCCAAGAGCTACTGTCGCGAGGCGGAGACGACGGCAAGCCGGGAGTGCCTGTTTCGGGTGCTGCAGACTTTTGGCAAGCACGGCGATTTCTTCTCCTACCGCTTCCTTTGGTGGCTCAGGCGCGCATTCGACTGGGTGATCGGCGGACCCAGTTTCCGTACGGGACGCAGGGACCCGGACCGCGTGCGTATGGGTGACGTCGTCGACGGCTGGCGCGTGCTGGGCATGGAATCCAACAAACGGATCACTTATTCGATGCTGATGCGCGCGCCGGGTTCTGGCCTGCAGGAATTCACCATCCGCGAGCGCGACGGGAGACGGGTCGTCGAACTCTGCGCCTACTGGCATCCCGCCGGCTTCTGGGGGATGTTGTACTGGTACGCGCATCTGCCGTTCTACGGCCCGCTGGTCGGCAGCGCGGCGCGGGAGGTCGTGCGCAGGGCCGAAGCTCTGGAGGACTGAGCGGGCCGGCGGAGTACGCTGGATTCCGACAGGGCGCCTTGATCTGGGATCAATCGGGAATCAATTGGACAGGCACATCTCAAAAAGGCGGCACCGGGAACTCATCGGGGGAGGGAATCGCGAATCGAATCCGAATGGTGGCCCACTAGCAACGCGGGGCCGATTCCGTCGCCCTTCTCAGACCGTCCGGGCCGATGATATGGTTCAGCCAGGGGCGGCTCGAGGGCTGCCGTCAAGGAAAACCGGAGAGCAAGCGTTGAAACATCCCACGCACGATCCGCTTCGAGCGCAGCTCAAGTTTCTGGCTGATCTGTCGGCGCCACGGGTTTACGTGCCTTCGAAGGGCGGCGGGGACAAGACCGAGCACCTGGGCAACTATCGTACCCATGAGGTCGAGATAAATGATGCACGCGCGCAGTTGCCGGAGGCGGAACTCGATCGAGAAGGTTTCGTGTTGCTGCACCACAAGAGCGCGGTCGGCGATTTCTACGACGACGACGCGTTGCGCTCGACCTACCATCCTGAACTGATCGGGCTGGTGAAGCGCGTGACCGGCGCGCGTCGTGTCGAGGTCTTCGACGACACGCGACGGAGTTCCTCCATCACGAAACAGCGGCAGCACGGCGCCCGTGATCCCGCCAACATCGTCCACAACGATTACACGCACGAGTCCGGTATCCGCCGGCTCGCGGATTTTTTCAGCGATTCGCCGGAAGAGGCACAGCAGCTGAAACAGCGGCGTTTCGCGATCGTCAACGCCTGGCGCCCGATCGGCGCGCCGGTCGTCGACCATCCGCTGGTGCTCTGCGACGCGCGGACCGTGCGCGACGGCGACCTCGCGCCCGTGGAACGACGCGCGGAGGATCGGACCGGCGAGCTTCAGGTTGCGCTGCACGACCCGGAACAACGCTGGTACTACTACCCGCGCATGCACCGCGACGAGGTGCTGCTGTTCAAGACCTACGATTCGGCCCTGGATGGCCGCGCGCGTTTCACCCCGCATTCGTCCTGCAAGGACCCGCGCGCGCCAGGCGATGCGCTGCCGCGCGAAAGCCTGGAGACGCGTTGCCTGGTGTTCTTCTAGTCCCCATTTTCCGGGTCGGCCCGCACCCGATTCGGACCCGGGCGATCATTCTTCCTCGCTTTGCTCCACGATGAGTCGGTGCGCGGTCAGGCGAAGCGCGTTCACGCGGATGAAGCCGCGGGCATCCTGCTGGTCGTAGCCGCCGGCGATGTCCATGGAGCTCAAGTCCTGGTCGTAGAGCGAGCTGGGGCTCGAGCGGCCCTCCACGATCACGCTGCCCTTGAACAGGCTCAGCCGGACGTCCCCGTCGATGAGTTCCGATGATTTCCGGAAGGCCGCTTCGATGAAATCCATCTCGGGCGAGAACCAGAAGCCGTTGTAGATGATTTCGGCAAAGCGCGGCGCGAGCATGTCGCGCAGGCGGCGCACCTCGCGGTCCATCGCGATGCCCTCCAGTTCGCGCAGCGCGGCGTGGAGTATCGTGCCGCCCGGCGTCTCGTAGACGCCGCGCGACTTGATTCCGACGAAGCGGTTCTCGACGATGTCGATGCGCCCGACGCCGTGGCGGCCGCCCAGGTCATTGAGGTAGCCGAGCAGCCTGACCGGATCGGCGACCTGCGTGCCGTCGCCGAGATGTTCGACCTCGACGGGCACGGCGTCCTTGAAACGGACGACCAGCCGCTCGGCGACGTCGGGCGTGTTCTCCAGCGCGCGCGTGAGCTTGAACATGTCGGCCGGCGGCGCCGCGTCGGGGTCTTCGAGCAGGCCGGCCTCGTAGGACCGGTGCATCAGGTTCTCGTCGCTGGACCAGGGCTTTTCGGCCGTGGCCTCGACCGGGATGCCGTGCTCGTCGGCGAAGGCGAGCAGGTCGCGCCGGCCCTGGAAGCGTGCGAGGAAGTCCGGATCCTTCCACGGCGCGATGATCTCCAGATCCGGCGCAAGCGCGGCGAAGGCCAGCTCGAAGCGCACCTGGTCGTTGCCCTTGCCGGTGGCGCCGTGGGCGAGCGCCGTGGCGCCGACCTTGCGCGCGACCTCCACCTGCCGCTTGGCGATGACCGGCCGCGCCAGCGCCGTGCCGAGCAGGTAGCGATTCTCGTAGACCGCCTTCCCGGCGATCGCCGGCCAGATGAAATCGGTGACGAACTCGTGGCGCAGGTCCTCGACGAAGACCTCGCTGGCCCCGGTCTCGCGGGCGCGCCGCTCGATGTCGTCGAAGTCCTCCAGCTGTCCGACGTTGGCAACAAAGGCGACGACTTCGAAACCCTGCTGAAGCAGCGTCTTGAGGATGCACGCGGTGTCCAGACCACCGCTGTAGGCGAGGACGACTTTCTTCCGGGTCATGATGTATCGCTCGTTGAGGTCCCTGGGCGCAAGGACAGGATAAAGCAGCCGCGCCGACAAAAAAGCACCGCCGCGGCCGGTTGCGGAAAAGCGCGGACCGACGCGGGCGCACGGCGGCCGGATGTTGTCGCTTTCGCTCTGATTGTCAGTGCGTTACCCTCGGCGCCATGATTGATAAAGCGCTTGAATCGACGACTGAATCACCGAGAATCCCGCCGCTTGATCCGGCATGCGTGGAGGTCATTGAAAAGGCCGGTGGAAAACTTGCCCCGCTCGACCCGATCGGCGCCGAAGTGCGCGGCATCGATTTGTCGGCCGGGCGTCCGCCGCCGCCCGAGGTCGTCACGGCGCTGGAAGGCGAAATGGCCCGGCGGGGATTTCTCGTGTTCAAGAGTGACCGGCAGATATCGCCCGACGACTTTCTGCGCGCCAGCGCCTGGTGGGGCGGCAAGGAATTGCACAGCACGCACGGCGTCCACCCGGCGACGCCCGGCGGCAACAAGCATATCTTCCGCCTGTCGAACGATCGCCGTCACGGAATCCCGGGTGTGGGCCCGCAATGGCACAACGACGGCAGCTTCAATACGGATACGTTTTCACACTCGGGCTACCACATCGTCCGGCCGCCCGAAAAAGGCGGCGGCACGTATTTCGCCCACCAGGGTGCCGCCCACGACGCACTCCCGGCGGCGCGGCAGGAATTCTGGGGGCGTCTTTCTTCGGTGAACTCCGCTTCGGGCGTCGTTCACCCGGCCGTGCACGAGCACCCGCTCTCGAGGCGCAAGAGCCTCTGGCTGCATCTTGGCATGACGGGCGCCGTGATCGAGAAGCGGTCGAACGGCGACGGCTTCCGGCTGTTGAACGCCGAAGAATTGAAGCGTCTGTGCCATGAATACAACGACGTTCTCGATGCAGGCCTGGACAACGGATACGCCATTGCCTACGAGTACCGGGCGCACGACTGCATCTTCATCGACAACCTGGCCGTGGCGCATCGCGCTGCGCCCGAGGCGCATCTGCCGCCCGAGCAGCAGGGCTTGCGGATCATGCATCGCAGTACCGTTCGCGGGGTCGAGGAGTTCAGGCCGCTGTATGGATTGCCGCTGCAGCTCGATATCCACGGGCCCAGCCCGTTCGGAGCGGGCGTCTGGCAGGCCGGTGGAATCGGCTTTCGGTGGGACGACGGCATTCCCATGCAGAATTGATTCGGCTTGGTCGGGCAAAACCCCACCGGCCATTGGCCAATGGGACGCCTGCGTCCAGGGCGCTGAAAGTCGTATCGGCGCGAAGGAGGCCGGACCGTCAGCGCGCAACGACGTCTTTTTTCGGGCTCCCTTTCCATTGATGCCCGACGGCTTCGAGCCGCGCGATCAGCGTCTCGTCGTGTCGCGGCATTTCCACTTGCAGGTGCTCGCGGAATGCGCGTGCGGCCGGGGTGACGATGCGACCCGGCTTCTGCAGCAGGTGCCAGTAAACCGGGGCCGGGAAGTGCGGCACGTCGAGCAGCACGAGCTCGCCGGCGCTGAGTTCGAGCTCAACGGCATGCAGTGAAATCACCGCCAGGCCGTACCCGCCGCGCACGGCCTGCTTGATCGCTTCGTTGCTGCCCAGTTCCATTTCGGGATTGAGCTCGGCGCCGAAGAGCTGCAGCCATTCCGCCGTCCACAGGCGCGTGCCCGAACCCTGTTCGCGAACCACGAATCCGGTGTTGGCCACCAGGTCGAATGCAAGCCGCGGCGAGCGCGTCCAGGGATGGTCCGGGGCGGCGATCATCACCAGCGGGTTGATGCCGACCCGTTCGCGTTCCAGCTCGCCGCGTGCAGGCGGGCGGGTCATCAGGTACCAATCGTCCAGCCCCTGCTCGAGCCGCTCGATCAGCGCCGCGCGCGGCAGGATGCGCAGCGTGGCCTCGATGCCGGGATGCCGGCGGCGAAAGCTCCCGAGCACCTGCGGCATGAAGTACTCGGCGGTCGAAACCGCGGCGATGCGCAGCCGGCCGCGCTCGACGCCCTGCCGTGCGGCAAGCTGTTGCTCCAGCCGCTGCAGCGGTTCGCGCACCGCCAGCGCGGCTTCGAGCATGTCGCGCCCGGCCTCGGTCAGGCGCAGCTTGCGCCCGACGATCTCGTATAGCGGCATGCCGGCGGCCTCGCTCAACTGTTTGAGCTGGATCGACAGCGTCGGTGCGGTCAGGTGAAGCTGTTCGGCGGCGCGCGCAATCGAGCCCGCTTCGGCCACGGTGCGGAAGATACGGAGCTGGTGCAACGTCAGGCGCATGTGCAGATAATAGATAAAAGTCTATCCATATATCAATCAAAATTAACTTTTATCTATTCAGCAGCCGGCCTAGACTGCGCCCAATTCAACCCGGGAACCGCCATGTCGGCCGTCGTCAGCCCCGTTTCCGAATCCGGAGGGATTCAAGCGCGTCAACACCCGGTCACCGTCGCCCTGGCCGAAGGCGACGGGATCGGTCCGGAGATCACCGCGGCGACCTGCCGCATTCTGGAAGCCGCCGGCGCGGCGGTGCGTTTTGAAACGATTGCCGTGGGTGAAGCGTGTTACCGGCAAGGCGTGACTTCCGGCATTCCGGACGAGGCCTGGGACGCGGTTCGCCGGCACCGGGTGGTGCTCAAGGGGCCGATCACGACCCCGCAGGGCAGCGGCTACAAGAGCCTCAACGTCACGCTGCGCAAGGCGCTGGGCTTGTTCGCCAACGTCCGGCCGTGCCGGTCGCTGCACCCGGTCGTAGCGTCGCGCCATCAGGACATGGACGTGGTGATCGTGCGCGAGAACGAGGAAGACACCTACGCCGGCATCGAGCACCGCCAGACCGCCGAGGTGACGCAGTGCCTGAAGCTGATCTCGCGGCCGGGCAGCGAGCGAATCATCCGCTACGCGTTTGAGCTGGCGCGCATGCAGGGCCGGAAAAAAGTCACCTGCATGACCAAGGACAACATCATGAAGGTCACCGATGGCCTGTTTCATCGCGTTTTCGACGAGATCGCGGCGGCCTATCCGGATCTCGAAGCCCAACATCTCATCATCGATATCGGCACCGCGCTGATGGCCGACCGTCCCGAGGAATTCGACGTCGTCGTGACGCCCAATCTCTACGGCGACATCCTCTCCGACGTCGCCGCCCAGATTACCGGTTCGGTGGGGCTGGGCGGGTCGGCCAACATCGGCGAGGGCTGCGCCATGTTCGAGGCCGTGCACGGTTCGGCGCCGGACATTGCCGGCCGCGACGTGGCCAACCCCTCCGGGCTGCTGCTGGCGGCGTGCGACATGTTGCGCTATCTCGGCGACGGCGATACCGCGCAACAGGTCGAAGACGCCTGGCGCGTCACGCTCGAGCAGGGCGCTCACACCGCCGATATCCACCGCCCCGGCCACAGCCGGGAAAAGCTCGGAACGCGCGCGTTTGCCGAGCGCGTGTGCAAAAACCTCGGGCGCCGGCCGGAAACGCTGGAAGCCTCCGGCGCCGTCGCCTTGCCGCGCGCCGAAGCGTCCTGGCGGCCGACCCGCAACAAGCCCGAAAAGCGCCTGGTCGGCGTCGACGTGTTCGTCGATTTCGACGAGGCCGGACGCGCGCCGGCGGCCCTGGGCGAGCGGTTGTGCGCGCTGGCCGGCGACGATGCCCTCGAGTTGCGCCTGATCACCAATCGCGGCGTCAAGGTATGGCCCGACGGCTTGCCCGAGACGCGCTGCACCGACCACTGGCGGTGCCGCTTCCGGGCGCCCGAAGGCGGTTTCGTCGCGCACGCCGCGATCGTCGCGCTGCTCGGCCGTCTCGAGCGTGGCGGCGTCGACTTCATCAAGACCGAGCACCTCTATACCTTCGACGGCGAACCGGGCTTCGCGCTGGCCCAGGGCGAGTGATCGGTAATCGCCAACCCGCGCGACCCGCCCAACCGGTGGGCGATCCACGCGGGCCCGGGTTCATGCGCCGCCAAGTCGGCCAGGCCTTCGCTGATCGCCGCTTTTGCGATACGGTTGGGGATCGAAAGCCCGCGCGACCGGGCTGAGAAGTAGCGAGGGTCACCGCGCTACCGTGTCGCCGGTCGTTGGTCATGGCCGTCCGACACCGCACCGTTCATCGAATGTGTGGCATTTTGGTCGGCCGTCGTATCCAGTGGACCGTGTCCGAGTGCCAGTAAACCAGGAAACCGTATCGACCCGCCGCATCGTGCGCGTGGCGCTCGCGCTGGGCGTCATCAACCTGGCGCTGATCCTGCCGCTGTGGTGGCGCGACGGCGCCTGGGGCAGTGCCTGGCTGGTGCCCGAGCTCGGCCTGCTGCCGTTGTTCGCGCTGTGGCCTGCCGCCCGCCGGTCGTCCGTGCTGCCCTGGACGCTGGCCGCCTTGTTGACGTTGGCCGTCGCGGCGCTGCTGGGCGATGCGGCGGTGCGCGCGGTGTTCAGCCGTCCGCTGGACATCCTGCTCGACCCCTGGCTGCTGCGCGCCGGATTCCACCTGCTCGACGGCAGCCTGGGGACTTCGGCGGCAATCCTGGCGGCGGTGCTGGCGGCGCTTGCTGTCGTGGCCACGGCGCTGGGGCTTCGGGCGCTGGTCCGGCGGCTCATCCGGGACGTGCCGCAGCGTGCCGGCCGACCGATCGCCCTGCTCGCGGTTGCCGCATTGGCCGGCATTCTGCTCGCGCCCGCCGGCGGCACAATTCGACCGGCCCTGGTCGGGCTGGTGCAGAATCAATCGCAACAGGTACGCGCCACGCTGGCCGAGCGCGAAGCGCTGACCGCACGCGCCGGCTCCGAACGCATGCAGGCCCGGCCGATACCGGCGCTGGCCGGGCGCGACGTGGTCATCGTTTTCGTCGAATCCTACGGCGTCAGCGCGCTGGATCAGCCGCGCTATTCCGAAACGCTGGATCCGGTGCTGGCGCGTGCCGAGGGCACGTTGTCCGCCGCCGGGCTCGGCGCGGTGTCGACCCGCATGCAGCCGCCGATTCGCGGCGGCCAGTCGTGGCTCTCGCACGCCAGCGCGCTCAGCGGTCAGCCGATCGACAACGATTACTGGTACTCGATGCTGCTCGATTCGGGGCAGGACTTCCTCACCGACGACCTGCGACTGACCGGGCACACGCCGCTGGTCGTGGCGCCGGCCATCGTGCGCCCCTGGCCCGAGGCGCGGGCACTGGGTTTCGAGGCCATCTACCCGGCCGCAGCGCTTGAATACGCCGGCCCGAAATCCGGCTGGGTCGGCATTCCCGACCAGTACACGCTGCATCGCTACAGCCGCCACCTGCGGCCGCGGCATCCCGGCCCGGTCTTCAGCGTCCTTTTACTGATCAGCAGCCACGCACCGTGGTCGCCCGGCCCGCCGCTGCTCGACGACTGGTCCCGGCTGGACGCGCCCGACCCCTGGCCCGACTGGACACCTCCGGACAATGATCCGTTGGCCTACTGGCGCGACACCGACCGGTTGCGGGACCGCTACCCCGAATCGCTGGCCTGCAGCCTGGAAGCCGTATTCGCCTGGGCCGCCCGCGACCTGCCCGAAGACGCGCTGCTGATCGTGCTCGGCGACCACCAGGCCACACCGCTGATCACCGGTCACGGCGCCGGCGCCGACGTGCCGGTGCACATGATCAGTTCCGATGAATCGCTGCTGGCCCGGCTGTTGGATCGCGATTCGGACGGTGCTGCAATGAGCGGCGGCCTCGCGTTGCCGCCGGCCTCGTCATCCAGCCCCGGGCTGGAAACGCTGCGCTTCGCCCTGCGACGGCTGCAACCGGACCAACAAGCAACAGGCCGCTCCCATTCCGCTGCGCTAAGATGAAGCCTTTGACGCTTTGACTCGTGTGCTGAGGGAAGACCAATGAAAATTACCGTACTGGGCGCCGGCGCCGGGGGCACGGCAGTCGCCTTCGATTGCGCGAATCACGGGCACGAGGTTCGCCTGTTCGACTTTCCGCGGTTCTCCGAGAACATCGCCGCGATTGCCGCGCGAGGCGAGATCGTCGCGCAGGGCGATATCGCGGGGTCGGCGAACATCGCTTACGCAGGCCACGACATCGACGAGGCGCTCGAAGGCGCCGAACTGGTCTACGTGGTCGGGCCCGCCTACAGCACCGAACCTTTCGGCGAGGTCGTGGCAGGCAAGCTGCGTGCGGGTCAGACGGTCATCGTCACCCCCAGTTCCTGCGGCGGCGCGCTGGCCTTCAAGAAAGCGGCCGGGCTGGCGCTTGAAGACGACGCGGTTCGCGTTGCCGAAACGTCCACGCTGCATTACGCGGTGCGCCTGATTGCGCCGGCGAAGATTCGCGTGTTCCTGAAGCTCAGGGCCGGCAACCTGCTGGCGGCGCTGCCGAATACGCATACCCGGGCGGTCATGGACCTGGTGTCGGACGTGTATCCGGGAATGGAGGCTGCCGGGAATGTCTTGCAGACCAGCCTCCAGAACGCGAATCCAATCATCCATCCCGCGGTCACGCTCGCCAACGCCGCGCGTATCGAGATGACCGGCGGCGACTTCCTGTTCTACGAAGAAGGCGTGAGCGACTCGGTCGGGCGTTTGATCGAGGCGCTGGACAAAGAGCGCATCGCGATCGGCGAGAGACTCGGCCTCACGGTAATGCCCGATCCGGTAATGGGCATGCGCCAGGGCTACATGCTCGAGAACAACTACGGCGCCGCCTATCGCGAAGCGCCGGGGTTCAAGGGCATCGGCGCACAGCCGCAGCTGGATCACCGCTATCTCAACGAGGACGTCGGCTACGGCCTGGTGTTCATGTCCGCGCTGGCCGCGCAGCTGGGCGTGAAAGTCCCTGGAATCGAGTCCGTGATCGCGTTTGCGTCGATCGTCATGGCCCGAGACTACAAGGCCGAGGCGCTGCGAACGCCGGCGGCGCTGGGCATCGCGAATCGATCGGCCGAAGAACTGGCTGACTTGTAAGACAAACGCGCCGAACAGTGCGCCGCTCGGATTTGGCGAGGAGCAATGTCGATGACGCAGGTTCAAAATCCACCGATTCTTTCCCCGGTCCGGCAGGCAGTCGGGTTGCTTGCCTGGCTGGCGCTGAGTTTCCTCACCGCCTGGATCGGCGCCGTCGCCTCGATCAGCGCGCCGACGTTCTATGGTCAGTTGACCCAGCCGGACTGGGCGCCGCCGGCCTGGCTGTTCGGTCCGGCCTGGACCACGCTGTTCGTCATGATGGCGGTCGCGGCATGGCTGGTCTGGCGCCGCGGCGGCTTCGGCGCGCAGCGCGGGCCGTTGATGCTGTTCCTGGCCCAACTGGTGTTCAACGGGCTATGGAGCTGGCTGTTCTTCGCCTGGCAGCTGGGGGGATGGGCGCTTTTGGACATCGCTGTCCTCTGGCTGCTGATCGCCGCGACTATCGCAGCGTTCTGGCGAACCAGCCCACTGGCCGGATGGCTGCTGGTGCCCTATATCGCGTGGGTCAGCTTCGCGGCCATGCTCAACTACACCCTGTGGCAACTCAACCCGCAGGCCCTGGGCGGATGAGGCGCCGGCCGGGATTACACATCCAGGCTGATCGACGATCGCATCGGCAAGAAACCCGGGCGCCGATCCTCTGGATGGATCGCTCCTGGCAATCGGTCGCCTCGGTTGCCCGGGGGCAGGAAAACCGCCGGGATGCGGTACCCGCTCGATCAGGGATCAAAGTATGACGATGCCCAGCAGCGCCAGGCCGGAAAGAACCAGCGCATAAGCCAGCAGCGCCAAAAGCCCGTCGTTGGCGATCAGCGAGAGTCCGAAGGCCGCCAGGGCCACGCCGCCCAGCGAACTGGTGAAAGGCACGATTTCCAGCGGCGGGAGGATCAATGCCACCATGATGCATGCCCCGGCGGCGGAGCGGGCGCCGCCCTGGTAGGTCAGTATCCTGAGCCGGGGACGCAACGGCTTGTCCATGAGCCGGGCCGGCCGATGCAATACCCGCAGCGCCTTTTTCAACCGAAACGAGGATACCGAGCGGTTCAGAACCCATCCGGGCAGCCAGAAATAGTCCCGCTGCAGCAGCAGTTGAACGGCCACCAGCAGCACGAACGCGGCCATCACGGTGGGCAGACCGGGAATGCCGCTGAGCGGGGAGGCCAGAATCAGCCCGGCGGCCAGCACCAGTGGGCCGAACGAACGCGGCCCCACCGCGTTCATGACCGAGCGGACGCTGACGTGGTCTTGACGATGCGCCACCTGGGCGATCCGCTCCAGCATCTCCGTCAGACCGGTCGGCTCCCCGGTGACTTCCTGCATTTGCCGGGATGCGGCGCTATTCATCCCCCTTCCGCTTCCACTCGCCGTTGTCGTCCTTGGCATACTTTTCCTTGACCGCATTCCAGGCGACGCGGTGAGCCGTTTCTTCGCGGCCTGCATCTCCACGGCGATCTTCGGGAGCGTCGTACTGGTCAAAGGCCGAATTGAAGGCCTCGCGGTAGATGGTCTGGGCGCCCTCCGGGAGATTGTCGGTGACCTGGTCGGGCAGGTCCTTGTTCTTCTCATACGGCATGATCGTGTCCTCGTGTCATGTGTCCTTCTTGCGCATGGTCTGAGCGTGGAATTCAGCAAGCCACACCATAACGCAAGGGCAGCGCCACCAATCGTCCGTTGCCGGCGGGTAGGGATCGTCGGACTCGAAGCGCACGAAAGGAGTGGAACTTCTTCCAGGCCCGAATCGTACGCAATCCGATACTGTTGCAATTCTGGAATCAGGACGCGTATCCTCCCTGTGCGGATACGCGCCCAGAGCCAAAAGCCATCTCGCTCTCCAACAGTCTAATGACAAGCGGTGTACGATCCAGAACTGTCCCCCTGATAGTGTGATGCGCGTGAACAGGCAGTGCCCGGTCTTGGCGGCCATCCTTGCGGCGAACTCCGGTCGGCGCACTTGGGTCTGTAAAGGCTTCTCTTTCAGCAATGTAACCGCCCCGTGATGAGCACTTTTTCTGCTTTTGACGTCGGGACGCTCCTGTTTACCGTGGCGATCACGGCTCTTGTAGCCACGGGGCTGTTGTTGATGTCTGCCCTCCGGCATCGGCGCGAGGTGAAGGGGCTCCCCTACTGGACGGCCAGCGGCGTGCTCTTGTCGATTGCCGGGCCGCTGTTCATGATGCAGCATGAGGGATTGACGTTCTTCTCGGTCTTTCTGCCCAACACCTTCAGCCTGGTCGGTCTTTTTCTCATAGGCGCAGGCTTGAGCCGTATTCACCGCCGCTCTTTGGGACGCGCCGACTGGGGGGTGATTGCCACGATCGTCGCCGTGTCCGGCATATTTCTGTTTTTTGTCGCAACCGGCTGGCCCGGTATCGAGGGGCGCATCACGGCGTCGGCAATAGGCGTCTCCATCACAACGGGCTACATAATGTGGAGTCTCCCGCGTGCGTTTGCAGGAACGCTCGTGGGAGGAAGCATCGCCGGAGCGGCGGTAGTCCTGATCGGAAGCAGCATGATGCAGGTCGTGAATGTCCTGTTCATCTCGGATACGGAGGCAGTTGGTCTCGTACAACTCGATTCCCTGCATGTGGTCTTCGTCGTGACGCAGATGGCCGCGACCATCACCTTGCTGTTCGCCCTCGTCCTGGTTGTTCCACACCAGTTGGCAACGCAGAAGGAAGCCCTGACCGAACGCATCAGGAAAGCCAGCGAGGCAAAGTCGCGCTTTCTCACTGGTGTAGCCCATGACCTCAGAAGCCCCCTGAGCTTGATTTCAGCGTTCGGTGAAATCCTCGCCGAGCGCTTGAAGGGAGAGGAGCAGAAGTTTGCCCATGACATCTGCCTGGCCGCAGAAGAGCTTAACGGAATGGCTGGATCGCTCACGGAACTCGCGCGGCTGGAAGAAGGGGCCATCGAATTGGAGCGGCACCCGACCCCTGTCGGAGCGCTGATCCACGACGTTGTCGACGCGGAGCGCTTCGTAGCCGCAAAGGCGGGCATCGACCTTCGGACTGACGCGCCGGGGCCGGGCGCTGACGCCGACTCGCCAGGTGACCCAGCCTTGACGGCCATGACAAACGCACAGTCGTTACGCCGCATAGTAAAAAACCTTGTCAAAAACGCGCTCTCGTATAGCAAGCAGGGAGACACGGTCACGCTCGGGGCTTACGCTTCACGCGCGCCCGCAACCCGGCGCGCACACGGCTCCGGCGCCGATCGAACCGAAAGCCGGAAACGAGGCCCCGGCCTGCGCGACGGTAAAGGTTCAGAAGCGGACTCGGCGAAGGCAAGAGCCGTAGTGATCACCATTTCCGATACTGGCCCCGGCATCGAACCGGAGTTCATGGATGATCTTTTCGAACCGTTTGCCCGTAACGCGCCGGAAACAGAGGGGACCGGGCTCGGGCTCGCAATAACGAAAGAGCTTGTCGAGGCGATGAGCGGAACGATCAGTGTCCAGAGCAAACTGGGAGAAGGGACGCGATTCGAAATCCGGTTACCGGTTGCCAATCATGCGTAACGCGGTCCCCAATGATGTAAAAACGCGGTCGCGGGAAGCCGGCAATATCACTACCGAGTGCGCGTTCTTCCAGAGCGTGATCGACTGTCCGACCGTCTGTTGACCGACCTGCGGTTTCTCTGCGGTACGCGTGACGAGCCCTCCGCCGCGCGTGATCGAACGGACCCACCTGCGGTCGCCGATGCCGCGGTGCCGCCGGGGGCGGGCCCCGGGATCCGTCTTGTTTCTTGCGTGAAGCCGGGTCCGGACGACAGCGGGCCGTAGCGCCTTTTCCTCGGCCGAACGTGCCGCAAGGTCTCGGCGGCATCCCCGCTGGCGGCCACACGGCTTCGCCAATTCCGGACCGGTACAATCAGGCGACCGAAATCCGGGGCATGGCAACCGTTGCGGGACAAGAAAAATCACCCGGCCGATTGAATCCCGGCCGGGTGATGTTTGGCGCTGCTATTCGGTTCGGGCCAACTCGATACCGAACAGCATTGCTCGGTTACTCGAAGCCGTCGGCAAAGATGAGGTCTATATCCTCGTCGACTCGCACGATCACCAGCGCCAGGTTGGAGTCCACGCCCTCGACCGTCACCCGGTAGGTGAAAACGTCGGTCGTTTCCGGCGGCGTGCCTTTCGGATCATAGACGATACTGTCGCCAAGTACGGTTGCCGAGGCGATGCCGTTGACGGGCTGGTCGATGACTTCCAGGGTTGCACCGGCCGGGATCGGAGCATCGGACAGGGTGTCGTTGGCAAGCACATCGATCGTCACTGGCGTGAACTCGAAGGTCACCGCCGAGTCGTTGGCGGCCACCGGCGCATCCGGGATGGGCGATGGGTTCACGGTGACCTTGACCGTGGCCGGATTGGACACTTCGCCCATGACCTCGACCGTGTAGGTAAACGTATCGTCTCCGGTAAAGCCCGGCGCCGGGGTGTATTCGATGGGCTTGCCGGCCGCGACTTCGTCGGCCACGGCAGTACCGTTGTCAGGGCTGTCGACAATCTCCACCGT
Organism: Wenzhouxiangellaceae bacterium; assembly: GCA_041685925.1. GTDB lineage: Bacteria > Pseudomonadota > Gammaproteobacteria > Xanthomonadales > Wenzhouxiangellaceae. Next base: position 9,861 of record JAWLEW010000029.1, on the reverse strand, counting down.
GGCAACGCTGGGGTCGACAAGCGCGCCGTCGAGCAGGTCGTTGGCCAGCACATTGATGCTGACCAGCTGATCCTCTTCGGTCACTGCAAGATCGTTGATTGCGACCGGAACGCCCGTGATCGGCATGAATTCCGACAGCGGTGGCGCCTCGTTGCCGGCCTTCACCCATTCGGGGTCCTCGGTCCCGGGCGCGCCGGTCACGCCGACGCCTTCGACCGAATTGGCGACCAGTCGCAACGTGATGTTGTCGAATTCGGGCTCGCCGGTGACCTCGTCGAGGATGTTCTCGCTGATGTGGATATAGACATCCATGTTGAAATTGGCCAGGTCGTCGCTCAGCAGGAATTCGTAGCGAGCCGGGTCCGGCGTCAGTTCAGGATCCAGGCCAATGGGAAGTGCCGCCCATTGTTGCAGCTGTGATCCCGGGACGATGCCGAACGGCCCGACGCCCAGGTCCGGGTCGCCGGCCTGGCCGTAGCGGTAGTCGAATCCGTCCCACCAGGCAACCAGGGCATCGGACTCGCTTTCGGCATTGCCGTCGTCATGCCGCGCGATGACGAATGGCGCCTTTGAATCCGGTAGCTGGTAACCGAAAACGTTTCCGACCAGGGGCGGAACCGCGCCGAACGCCTGATTGTTCTGGAGGTCGAAGTGATTCGGCGTCATCGCGCCGATAATCCCGTCCTGAAGTACCGTGCCGCTGTCGATGAACTGGCTCTGGTCGGCGGGCTCGGTCAGCTGCGGCGGAATCAATCCGGCCGAGGCGTCGTCGAAGAATCCCGGGTCGAAGCGCACACGTTCACCGTCATCGAACAGCTTGGGCGCCATGAACGCAAAGCGCATGGGATTCCAGACGCTGATGTCCGGTGCGCCGGTTTCACCCTCGAAGAATTCACGATCCACGAGCGGACGCAGTTCGAACCCGACGCCATCTTCTTCGAAAAGCAGCGGCGTAAATTCCTCGCCGACGCCGGTGCCGAGCTGCACTTCCATACTGACGATGCGCTTGTCGGTCAGGTTGAGAAATTTCCCCAGCACGCGGTAGATCCGGCCGATGCCGAATTCCTGGCGAAACGCTTCCAGCGCCGCCCCGCCGTCTTCTGCGGGATCTTTGACGCCCTTGTAGCGGATATCCTTGACGTCTGTGTCGAACACCAGATCGATCGGCACGTCGGCTTCGGTGACCTCCAGAAAATAGCGCTTGGAACTGCCCTGAGGATCGCTGCAGGTTTTGGGGACGATGCCGAGTTCCGGGTCTTCGCGTTCGCCGGAAGCCATGACGCAGTTGTTGGTCGGGAAGGCGAAGTCATCGGTCACCACCTGAATGCCGGGCGGACGGCCGCTGCCGTCGTCCAGGGCCCAGCTGAGGAACGCGACGCTGCCGATGCCCAGGCCGTCGGCGTCGGCATCGCGGGTGGCCTGGTCGGGATAGATGTAAGTGATGTCGGTCGCGATTTCGCCCTCGAGCGCGCGAAATTGCGTGTGTCTGGTCGACACCGCAGGCTCGGCAGTGCTGGTATTGACTACCGTGCGTGTGTTCAGGTTGTTCCACTCGGTCAGATTCGGGACCGGCCAGTCCACGAAGGTCTCCGGGGTTGGTTCCTGGGCAATTGCGGGCCAGGCCAGCAGGCCGACTGTCAAGGCCAGAGCGAGTTTCTGGCCGCAGGTGATCAGAATCTGATGAAAGTTGCCTGTATTTCTTTCGGTGGAACACATCGCGAAGTCCTCCTGAATCATGAAAAAACGTGCCTTAATTCAACGGACAGTGCCAATAAAAAAATCCGCTGGACGGATGCGAAACCTGCATCGAAACGCTTCCAACGTTCACTGTAAGGGCTGGCAGACAATAGAAACCTGATCTATATCACGCTATGCTAATAAATTGTATCGGCGACTCAGTTCTGGAGGTCCAGCGGCGCGTACTCCCATACTTTGGCTGCCCGGTTGCCGTCTGAATGGCAGTTCAGACATGACCCTGGTGGCCTGGGTCCTTGCGGTCCATGGTCTTCGGAAAAGAGAGAATGGCAGCTGGAGCAGGTCGTATCCACCCGGACCGGATGGCTTTCATCAAGCCACTGGAACGACATGTCCCCGGGCTTGAACGTCTTTGTGTTGAATGGTGCTATCGCCAGCCAGTTGACTGCCTGGACGTCTGCGACTTCGACCGGCTCGATGCTGCCGCCGGCGCCAAGCGTCAGTGGAACCGAAACCTGGTGCGAGCGGCCGCTATCGTTGCTGTCATGGACTGCAAACGCCATCGGGTAGTCTCGGGAAGCGATCGCGGAAAGATCGATATCCAGCGGCGATCCAGTCGCCAGGTCGCGGAAAAGGGTCACGGTCCAGGTGCCGTTATCGAACCGGCGCCCGGCTTCGATGTCGTGCTGGTCGCTGGTGCCGCTCGTGTCGTCGCTCAGCAACGGCCGGTTGATGATTCCGCCGGACAACGCCTGGACGGCAATCTCGTCACGGGTGGCCTGGTCCAGATCGGCGACGGCGATCGCGTTCGCGCGCGGGCCGTTGACGATCAGCTGGTGCTGCAGCTGGCCCGCTTCCATCTTGCCAATGGTCTGGCTGGAAAAAAGGTTTCCGATGGTCTCCCGGGTGATCAGCCGCCTGCCGTCGTTGAGAAAGTAGAATCCACTGTTGATGTCCGGGTCATAGACGAATTCCGGCAGATTGACCACCTGCGCCTGGCCATCGATGGTGACCGTGTGGACGGTGTTGAAGCGCTGGGTTTCACGCAGATTGCCGTCGGGCCCGATTTCGTCACGCTGACGTCCCTGGGCGCCGGTGTCGAAGTCATGGGCACGTACCCAGGTATCTTCGGCAAAACCGACTGGTCCCGAACGTGAGCCACGCCAGTGCCACATGTCGGACTGGAAGGTCTGGAGCTGTCCGGCATCCAGCGGGAGCACGTAATGGCGAGCATCGACGGTGGCGTCCGGCATGCCATTCATGTCCGAATGGCAGCTCTGGAAGCATCCGAAGTATTCCGACTCGATCGCGAGCGCGCCGCCGTCCTCCACACCGAACACGATCGAAATACGATCCTCGTTGACCCGCTTTGGGTCATCGATGCTGATTTCGGCAGCGGGCTGGGTCCATTCACCGTCCGGATCCAGCGTCCGAATGTCGTGCAGCAGACCGGCATAGTTCTTGTTGGTCTGCCATGAGAAGCGCAGGGCGATACGTTCATCGTCACGGGCTGCGCGGACCGCAACGTCGATATCGGCGTCGACCTGAGAGGTATCCGGCTCGAACACTGCCGAAGTTCCCTCGAACCCGTTGGCGAAGATCGCATCGACCGTCTCGTCCACCCGGACGATCACCAGTGCAAGATTCGATGGAGCTTCATCGACAGTGACACGGTAGGTGAAAACGTCGATGGTTCCGGGCGGCGTTGCCTTCGGGTCATAGACGAGACGGTCGCCAACCACGCTTGCAGAGGCGACCCCACTGACGGGCTGGTCGATGACGTCCAGCCTGGCGCCGTTCGGGATCAGGTCGCCGGAAAGCGTGTCGTTGGCAAGCACGTCGATCGTCACCGGGTTGAACTCGAAAGTCACGTCCGAGTCATTGGCGGCTACTGGCGCATCGGCAATGGGAGGCCGGTCCACGGTGATCTTGACGATTGCGGGATTGGACGCCTCGCCCATGACGGTAACCGTATAGGCAAAAGCGTCTTCCCCGGAGAATCCGGCCGTTGGCGTGTAGTCGATTGTATTGTCGGCATCGTCAACTAGGAACGCTTCGCCATTGTCTGGCGCGCTGACGATGCTCAGATCGGCAAGGGCGGGGTCGACCAGCTTGCCATCCAGCAGGTCGTTGGCGAGTATTTTGATATTGACCGATTCGTTTTCCAAGGTTACCGCGAGATCATTGATCGCGACCGGCCTACCGGTGACCGGCATGAAATCGATAAGCGGCGGCGCCTCATTTTCCGGCTCGATCCAGTCGGGGTCTGCGGTACCGGCGATTCCGCCCAGGCCGAGACCTTCAGCCGACCCGGCGACAAATCGCAACGTGATGTTGTCGAGCCTGGGCTGGCCCAGGCCGGTCGTTGCGTCCAGCATGCGCTCGCTGACATGAAGAAATATGTCCATGTCGACATTGGCATGGTCGTCGCTCAGCAGGAACTCGAAGCGCGCCGGGTCCGGGGTCAGAACGGGATCCAGGCCGAGCGGAAGCGCTGCCCACTCGTGCAGTCGGGTTTCCGGTACAGTCCCGTAGGATCCGATACCCAGATCCGGATCACCAGCCAGGCCGTAGCGATAGTTGAAGCCATCCCACCATGCCACCAGGGCGTCGGACTCCGTCTCCGGATCGCCATCGTCATGCCGCGCGATGACGAAAGGGGCCTTGATAGCCGGTAGCAGGTAACCGAATACGTTGCCGACCAGGGGCGGATCGGCCAACATGCCCTGATTCGCCGGAATATCGAAATGATTCGGCGTGATTGCGCCGACGATGCCATCCTGCAAATCGACGCCACTGTCAATGAATTGGTGCTGATCGGCAATGCCAGTGTTCTGCGGAGGGATCAATCCGGCCGAAGCGTCATCGAAGAATCCGGGCTCGAAGCGTTCGTGCGCCCCATCGTCGAACAGCTTGGGCGCCATGGCCGCGAACCGCATTGGGTCCCAGGCGCTGATATCCGGCGCGCCGGTTTCGCCCTCGAAAAATTCGCGATCCACAAAAGGACGAAGTTCGAATCCGATGCCGTCATCGGCAAACTGTAGCGGCGTGAATTGGTCTCCGATGCCGGTACCCACCTCCACTCTCAGCGCAACTATTCGATCGCCGGTCATGTTGAGGAACTTCCCCAGCACCTGATAGATCCGGCCGATTCCGAATTCCCGGCGAAACGCTTCCAGGTCCGCTCCACCATCTTCGGCCGGATCCCGCACGCCCTTGTATCGAAGAGTCTTCACGCCGGTGTCGAACACCAGATCGATCGGCACGTCGGCTTCGGTGACTTCCAGAAACCAGCGCCTTGAGCTCGCCTCGGGGTCGCTGCAGGTTTTCGGAACGATGCCGAGCTCAGGATCATCGCGCTCACCGGAAGTCATCAGACAGTTGTTGGTCGGGAATGCGAAATCATCGGTCACCACCTGCAGGCCGGGTGGGCGGCCGCTGCCGTCGTCAAGGGCCCAGCTGATGAACGCAACGCTGCCGGCGCCGGTGCCCTCGATATCCGCATCGCGAGCGGCCTGATCGGGATAGATATAGCTGACGTCGGTCGGCATCGCGAACGCGTCAGCTTCGTTTTTGACGACAGTGCGTGCGTTGGTCATGTTCCACTGCGTCAGATTCGGAACCGGCCAGTCCACGAAAGTATTCGGAGTGGACTCCTGGGCCACTGCGGGCCAAGCCAGCAGACCCACTGCCAGGGCCGCGACGAGTTTCTGACTGAAAGCGGCTGGAGTCTGCTGAAATTCTCCTGCATTTCCTCCGATACGCAACATCGCAAAGCCCTCTTGGATGTCAATAGCCTGACGACTGCACCCAACGGACATTTGCGATCACAGCGCTGCCGCATGGGCATGGAGTCAATACGGGGTCCAATGCTCCGATCCGGACCCTACATCCCGGCCGGCCTTCGTGACCTGATCTATGTCATGTCGCCCCCAATAATCATTCTTGCCGCATAGTCCGTCGAAGCTTGAATCCGGGTTTGACGGTATGCCGTATTGCTTTCGCTTCAGTCGAACATTTGTGTCCGAATGCTTTTTTCCGCCATTGCACCGAATTCGGCATAGCTTCGTTCCGACGGGTGAAATCCGTCATCGCTGAAGCTGCCCGGCAGCGCCTCGAAGTCCAGCGGGACATGGCTCGCTTGCGGATAGTGTTCCAGAAGCCTGCGCAGCTCCTGGTCGAACTGGCGTGCGCGCAGGCCGAACACGGCGCGCAGCGGCTGGGGCAGGGCCGGGAAGTGTTGCATCGGCGGGAGACCGCTGAAGCTGATGACCGCTTCGGGCCAGCGCACGGATAACGCGTTCAGCAAAGCCTCCAGGTCATTGCGCCAACGCTCGAGACCATGCAGCGAGATCACGTCGTTGACGCCGGTCGAAACGAGGATTGCGTCGAAGGAATCGCCTCCGATCTGCGGCAGCAGGCGCTGCTCGATGTTTCGACTGGTTGCGCCGATCCTGCCGCAGGCTGTCCACGCCACTTGCGCACCTGTCGCCTGCGCCAGGTGCTTGGCGGTCTGGCCGACCAGGGCGTGCCGAAGTGTGCGCGCGCCGACGCCGGCGATGATCGAATCACCGACCGCCAGCAGGCGAATCGTCGAGGCGCCTTGTCCGGTTTCACCCGTCGACCCACCCGCCGCGGCCGGAAAGCGCGGCGCTGTTCTGCGCACCCACAGGGCCTGCGGAAAAAGCAGCGCGATCAGGCTGCCGAACGCCAGGTCACGGCCGGTCACCGAACCCGCCGCCACTTGGCCCGGCGACCCGCCAGTGGCCGACGACGCCGATCGGGTCGGCGAACGAACGAATGAAAACCCAGTCCCGAGCGTCGAGCCGTTGAAATCTCTTTTTTCCGGATGAGCGGCTGCCCCTAGAAAAGCCAGCCCAGTTCGAGTCGGAAAGCGTCGAAGCTTGGATCCACGCCCTTGCCGCCGTCGATGTTGAGTTGTTCCCACCCGCCACGGACGAACATACGATCATTGAACTCGTAGCGCAGGCCGGCGCCGAAATTCCAGCTGAAATTGGTTTCGTTGTAGGTCGAGTAGAAATCGCTGCAGATGTAACCCCACCACGGATCCCACCAGCAGCCGGTGACGGGCGGGCCGTCGCTCACGTTGGAGTCCACATAACTCCAGCCGAAGCCGGCCTGAAGATAAGGTGTGAACGCACCATCGAGGACATTCCATACACCGTTGACCTGGCCGGTGAACGCCGACAGTCGATGACTGATGTCGAGCAGACCCTGAGCATCCGTATCGAGCACCGCATCATAATCGGCACGGGACCAGGCGCCGTCAAAACGCAAAGCGAAATTCTGCGTGAAGTTGTAACCCACACTGAAGCCAAGGCCGGCGCCGGTGTCGATATCGATAGACGAGTCATTGATGCCGCTGGCGCTCTCTGAGCCCGTCAGGTACAGACCGACGGTGGACTCCCATTTGCCCGCACGGGTATAGGGTCCGCTGCCCGTCTGGGCCTGGGCAGTCAGTGAAACAAGGCAGAGCGCTAGCAAAAACCCTTGAGCGATTCGCATGTTGAATGTCCTCATGAGAAGTTAAGAAAAAGTATACACGCTCGGTTTCCCGGTTTTGACGACATCCGCAGCCGCACCCGGTCGGTCTTCGGCCGGCGCAACGACTATCTTTCCCGGTACTTCTATCGGATCTGGTGCCACGCCGTCTGCCGGCCGGCCAGGTAGATCACGCGTTCGCCGTCGAAATATGCGCTTTGCTCGAGCTTGATCTGTACGTGCTGGCCGTCCCAGGCCTCCAGCGGCAGGGCCACGTTGCCCTCGATGGCGTAGGCGGTGTCGGGATGGAGCGGCCAGTCGCCGGTGTTCGGAATCGCGCGGGGCCTGTCCCACATGCCGATGGTGGGGCCGGGGGCGTGGCCGACGTAGCCGATCGGGTGGGTGTAGATGTTGAAGACCCAGGGTTGATCCTGCATCGAGGCCTGCGCGGCTTCCAGGATCTCGTTGCCGGTACGGCCGGTAACGAACTCGGCGGTCAGCAGGTCCTGCCAAAGGTTGCCCTGGCCCAGCGCGCGCTTCAGCTCTTCGGGCACGTCGCTTTCGCCGGCTTCGAGCACGTAGCCCATCTCCTGGGTATCGGTGCAAAGTTTCAGATAGCAGATGCCGACGTCGGTGTGGAGCACGTCACCACGCTGGATGACGCCCTCGACTCCGCAGAAGTCCGACTCGGCAGTGCATTCCTCGCCCGGTCGCTGAATGTTGACGTAGGGCATGAACCAGATCGGCAGCCCTCGGGTTTCGAACCGCTGGCGGATGAACCAGGCGACGTCGTCGGTGGTGGTCACCCCGGGCGTGATCACTCGATTGGAGAAAGCCTCGGCGATCACGCCGCGGGCCAGTGCGACGATATGAGGATAAACCTCGAGTTCGGCCGCCGAGCGCGTTTCCATCCAGCGAACGACCAGGTTTTCGGCCGACACCAGCCGCTCTTCGAAGCCTTCGGGCAGGACTTCCAGCAAGCGCTGGTGAAGGCCGTGGCTGAGCCCGTCGGCTTCGGGCCAGGTGCGCGAGACGTTGATGCCGATGCGTCCGGGATTGCGTTCGGCGATCAGTTCGCCAAGGGCGGACCATTGTTCATCGAGGTCGCCGCCCGACCATTCGGCCTCGAAGGGTTCGCCCAGCGGATAGCGATTGACGCTGAGAAAGTCGACCCCGTCGTCTTCGTTGCGCGCGAAAATCAGCATGGTGGTGCGGCGTGCGGCAAACGAAGGCTGCGGCACCAGGGAGAAATAAACCGGATCCTCGGCATACTCGCGGTTGAGTACCAGCCACATGTCCAGGTCCGTTTCTTCCATCAGACGCGGCAGCAGGTTCTCCAGCCGGTCGGCGACCATGCGGTTCTCCGGTTCGACGCGGTCGCGCGGGGCGAGCACCGCGGCGCCGGGTTCGACCGCGCGGCCCTGTGCGGCTGTGGGTTGGTCGGCGCTTGCCGGGCCGATCAGGGCGGCGGCGACCGGTAACGTGACAAGCGATATTGCTGCAGCGGTTCGGATCAGTTTCAGCATTCGGATCTCCGGATCGTTGTTTCAAGCAAGGACTGCGCCCTCATCCCCGGATCGAGTCCGGGCAGGCTCTGGCCCTCCCGCGCAGGCGGGGAAGGGAATCTGTTGATTGCATATTGTCCACGATGTGTGCGTGGTCGTTGCCCGAGTACGGCGGGATCCTTGTTTCTCCCTCCCCCACTTGCGGGGGCGGGCCGGGATGGGGCGCGATATCGGTCAGTTCGCGGTATTCGCCCTCGGTCAGCCGCGCCGAGTCCTGCAGAAACGCCGCGATCTGCCAGACCTGTTCGTAGCTGACGGACCCGGCGCGAAACATGTCCTCGTCGTCCAGCGGCGGCACCTCCAGCTCGGCCGCGCGCCGCTCGATCGAGTTGTGACGCACCGTGGAGAGGAACCAGTTCGTGACGGCAGTATGGCCGGTGCCCACCGATACGTCGTAGTGGCCGCTGCAGGCGAAGGCCATGGCGCCGCCTATGACGATCACCGCCAGCACGAGGCGTGGTCTTGAGGAACCTGGTAATGGCTTTCATTTCGCACACCCCGAAAGTTGATTCTCCGTGATGTTACGCGAATCGGCCGTCGGGCTTCTCCGTTGTCTGTTGAGTACACTGCACCGCAAATCATCCGAACGCGGCGTGCCCATGGCCAAAGACATGCAGGAAAACCAATACAGCATCTGGATCGACGGCGAACTCAAGCCCGAATCCGAAGCCAGGGTCTCGGTCTTCGATTCCGGCTTTGTGCTCGGCGACGGCGTCTGGGAGGGCGTGCGCGTGGTCGGCGGCCGACCGGCGTTTCTGGAGGCGCACCTCGAGCGCCTGGACGAGGGCGCACGGGCGCTGATGCTGTCTCAGACGCCGACCTCCGAGGACTTGCGCAAGGCCGTCGAAGAAGTCATCGCGGCCAACGAGTTGGTCGACGACGCTCACCTGCGCATCATGCTGACCCGCGGCGTGCGTCGCGAGCCTTATCAGAATCCGGCCCTGGCCGGTTCGGGCCCGACCCTGGTGATCATCCCGGGCCATCACCCGGTGACCGAGCAGGCGCTGACGCATCCGCTGAAGCTGTTCACGGTGCACGTTCGCCGCGGCGCGCCCGACGTGCAGGATCCCAAGCTCAACAGCCACAGCAAGCTCAACTG
>JAWLEW010000079.1:0-7222 GCA_041685925.1 Wenzhouxiangellaceae bacterium | reverse complement strand
CCGGAACCCGGAACCCGGAACCCGGAAGTCGGTGGTCGGTCGTCGGTGATCGGAACAAGCTTCGCCGGTGGGGGCCGGCGCCCACGGGGCGGTGGCTTTCGTACGACGCGCCTCCGGCGCCGACCGAAACGGTTCGATCCGGGTTTTTGATCGCGGCCTTGCTTCGCTCGTCTTTATGCAGCAGGTCAATTTTTCGAAGCGTTTCGGTCCTTATACTGGGCGGGAATCCAGTGGTGATCCCGTCGGCGCGGGAGCAAATCGGGAACGACACGGAACCTGCAGTGAATCAAGCGCGTGTGCCGACCAGCTTTCGATCCGGAACCGGATTGCGTTTCGCATTGGTGGGCCTGCTGGTGCTGCTGTTCGATGTTTCGGCGCTGGCAGCCGGTCCGGAGCCCCGCGCCGGAGAAATGGTCCTGTCGCTGGACCGGGCGCTGGAAATTGCGCGCCGGGACAATCCCCGGATCGCGATCGGCCGGGCACGCAGGGCCGGCGCCGAGGGTGCGCGGGTGCGCTCGCGCCAGGGGTTCTCACCCCGGCTGACCCTGGATGCCTATCACCTGCGCCTGGACACTTCCGTGCTCGACAACATTCCGACCTTCGAGCCGGAGTTTCCGCCGCTGTTCGTCCGGCGCGACTTCGGTCCGCTGGACGGCAATGTCGCCAGCGTCGAACTGGTGCAGCCGCTGATCAACGTCGGCGCCTGGAACGCGCGCCGCCAGACCGGCCGGGCGCTGGAGGCCGCCGAGCTCGATTTGCACAGGGCGCGCCGGGAAGTGGACGTGGCCGTCGTCGAGGCGTATTTCGGCGCCCGCACCGCGCGCCGCCAGGTCGAGGCCGAGCGCAAGGGGCTGGCCACCGCGCAGCGCGCCCTGCGCCAGGCCGAGGCCGGTTTCGAGCAGGAACTGATCGCACCGGTCGACGTGCTCAGTGCGCGTACCCGGGTCTCGGAAATGCAGGCGCGGGTCGCGACGGCCCGGGCGCGCGTGGTCGGCGCGCACGCCGTCCTGCGCCAGGTGCTGGGCACCGACGAGGATGTCGAACTGATCCTGACCGACCGGGTCCCGCGGCCGAAGCCGCCGGCGGCCGAATCGCCCGAGCGTCGCCAGGTGCTCTCCGGCAGACGCGATCTGCAGGCGCTGGAGCAGGGCGTGGAAGCGGCCGAATTCGGCGTCAAGCGTGCCCGTTCGGCGTGGCTTCCCGATCTCAATCTTTATGCCCGCTACGATCGGGTCGACGCCAACGATCCGCTGGATTTCAACGAAACCGGGTGGCTTGTTGCGCTGAACCTGCGCTGGACCCCGTTCCTCGGCTTCAGCCAGGTCGGCGCCGTTGGCGAGGCCGAAGCTGCGGAAGCCGAAACGCGGGCGCAGCTGCGGGCCCTGCGCCAGCAGGCCTGGGCCGAGGCCCGCACCGAATACGCCAACTGGGAGGCAGAAGTGCAGGGCTGGCGGAATGCCTCCAACGGCGTGCTCGACGCCGAGGAGGCGCTGGCGCTGACCGAAGCGCGCTATGCCGAGGGGCTCGATGACATCACCGCGCTGTTGCGCGCCCAGGCCGAGGAACTGGCCGCGCGCACGCGCGAGATCAACGCGCGGTTCAACGCGGTGGTCGCCGCCGAACGTTATCGGCTTGCCGTCTCCAGCGACAGCCTGGGGGCACGGCCATGAGCGTTTTGCCGATGCGATCTGGCCAGACGCGTCCCGGCGGCCGGGCGGCGCGAGCGCCGGGCTTGCCGGGGGCCCTGCTGCTGGCGCTGCTGGCGGCCTGCGGGGGGGATCCGGACACCGGCGGTCCCGCTGCCGGGGACGGCGATGAACGCGAATCGATGGCGGTTCGGACCTTCGTCGTCGGTCAACCCGACGAGGTCTCATCGATCGTCGCGGCCGGCACGGTGGCGCCGGGGCGCCGGGCCCGGATGGGAACCCGCCAGGCCGGCAACGTCGAAGAGGTCATGGTCCAGGCCGGCGACGTGGTGGCGGCGGGCCAGCCGATTCTGCGCGTCGATGCCCGCGATGTCGAAGCCGCCTTGCAGGCCGCGCGCCTGCAGCGCCAGGCCGCCCGAACCGCGTGGGAGACCGCCCGCCGCAATCGCGAACGGTTCCGCCGGCTATACGACGAGCGGCTGATCGCCAGGGCCCGGCTGGAAGAAGTCGAGCTTGCCGCCGAAGACGCGCGCGGCCGCCTGGAGCAGGCCAAAGCGGAACTCGCCGCCGTCGAAGTCAACCTCGATTACGCCACACTGCGCGCGCCGTTTGCCGGCGTGGTCAGCGAGGTGTTGACCGACGTCGGCACTTTCGTCGCCCCGGGTCCGCCGCTGGTGGTGTTCGAGGATCGCAGCCGGCTCGAGATCAACGTCGGCGTCGCCCAGGCAAGCGCGGCGCGCCTGACGATGGGCGATGCGCTGGCGTTCCGGGTCGACGGACTGGAAGGCGCGCTGACCGGCCGCATCGAAGCCGTCCTGCCGGCGCTGGAGCCGCCCGGCGTCGGCCAGGTGCTGCGCCTGGTCATCGACGACCCGCCGCCGGCGCTGGAGCCCGGCATGATTGCCGAGGTGCGCCTGCCGGCGCCGCGCTCGGCGCAGTCGTTCGTCGTCATCCCGGGCTCGGCGGTGCTGCAGCGCGGGCAGCTCGACGGCGTGTTCGTGGTCGAAGACGGCGCCGGGGGCGGCAAGCGGGTCCAGCTGCGCTGGATTGCCCTGGCCTCTTCTCCGACCGGCGCCGATGCCGACGAGGTCCGGGTGCTGCGCGGCCTTGCGCCCGGTGACCGCGTGGTCGTCGGGGATGCGGTCGATGCGCTGGTCGACGGCCAGCCGGTCGTGCTGGCCCGGCCATGAGCGGGCTGGGATTCGCCGGTCGCATCGCCGACCGCCTGATCGATTCGAAGCTGGTCCCGCTGATCGTCGTCGGTACCCTGATCGCCGGCGCCTGGGGCCTGGCGGTGACGCCGCGCGAAGATCGTCCTCAAATCGAGGTGCCCACCGCGCGCATCGTCGTGCCGTTTCCCGGCGCCGGGGTCGAGCGCGTCGACGAACTGGTCGCGCGCCCGGTCAGCGCCTGGGCGGGGCAGCTCGAGCAGGTCGTCGAGGTCAACTCGGTCGCCTCCAGCGACGCGGCGCTGGTCGAGGTCGAGTTCGCCACCGGCCTGAGCGATTCGCGCGCCTACAGCCTGCTTTCCGAGGTGGTTGCAAGCAACGCCCACCGACTGCCGCAATCGGCCGGGCCGGCCGATATCCGGACCGTTGGCGACGAGATCCTGACCGGCCTGATGGTCACGCTTTCCAGTGCCGCGCTGGGCAGCGCGGAACTGCGCCGCATCGGTGACGAACTGGCCGTGGAACTCGAGCAGGTCCCCGGCGTGCGCAGCGTCGACGTGGTCGGCGGCCAGCCGCGCCAGATGCGGGTCCAGCCGAACCCGGCGCTTCTGGCCGCCCATGATATCGGCCTGGTCGAGCTGACCGAAGCCATCGGGGCGGCCAGCCTGCGCCTGCCCGCCGAACCGATTCGCGGTCAGTCCACGCGCAGCGTCCGGGTGGGTTCGCTGCCGGCCGGGCTGGCCGACGTCGAGCAGATCCAGGTCGGGGCGGGCCCGACCGGCGCCATATACCTGGGCGACGTCGCCGAGGTCGTCGACGGTCCCGCGCCGTTCGAGTCGGCCAGCCTGCACTGGCAGCGCGGCCCGATTGGCGGTACGGTCGGCAATACGGCGGGCGAGGTGCCGGCCGTCAGCCTGGCGCTGACCAGCGTCCCCAACGCCAATATCAGCACCGTGACCGAGCGCGCGCTCGCGCGCCTGGACCGGCTGGCCGGCGAGCTGCTGCCGTCGAGCGTGGAAGTCACGACGGCCTACGACGCCGGCGCAATGGCCACCGATACCGTGATCAGCGTGCTCGAGAACTTCGCGATCGCCGCGGTCACGGTCATCGCGATCATTTTTCTCGGGCTGGGCTGGCGCGCCGCCGCCGGCGTGTCGCTGCAGCTTCCCTCAAGCCTCGCGATCGTTCCGATCGCCTACCTGTGGCTCGATTTCACGCTCAACCCGGTATCCATCGCCGCGATGATCCTGGCGATCGGCCTGCTGGCCGACGACAACGTCATCATCATGGAAAACATCCGGCGCCATTTCGGCGCGGCCGGGCGACGCAGCCGCGACGTCGCCGTGCGCGCCGTCGACGAGGTCGGCAATCCGACCGTGCTCGCGGTGTTCCTGATCATCGCGACCTTCCTGCCGACCGCGTTCATCACCGGGGAGATGGGCCAGTACACCCGCGCCATCCCGGTCGGCACGTCGCTGGCCATCGCCTTTTCGCTGGTCATCGCGCTGACCGTGACGCCTTATGTCGCCTATCGCATCCTGCGTCCGCCGTCGGGTGCGCAAAAAGCCGCCGACACCGACGACAACGGTGACGCCGGGGCGCGCGGAGACGACGACGGCGACGGACGGCTCGCCGACGACAACGAAGTCCCGGCCGGCCGGCTGGCCGGGATGTACCGCGGCATGCTGCGCCCGTTTTTCGACCGGCCGCCGCTGCGCTGGGCGCTCTACCTGGTGCTGCTGGCGCTGTTCGTCGCCAGCATCGCCATGGTCGGCCTGCGCGCGGTGCAGCTCACGCTGGTGCCGACGCTGGACCGCGATGTATTCGTGATCGAGCTGGAGCTGCCGCCGGGCAGCGCGCTGGAAGAAACCATGTCCGCGGCTTCGGCGGTCGGCCGGGAACTGCGCGAATATCCCGAAATCGAGGGCTATACCGTGTTTGCCGGAACCGACGGGCCGCTGCTGATGCCGCCGCCGGGTCCGCCCGACCTGGCGCGCGCTTCGGCCCACCGCGCGAGCGTCTACGTGCAATTGCTTCCCGAGCAGCGGCGAGAGCGGTTGAGCTTCGAAATCAGTCGCGAACTGGCGTTCTCACGCCTGCCCGGCTTGCTGGCGCCTTTTGCCGCGCGTGCCTGGATTCGCAGTATCCCGTCGGGTCCCTCAAGCGACAACGACCTCCAGGCCGAACTGGTCGGCGAGGACGTCGGCCAAAGAGACCGACTGGCCGATACCGTCGCCCGGCTGTTCGAGGAACACCAGGCGGTCGGCGCCATCGAGCGCTTTCCAAAGCCGGCCGGGCCCGAGCTTCGGCTGGACGTGGACCTGGCCCGGGCTTCGGGACGCGGCGTGCCGCCGGCGCGCGTGGCCGCCGCCGTGCAGATCGCGCTGACCGGCCGCGACGCGGCCCGGCTGGACCTGCCCGCCGAGCGTCGGCCGCTGCCGGTGGTCGTCCGGCTCGAACCCGGGCTGCGCGACTGGACCCGGGACCTGGCCGGGCTGTACGTCAAGAGCGAGTCGGGCGAATCGGTGCCGCTGCCGGACCTGGTGAACGTGTCCGAGCGACCCTGGCAGCCCAACCTGCACCGCCACGAGCAGCTGCCGACGGTGTTCGTTGCCGGGCGGGTGAACCGTGAATCGAGCCAGCCGATCTCGGTGCAGCGCGACATCGTGCGGCAACTCGAGCGCGAGTCGGTGCCCATGCCCGAAATCAAGTGGACCGGCCTGCCGTCCGGCGATCGCGAAACGACCCTGTACTGGGGCGGCGAATGGGCGATGACGCAGCAGGTCTACCGCGACCTGGCCGTCGCCGGGCTGGTGGTCGTGATGCTGATCTACGTCGTGCTGGCCGGCTGGTTCGGGTCCTACAGCGTGCCGCTGCTGATCATGATTCCGATTCCACTGGTGTTCATCGGGGTGATTCCGGGCCACTGGATGGCGGGGCTGGACATCGCGGGGCTCGGGGTGCTGGGGGTCATCGCGCTGGCCGGCATCGTGGTGCGCAATGCGCTGCTGCTGGTCGACTTCACCCGGCTTCGGCTCGAACAGGGCATGGCGCTGCGCGATGCGCTGATCAGCGCCGGGGTGGTGCGCACGCGCCCGATCCTGCTGACTGCCGGTACCGTGGTGCTGGGCAGCGGCGCGCTGGTGTTCGAGCCGGCGCTGAAGCCGCTTGGCGTGACGCTCGTCAGCGGGGTGCTGGTTTCAACGCTGCTGACGCTGATCCTGATTCCGGCGCTGTACTTCCACATGTACAACGACGACAACGGCGCCGGTGAATCCTGACCACGGCGCGCCCGGCGCGCGGTTGCGTCAGCGCGGGTCGACCGCCTCGGCAATCGTTTCGGTCGACCGGCGGGTCAGGTTCTTGGCGACTTCTTGATCGATCAGCGCGCGCGTATCCTCGTCCAGCTGCTCGCGGAGCAGGCCGAGAAACGACGGATCGGCGACGATGGAAAGCGACTTGAACTCGCCGTTGGCGCGCGCCGTGTCCAGGTGCCTGGCCAGTTCGCGCGCGAAATCCTGCGCCTCGCGCTTTTTCGGCTCGGTATGTTTCTGGTTGTCGCTCTGGTCGTGGCCGTACGACGAGAACGTCTTGCCCTGGCGGTCGTTTTCGAGATCGCGACCGGGCAGGCGGGACTCGGGATGCAGCCAGTCCTGGCGCTCGACGAGCGCGCTGAATTTCTTTTCGCGGGTGAACAGGCGAGCCTCGGTGGAATCGGCTGCCAGGATCCAGTAACTAGCCATTGCGTTGAACCTCCAGGCGGAAGCGATGAGCGTGTTCGGCAACCGCACGCCGCGGCGCCGTTGCGTCTTTGGTCCAGTCTAACAAACCCCGAACGCGCCAGCCCTCCGGCGTCCCGCTGTCTTACACTTGCCGGCCATGACGAACACCATTCCGGCATTGTTGCTGCTGCTGTTCCTGGGCCACCTGGTCGGCTTCGCCATCGTCGGGCTCAAGCGCCGGCAGTGGTATTACCTGGCCCTGGTGACCACCTTCGGCTTGCTGAGTGCGGCGTTTGCCACGCAGCTGGCAGCGCCCGAGGCGCTGGTGGCGGGAATGCCGCTGCACCGTCTGCTGCGCCAGGCGGCGTGGGTGGCCGCGGCGATTTCGATTTCGTGGACGGCGCTGCGCATGCTCGGCAGGCGACGCCGGGCGGGCTGACCCGGCCGGTTTTGCGGCAGCGGAAAAGGGTCGAGCCGGCAAGCCTCAGATCGCGTACTCGATCACCAGGTCGATGAGTTCGTCGCGCGAGATGACGTTGTCGTGGTTGGCGTCGAATTCGTCGAAGATCTTTGAACTGGTCTTGACGTCGTGATCGCCCAGCAGGCATTCGATCAGCGCCTTGAATTCACGCCTCGACAGCACGCCGTCGCCGTTGTCGTCGAATTCCTCGAACAGGGCTTCCAC
>JAWLEW010000028.1:15149-30948 GCA_041685925.1 Wenzhouxiangellaceae bacterium | reverse complement strand
TCAAACTTTCGCCGCCGTCTTCTTCGACGCTTTCTTCTTGCCGGCCTTTTTCTTCGACGCCTTCTTTTTCGACGACTTCTTCCTGGCCGCTTTCTTCTGGCCTGTCTTCCTGGCGCCGCTTTTCTTCGACCCTTTCTTCTTGCCGAACTTGCCGCGCCGGCCCTTGGGCGGGGCCTCAGCGAGCATTTTCCGGCACTGCTCGAGGGTCAGGTCGGCGGGCTCGGCATCCTTGGGCACGCTGGCGTTGCGTTCGCCGTCGGTGACGAACGGGCCGTAGCGACCCTTCAGGATCTCGATGCCTTCGGCGTCGAACGACTTGATGACGCGCTCCTTGAGCATCTGCTTGTGCTGGGCCACCAGCTCCAGCGCCTGCTCGAGCGTGACGTCGTGCGGATCGATCTCCTTGAGCGAGACGAAATTCCGCTTGCCGTAGCGGATGTAGGGGCCGAAGCGGCCGATATTGGCCTGCACCGGTTCGCCTTCCTCGGTTTCGCCGAGATCGCGCGGCAGCTTGAACAACTCCAGCGCCTCTTCCAGCGTGATGGTCTCCATCTTCTGGCCCGTGCGCAGTCCGGCGAACTGCGGCTTCTCCTCGTCCTCGGCCTGGCCGATCTGGGCGAACGGCCCGTAGCGGCCCAGGCGCACGATGACCGGTTTGCCGGTCTTGGGATCGGTGCCCAGCTCGCGCGCCTGCTGCGCTTCCTGGCGGCTGACCGATTCGTCCTTTTCATGCACCCGCTCGATGAACGGCTGCCAGAATTCCTCGAGCAGCGGCACCCAGTCGTGCTCGCCGCGCGAAATCGCGTCCAGTTCGTCTTCCAGCCGGGCGGTGAAGTCGTAATCGACGTAGCGCTCGAAATGCTGCGACAGGAACTTGGCCACCACCCGGCCGGTGGCGGTGGGCGTGAAGCGGCGGTTTTCCAGCTCCACGTATTCGCGGTCCTTGAGCGTCTGGATGATGGAGGCATAGGTCGACGGTCGGCCGATGCCGTATTCTTCCAGCGCCTTGACCAGGCTGGCCTCGGAATAGCGCGGCGGCGGCTCGGTGAAGTGCTGCTCGGGCCGGATCTGCTGCAGCGCGACCTCGTCGCCCTCTTCGAGTTCGGGCAGCCGGTTGTCCTTTTCGCTCTGGCTGTCGGCGTAAACGGCCAGGAAACCCGGCTCGATCAGGGTCGAGCCGTTGGCCCGGAAGGTCGCGTTGGCGACGTCGAACTCGGCGGCGACGGTGTCGTATACCGCCGGCGTCATCTGGCTGGCCACGGCGCGGTTCCAGATCAGCTGGTAGAGCCGGTACTGGTCGTCGCTCAAGTGCGACTTCAGCCGGATCGGCGTCAGCTTCGCGTCCGTGGGTCGCACCGCTTCGTGGGCTTCCTGGGCGTTGCGGCTCTTGGACTTGTAGTAGTTCGGCGATTCCGGCAGGCTCTTTTCGCCGTACTCCTTGCCGATCACCTGCCGGATATCGGCGATTGCGTCCTGGGCCAGCGCGACCGAATCGGTACGCATGTAGGTGATCAGGCCCTGGTTGCCGCTGCCGATGTCGATGCCTTCGTAGAGCTGCTGGGCAATCCGCATGGTGCGCTGGGTGGTGAATCGCAGGCGACGCGCGGCTTCCTGCTGCAGCGTGGAAGTGATGAACGGGGGCTGCGGCCGCCGACGCCGCTGCTTCTTGCTGATGCGCGCGACGGTGAAGCTGCCCTGCGCGGCCTGCTCGACGGTCGCGGTCACCTCGCGGGCGCGCGTTTCGTCGGTAATGTCGAACTGCTGGAACCTGGCGTCGTCGAGCTTGACCAGGTTGGCCTGGAAGACGTTGTCGGCGTCCGGCCCGAGGTCGGCCTCGATGGTCCAGTACTCCTGGGGATCGAACTTCTCGATTTCTTCTTCGCGCTCGACGATCATGCGCAGCGCCGGCGACTGCACGCGGCCGGCCGACAGCCCGCGGCGCACCTTCTTCCACAAAAGCGGCGAGAGATTGAAGCCGACCAGGTAGTCCAGCGCGCGCCGCGCCTGCTGCGCATCGACCAGCGAATCGGCCAGCCCCCTCGGATGCTCCATCGCATGCTCGATGGCGCGCGGCGTGATTTCGCTGAACACCACGCGATGAATCGGCGTATCGGCGTTGACGCCGCGGTTTTTCAGGATTTCGGCGATATGCCAGGAAATGGCCTCGCCCTCGCGGTCGAGGTCGGTCGCCAGGTATACGGCATCGGCCGACCTGGCCGCCTTGACGATGCGGTCGACGTGCTTCTTGTTGCGCTCGATGATGTCGTAATGCATGGCGAAGCCATCATCGGGATCGACCGCGCCTTCGCGCGGCACCAGGTCGCGCACGTGCCCGTAGGAGGCAAGCACCTCGAAGTCCGGACCAAGATATTTGTTGATCGTCGTTGCCTTGGCCGGCGATTCGACGACGAGTAGATTTTTGGCCATAAGCTCCTTGCCGCACGAACCATTCCGAAGCGCATGAGCCGGGAAATCCCCGGCTCGCTCAATGGCGGTATTCGCCCTCTTCGTCAAACATCAGGTCTTCCATCCAGGCGTAGTTGGCTTCCTGTCCGGGCTGATTGAACAGCACCATGAGGACGACCCACTTGAGATCTTCCAGCCCGATTTCGGACGCGTCCAGCGCCAGCAGGCGATCCAGGATCAGCTCGCGGCGCGGTGAATCCAGCACCCCGGCATTTTCCAGGTACATCAGAAAACCGCGTGCTTCGACGTCGATGCGCCGCATTTCCTCGGCGTCGAACAGCCGCACCGGGTTCTCCGAATGGCTGCTGACGTCGGGCAGCTGACGCTGCTCGGCCAACCCGTCCAGCCAGGCGAACGCCCGGTCGATTTCGCCCTGCGAGAAGCCGGCCTGCTCGAGACTTTCGCTCAACGACTCGCGGTCCGGCTCGGCCTCGGGTTCGTCGTAGATGTAGTTCTCGAACAAATACATCAGCAGGTCAAGCACGTTTTCTTTCATCAATTCGTTTCCTGGTCAATGCCGGTTCTACTGTACCGCCCCCCGCCCAGCGCCGCGACGCGGCCCTGCAGCTCGAGCTCGAGCAGCATGGCGGATATCGCCTGGGTCGTCAGGTCCGTGCGCGCGACGATCTCGTCGACCGACACGGGATCGTAGCCGACTGCCGCGAGCAATGCCTCCACTTCCTCATCATCCCTGTACTGGGGATCGATTCGCCGCGGGTCAACACTACCATCGCCATCCGGCGGTCGCTCGTCGGTCGCCGGCAGATCCAGCAGACCGCGCAGTTCGCCGGCCAGCTCGGTGATCAGCGGATGGAGCTCTTCGATGATTTCGTCCGGAGACTCGACCAGGCGCGCGCCCTGGCGGATCAGGCGATGACAGCCGCGCGCCATCGGGTTGCGAATCGACCCGGGCACGGCGAAAACCTCTCGCCCCTGCTCCCCGGCCAGCCGGGCCGTGATCAGCGAACCGGATTGCATGCCGGCCTCGATCACCGCGACGCCGGCGCTCATGCCGCTGATGATCCGATTGCGGGCCGGAAAGTGGCCGGCCCTGGGGCCGATGCCGGGTGCGAAGCTGCTGATCACCGCGCCATTATCCACGATTCGATGCGCCAGATCACGATGGCGGGCCGGGTAGACGCGGTCGAGCCCCGTGCCCGCAACGGCCAGCGTGGCGCCGCCGGCGTCGAGCGCGGCGGCGTGGGCTGCCCCGTCGACGCCCAGTGCCAGGCCGCTGGTCACCAACAGCCCGGCCCGACTCAGGCCCTCGGCGAACTCGCGCGCGATCGACAGGCCGCCGGCGGTCGCATTGCGGCTGCCCACGATCGCGATCTGCGGACGCAGCAGCCACCCGGGTTCACCATTGACGAAAAGCGCCAGCGGCGCATCCGGAATGCGCCGCAACAGCGGCGGATAATAGGGATCGATGCGGGTGACGAGGTGATGGGTCGGGTGATCGAGCCACGCCAGCGCGGCTTCCAGTCGTTCCGGGTCGGTGTCCCGGAGCGCGCGCACCGCTTTGGCATCCAGACCCAGACGCTTGAGCTCGCGATCGCTCCAGTCGGGCAAACCGCCCAGTCGATCGGCCTCGAGCCCCAGCGCATCCAGTCGCCCCGGACCCAGGTCCGGCGCCAGCACGAGTTTCAGCCAGCCCAGCTGCTCGGGATCCGGACGCATCAATCCTGCGCCGGAAATGGGCGCATCGATTCGACGCAGCCGATGCTAGAGGCGCCGGTCCGGATGGTCGATCAGATCGCCGGTCTGGACACCCCGCTTGCCGGTCATCACGAGGGCGTAGCTGACCCGGTCGAAGCTGCGAAATACCATGACCTGGCCGATGTATTGCGGCGGCAGCTGGACGCTTTCGCCGCTCACGCCGGTCGGTGCCGGTCGCCCGCGGAGTCCCTCGATGAACTGGTCGCGCACCTCGCGGTTGCGATGGAACACCGAAAAGGTATGACCGGGTTCGACGCCGTCCCGGACGCCGATATCGAGAGCGACGATCTGGTAGTGCCCGACGGCGTAATCGCCGCCGCGAATGCCGATGACGCTCGCGCCGGCCGGAATTTCGAACTCCGGCTCGCGCGGGAAGAAGGTCAGGTCGTAAAGATAGGGATCGATGGGCAGGATGTAGTCCCCGGCCCGCACTTCGATCTCGGCTTCCAGCACTTTGAGCTGCGTCGGGTCACCCGAATCCAGCACCTCCGCGCGCGCCACTTCCCAGAGCTGGTAGCCGATCACGTCGCCCTTTCTGGCGAAGAAGTCGAGCTTGCGCTCGATCGCGATCGGGCGCTCGTCGAACGGGACGGCCCCCCTGTTGCCGCGCATCACGTTCTGGCGCACGGCCTTGCGGCCTTCCGCGTCGACTTCCTCGAACTGGTAGCTGAGCCGCGCGATCGCCACCTGGTCGCCGACTTGCTGGTCGTCGAGCCCGCGCACGAACGCGCGGTACGGCTCGGCCGACACATAGCGGGTGTCTTCGTTGGCGACCACATAGGGCAGGTCGGCCAGCTCGTCGCTGCCGATCACGCGGGGCTTGACCAGGAACGGCTCGATCGCGCTGAGCGGAATCGTCGTGATCGGACCGGTCGCATCGGTTCTGCGCACCTCCGGCGACAACCTGCGCGTGCCGTCGAGCACCAGCCTGGGCTCGCCATCCACGTAAATCAGCGACAGCCGGTCTCCGGGATAGATCAGATGCGGATTCTCGACCTGCGGGTTGGCCTGCCAGATCGCCGGCCATTGCCAGGGCTTGGTCAGAAACCGGCCGGCGATATCCCAAAGCGTGTCCCCCTCACGCACGATGTACTCGTCGGGATGGTCGTCCCGGAGTTCGACCTCCTGAGCCGCCAGCGGCAAAGCCACCAGCAGTGCAATCACGATTATCCAAGCGATTACCCAAAACTTTTTCATTGGCTTCCTCCCAGATCCGCCAGCACGCTGAACCCCGATTTCGGGATCGATCACGGTCAATGGCCGTCGCCGTCGACTGTCGTGTTCCGCTACCTGCGCTATGATACCCATCTTGAAGGGTTTTTCCACCCTTGGCAAGATGATTGGACAATTAAAATCCGAGAGTTAGTGCACAAAGTTCATGCCATGACCAACCTGACCATCCTTGAATTCCCCGATCCCAGGCTGCGCAGCGTCGCCCGGCCGGTCGACGCGGTGGACGATTCCGTGCGCCGGCTGGCCGACGACATGCTCGAAACCATGTATGCCTCGCGCGGCATCGGGCTGGCCGCCACCCAGGTCAACCGCAGGGAACGGCTGCTGGTGCTCGACATCAGCGAAGAACGCGATCAGCCGCAGGTGCTGATCAACCCGGAAATCATCGGCCGCGAGGGCCGACAGGTATGCGAGGAAGGTTGTCTTTCGGTGCCGGGCGAGTATGCCGAAGTCGAGCGCGCCGAGCAGATCCGCGTGCGCGCGCTCGACCGCGACGGCACGCAGCGCGAATTCGACGCCGACGGGCTGCTTGCGGTATGCATCCAGCACGAAATCGACCATCTCGACGGCAAGGTGTTCGTCGATTACCTGTCGCCGCTCAAGCGCCGGATGATCGAGAAGCGGTTGAAAAAAGCCCGGCTGCAGCAGCGCGAGCCGGCGCGCCAGACCGTCTAGTCATCGGCCCCTCTTGAACCCGCTTCGCCTTGTCTTTGCCGGCACCCCGGAATTCGCCTGCCCATCGCTGGCCGCGCTGATCGAACACAACCGGCCGGTAGCCGTCATGACCCAGCCCGACCGCCCGTCCGGCCGCGGCCGCAAGCTGACCGCCAGCCCGGTCAAGCGGCTGGCGGTCGAAGCCGGCATCGAGGTGCTGCAGCCGAACACCCTGAAGGACGAACGCACGCTCCAGGCCCTGGCCGCACTGGAGCCGGACCTGCTGGTGACCGCCGCCTACGGCCTGCTGCTGCCGAAGCGGGTGCTCGAACTGCCGCGCCTGGGCTGCTGGAACCTGCACGCATCGCTGCTGCCGCGCTGGCGCGGCGCCAGCCCCATTCAGCAGGCGATCCTGGCCGGCGATGCGCGCACCGGGATCACGCTGATGCAGATGGATACCGGCATGGACACCGGCGACATGCTGGCCAAGACCGAAACCGCGATCGAACCCGGGGAGACCGCCGGCGAGCTGCACGATCGGCTGGCCGAAATGGCCGCCGATCTGCTGGTCAAGGCGCTGCGTCGGCACTCCAGCGGCGCACTGCCCGACCCGACGCCGCAGGACGCGACAAGCGCCACGCACGCGCCGCTGATCCGGAAATCCGACGCGGCCATCGACTGGACGCTGGACGCCGATGCGATCGAGCGCCGGGTGCGCGCCTACAACCCCTGGCCGGTGGCGTACGCCGAGGTCGCGGACACGCCGCTGCGCATTTTCCGCGCGCGGGCCCATGCGGCAAACGTGCACGACTGCAAGCCGGGCACGCTGATCACCGAGGCGGGGCACCCCGACGCCATCCGCGTCGCCTGCGGCCGCGGCGTGCTGGAAATACTGGAACTCCAGGCGCCGGGGCGCAAGCGCGTATCGGCGGCGGCGTGGCTCAACGCCAACCCGGAATGGGCTGGATGAACACCACGGCCGGGGCTGAAGCCAGGCTGGTGGCGGCGCGGGCGCTGGCGGCGGTGCTGGACGATCGGCGCAACCTGGGCGACGCGCTTGTCGATCTCGACCGGCAGCTGCCCGACAGCCGTGACCGGGCGCTGGTCCGGCGCTTGTGCAACCGGGTGCTGCGCGACTACCCGGCGCTCGAATGGCGGCTCTCGCAACTGCTGCGCAAACCGCTGCCGCGCAAGTCCCGGGATGTGCATTTTCTACTTCTCTCGGCGCTGGACCAGTTGATCGAGGGCCGCGAGCCGGCCCGCGCCGTGGTGCATGCGAGCGTCGCGGCAGCCCGGGCCGGCGGCCATCCACACCTCGGCGGGCTGGTCAACGCGGTGCTGCGCAACCAGCAGCGGCGCGCGATGCAGCTGGAAGCCGAATTGCCCGACGATCCGGCGCTTCGGCTGGGCTATCCGGAATGGCTGCTGGACGCGATCCGCCGCGACTGGCCGGACCGGTGGCGCGAAATCGCCGAGGCCGGCAACCGGACGCCGCCGCCATGGCTGCGGATCAATCGAAGACGCGCCACACCGGACGCACTTTGCCGGAAGCTGCTCGAGGCCGGGATCGAGACAAGCCTCGACGCGCATTTTCCCGACGCGGTGCGGCTGGTCCACCCGGCGCGCGTGAGCAGCCTGCCCGGCTACGCCGAGGGCGAATTTTCGGTGCAGGACGCCGGAGCCCAGGCCGCGGCCGGCCTGCTGGAGCTGGAAGACGGCCAGCGCGTGCTCGACGCCTGCGCCGCGCCCGGCGGCAAGGCTGCGCATATACTGGAACGCGCGCGCGTAGCGCTGACCGCGCTGGAGCTGGACCCGGAACGCGCCCGTCGCATCGAGGAAACCTTCGATCGCCTCGGGCTGACCGGCCAGGTCATCGCCGGCGACGCCGCGCAGCCCCGGGACTGGGGCGCGGGACGGACTTTCGAGCGCATCCTGGTCGATGCGCCCTGCACGGCGACCGGCGTGCTCAGGCGCCATCCGGACATTCGCTGGCAGCGCCGGGCGCACGACGTCGCCGCGAATGTCATGCTGCAGGGCCGCATCCTGGACGCGCTCTGGCCATTGCTGGCGCCGGGCGGATTGCTTGTCTACGCCAGCTGTTCGATACTGCACGCCGAGAACCGTGACCAAGCGAGAGCGTTCATTGCCCGCCATGCCGATGCCCGAGTGCTGGAAACCAGGCTGGATGAAGGCGTCGCGACCGACCCCGGGTGCCAGATCCTGCCGGGCAGCCTGGATCGCGACGGTTTTTATTATGTGCGCATGCGCAGGGTGCGCTGAACCGGAATCCACCGCAGGCCGCCTGGAGATGGAACCGCGCATGACCTGGCGCGAGCGCGTGCTGGAAATCGACGCCGGCATCCGGTTCGAACCCACGCCGCGAATGCGCGAAGCGCTGGAAAGCGGGGTCGACCTGCAGCTCGAAGTCATCACGCGCATCAGCCGCCACCGCGGACCGATCGCGCTGATCGAAAGCGAACGGCGGCACCCGGTCACGATCCGGTTTCTGCCGCTGACCGAGCAATGGCAACTGGAGTTCGAGGACCGGCAGACCAATTTCCCGCGCCTGTGGCTGTTGCTGGATACGCTGCAGGAAGAACGCAGCTACGCGACCGGGCTGACCCGGGAGCAGACCCGCGCCGGAGACTGGCAGATTCAGGCCCGAACCCGCTTCAACCGCGAGGCCCTGCCGCCCCCGATGCACCTGCCTTCGCTGATTTCACCACAGTGGCGCCTGGCCGGCGCCTGGCATACATGGCAGATCGAAGCCTCCTGAGCCGGTTCTTCCGCATCCTGCCGCTGGCCGCGGTGGCCGGGCTGCTGCTGGTCGCGCTGTTCCTGGTCGCCAGCGTCGAGCAGGAATCCAGCCGGCTGGGCAGCATGAGCCTGACCATCCTGCTGCTGACCGGCGTGGCCCTGCTGGTGCTGCTGGTCGCGATCGGCCAGCGGCTGGTGCGGCTGGTCCGGGACCTGCGCGCGCAGGCGCCCGGCGCACGCCTGCGTGCGCGCCTGGTGGCGGTATTCATCGGCCTGGCGTTGCCGCCGGTGGTGGTCGTCTACCTGTTTTCGATGGAATTTCTCGGCAATACCATAGAAGGCTGGTTCGACACCGGCGCCGAACCGGCGCTGGCCGATTCGATCGAGCTGGGGCAGATGTTTCTCGACCTGCGCACGCGCCAGGCCCGCAATCAGCTTTCCCGGATCGCGGCGGCCATGCCGGCGCGCGGCGACGAAGACGAATTGCTCGACTACCTGTTCGCGCGCGTCTCGTCGAGCGGGCCGGTCGAATTGACCATGCTCACGCCCTCGGGCCGGGTCGAAAACCTGGTCCACATCGATCCCCAGCGCATGATTTCCGACCTGCCGTCGGCTTTCGCCCTCAACCAGGCCGCGCGCGGCGATGAATACAGCGCCGCCGAGGCCGGCGACCGTGGCTTGCGGATCCGGGTCCTGGTGCCGGTTCAGGCCATCCCGGGCCGCACCCCGGAGCGCATCCTGCAGGGCATCTTCCCGCTGCCGGAAAATTTTTCGGAATTGGCCACCAGCATCGAGCGGGCCTATTTCCGCTACGAGAACGTGGCCTTCCTGCGCGATCGCCTGCAGCAAAGCTTCATCCTGATCCTCTCCCTGGTACTGGGGGTGACCGCGCTGCTGGCCATTCTGCTGGCGTTCAACGCTGCGCGCCGGCTGGTGCGGCCGATCCGCGACCTGGCCCAGGCCACCGAACTGATGCGCGCCGGCCAGTTCCCGGAGACGCTGGACGTGGCCAGCCGCGACGAGCTCGGCTTCCTGGTCGAATCGTTCAACAGCATGGCGCGCCAGCTCAGCCAGACCCAGCAGCAGCTCGAATCCCAGCGCCATTACCTGGAAACCCTGCTCGGCCGACTCTCGGCCGGGGTCATCGCCTTCGACAGCCGGGGGCGGCTGAGCGCGGCCAACCAGAGCGCCTCGAGCATCCTCGGCGTTTCGCTGGAGCAAATGCAGGGCATGGACATCGAGCAGCTGCGCGACCGGCTGCCCGAGCTCGGCGAATTATTCAAGGTCATCGCCCGGCGCATCGAAGACGCCGCCGACCTGTGGCGCCAGGAAGTGAAGCTGGAGCGCGCCCACCAGGCGCTGGCACTGGTCTGCCGCGGTTCGACGCTGCCCGACTCCGACGCGCCGGAACGCACCGGTCACGTGGTAGTGTTCGACGACGTGACCATGCTCGACCAGGCCC
Organism: Wenzhouxiangellaceae bacterium; assembly: GCA_041685925.1. GTDB lineage: Bacteria > Pseudomonadota > Gammaproteobacteria > Xanthomonadales > Wenzhouxiangellaceae. The sequence goes on along the minus strand of JAWLEW010000028.1, from coordinate 20,660 downwards.
AGCGCCAGGCGGCCTGGGCCGAACTTGCCCGCCGGCTGGCGCACGAGGTGAAAAACCCGCTGACGCCGATCCGCCTGGCCGCCGAGCGGCTCCAGCTGCGGCTGGGCGACGACCCCGACCCGGCCCGGGCCCGGCTGGTCGAACGCGCCACCGGCACCATCATCAACCAGGTCGACAGCCTGCGACGCCTGGTCGACGCCTTCGGCGACTATTCGCGCCCCGGGCACAGCCGGCGTGAAGCGCTGGACATCAAGCCGCTGATCGACGGCGTCGTGGACCTGTGGTCGGCCGGCGACACCGGGGTCCGCTTCGAGCTCGACCTCGATCACGGCAACGCGCAGCCGGTCGGTGACCCGGGCCAGATCCAGCAGGTGCTCAACAACCTGGTGCAAAACGCCCGGGAAGCGCACCCGGAACACGCGCCGCGGCTGCGCATAGGCTCCAGGATTCAGCCCGGAAACGAGGATCACGACTGGCTGGAACTGTCGATCGCCGACGACGGGCCGGGCTTCGACGCCGAAATCCTGCCGCGGGCATTCGACCCTTACGCCAGCACCAAGCCGCGCGGCACCGGGCTGGGACTGGCCATCGTCCAGCGCATCATCGACCAGATGGGCGGCCGCATCGAGGCTTCTAACGAACCCGGCGGGGGCGCCCGAATTCGCCTGCTGCTACCGTTGCGACCGTGAACGATGCGCTATCCTCTGCCCACTGTCACTGACCCCCGGAGCTGACGCCCGATGGCCGCAACCATCCTGATCGTCGACGACGAGCCGGATATCCGCGAACTGATCGGCGAGATTCTCGCCGACGAAGATTATGTCCCGGTGCTGGCCGCCGACGCCGCCGAGGCGCGCGCCCGGCGCGAGGAGTCCGACCCGGACCTGATCCTGCTCGACGTGTGGATGCCCGACAGCGACGGCATCAGCCTGCTTCGCGAATGGCGCGAGCAGGACGTCGCGCTGTGCCCGGTCGTCATGATTTCCGGCCACGGCTCGGTCGAGGCGGCCGTGGAAGCCACGCGCTACGGGGCGAGCGACTTCATCGAGAAACCGGTGTCCATGGCCCGGTTGCTGAACACGGTGCGCAAGGCCCTGGCCAGGGGGCGGGAACCCGGCAGCAGCGCGCCCGTGCGGGCGAGGCCGACCGACATTCCCGAACCGCTGGGCCGGTCCGACGCGATCTGCGCCTTGCGCGAACGGGTGGCGACAATCGCGCGCGGGCAAGGCAACGTGCTGATCGCCGGCGAGCCGGGCAGCGGCCGTTCCACGCTCGCACGCTGGCTGCATGCGCAATCGGGCGCAGCCGGCGCCACCTTGCACGAATGCGTGATGGGGCCCGGCAAGAGTGAACTGGCCGGGCTGGAAACGCACGACGGCGGGCCGGTCACCCTGATCCTCGAGCACTTCGAATCGATCGGCGCCGACGACCGGGCCCACCTCGAGCGGCTGCTGGCCAGCGCGTCGAGCCCGGTCCGCGCTCTGGCGATCACCACCCCCGGCCTGGCGCAGCACGCGGCCAGCGGGCGTTTCGACAATGCGCTGTACCAGCGCGTGGCCGAAAGCGTGCTCGAAGTGCCGGCGCTGCGCCAGCGGCGCGAAGACATCCCGGAACTGGTGCGCTACCTGGCCGAGCGACTGCCGGTGCGCGAAAATCTGCCCTACCGCCCGGTGCCGGTGTCGGTACAGAACCTGCTGCGCCAGCACGACTGGCCCGGCAACCTGCGCGAGCTGGCCAACCTGCTTCGCCGCCTGCTGCAGACCGGGAGCGAAGCGCCGGTGGAGCCCGAAGAGGTCGCCGAGATTCTGGATCGAGCCGACCCCGGCAACACCCTGGCGGTCGAGTCGGCACACTCTCCGCTGTTCGAACTGCCGCTGCGCGAGGCGCGCGAAGCCTTCGAGCGGCAATACCTGGTGACCCGGCTCAAACGCGCGGAAGGCAGCGTCGGCCAGCTTGCCGAGGCCGTGGAAATGGAGCGCACGCACCTCTACCGCAAGCTGCGCCAGCTCGGCATCGACCCGAAACAGGTTCAGGAAGACAACAAATGAAAATCATCATCCTGGGCGCCGGCCAGGTCGGTTCCGGCATGGCGCATTCGCTGTCGCGCGAGGAAAACGACATCTCGGTCGTCGACACCGATCCCGAACGGCTGCGCGAACTGCAGGAAAAGCTCGACATCCGGACCGTGCTGGGACACGCCTCGCGCCCGGAAACGCTGATCCGCGCCGGCATCGAGGATACCGAGCTGCTGATCGCGCTGACCAATTCCGACGAAACCAACATGATCGCCTGCCAGGTCGCCTACTCGCTGTTCAACACGCCGACCAAGGTTGCGCGGATCCGGGCCGCCGACTACCTGGCCCATCCCGAACTGTTCACGCGCGAGCACACCCCGATCGATTACCTGATCAGCCCGGAAAAGCTGGTCACCGACCACGTGCAGCGCCTGATCGAGTATCCCGGCGCGCTGCAGGTGCTGGACTTTGCCGACGGCCGCGCCCAGCTGGTCGCGACCCGCGCGGTTCGAGAGGGCAAGCTGGTCGGGCGCGCGCTCAAGAGCCTGCCCGACGAACTGCCGGCCGGGGTCGATGCGCGCGTGGCGGCCATATTCCGGCGCGACGAGGCGATCATCCCCGAAGGCGACACCGTCATCGAAGTCGACGACATGGTGTTCTTCCTCGCGCCCACCCAGGAAATCCGCGAGGTCATGGCCACCTTCGGCGGCACGGCGGGCCCGGCCCGGCGCGTGCTGCTGGCCGGCGGCGGCAACATCGGCGCGGCGCTCGCCCGGCGTCTCGAGCGCAATCTGCACGTCAAGATCATCGAGCGCGACGAGGCACGCGCCGAGCGCATCGCCGAGGGCGTCGATACTTCCATCGTGCTGGTCGGCGACTGCGCAAACGAGGACCTGCTGCGCGAAGAGGGCATCGACGAGATGGACGTCTACTGCGCGCTGACCAACGACGACGAGGCCAACATTCTTTCGTCCATGCTGGCCAAGCGCATGGGCGCGCACAAGGTCATCACGCTGATCAACCGCGCCGCCTACGTCGACCTGGTCGAATCCGACCGCATCGACGTGGCGGTCAGCCCGCAGCAGATCACCATCGGCGCCCTGCTGGCGCTGATCCGCAAGGGCCACATGGTGCGCGTGCACTCGCTTCGGCAGGGCGCGGCCGAGGCGATCGAAGTGGTCGCCCACGGCGACCCCGGCCGTTCGCGAATCGTGGGCCGCGAAATCGGCGCGATCGCGCTGCCCGAATCGACCACCATCGGCGCCGTGGTGCGCGGCGACGAGGTGCTGATGGCGCACCACAACGTGGTCATCGAGCCGGAGGATCACGTCATCCTGTTCGTCGCCGACAAGCGCGAAATCGCCGACGTCGAACGTCTTTTCGCCGTAGAAGCCGTGTTTGTCTGATGCGGGGCTACGCGCCGGTACAACGTGTCGTCGGAGCGTTGCTGATGTTCCTCAGCATCGGCTTCGCGCCGCCGCTGATATTCGGGCTGGTGTCGGGAGACGGCACGGCGGTCTCGTTTTTCCTCAGCATGTGCGCGATTGCCGGCATCGGCATGTTGCTGTACTGGCCGGTGCGCGACAACCGGCGAGAACTGCGCGTGGCCGATGGCTTCCTGGTCGTGGTGGCGTGCTGGGGCGCAGTGGCGCTGGCCGGATCGCTACCGCTGATGCTGGTGCTCGACATCAGCTTCGCCGACGCGGTATTCGAATCGACCTCCGGCATCACCACGACCGGCGCCACGGTACTGTCCGGACTCGATTCGATGCCGGTGTCCATTCTGTGGTACCGCCAGCAGCTTCAATGGATGGGCGGACTGGGCATCATCGTGCTCGCCGTGGCCATCCTGCCCATGCTCAAGATCGGCGGCATGGAAATCTACAAGGCCGAGGTCACCGGACCGGTCAAGGAAAACCGGCTGACGCCGCGCATCGCGCAGACCGCCAAGGCGCTGTGGGCGATCTACATCGGCCTGACGCTGATCTGCGCGCTGGCGCTGTGGGCGGCGGGAATGAGCCTGTTCGACGCCTTCAGCCACAGTTTCACCACGATCGCGACGGCCGGATTCTCGACCTACGATGCATCCATCGGCCACTTCGACAGCGCGCTGATCGAGATCCTGATCATCTTTTTCATGTTCGTCGCGTCGATGAACTTTGCCCTGCACTTCCTGGCGCTGCGCCGGGCAAGCGCCCAGGCTTATCTCAACAATCCGGAACTGCGGCTGTTTGCTTCGCTGCTGGTCATCATCAGCGTGCTCATCACGCTTTTGCTCTGGCGTCAGGACGTCTACGGCAACTTCTGGGAATCGCTGCGCTACGCCATCTTCCACGCCGTTTCGTATACGACCACCACCGGGTTCGCCACCGCCGACGTATACCTGTGGCCAGGCACCCTGCCGCTGCTGATGATCCTGGTGTCGGGCCTGGGCGGCTGCGCGGGCTCGACTACGGGCGGCTTCAAGATCGTGCGTGTATACCTCGTGTCGAAACAGGGGCTGCGCGAGCTCAAGCGCCTGATTCATCCGCGCTCGGTAGTACCGCTGAAACTCGGTGGACGCACGCTGAACCCCGAAGTCGCCAACGCAGTCTGGGGCTTCGTCTCGCTGTACATCGTATGCATCGTGATCCTGACACTGATCGTTTCGAGTTTCGAAAAGGATCTGGTCACTTCGGTGTCGGTGGTGTTCTCGGCCATGAACAACCTGGGCCCGGCCCTGGGCGAGGCCGGCCTGAACTGGGGCGGTCTGACCCAGACCACCAAGTGGTTGATGAGCTTCGCAATGCTGCTCGGCAGGCTGGAAATCTTCACCGTGCTGGTGCTGCTGACGCCGACGTACTGGAAGCATTGACAACCCCGGTTCAGGGTTTCCTGGCCAGCGTCGTGTCGCAGTAACCGTCTGATTCGGGGCTTCGGCACCGGATTCGGCGGGCATCGCTCGCTTCAGTTCGACGCGTGGCGAGGCCTTCAGCGACCGATGCCCGCCGAATCCTCCGCATCGAACACGCTCGCAGCCTTGAACGCGCATGCTGAATCCCGGTTACTCAGACACGACGCTGGTCAGGTAAGGTTCAGGGTTCGGGCAAGCGGAGGCCTTGTTCAGAAATGTATATGTACATCGCGCTCGCCTTTGATTGCGTAAACCCTGAACCCTGAACCCTGAACCTGGTTTTTTTAATGAAACCCGAAGTACTCGAAAAACTGATCGATGATGGTCGCGATTCCTACGAGGCGCGGCTGGCCGCCGGACAGGCGCGGTCGAAGAACGGCGACCTGGAAAAAGCCATCGTCCACTTCCGCGCCGCAACCGGGCACGCGCCGAAACACACCATGGCCTGGCAGGAGCTGGGCAAGGCGCTGGAAGCCAACAGCGAACCCGGCGGTGCGCGCGAAGCCTGGGAACGCGGGCTCGCCGCGGCGCGCGCCAACGGCGACAAGCAGGCCGAGAAGGTCATCGGCGTCTGGCTCAAGCGGCTGTCGAAAAAATAACGGT
>JAWLEW010000028.1:3410-15049 GCA_041685925.1 Wenzhouxiangellaceae bacterium | reverse complement strand
CCTGGGAACGCGGGCTCGCCGCGGCGCGCGCCAACGGCGACAAGCAGGCCGAGAAGGTCATCGGCGTCTGGCTCAAGCGGCTGTCGAAAAAATAACGGTTATTTCGCCGGCGACCGATGCGTGCATCCAGCGCTGATCGGTTTGCACGCTGGGTGGCATGCGGACGAACTCTGATTTCAATTTCAACTTCAACTTCTAAAAGCAACTTCGGTTTCGCCTCGCGCTTCGCGCTTGCAGGCGACCTACTTTTCAAAGTCGCCTGAAAAGTAGGCAAAAGCGCTTTTACAGGCGGCAGGGATGTTGGGTTCAGGCCGGAACGGAGTGGGGTTTGGTGTCAGGTGGAGGTCTCCGCCATGCCTTGAATGCTTGCGCCGTGCCGATTCGAGTGGATTGGGTGGCGCCGCTACCGGTCGTGCGAGATATTGGGAAGCGGGGGCAGATTCAATAACCCGGTGCTCATGGCGTAGGCCGCGGCGGCGTCCGCGACGGGGAGGTGTTGTTCCGGCGATGGCGTCGCGGATGTAACCGCGACCTACCCAATCTTTTGCGTAGTCGTGAAGCCGCAGCCGCGTCCATCGACAGGCACGGAGGCCGAAGTGCCCGCGCCTTTCCGGCCCGGCCACCTCATTGCAACATCTTGCAACACGCCCCAGCCACGCCACCCGATCCATTCGAACTGGTACGGCGCAAGCTTTCAAGAACCAGCGAAGACGGACCCTGACACCAAACCACCCAGTCGATCGGGCTCGCAGCCAACGTCACTGCCGCCTGTAAGAGCGCTTTTGCTTCCTTTTATCGCGATTGATAAAAGGAAGTCGCCGGAAAGCCAGCGAAGCTGGCGCGGCGAAACCGCCTTTGACTTCGAAGTTGAAGTTGGTTTCGAAACGGCGCCCGCACGCCGCCAAGCGTGCAATTCTACAGGCAGCGAAGCCGCCGCCGACTCCATAGGGGCGGAGTCAATCCGGGCGCCGCTCCCGCCCAGGCAGCGCCTCGAACCTTCGGTACTGCCAGAGATATTGCTCGGGCGCATCCCGAACGACCTGCTCCAGCACCCGGTTCATGGCCGCCGCAGCGATTTCCGGATCGGGGTGATCGGCGTCGGGCACCGGATCGAACCGGATCTTCCAGCCACCTGGAACGCGCAGGCAGTGGCCCATGACCACCGCGCAGCCGGTCGCGCGCACCAGTCGGTGCGGCAGCGTCATGGTCGCGACCGGGCGACCGAAAAACGGCGCCTGCACCGAGTCGCCGCCGCGCGGCAACTGGTCGAACAGCATGCCCAGCGCACCGCCGCCGCGCAGTTTGCGTACCGCGCGCCGCATCGCAGCGCCGCCGGTCGCGATCATCTCGGTGCCGAAGCGGCTGCGGTAACCGCTCAGCAGGCGGTCGACCTCGGCCGACCGAGGCGGTTTGTACAGGTAGTCGATCGGCAAGGTGAGGCTGCCGTAGAGAATCGAAAGCTCCCAGTTGCCCAGGTGTCCGCCCAGCACCAGCACGCCGCGGCCGGCCTGCAGCGGCCGCTCGACGTACGATCGACCGCGCACCGCCAAGATGTGACGCTGTATCCATGTCTTGTCGCGATGCCAGGCCGGGCCGCACTCGAGCAGCGTCCTGACCATCTCCCGGGTATTGGCCCGCGCCAGGCGTTCGGTTTCCCGGCGCGAAAGCGATGGAAAGGCGACCGCCAGGTTGGCGTGCACGATGTCGAGCTTGCGCCAGCCGAACAAACGAACCAGCCGGGCTACCAGCCTCGCCAACAGGTCCTGAACGCGCAGCGGCAGCCACGCCGATACGCGCAACACCAGGCGCCCCACGCCCACCTTGTTCACCGTCTCACCTACTGCGACGCTCCAGGGCCCCGCATCTGCGGAGCCTGGAAACGTTTCGCCGTGATGGCCGTCCGATCAGGCGGGCTGGGAGAATCTTCATCGAAGCCGATGCTACCATCATCAGCCCGACAACGATCTCCATTCAACTCTGCGGCGGCACATGATCGGACTGATCCAGCGCACGAATTCGGCAAGCGTCACCATCGAGGGAAAGCGAGTGGCGCGAACCGGCGCCGGCATGCTGGTGCTGGTCGGCTTCACGCGAGACGACGCCGAGCGATGCCTGGACCGCTTCGTCGAACGCCTGCTCAACTATCGGCTGTTTCCAGACGACGCCGGGCGCATGAATCGAAGCCTGCGCGACGTCGAGGGGGAGTTGCTGGTGGTACCGCAGTTCACGCTGGCCGCAGACACCAACGCCGGCAATCGTCCGAGCTTCACGCCCGCCGCCCCGCCTGATGAGGGCCGGAAACTGTTCGACGCGCTGCAACGGAAACTGCACGACGCCTGGCCGGCCTCGGCCTTCGGCGTATTCGGCGCCGACATGCAGGTCGCCCTGGTCAACGACGGACCGGTGACGTTCCGCCTCGAGGTTGTATCGGTCGACCCGGATTCGGGTGCTGCCGGGAATGCTGGCGCATGAAGAAGGTGACCGGGCCCGCGCTGTCGAGGACGCGTCCGTCGGCGTCCCGGAGTTCCACGCTGAGCTGGTGCTCGCCGCGAAAGACTTCCTCCAGGTCAACGCTCGTCGATTGCGAAGTGGTGTGCACTTCGCCGTCGATCAGGTAGGCCAGTTCGGCCTCCGACGGCAGCTCGCGCGTCGCGCTGACATCCACCGACAATACGTAAGCGGTGTTCCAGATGGTCTCTTCGACGTCCGGGGAGACGATTTCCAGGCCGAATTCCGGCGTCTCGGCGGTTTCATCATCGACCGGCTCGACGGCGGCCGCCTCGACGTCGCCCAGTTCGACCGGATCGACTACCGTGAGCTCCTTGAGCTTCACCGGAACCGCATCGTCGCTGGGCTTCTGGTCGGTATAGACCACGTTGCCGTTTTCGTCGACGGTCTTGTAGATTTCCTGTGCGTGCACCGTCGCCAATGGCGCCAGCGCGAACGCCGCGGCCATCGAAAGTACGGCCAGCGACCCCTTGACCCATTCTGAAATCGCCATACTCGCCTCCGCTGGTCTGATGAAGGTTGGAGTGTCCATCATACCGCACAGTTCCGGCGCGTCTCGTCGGTTGCGATTTCCCGGCCAGGCACAAAGGCTGCCGTCGCGCGTGGCGCGGCGCGCGATCTGCGGCTTCCACAACCAAACCACGCCTGGCAGGCGTCGTTCGGAGGCAGCCGCGGTCGGTGCAATTCTGGAGGATCCGGTGGCTATGCCCCTGCCCGGCCGAGGCGGCCGGGCAGGGGGTTCGCGCGGCAGACGTCAAGCGGAGTAGTACATGTCGAACTCGACCGGATGGGTGGACATCCGGAAGCGGGTGACTTCCTTCATCTTCAGTTCGATGTAGCCGTCGATCAGGTCGTCGGAGAATACGTCTCCGGCCTTCAGGAAATCGCGGTCGTTGTCGAGTGCTTCGAGCGCCTGGTCCAGCGCGTGGCACACGCGCGGCATGTCGCGTTCCTCTTCCGGCGGCAGGTCGTAGAGATCCTTGTCCATCGGCGAGCCCGGATCGACCTTGTTGAGGATGCCGTCGAGCCCGGCCATCATCATGGCGGCAAAGGTCAGGTACGGATTGCCGGCCGCGTCGCCGAAGCGCACCTCGATCCGCCGCGCCTTGGCGCTGGCCACCCAGGGCACCCGGCAGGAGGCGGAACGGTTGCGCGCCGAATAGGCCAGCAGCACCGGCGCTTCGAAGCCCGGCACCAGGCGCTTGTAGCTGTTGGTGCTCGAATTCGAAAACGCATTGATGGCGCGAGCATGCTTGAAGATGCCGCCGATGTAGTAAAGCGCCGTTTGCGACAGGCCGCCGTACTGGTCGCCGGAAAAGAGGTTGTCGCCTTCCTTGGCCAGCGACTGGTGAACGTGCATGCCGGACCCGTTGTCGCCGACCAGCGGCTTGGGCATGAAGGTCGCGGTCTTTCCGTGCAGGTGCGCGACGTTGTGGACGATGTACTTGAGCATCAGCAGTTCGTCGGCCTTGCGCGTGAGCGAGTTGAACTTCGTGCCGATTTCGCACTGGCCCGCGGTACCCACTTCATGGTGGTGAACCTCGACCGGAATGCCGCAGGCTTCCAGGGTCGCGCACATCAGCGAGCGCAGATCGGCCAGGCTGTCGACCGGCGGCACCGGGAAATACCCGCCCTTGATGCGCGGCCGATGGCCGATGTTGCCGTCCGAATACTCCTTGTGGGTATTCCACGAGGCCTCTTCGGAATCGATGTGGTAGGAGCAGCCCGAAATGTCGTTCTTCCAGCGCACGTCGTCGAACACGAAAAATTCCGGTTCCGGCCCGAAGAACGCCGCATCGGCCACGCCGCTGGCGGCCAGGTAGGCTTCGGCGCGCTTGGCCAGCGAACGGGGACAGCGGTTGTAGGCCTGCAGCGTGTCGGGCTCGAGCACGTCGCAGCGCAGGTTCAGCGTCGGATATTCCGAAAACGGGTCGACGAACGCGGCCTCGGTGTCCGGCATCAGTACCATGTCCGATTCATTGATGCCCTTCCAGCCCACGATCGATGAGCCGTCGAACATCTTGCCTTCGGCCAGCATGTCCTCGTCGATCTGGGAGGCCGGCAGCGTCAGGTGCTGTTCCTTGCCCAGGGTGTCGGAAAACCGCAGGTCGACGAATTCGATTTCCTCATCCTTGATCTGCTTGAGGATGTCTTGTGCACTCATTGGAGTGGCTTCCTTGTCGTGTGAGTTTTGTTTGATGGCGAAATCGCCGGCAAATCCCGACAAATTTCATCCAGATATGGTAGCGGATCGGAAAAGCCGAATTGTGATCGTAATCAAATTCGCGATCAGATCGGCCAGAACCAGATGAGCAGAAAAATGCCCAGAATCAGCCGGTAGACGACAAACGGCGCCATGCCGAACCGTCGCAGCCAGGCCAGGAAGGCCGCGATGGTGAGCCAGGCGAAAACGCCCGAAATGAACGCGGCAAGCACGAAGCGCCCGAATTCGAAGCTGCCGCCCTCGGCGAGCCCGGTCACGAATCCCCAGCCGCCGGCCGCGGCGATGATCGGAATGGACAGCAGGAATGAATAGCGCGCGGCGGCTTCGCGCTCGAGACCCAGCGCCAACCCGGCGGTGATCGTGACGCCCGAACGCGAAGTTCCGGGCACCAGCGCCAGCACCTGCGCCATTCCGATCGTCAACGCGCCGCGCAGGTCGAGCGATTCCATCGGCCGACGGCCGGCGCCGCAGCGATCGGCCAGGCCCAGCGCAAGGCCGAAACCGATGGTCGTGGCGGCGATGACCAGCGGGCTGCGCAGCCACAACTCGATCCATTCGGCCGCCAGCGCACCCACCGCCAGCGCCGGCAGGCTTGCAATGGCCAGGCCCAGCAGCAATTTCCGCTGCACCGGATCGCCGTCGCGGTCCAGGCCGGCGCGCGCCAGCACGCCGAGATCGCGCCGGAAATAAAGCGCCACGGCCGTCAGCGTCCCCGCATGCACGGCGGCGTCGAAGGCCAGCCCCTGGTCGACCCAATCGGCGAACTGGCCGACCAGGATCAGGTGGGCCGAACTCGATACCGGCAGGAATTCGCTGATGCCCTGGATCAGGGCCAGAACGATGAGTTGGAGGGGCGTCATGTTTCACGCAGCATGAACACAGGCCGCAGGAGCATGGTTGCCTGGCAATATCCCGCGTAGGAGCCTGCCCTGCAGGCGAATCGGACTACGTTCATGCCACCGGACCTTGGAAAGAAAATCGCCTGCAGGGCAGGTTCCTGCAAAAGCGGTTCCGATCGCCTCAGTCAACCTCCGGATTCAGCGTATAGGTCCCGGTCAGCGTGGCCTGGTCGAGAACGTGCCCCTCCATCGCCTCCAGCGCCGTCGGGCCGTCGAACTCGGCCGGCAGATCCAGCTTTTCAACGTCCAGGGCGTAGACGGTGAAGTGGTAGTGATGCAGCCGCTCGTCGTTCCAGGGCGGGCACGGACCGTCGTAGCCGAAATAGCGCCCCGCCAGGTCCTCGTCGCCTGCCAGGAACTGGGTGTAGTTGTTCTCCCCCTGGCGCGCGCCCGGCGGTCCCGGCGGATTCTTCTTGCCGGTCGGCGTGACGCCGTCGCTGCATTCACCGGTCTGGAGCTCGTGCACGTCGACCGGCACGTCGACCATGACCCAGTGGAAGAAATCGACGCGCGGCATGTCCGCCGGCAGGGTCTTGCCTTCGGTATTGACGTCGTCGGCCTGCGACGGCACGTCCGGGTCCACGCACACGAGCGCAAACGAGCGCGTACCTTCCGGTACCGCTTGCCACGCCAGGTGCGGGCTGACGTTGTCGGAAAGCGCCATATGGTTTTCCGGATCCGGCCGGCCAAACGCAAAGCGCGGCGGGATCGGCTGCCGATCGGCAATATCGCGGGAATCGAGCTGCATGTCGGATCCTCCTGGTGGACAAAACGCACGGTCGTGTCCGTTATGCTAGCAGGCCGCTCAACTGATGACGTGCTCATGACCCGAACCGCAATCGCTTTGCTACTGACTTTCATCGCCCATTCGGCCGTCGCCGCGTTGCCGGGCCTGCCCGATTCGGTCAAGGCGCCGGCGGATGCGCCGACGGCCGCGGAGCTGCTGGGCTTCGAACCCGGCCAACGCCACCCCTACCATCACGAGCTGCTCGACTTTTATCGCGGACTGGCTGCAGAATCGGACCGGGTTCGCATCGAGACCATCGGCCAGAGCCACGGCGGGCGCGACCAGATCCTGGTGTACTTTGCCGGCCCCGAACGCATCGGGCAGCTCGAGGACATCCGGGCCGACCGGCTGCGCGCAAGCCGCGAAGGCGATGGGCCGCCGGTGGTGTGGCTGGGCTACTCGGTGCACGGCAACGAAGCCTCCGGTGCCTCGGCGGCGGTGGTGATGGCCTGGTACCTGGCCCATTCGGACGACGAGCAGGTGCTCGGCTGGCTCGACGACATGGTCATCGTCATGGAGCCGGCCATCAATCCCGACGGGCTGGCCCGCTTTGCCCACTGGGTGAACATGCACAAGGGCCGCAACCCCTCGGCCGACCCCAACGACCGGGAACATGCCGAGGGCTGGCCGAACGGCAGGACCAGCTACTACTGGTTCGATCTCAACCGCGACTGGATGCCCCTGACCCACCCGGTTTCGCGCCAGCGCATCGCGCATTACCGGCAATGGCGACCTCACGTGCTCACCGACGCCCACGAAATGGGCCATCGCTCGACCTATTTCTTCCAGCCCGGCGTTCCCGAGCGCAACAACCCGGCCACGCCGGAACGGGTGTATGAGCTCACCGGAAAGATCGCCGAATACCACGGCGAGATTCTCGACCAGGCCGGCCAGCCGTATTACAGCCGGGAAAGCTTCGACGATTACTACCTGGGCAAGGGCTCGACCTATCCCGACCTGACCGGCGGCGTCGGCATCCTGTTCGAGCAGGGCTCGGCGCGCGGTCACCGGATGGACACGCCGTACGGCGAGCGCACCTTTGCCGAGGCCGTCGCCAACCAGGTGCGCACTTCGATTTCCACCCTGAACGCCAGCCGCGACCTTTCCGAATCGCTGGTCGACCACCAGGCCGATTTCTTCACCGAAGCGCGCGCGGCGGCCGGCAACGGCGGCTGGCTGCTGGGCGACGGCGGCGATCCGCTGCGCGCCCGTCGCCTGCTGGAACTGTTACTGGGCCACGGCATCGAGGTCCGCTCGCTGGATTCGACCGTCACGATCGACGGCCGCGAGTTCGGCCCCGGAAAGGCCTGGGCGATCCCGGCCGCCCAGGACCAGTACCGCTTCATCGAGGCGATCTTCGCCGCGCCCACCGAACTGCCGATGGAAACGTTCTACGACGTTTCGGCCTGGCCGCTGCAGCACGCCTTCGGCCTGCCGCTGACCCGGACCCGGCGGCTGCCCGACACGACCGATGCGCTCTCGACCCGGACCCTGCCGGAGGTCTCCCCGGCCGGCATCGACGCCTCGGCGACGGCCTGGGCGATCGAATGGGCACAGCATGCCGCCCCGGCGCTGGCCGCAGGACTGCTGGCCGAAGGCTACCGCCTGCAGGCCAGCGAAGAATCGATGGAACTGACCACCGCAGCCGGACCCCGGGCGTTCGGGCGCGGCAGCATCATCGTGCACGCCGGCATCCAGCCCGATCACCTGCCGCCGGTGCACGAGACGCTGCAATCCCTGGCCGAGCGTCACGACGTGGCCGCATTCACCGTCGAAAGCGGCCTTGCCCGAAGCGGAAACGACCTCGGCAGCCCGTCGAACCCGGTCCTCGAGGCACCGAACCCGGTCCTGCTCACCGGCGACGCGGTCAGCAGCTACGGCGCCGGCTACGTGTGGCACTGGTTCGACGTCATGCTCGACCAGCCGGTCACGCGGATCGACGCCGACGCCCTGCCCTCGGACCTGGAAGCGTACACCCACATCATCATGCCGCCGGGCCGTTGGGGCCGACTCGGGGACGACTTCAAGGAATCGCTGGCCGGCTTCGTCCGGGACGGCGGGCAGTTGATCGCATTGGGCCGCAGCGCGCAATGGGTGGAATCGCTGGACCTGGATTGGTCGTTCGCCGGGCCGGACGAATCGGAAGAAGACGAAGCGGATGAAAGCGTCGAACCGGCGGCCTATGCCGATTTCGAGCAGGATTTCGCGCGCAAGCTGATCGGCGGCAGCGCGCTGGCGATGAACCTGGACAACACCCATCCGCTGGGCTACGGCTATGCCGAAGATCGCGTCACGGTTTTCCGCCAGGGCGCGCACGTGCTGAAGGCCAGCGACAACCGCTATGCCACCCCCGGGCGCTATGCCGACCAGCCGCTGGTCGCCGGCTATCTCTCCGAAGAGGTATCGGACAGCATTGCCGGCACGCCGGCGCTGGCCGCGGACAGGCTGGGAAGCGGACTGGTGGTGCGGATTGCCGACGACTACCTGTTTCGCGCTTACTGGGCCGGCACCGAACGGCTGTTCGCCAATGCACTGCTGTTCGGCCAGCTGGTCGGCACCACCCGGCTGCCGGATTAGGGCGTCTTTGAATGAACGACGCGTGCCGATCGCCCCGCGATCGGCACGCCGCGGCTCATCCAGCGTGCGCCAGCAACTCCTCGTGTTCGCGCCCGGCGGTATCGAGCAGCGCATCGCGATCGAGCAGCTGGACCAGCTTGCCGCGCACTGAAAGCATCTCTTCTTTCTGCATCCAGCTCAGGGTGCGCGAGACGGTCTCTATGGTCAGGCTGAGATAGTTGGCGATGTCGCGCCGATCCATGGCCAGCCGGAACCGCATGCCGTCCTCGCCCCGGCTCGTGAGGCGGCGCGACATGTTGAGCAGGAACGTCGCGACCCGCGCCCGTGCATCCATGCGGCCGATGACCAGCAGCAGCTCGCGCGTCTCGGCCATATCGGCCGACAGCAGCTTGAGCATCAACTGGTTCACGCTGGGACTTTCGTCGAGAATCTTCTGGAAGTCGCGGAACGGGATATCGCAGTAGCGGCTGTCGTCCAGTGCAACGGCGAATTCCGGGTGCCGCCCCTTGCCGATGGCATCCAGCCCGATCAGTTCACCGGGCAGGTGGAAACCGGTGACGATCTCGTCGCCCTCGCTGGAAAGCTGGTAGGTCTTGACCGTGCCCGACTGCACCACGCAGACGCTGCGAAACTGCTGGCCGGCATGAAACAGGTGCGCTTCGCGCTTCAAGGGCCGCTGGCGCCGGATGATTCGGTCCAGCTCGTCGCGCCTGGATTCGGCGACTTCCTGGGCAAAGCAGAGATCGAACAAGCCGCAATCACGGCACGACACGCTGGAACTGCCTTTTTCGGAAAGCGGAATGGGCTTGCTCACGAGAAACGACTCCCTGCATTTGGGTCTTCTAATGCAGAGGATACCAAACAAATACAGGTGCTGGAGATCGTTTGCGACCAATCGTCGAAAGTCGTCGCAATTCGTCGCAATCCGTCACAAGTCGCCGCAAGCGCCGCAACGATGGATTCAGCGCGCCAGGCCGGCCGCTCCGGCGCGGCCTTTATTGCAGATCAAACAATCCGCGAAAATCGCGACGCCGACGAATTGTCGTCATGCTGGATGTAGGCGTCGAAAGCCATGGCGATCGCGCGTACGAACAGCAGTCCCTCGGCGGTCACTTCGAAGCCGTGCGGCTTCCACTGCATCAGGCCGTCGTCGACCAGCGGCTGCAGGCGCTCCAGCTCGGCGCGGAAATAGCTCTTGAACGAAAATTCATAATCGCGCTCGAACGGCCGGTAATCCAGTTCGCCGTTGCACATGATGGTGCTGATGATCTCGGCGCGCAAATGATCGTCGGTGGTCCGCAACAGGCCGCGCGCGATCGGCATTTTGCCTTCGCGCACGCTGATCTGCCAGTCCAGCAGCTTGCGGTGATTCTGGGCGAAGGCGTCGCCGACCTGCGAAATCGCACTCGGGCCGAAAGCCAGCAGGTCGAGTCCGGCCCAGGTCGAATATCCCTGGAAATTGCGCACCATGGTGCCGTTGCGGCGCGCCCTGGACAGATCGTCGTCGGGCAGCGCGAAATGATCCATGCCGATGAACTCGTAGCCCGCATCGAGCAGGCGCGTGAGCGTGTTGCGGAAGATGGCAAGCTTGATCCGGGGCGCCGGCAGTTCGTCGGCCTTGATGCGCTGCTGGGCCTTGAACAGGTGCGGCATGTGCGCATAATTGAACAGCGACAGGCGATCCGGGTGCATCTCGATGACCTGTTCGACGGTACGCGCGAAAGCCTCGGTCGTCTGCTTCGGCAGGCCGTAGATCAGGTCCACGCTGATCGAATCGAAGCCGACCGCCTGTGCTGCACCGACGATCGACGCCACGCGGGTCTCGTCGTGGACGCGGTTGACCGCTTCCTGCACCTCCGGATCGAGATCCTGGATGCCGATCGAAATGCGATTGAAGCCGATTTCCCGGAGCCGCCGGATATCGGCCGGATCGACCGAGCGCGGATCGACCTCCAGCCCGATCTCGGCCTCTTCGTCGAACAGGAAACGGGTTCGAAGCAATCGCAGCAGCTGCTCGATCTGCCCGGTCGAAAGAAATGTCGGCGTCCCGCCGCCCAGGTGCACCTGGTGGACCTTGCGATCGTGGTCGATGTGCGGCGCGGTCAGATCCAGCTCGCGCTCCAGGTCGATCAGAAATTCCTGGCCGGCGGTTTCAGACCGCGTGATGACGCGGTTGCAGCCGCAGTAGAAACAGGGGCTCGAACAGAACGGAACATGCACATACAGTGAAAGATCGGCGGGTATCGGCAGCCGGTTGCTTTCCTTGAGCGCCGACAGCCAGTCGCCGGGGCCGACGTCTTCGCTGAACTGGACCGCAGTGGGATAGGAGGTGTAGCGTGGACCCGCACCGCCGTACTTGGCGATCAGGTCCGAGTCAAACTTGGGTCGAATGGGTGACTGCATAATGTCGACACGGGCGGAACATTGGATGGCCAAAGCATAAGCGCCCCAGTTGCGAGTCATTTTGACTCGCATCAATTTTGACAAACCTTGAAGCAACCCGACACGGCGCTTCCCTGGCCGTGGATTGCAACCGGTCCGCAGCATCGATCGCAGCGGCGTCGCCCGCCGCCCCGCCCTGCCCCGTCAGGGGGACACGCAGTCGACCAGGAACTGTACCGCCGAATGATCGAACTGGTGCGCC
>JAWLEW010000028.1:0-3310 GCA_041685925.1 Wenzhouxiangellaceae bacterium | reverse complement strand
ATCGATCGCAGCGGCGTCGCCCGCCGCCCCGCCCTGCCCCGTCAGGGGGACACGCAGTCGACCAGGAACTGTACCGCCGAATGATCGAACTGGTGCGCCAGCCACGGCCCCGCCGCCACCAGGATGCCGGTCAACGCCATCATGCCGGCTGCCGTGCCGCGCAGCCACGGGGCCCGGATCCGGCTGCGCATTCGCGCCAGCGCCAGCCCGCCGCCGAGCAACAGCGGCAGCGTGCCCAGCCCGAAACCCAGCACCATCGCGATGGTCGGCACCGGGTCGGCCAGCAACCAGGCCGCGGCCAGCACGCTGTAGAGCAGACCGCACGGCAGCAGGCCCCAGAGCAGGCCCAGGCCGATCGCCTTTTCCCAGCGATCGGCCGGCAACAGCCGGTGGAACAGCGGCATCACGCGCCGGGTCAGCGGCTGGGCCAGTTCGCCGAACGCATCGCGCACCCGCCCGGGCAGGCCGATATAAACGGCGATCAGCAGCAAAAGCGCTCCCAGCGCGACGCGCATGACCGGCGCCGCGGCGGCGGGCAGCATGCGCTCGGGCAGCATGCCGAGCGCCGTCAGGGTCAGGCCCAGCAACAGGTAGCTGGTCACCCGGCCGGCGTGAAAACCCGCGGCCAGGCGATCGCGTCCGCGCGGCACCTGCCCGTGCAGCACGGCCATGATCCCGCCGCACATCGCCACGCAGTGCGTGGAGCCGAACAGTCCGGCCAGCAGACCGGTAAGCAGGGCGGCGCCGGGAGTCATTGGAGTCTGGCTGAAGCCGTCGGGCAGAACCCCCGCAGGAGCTTGCCCTGCAAGCGATTGGTCTTGTCGTGCGCACACGCATCGCCTGCAGAATCGTCTGATCGCTTGCAGGGCAAGCGCCTACGAAGACTGTTCACTTTTTTCCTTGTTCCTGTCTGAATCCCCCGAATCCTCGTCATCGAGAATGTCCAGCGCCGGGGTGTCGAGGTCCTCGAACTGGTCGTTCTTCACGGCCCAGAAGAAGGCCCACACGGCCAGGCCGAGCAGCATCAGTGACAGCGGGATCAGGACATAGATGATCTTCATGCGGCTTCGGCGACGGCGCGATGCTCCGGCCCGGATTGTATCGTCTGCCGGCCTTGTGCCCGTCCGAGGCGCCGGGCGTTGAGCACTACCGCAATCGAACTGGCCGACATGCCGATGGCCGCGGCCCACGGCGGCACCAGGCCGGCGGCGGCCAGCGGCAGCGCACAGAGGTTGTAGGACAGGGCCCAGACCAGGTTCTGGCGAATGATCCGGCGCACGGCCGGCGCGCGACGGAACAGCGCCACCAGCGGCTGCAGGTCCCGGCCGGTGGCGACCAGGTCGGCCTGGGTGCGCGCGATGGCCGCGCCCTCGGCGAGCGCGATCGAGATATTCGCTCCGGCCAGCACCGGGGCGTCGTTGATGCCGTCGCCGACCATCGCGACCACCGCGCCCGAACGCTGCAGACGCTCGATCAATGCCAGCTTGTCTTCCGGCAGCATCTCGGCGTGGGCCTCGCCGATGCCCAGCTCGGTTGCCGCCGAGTCAACGTTGACCCTGCGATCGCCGGACGCCAGGATCACTTCGACACCGATCGCATCCAGGCGCTGGATCAGCGCCCGCGCGCCGGCGCGGAACCGGGCCTCGACCCGGATCCAGGCCGGCTGGTCGGCGCCTTCGGCCAGCAGGGCCAGCCAGATGCCCTCGCCGGCTTCCGCCAGCGCCACGCCGGCCTGCTCGGCGACCCAGGCCGGCCGCCCCAGCCAGTATCTCCGGCCGTCGACGCGGCCGATCACGCCGGCGCCGGCCACGCTCTCGGCGCCCTCGACGGCCAGGCCCCGATCGAAGCCCGAAAAGGCGCGTGCGATCGGATGATTGCTGACCCGCTCCAGGGCGCCGGCCAGCGCCAGCACGCGGTCGCGCTCCATGTCCGGCGCGGGCCGGACTTCGCCCAGCCGCGCGCCGGGCTCGGTCAGGGTTCCGGTCTTGTCGAACACGACATGGCTGATCTTCGGCAAGCCTTCCAGCGCATCGGGATTGGCCGTGAGCACGCCTTCTCGCGCCAGGCCGCGCGTCGCCGAGGCCAGCGCCGTGGGCGTGCCCAGCGCCAGCGCGCACGGACACGCCACCACCAGCATCGCCAGCGTGACCGGAATCACGCGCGCCGGATCGGCGTTCCACCAGTAAATCGCCGCCAGGCCGGTCGAAACCAGGATCAGCGCAATGAACCAGGCGGCAGCGCGGTCGGCCAGCTGCGCCAGGCGGGGACGCCTGCGGCGTGCCTCGCTGAGCAGGTCGGCGATGCCCGAAATCACCGTGGCGCGGCCGATACGCTCGATGCGAAGCTGCAGCGATCCGCCCGTCACCAGGCTGCCGGCCAGCACCGCGTCGCCGGGCGCGCGCCGCCGCGGCTCCGATTCCCCCGACAGCAGCGACTCGTCGACCGAGGCATCGCCTTCGGTCACCACGCCGTCGGCCGGCACCACGTCTCCATCGGCCACCTGAACCCGATCGCCTTCCTGCAACTCCACCAGGCCCACCGCTTCGCTGCCCGTTTCGGTCAGACGCCGGGCCTGGCCGGGCAGGGCTCGCGCCAGCGCGCTGTGCACCGCGCCGGACTGCTGGCGTGCCAGCATCACCGCAAACCGGCCCAGCAGCAGGAAGAACACGAACATCACCACCGAATCGAAGTACACCTCGCCGCTGCCGAACAGCGTGATCGCCACGCTGGAAAACAACGCCAGCAGGATGGCCGCGGCCACCGGGACGTCCAGCCCCAGGTGGCGCTGGCGCAGATGCTGCAGGGCCGAACGGTAGAACGGCTGGCCGGCATACAGCGCCACGGGCACGGCCACGATCATGCTGATCAGGCGGAAGAAATGCTCGGTTTCCGGATCCATGTCGCCGGCGCCGCCGATGTAGTTGGCCAGCGCGTAGCTCATGACCTGCATCATGCCCAGCGCGGCCACGATCAGGTAGCGCAGCATCCGCCGGCGTTCGTTGCGGTCGCGGTCCAGCCCCGAGTCCGGCGTGTCCAGGTGCGGCGGATAGCCGATGCGCTCCAGCGCCGCGGCGAGCGCCGACAATGGCGTTTGCGCCGGATCGAAGGTCAGGCGCAGCCGGCCGTCGCCGACATCCAGCCGCGTCTCGGAGACGCCCGGATACTGGCCCAGGTAGCGATGCACCAGCCAGGCGCACGCGGCGCAGTGCACGTTCTCCAGCACCAGCACGATGCTGCGCCGGCCGTTCGTTTCCGGGCCGGCATGGAAATCCAGCACCGCGTCCCGGTCCCAGGCCGCGAAACGCCCGGG
>JAWLEW010000027.1:27748-31094 GCA_041685925.1 Wenzhouxiangellaceae bacterium | reverse complement strand
ATTTCCGGGTCGGGGCGCGCTATTCGCGTGGACGACTAGTGGGCCACCAGCGCGCGAGTTCGAGCCGCCGCATTCAGGCGCTGCCCGGAACGCGCTCGAAGCTGGTGCTGGAGCCGTTGGATTCTTCGAGTTCCAGCCGATCGCCGTGAAACCTGGTGGAATAGGTTTCAACCATGATCTCGCCATCGGGCAATCGGACCTCCAGCTTGAGCAGGTTGTTTCCTGACAGAATCCAGTCGCAGGGCAGCGTGGGGATTCTTCCAACGAAAGGTACGCTGGCATTGAATCGCAGCGTACAGGTTTCGTCTCTGAAAAACGCGAATTCCATGAACGGCAGCGCGTCGTTCGAGTCCGACTCGGATCCTTTTTCCTGCGGAACTTTATGAACGGAAATCCACTTGCCGAGCAAGCGTTCTTCCGGATCTTTTTTTTCACACCCGGTCAGCACAGTGACGACGATAGCGAGTGCGAACACGATTGATGAATTCCTGCCGGCGAAATGAGTCATGACTGTGCTTCCTGCCAGATCCTGATGACGCCTTCCTGCGCCGTGGACGCGACGAGTCTCCCATCCCGGGAGAAAATCTGGCCGCGCGCGAAGCCTCTGCCGCCGGTACTTATCGGGCTGTCGAAGGTGTAAAACAGCCACTGGTCGACGCGGGCATGGCGGTGGAACCACATCGCGTGGTCAAGACTGGCCATCAGTAGCGGCTTGGTGCCGAAATCGATGGCGTGCGGCAGCGTCGCCGTACCCAGCAGCTCGTAGTCGGACACGTAGGCCAGCAGGTTGCGGTGCAGTTCGGGCTCTTCGGGCAGTTCGCCGCAGGCGCGCATCCAGATGTTCTTGACCGGCTCGCGCGCGCCCGGCTCGATGAACTTGGGCGCCTCGACCGGGCGAAATTCGAACGGCGGCTTGTGCGACAGAAACCGGCGCATTTTTTCGGGTACCTTGTCGAGTATGGACTCGTTGATGTCGACCAGGCTGGTCAGACCGTCCGGACCGGGGACCTCGGGCATGGCCGCCTGGTGTTCCAGCCCCGCCTCGGGAGTCTTGAACGACGCGGCCATGTTGAGGATGGGCCGGCCGTGCTGGATGGCCACCACCCGGCGGTTCGAATAACTGCCGCCGTCGCGCGAGCGCTCGACCTGGTAGACCACCGGTAGGTTGAAGTCACCGGGGCGCAGAAAATAGGCGTGCAGCGAATGCGGGATGCGGTCTTCTACCGTGCAGTGCGCGGCCGACAGCGCCTGGCCCAGGATCTGGCCGCCGAACACCTGCGGCGCGCCGATGTCGCGGCTTTCGCCACGGAAAAGGTTGTCCTCCAGGCGTTCCAGCTGCAGCAGCGCTACGACCTCGGCCAGGCTGGAGTGCATTTCCGATCCGGTGATATTCAAGATGCGGCGCCGTGAGCTTTGGCCTTTCGAGTCATTCGGGCCCGGGCGCGGTGACCTGTCCAGGGACTTGCCGCTGGAGGATCGGCCGGTGGCAGCACGACGATCAGGAAGGTCGCGATCGGCCCGAGGAACAGCGAAAAGAACCACCATGCCAGCCCGGAGCGCCCCTTGCCCTGGGCGAGCCCGGCGTTGATCAGCGTAAGCGTGCCCCAGCCGACGAAGTACGGTGTAGTTTCAATCATGATGGGTCCGGATTCGGATGGTGACAGGGAACGGACGCGCTGATCGTGCTGCGCGGCCCGGAAGCCTGAGCGGCGCGGTCAGCCCCGGCGAATCAGCTGAAGCAGGCCGAGCAGGATGGCCGCGCCGACGATGGCGACGATCAGGCTGCCGATCGTGCCGCCGGCCGTGATGTCGAAGAATGCGAAGATCTGGGCGCCGATATAGGCCCCGACGATGCCGACGACGATGTTCATCACGATGCCGTGGCCCTTGCCGCGAACCATCAGGCCGGCGATCCAGCCCGCCAGCCCGCCGATGATCAGTACCCCGAGAATGCTTTCTACGGTCATTGGCGTTCCCCTGAATGCGATTCTTCCACTAAGAATGATTTCATTGGTATCTCAGCGCACGGGCTTGCTGTCGGCGATCAACCCAGCTCTTGCAGCACTGCGTCCATCGACGCCTTGGCGTCGCCGTAGAACATCCGGGTGTTGTCCTTGAAGAACAACGGGTTCTCGATGCCCGAGTATCCCGTGCCGCGTCCGCGTTTGCACACGAACACCTGGCGCGCCTTCCAGACTTCCAGCACCGGCATGCCGGCGATCGGGCTGCCCGGGTCGTCCTGGGCGGCCGGGTTGACGATGTCGTTGGCGCCGATCACGATGACGACGTCGGTGCTCGGGAAGTCCTCGTTGATCTCTTCCATTTCCAGCACGATGTCATACGGCACCTTGGCTTCGGCCAGCAGCACGTTCATGTGCCCGGGTAATCGACCCGCGACCGGGTGGATGGCGAAGCGCACGCGCTTGCCCCGGTCGCGCAGCTTTTTGGTCAGTTCCGACACCGAGCCCTGTGCCTGGGCCACGGCCATGCCGTAGCCGGGCACGATGATCACGCTGTCGGCGTCGGCCAGCGCCGAGGCCACCGTATCGGCGTCGGCGGCGATCATCTCGCCGTCGACCGCGGCGGCCGACTGCGTCTCGCCGCCCCAGCCGCCGAGGATCACCGAGATGAACGAGCGGTTCATGCCCTTGCACATGATGTAGGACAGGATCGCACCGGAGGCGCCGACCAGCGCGCCGGTCACGATCAGCAGGTCGTTGCCCAGCGTGAAACCAATAGCCGCCGCGGCCCAGCCCGAGTACGAGTTCAGCATCGACACCACGACCGGCATGTCGGCGCCGCCGATTGCAAGAATCAGGTGGCTGCCGATCAGTCCGGCGATGATCGCGACTGCAATCATCGTCCACAGGCCCGCGCCACCCAGGTACAGGTAGCCGAGCACGAAGCAGGCGATCAGTGCGATCAGGTTCAGCGCGTGCCGGCCCGGCAGCGTCAGCGCGCTCGAGCTCAGCTTGCCGGACAGCTTGCCGTAGGCGATGACCGAACCGGTGAAGGTGATCGCCCCGATCAGGATGCCGAGGAACAATTCGACTTTGAGGATGCTGAGTTCGACCGCGGATTTTTTCGCTATTGTTGCCGCAAAGCCCGCGAGGTCCGCGGCCGTGCCGGCGTCCCTGGCGGCCAGCGCACGGGTCATTTCCAGGTCGGCGTTGATGCCGATGAAAACGGCCGCGAGCCCGACCAGGCTGTGGAAGCCGGCGACCAGCTCCGGCATCTGCGTCATCTGCACGCGCGTGGCCACGACCCAGCCGGCAATGCCGCCGACGACGACCATCGCCGCGATCAGGACGAAGTGGCCGGAGCCCGGCGTTGCGCTTGTCGCGAC
>JAWLEW010000027.1:0-27648 GCA_041685925.1 Wenzhouxiangellaceae bacterium | reverse complement strand
GCGACAATCGTGGCCGCCACTGCCAGCGCCATGCCGACGATGCCGTACCAGATGGCGCGCTTGGCCTTCTCCTGGTTGGACAGGCCGCCGAGGGCCAGGATGAAGAGTACGGCGGCCACCACGTAGGCGGCCGTGATCAGACCTTCGGACATGTCAGCTCCTCTGGAACATGGCGAGCATGCGGCGGGTCACCAGGAACCCGCCGAAGATATTCACCGACGCCATCAGGATCGATATTGCGGCCACGATCGTCACCAGGCTGCTGCCGGACACCACCTGCAGCAAGGCACCGACGATGATGATCGAAGAGATGGCGTTCGTGATCGCCATCAACGGCGTGTGCAGCGAATGCGCCACGCCCCAGATCACGTGGTAACCGACGAACACGGAGAGCACGAACACGATGAGGTGCTGCATGAAGCTCGGCGGCGCGACGGTGCCCAGCCCCAGGCAGAGCAGGCCGCCGACGCCCAGCATCAGGCCGGTGCGGTTGAGTGATTTCCTGAGCTCCGCGGCTTCGCGCGCGGTTTTCTCCTCGGCCGTCTCCTCCGGTTCCTTCTTCTTCGCTGCGGCGGCCGCAATCGCTTTCACCTTCGGTGCCGGCGGCGGCCAGGTGATTTCGCCCGCATGCGTGACCAGCGCGCCGCGGATCACGTCATCGTCCATGTCGATGACCGGTGTGCCGTCCTTGCCCGGCGTCAGGTCGTCGATCATGTGCCGGATGTTGCTGGCATAGAGATTGGACGCCTGGGTGGCCATGCGGCTGGGGAAGTCGGTGTAGCCGATGATGGTGACGTCGTTGTCGGTCACGATCCTCTCGTCGGCCTTCGTCAGCGTGCAGTTGCCGCCGCGCTCGGCGGCGAGATCGACGATGACCGAGCCGGGTTTCATGGCCTCGACCATGTCCTCGGTCCAGAGCTCGGGCGCCGGGCGGTTCGGGATCAGCGCCGTGGTGATGACGATATCGACGTCCGGCGCCAGTTCCCGGAACTTTTCCAGCTGCTTCTCTCTGAATTCGGGGCTCGACGGCGCCGCGTAGCCGCCGGTTTCGGCGCCGTCGGTCTGGGCTTCCTCGAAATCGAGAAAGACGAACTCCGCGCCCATGGACTCGATCTGTTCGGCCACCTCGGGGCGTACGTCGAAGGCCAGCGTGATGGCGCCGAGCGCGACCGATGTGCCGATCGCCGCCAGCCCCGCCACGCCGGCGCCGACCACCAGGACGCGTGCCGGCGGAACCTTGCCGGCCGCGGTCATCTGGCCCATGAAGAAGCGGCCGAAGTTGTTGCCGGCCTCGACCACGGCCCGGTAGCCGGCGATGTTGGCCATCGACGACAGCGCGTCCATCTTCTGCGCCCGGCTGATGCGCGGCACCATGTCCATGGCCAGCACGGACATGTTCCTGGCCTTCATCTTCTCGAGCAGCGCCTCGTTGGCCGCCGGCCAGACGAAGCCGATCAGGATCTTGCCGTCCGGGGCCGCATCGATCTCCTCGGCCGACGGCTCACGAACCTTGACGATCACATCGGCGTTGTTCCAGAGGTCCGCGGCCGAGGCCACCACCTCCACACCGGCGGCACGGTAAGCCTCGTCGGTGATCGAAGCGGCCGTACCCGCGCCGGATTCGACGATGCATTCGTAGCCGAGCTTCTGCAGCCGGCCCGCGCTCTCGGGCGTCAACGCAACCCGGGCCTCGCCCGGTGCGGTCTCTTTCGGTGCACCTATCTTCATTCACGTGCTCCTGGAGTTGTTCTCGTTGTCGGTCCCACTCGCCGTGCGACCGGGAAAGTCTCCCAAGTCCCTGTCCGCTCGGCCGATCTGCGCCGGTGTCGGGACCCGCGCCGGCGCATGCGGCTCCCGGGTGTCCGCGGTCGACCCTCGCGGTCCGTCTCCGCCAGCCGGGCCTGCAGCCGCGGCGCCGGAATCATCGACGGTTGTTTGTGCCTGGTTCGTTTGGCCGAGTGTAGCGTCAAACCGGTGCGCGGTCGAATGCAATCCAGCCCGCCCGGACCGGATTCGTGATGCGGTGCACGGTCGGCGTAACCCCGTTTTCATGAAATCTGGTTAGCATTGCCGACATGAAAATACCGATCACAACCACCGGCATCGCGCTGGTCTGCGCGCTGTGCAGCGCGCATGAATCGGCGTCTGCCGAAGAGACCGCTTCGAGCTGGTACCGCTCGGGTGCGCAGGCCGTCGCCGAGCGCCGCGAACGCATGGAAGCCGCCGAGGCGAAAAACATCATCCTGTTCGTCGGCGACGGCATGAGCATGGCCACGATCACGGCCGCGCGCATCCTGGCCGGCCAGCGCGCCGGCAAGCCGGGCGAGTCGCACCGGCTCGCATTCGAGCATTTCCCGCATACCGCGCTGGCCAGAACCTACAACACCAACCAGCAGACGCCGGACTCGGCCGGCACCATGACCGCCATGGCGACCGGCGCCAAGAGCTTTGCCGGCGCGATCGCCGTGGACCAGCAGGCCGAGCGGGGCGCTTGCGAATCCAGCCGCGGCCGGGAACTGGTATCGCTGCTGGACCTGGCCAAGTCGGCCGGGTTGCCCGCCGGCATCGTGACCACCGCGCGGGTCACGCACGCCACGCCCGCCGCGCTGTTCGCGAAATCGCCCGAACGCGGCTGGGAATCCGATCGCGGGTTCCCGGCCGAGGCGCGCACCTCGGGCTGCCGCGACATCGCGCGCCAGCTCGTCGACTACGATCTCGGTGGCGGGGTCGACGTCGTCTTCGGCGGCGGACGGACCGGATTCCTGCCGGAGTCGGCGTCCGATCCGGAATATCCCGACGTCCGCGGTCGGCGCGAGGATGCCACCGACCTGCTGGAGCTGTGGCGCGAGCGTAATGAAGACGGACAATTCGCCTGGAATCGCGCGTCCTTCGACGCACTCCAGGCCGGGTCCGGAGGCAACGTGCTGGGCTTGTTCGAACCGTCCCACATGCAGTACGAACACGACAGACCCGAGGATTCGGCCGGCGAGCCGTCGCTGGCCGAGATGACGCTCAAGGCGCTGGACGTGCTCGAATCGCGCAGCCGCGATGGCTACCTGCTGGTGGTCGAGGGCGCGCGCATCGACCATGCCCATCACGCCGGCAATGCCCATCGCGCCCTGGTCGACACGATCGCGTTTTCCGATGCGGTCGCGGCCACCGTCGATCGCGTCGACGCCGCCGATACGCTGGTGATCGTGACCGCCGATCACGGCCACGCGCTGGCCTTCGGCGGCTACGCAAGTCGCGGCAGCCCGATCCTGGGACTGGTCGAGGGACCGGGCCCGGCCGGCGAAGCGCCGCGCCTGGCGCGCGACGAACACGGCAAGCCGTATACGACGCTGAGCTATTACAACGGGCCGGGTCATCGAGGGGGCGAGCGGCCCGATTACGACGAGATCGATCCGGAGCATCCCGATTTCCGCCAGGAGGCGACGGTGGGCATGCGATTTTCCACGCACAGCGGCGAGGACGTGCCGGTCTACGGCATGGGGCCGGGGGCCGAGGTGCTCGGCGGCTCCATGGAACAGCACCTGATCTTTCACGCGATGCTGCAGGCGCAGCCGGAACTCTCGCGCAAGGCCGCCGAGATTGCCGGCGAAGACGGGCTGCCCGACTGGGCTCGATTGAACGCGGACTGAGCCGGGCTCAGGCGGGACGCAGCAGGCGGTCCAGTTCGGCCAGCCGGCCGGGCGTGCCGATATCCAGCCACATCCCGTCGTGACATTGTCCGGAGACGCGCCCGGCGGCGATGGCCTGTTCCAGCACGGGACGCAGCGGCCGGACGCCCGGCGCAAGCCCGGCAAAGAGCCCGGGATCGAACACGCCGATGCCGGCGTAGGTGCGCCGGGGCGCGCTTTCCAGGCGAACGCGGCCGCGTTCCAGCGCAAAGTCGCCCTCGGGATGGTGCGGCGGGTTGTTCACCAGCACCAGGTGGGCCAAGTCGCCGGGAGCCAGCGCGTCGAGGCGGGTCAGCGGGAAGTCGCAGTAGATGTCGGCATTGACGGCCACGAACGGCCGGTCGCCCAGCAGGTCGAGGGCGTGCCTGATCCCGCCGGCGGTTTCCAGCGCGCCGTGCGGCTCGCGCGAGTATCGAATTTCCACGTCGAACGCAGAACCGTCGCCCAGGGCCGCTTCGATGGCGTCGGCGTGCCAGGCGAGGTTGATGACGACCCGTTCGATGCCGGCTGCACGCAGGCGTTCGATCTGGTGCACGATCAATGGCTTGCCGCCGGCTTCGAGCAGCGGTTTGGGCGTATGGTCGGTCAGCGGGCGCATGCGTTCGCCGCGACCGGCGGCCAGGATCATCGCGCGCATGGCGAACCTTTCGCACTCGTTTCAGTCCCGACAATGTAGCCTCGCTATCCGAACCCGTGTTGCGGCCCGACGGTTGCTTCGATCGGTTACGCTCCGGAATTGCGGTCGCGCAAGTCCAGGATTGCAGGCAGAGACTCAGGAGATTGGCCCCGACATGACGTTTTCGTCCCGATGGATCGCGGCTGGGCTGCTCGGCCTGGCTGCCGTGCTCGATGTCTCCGCCCAGTCCGGCGGACAATACGGTGATCGCTACAGCGCGCTGTTCGAGTCGCTGCGGCCCGGGCTGTTCACGGTCGAAGTGGTTCACCGCGCCAGCAACAACAAGAACGCGCAGGGAAGCGCATTCCAGGTCAGCGGAGCCGGCGTGCTTGCGACCAATTACCACGTCGTGTCGGAATACGTGCTCGACCCGGAGCGGTTTTCGCTGCGCTACCGCGACGCGCAGGGCGAGACCGGCCCGCTGGAGGTGCTGGAAGTCGACGTGCTGCACGATCTGGCACTCGTGCGCATCGACGACGACCTCCCGGAAGGCGCATCGCAGCCTTTCGAGCTGGCCGAATCCGAGCCGCGCATGGGCGCGACCGTGCTGGCGCTGGGCAATCCCTACGACATCGGCATCAGCCTCGTGCCGGGCACCTACAACGGGCTGCTCGAGAACCAGTATCGCAAGAACATCCATTTCACCGGCGCGCTGAACCCGGGCATGTCCGGCGGCCCGGCGGTCAACACCGACGGCGAGGTGGTCGGCGTCAACGTCGCCGGGGCCGGCAATTCGGTCAGTTTCCTGGTGCCCGTCGCCGAACTGCGCGCGCTGCTGTCGAGCGTATCGGAGGAACCGTCCTCGCTCGAGGAGATGCGCGAGCGCGTGGTCGAGCGCATCATCGATCACCAGGCCGGCATGATCGACGACCTGGTGGCCGGCGACTGGTCGCTGGAGGCCTTCGGGCCGATGATGATTCCGCGCGAAATCCGGTCGTGGCTGTCGTGTTCGGGAAGCGGCAGCGAAACCGATTCGCAGACGCCGTGGCGGGAAAGCCACTCCAACTGCACGCTGAACGACCGGATCTACCTGTCGCGCAGCCTGGATACCGGCCCGGTGGAGCTCATCTTCGGCTGGTACGAAAGCGACGAGCTCAACGCCTTCCAGTTCGCGCGCGTGTTCGAGCAGAACACGTTCATGCCGTTCAACCGCAGCGGCGAAGACGACGTGACCGAGTTCGAGTGCCGCGAGGGCTGGGTGGCCTTCGAAAATCTCGCGCCGGTAAATTTCAAGGCCAGCTATTGCATGCGCGCCTACCTCGACTACCCGGGGCTGTACGACGTGCTGTACGTTGCGCGCGCGCTGCTGCCGGATTCCGAGGGACTGCACGTGCATTACACGCTGGCCGGCGTCGGCCATGACAAGGCGCTGGAATTCCATCGGCACCTGCTGGGGGCGCTGTCGTGGAAGTGATCGTCGAGCAGCTCGGCACCACCAACAACGTGCTGGACCGGCACAAGTTCGATGCCCACACCCTCTGGCTGGGCAGGGCCTTCGACAACGACGTGATCCTGGCCGACGAACACGTCGACGCCCGTCACGCCAGGCTGACGTTCGATCCGGACGGCCGCCTCTGGCTGGAAGACCTGGACAGCGTCAACGGCATCCGCCGGCCGCGGCACAAGGCGCATATCGAGCGCACCGAGGTCAAAAGCGGCGAGATCTTCCTGATCGGCCGCAGCCGGATCCGGATCTATCTGGGTACGCACCCGGTGGCGCCGGCGGTGCGGATCCGGCTGTCGGAGGTCTTCCTGCTGTGGCTGGGCAAGCCGCAGGTCGCGGTGACGCTGGCGCTGGTGTTCGTCGCGGCCAAGGTGCTGGGCACCTGGCTGTCGACCATCGGCGAGTTCCGCTGGAGCCAGGTGATCGAACGCAACCTGGGCGAGGTGCTGACCTTTCTTGCGTTGGCCGTCGGGGTCTATTTCCTGTCCGTGCTGTTCCGTCGCGGCGGCAACTTTCTGGCCCACCTGAGCCTGCTGATCCTGGTCTTTCTGCTGTCCTCGCTGCTGGAGTTCGCGCTGAGCGTCGGGTTCTTCAACGCCGGCGACCGGTGGTACCCGGCGCTGGAACGGCTCGACGCCGCGCGCGGCTACCTGATGCTGTTCGTCTACCTGTGGAGCATTCTGTACCTGGCTTTCCACATCCCGCTGATGCGCCGAACGCTGGTCAGTGCGGTGATCGTGGCGGTCATCGCCGGCGTCAGCAATCTGCCGAAAGACGATTCCGTGCGCAGGTTCGTCGACCAGCAGACGTTTCCGCTGAAGCAGGAGTGGCTCCCGCGTTCGCTGCTCCTGGTCCAGCCGCAGAGCGCCGGCAAATTCGAAGACAGCCTGCAGGAAATTCTCGAGACGCTGGACGACAAACGCAACGAGGCGCTGGAAGAACGCGACGAGGACGAAGGCGAAACGGTCGAGGATTCCGCTGCGCCGGAAATGCCCGCGCCGGAATCTCCACCGGAAACCGAACCCGGGGATGCGCCGGGCGAGGAAGACGAATCAGTCGCCGGGCGTGGCGCGGCTGCGCCAGGCGCCGAGCAGCCGATCGAGTAGGCCAAGCTCCGGGTTGCGCTCGATTGCGGCCTTGAGGTAGGCAAAAAAGCGGGGCGCGTCTGCCAGGTAATGCGGCTTGCCGTCGCGGTAGCGAATCCTGGCAAAGATGCCGAGCACCTTCAGGTGGCGCTGCACGCCCATCAGGTCGCAGGTGCGCTGCCACAGTCGCGCATCCTCGGGCACGGGCAGGCCGGCCGCGTTTGCGCGCTGCCGATAATCCTCCAGCCACCCGTCGACGCGCTCGGGCGGCCAGCTCAGAAACGCGTCGCGGAACAGGCAGACCGGGTCGTAGCTGATCGGTCCGAGCGCCGCGTCCTGGAAATCCAGGATGCCGGGATTCGGGTCCGAGACCATCAGGTTGCGCGGCATGAAGTCCCGGTGCACGAATACCTGAGACTGGTCCAGCGCCCAGCGGATCAGGGTCATGCAGACCATTTCCCAGTCGTCGAACTCGGTTTCGGTGGGTTCGACCCGCCAGTGCCGGGCCAGGAACCAGTCGGGAAAAAGCGCGAGTTCGCGCAACAGCAGCGCGGCATCGTACTCGGGCAGGCCGGTGGCGTCCGCCTTCGCCTGCATCGTCGTCAAGGCGCTGATGGCGTCGGCAAACATCCCCGCGGCGTTGTCCTCGTCGAGCACCCGGTGCCAGGGGCGCCGGCCGAGATCGGTCAGCAGGAGGAAGCCGCGCTCGTGGTCCTGGGCCAGCACTTCGGGCACGTTGAGCCCCGCTGCGGCGAGCCGCCGAGCGACATCGACGAACGGTTCCAGCGGCTCGGCGTCGGGCGGCGCATCCATCACGATGCGCGAGTCCATGCCATGGCTGATGCGAAAGTATCGCCGGAAACTGGCGTCGCTGGAAGCCGGCGCGAATTCGGGGTCGGTCCAGCCCAGGCAGCGCGCGGCCCATTCCAGCGCCTGGCGGGCGCGTTGATCGAGGTTCTCGCTCATCGACGCTATTGTGCCCAATCCGGTCGATTTGCACAGCACCCGACGATCGATGCCGGACGCGCAAAGGAATAATGGGTTAAAATAATACCAAATTGGTCTTGTTTTTCACGCCGCGGATGGCAACATGATCATTCAGACGGCAACGGAAGTCGCAGCATGCTGAGAATCGGAAAATTGACCGACTACGCAACGGTGGTGATGGCCGAACTGGCCGAACACCCCGGCGAGTGCTGGTCGGCATCGCAGGTGGCGGAAGTCACGCGGCTGGAGTTGCCGACCGTGGCCAAGGTGCTCAAGACGCTTGCCAAGTCCGGATTGATCGACTCGGTACGCGGCGTCAACGGCGGCTACCGGCTGCATGATCCGGCCGAATCGGTCTCCGTGGCGGCCATCATCCGGGCCATGGAAGGGCCGATCGCACTGACCGAGTGTGCATTGGAGCCCGGGCGATGTTCGCGAGAACACGAATGCAGTCTGAAAGGCAACTGGAAGCGCATCGGCGAGACCGTGGAACACGCGCTGGAATCGCTGTCGCTGGCCGACCTGGCCGCACCGGGCAACCCGGGGTTGCACCTGGTGACGAGAACCGGGCCGCTTGCAGCCAAGCGCGATAACTGAATTCATCGAACGAGAATTGTCATGAGTGAAACCCAGCAACAAGTCGAAGACCTGATCCAGAGCCGCTACAAGGCGGGCTTCTACACCGACATCGAGTCGGACACGATTCCGGCCGGCCTGAACGAAGAGGTCATCGCGATGATCTCGGCCAAGAAGAACGAACCGGAATGGCTGCTGGAGTGGCGTCTCAAGGCGTTTCATCACTGGCAGACGCTGACCGGCCCGAACTGGGCCAAGCTCAACCTGCCGCCGATCGATTTCCAGAAGATTCACTATTTTTCTTCGCCGAAACAGAAGGACCGGCCGCAGAGCCTGGACGAGGTCGATCCCAAGCTGCTCGAGACCTTCGACAAGCTCGGCGTGCCGCTGCACGAGCGCGCCCGCCTGGCCGGCGTGGCCGTGGACGCGGTTTTCGATTCGGTTTCGGTGGGCACCACGTTCCAGAAAGAACTCGAAGAAGCCGGCGTGATCTTCTGTTCGTTCTCGGAGGCGGTGCAGAATCATCCCGACCTGGTGCGCGAGTACCTGGGCTCGGTGGTGCCGTACCGCGACAACTATTTCGCCTGCCT
The DNA here is from genome assembly GCA_041685925.1 of Wenzhouxiangellaceae bacterium. Taxonomy (GTDB): domain Bacteria; phylum Pseudomonadota; class Gammaproteobacteria; order Xanthomonadales; family Wenzhouxiangellaceae. The sequence goes on along the minus strand of JAWLEW010000027.1, from coordinate 18,610 downwards.
GAACTCGGCCGTGTTTTCCGACGGCTCGTTCGTCTACATCCCGGAAGGCACCAAGTGCCCGATGGAGCTGTCGACCTACTTCCGCATCAACGCACGCGACACCGGCCAGTTCGAGCGCACGCTGATCATCGCCGAACCCGGCGCGGAAGTCAGCTACCTGGAAGGCTGCACCGCGCCGATGCGCGACGAAAACCAGCTGCATGCCGCGGTGGTCGAACTGGTCGCGCGCGAGAAGGCGAAGATCAAGTATTCGACGGTGCAGAACTGGTATCCGGGCGACGAGAACGGCAAGGGCGGCATCTACAATTTCGTGACCAAGCGCGGTGATTGCCGCGAAGACGATGCGCGCATTTCCTGGACCCAGGTCGAGACCGGCTCGGCGATTACCTGGAAATATCCATCGTGCGTGTTGCGCGGCGATCGTTCGGCCGGTGAGTTCTACTCGGTCGCGCTGACCCACAACCACCAGCAGGCCGATACCGGCACCAAGATGATTCACCTGGGCAAGAATACGTCCAGCAAGATCATCTCCAAGGGCATTTCGGCCGGCAAGAGCTCCAACAGCTATCGCGGCCTTGTGCGCATGGCCAAGAAGGCCGACAGCGCGCGCAACTACACCCAGTGCGATTCACTGTTGATCGGCAAGACCTGCGGCGCGCACACCTTCCCGTACATCGAGTCGGCCAACCCGACGGCCAAGATCGAGCACGAAGCCACCACCTCGCGCATCGGCGAGGACCAGCTCTTCTACTGCCAGTCGCGCGGGCTGGACGAGGAGGAAGCGGTGGCGCTGATCGTCGACGGCTTCTGCAAGGAAGTGTTCAAGGAGCTGCCGATGGAATTCGCCGTGGAGGCCAAGGCGTTGCTCGAGATCTCGCTGGAAGGCGCCGTGGGCTAGTGGGCATGAAAAGCTATCCACAGATTTCACAGATTTGCACAGATTTTGTCGAGGAGGAAAAAGATCCTCAAACCCATGCAGTTATCGGGGCTGCGATGGAAGTGCATCGTGAACTTGGAAAGGGCTTTGCCGAGCGGATTTATCACCTCGCAATGATTGAGGAGCTTGAGCGGCAAGGGATTCCGTTCAATACTGAATTTGAAATTCCCATCTACTACAAGCAACAGCGGCTCGACTGCAATTACCGGATCGATCTGGTTTGCATGGACTCCATTGTCGTTGAGCTGAAAGCTCATGAGGGCTTGGGAGCGTCGGATACGAGCCAAATCATCAACTACCTGAAGGCGAGCGGTTTACGCCGTGGCCTGCTATTGAATTTTGGAATGGGCAGCCTTCAGTTCAAACGTTTTGTGCTGTAACTTTTTTTTCTGTGCAAATCTGTCTAATCTGTGGATAGCCTTTCAATATGTTGAACATAAAGAACCTGCACGTCGCCGTCGGCGGCGAGGAAATCATCAAGGGGCTGGACCTGGAAGTCGGTCCCGGCGAACTGCACGCGGTCATGGGCCCGAACGGTTCGGGCAAGTCGACCCTGGGCTATGCCCTGGCCGGCCGCGACGGATACGAGGTCACCGAGGGCTCGGTGCAGTTCGACGGCGCGAATCTGCTCGACCTGGAAGTCGAGGAGCGCGCTACCGCCGGCCTGTTCCTGGCGCTGCAGTACCCGGTCGAGATTCCCGGGGTCAACAACGCCTATTTCCTGCGTGCGGCGCTGAACGCGCAGCGCAAGGCCCGGGGCGAGGAAGAAGTCGACTCGATGGGTTTCCTCAAGACCGTGCGCGAGCATCTCAAGGCGCTGAAGATGGACGAGGCGCTGCTCAAGCGCGCAGTCAACGAAGGCTTTTCCGGCGGCGAGAAGAAGCGCAACGAAATCGTCCAGATGGCGGTGCTGCAGCCGAAACTGGCGATCCTCGACGAAACCGATTCCGGCCTGGACATCGACGCGCTGAAGCTGGTGGCCGAAGGCGTGAACCGGCTGCGCGACGAGAACCGTTCTTTCATCGTCATCACGCACTACCAGCGGCTGCTCGAATACCTGGTGCCCGATCGCGTCCACGTGCTTTCAGACGGGCGCATCGCCGAGAGCGGCGATCGTTCTCTGGCCCATCGTCTCGAGCGCGAGGGCTACGCTTTTCTCGATACCGCGGAGGCCTGATCGCCCATGTCGGCCCTGATCGAAAAACTCCTGCCCGAAGCCGATGTCTCCGATGACGGCAGCTTCGGCGCGCTGCGCCGCAAGGCCCAGAAAGTGCTGATGCAGCACGGGTTTCCGCAGCGCAAGACCGAGAACTGGAAATACCTGCCGCTGGCCCTGCTGGAAAAAAGAACTTTCAGCACCGCCGGCCCGGTCGCCGGTTCGGTTCCCGCGCCGCCCGAGTTTCCGTTCGAAACCGGCATCGTGCACATGCACAACGGGCTGGTCGATCCGCAGAAGTGCCGCCTGCCTAGAGGCGTTGCGATTTCGGGCATGCTGCCGTCGGACATCGATACCTCGAAGCTCGACGACGCCAGCCCGGCCGATGCGTTCGCGTGGCTGAACCTGGCGCGCTTCGACCAGGGCTGGAAACTGCGCGTGGAGGGACGCGTCGAGCAGCCGCTGGCGGTCGTCACGAGCTGCGACGACGATTTCGAATCCGCCATCCATCCGCGCCTGAAGGTCGAGCTCGCCGAGGGTTCGGCGCTGACCCTGCTCGAAGTCCAGCACGCCGAGGCAGCGGGCCTGATCAACGGCGTAATGGACCTGGAGCTGGCGCCGAAATCCAGCCTGGTCCACGTCATCGATCGCTCGTTTGGCGAAACGGCGCTGATTCAGCGCACGACCGCCCGGGTGTCCGACGCGGCCGAATATCGGGCCTTCGTGCTCGACGGCGGCGGCCGCCTGACCCGCCAGGACCTGGTGGCCGAACTGGACGCGGCCGGGGCGAACGCTTCGATTTCCGGTGTCGCCGCCCTGGGCGACCGTTCACTGGTCGACTACCACACCGCAATCGAACACCTGCTGGGCCGGACCAGCAGCCAGGAGAACTTCCGGATTCTGGCCGATGACCAGGCCGTCGGCGTGTTCAACGGCCGAATCCACATCGTGCCCGGCGCCGACGACAGTCACTCCGAAATGAATACCGGCAACCTGCTGCTCAGCGAGAATGCCCGCATCAACACCAAGCCCGAGCTCGAAATTCACGCCGAAGACGTCACGGCCAGCCACGGCGCGACGATCGGCCAGCTCGACGACGATGCCCGGTTCTACCTGCGCTCGCGCGGGCTGACCGACGGCCAGGCGATAGCGCTGCTGAAATACGGCTTTGCCGCGGCCGTTTTCGACGGCATGGACGCGGGCGCTCTCAAGGAATGGATGCTGGAACGGCTGGAGGCGTGTCTGTAATGGTAGTCAGTATTGAAAATCACCCGCAGGCGGGGTTCGACATCGACCGGATTCGAGCGCAGTTTCCGGTGCTCGCCCGCGAGGTGCACGGCAAGCCGCTGGTGTATCTCGACAGCGCGGCCACCGCCCAGCGACCCCAGTCGGTGATCGACGCGGTCAGCGGTTTCTATGGCCGCTACAACGCCAACGTCCACCGCGGCGTGCATCAGCTCAGCGTGGAAGCCTCCGAGGCCTTCGAGCAGGCGCGCACGACCGTGCGCGATCATCTCAACGCCGCAAGCGACCGCGAAATCGTGTTCACCCGCGGCACCACCGAAGCGGTCAACCTGGTCGCCCAGGCGTACCTGCGGCCGAAGCTCGAGCCCGGCGACGAAATCCTGATCACGCACATGGAGCATCACTCCAACATCGTGCCGTGGCAACTGCTGTGCGAGCAGACCGGCGCGGTGCTGAAGGTGGCGCCCATCAACCGGCGCGGCGAGCTGCTGGTCGACGAACTCGAGCATTTGATCGGCGAGCGCACCAAGCTGATCGGGATCGTGCACGTTTCCAACGCGCTGGGCACCGTGAACCCGGTCGCCGAGGTCTGCCGCATCGCGCGCGAGCGCGGCGTCGCGACGCTGGTCGACGGCGCCCAGGCCATGCCGCACGTGGACGTGGACGTCCAGGCCCTGGGCTGCGATTTCTACTGCCTGTCGGCGCACAAGATGTACGGGCCGACCGGGATCGGCTGCCTGTACGGCCGCGAAGTGCTGCTCGAGGCCATGCCGCCATGGCAGGGCGGGGGCGAGATGATCACGCGGGTGAGCTTCGAAGAAACCACCTACAACGACCTGCCGCACAAGTTCGAGGCCGGCACGCCGAACATCGCCGGCGCCATCGGCATGGGCGAGGCATTCCGCTTTCTCCAGCGCACCGGCATCGAGGCCATCGCGCGTCATGAAGCCGAACTGCTGGCCCATGCCAGCGAAAGAATGCAATCGATCGATGGCCTGACCATCGTCGGTACGGCCGAGCACAAGGGGCCGGTGGTTTCGTTCACGCTGGAAGGCGCCCATCCCAACGACATCGGCACCATCGTCGATCATTTCGGCGTCGCCATCCGCACCGGGCATCACTGTGCCATGCCCGTGATGCAGTTCTTCGACGTGCCGGCCACCGCGCGCATCTCGTTCGGCGTCTACAACACGACCGAAGAGATCGACGTTTTTCTCGAGGCGTTGGGCAAAGCGCGCACCATGCTGGCCTGAAGCGGAGCGACTGAAGCGACGGTCCGGTTCCAGCGAGCGCGGCGGGCCGCGTTCCCGCGGCGGGTTACAATCGGCGACACCTTTTAGCCGGAGACCGTCATGCGTGCCTTGCTGATCTTTGTCGCCGCGATCGTCGTGATCATTCTCGGCCTGTGGGCCACCCTGGTGCTGTATTTCGACGAGGCCCGGCTCAAGCAGATCGCCACCGAGCAGGTGCGCGCGCAGACCGGTCGGGAGCTGGTCATCGACGGTCCGCTCAAGCTGGATTTCTTTCCCGGCATTTCGCTGGTGGCTTCCGACGTCCAGCTTTCCGGGCCCGAGAACTACAGCGGACCCGAGTTGTTCAACGCCGAGGAATTCCGCATGTCGCTTTCACTGCTTCCCCTGCTGAGCGGCAAGGTGGAAACCGGCGAAATCGGCCTGGATCGGGCCGAGATCAACCTGTATACCGATGGTTCCGGCACCAGCTCGCTGGAGGGGCTGACCGGCGGCGAGGCGCCGGCCGATGCCGAGCCCGGTCAGACCGATGTCTCGACCGGCGAGATATTGCTGACCGGGGTTCGCCTGAACGTCACCGATGTCGTAACCGATTCGCGCCAGGTATTCGTCGTGGAGCGGCTCAGGGTCGATTCGTTCCGTTACGACCAGCCGGTGCCTTTTCAATTCCGGGGCAGCCTGGGCGAGCCGCCGGTGATCGACGACATCGAACTCGAGGGCGAGGTGCTCGTGCCGTCCGCCGACGGTCCCGTCCAGGTTTCCGGCATGCAGTTCGACGCCGACGTCTCGGGTCTCGAACTGGCCCTGTCGGGCAATGCCGAAGTACAGCCGGGCCCGCCGATGGTCGCGCGCTTCAGCGATGGACGGATTCGACTCGGCGACAGCGAGTTCACTGCGGCCTTTGCCTTTCGCGACGGCGAACGGCCGAAAGTGGACGCGACGCTGGAAGGCGAAATGCTGGACGTCGACGCGCTGCTGGCGTCGATTCCGTCGGCGCCCGAACAGGAAGCCGGCACGGCCCGGGAAGCGCCCGCGAAGGTGCCCGAAGAGTCGCCGCTGCTGTTGCTGCGCGACCTCGACCTGGACGCGCAGATGAACCTCGAGGCGATGAAGATCTCGGGGCTGAACCTGAACTCGATTCGGACCCGCGTGGTGGCCGAGGACGGGCTGGTGACGATCGATCCGCTGTCGGGTGCGCTGGCCGGCGGGCGGCTCGACGCGGTCGGCCAGGTGGACCTCAACGCGGAGCCGCCGGTGGTTCAGCTGTCGCCGGTCTTCGACCTGGAAAGCCTCGGCCAGGCGCTGGCGCCCTGGGGCATGGACCGCTTCCTGTCCGGTTCCGGCGTGCTCGATCTGAGCCTGGAGGCGCGCGGGCTGGATGTCCGCTCGATCCTGGGCTCGCTGGACGGCAGCGGTGAATACGACTTCCGCGACGGCAGCATCAAGGGCCTGAATTTCGACGGCATGGTGCAGGGGTTGTCGTCACGCAATATCGCCGAGGCGGTCCGTGCAGGCGTCGGCGGCACCACGGAGTTCGAGGCCATGGAAGGGGTGATTTCGATCGAGGACGGCACGATCCGCCTTCCGGGCATGGAGATCGTGACCGAACTGCTCGGGATCACCGGTGACGTACGGCTGAACCTGGGCGACCTCGGCCTCGGCGGTCAGTTGCGGCTGGAAGGCGAGCGCCTCGACCGGATCCCGATCACGCTCGAAGGCACGCTGCCGGATCCCAGGCTGGTGCCCGACGTCGGCGAGGCATTGCGGGAGGAGGCCGGCAGACGGGTGATGGATTTCCTCGAAAAACGTGGCGAAGAACAGGAAGACGACGGCGGTTGATGCGGTCCGAGGCAATCACGCGCCTGGAGTGGGTCGGCGGTCTGCATGACTGATCCCGGCGGTTCTTCGGACCCGCGCGATGTCGCGCGCAAGGCGCTTCTGGCCGGCCTGGGCGCGTATTCGTTCTGGGGCCTGGTGCCGCTTTATTTCAAGCTGGTGGCCGTCGCCGGCGCCGACGAAATCATTGCCCACCGGGTCATCTGGTCGGTGGCTTTTCTCGCGCTGGTGCTCGTGTTGCGCAAGCGCGGCAGCGTTTTCCGGCACATCGCCATCAGCCGCAGGGTCGCGCTGGCGCTGCTGCTCAGCGGCGCGCTGGTGGCCGCCAACTGGATGGTGTTCGTCTACGCGGTCAACTCGGGGCGGGTGCTGTCGACCAGCCTGGGCTATTTCATCAATCCGCTGGTCAGCGTGCTGCTGGGCACCGTGGTGCTGCGCGAGCGGATGTTCGGCGCCCAGGTCGTCGCGGTTCTGCTGGCCGCGGCCGGCACGCTCTACCTGACCGTGCAGGTCGGCCAGCCGCCCTGGCTGGCGCTGGCGCTGGCGTTCAGTTTCGGGCTCTACGGCCTGGTGCGCAAGATGACCGACGTCGGGCCCATGGTCGGCCTGTTCTGGGAGACGCTGATGATGATGCCGGTGGCGCTGCTGTGGTTGATCTGGAACGCGCGTCATGGCGAAATCGTGTTCGGCGACTTCGGCCCGGCGCAGGACCTGCTGCTGGTCGGCACCGGGCTGGTCACGGTGATCCCGCTGGTGCTGTTCGCCACCGCCGCGCGCGGCCTGCCGCTGATCACGGTCGGGCTGATGCAGTACCTGGCGCCCTCGATCTCGTTCTGCCTGGCGGTCTTCCTGTTCCGCGAGCCGTTCACCTTCGACCATGCCGTGGCGTTCGGCGCGATCTGGACCGCCCTGGCGCTGTATACCGGCGCCAGCTGGCAAAGAAATCGCCAGCAGCGGCGCATCATGGCCAAAGTCGCGCCGGCAAACAAATAGAATACGCGCATGAGCGACCAACAGCAGATCAAGGACCGTCCGGCCAGCCGCAACGTCACCTCGCTGAAGGCCTTGAGGCCGTACGTGCGGCGGTACAAGGTGGCGCTGGCCCTGATCGGCCTTTTCCTGACCCTGGCCGCGGCCGGCACCATGGCCATCCCGGCCGCGGTCGGACAGGTCATCGACAAGGGCTTCATGGCCGACGACCCGGAAACCATCAACCTGTGGTTCTGGCTGCTGTTCGGCGCGGCCACGGTGATGGCGGTGGCCGGCGGGCTGCGCTTCTACTGGGTGTCCTGGCTGGGCCAGCGCATCGTGACCGACCTGCGGCGCGACGTCTACGCCCGGGTCATCCGGATGGAGCCGGAGTTTTTCGCCACCACGCGCACCGGCGAGGTGCTCTCGAGACTCAACACCGACACGACGCTGGTGGAATCGCTGATCGGCTCCAGCGCCTCGGTGGCCGTGCGCAACCTGCTGATGCTGATCGGCAGTTCGATCCTGCTGGTGGTCACCGCGCCCTCGCTGGCCGGCGTCATCGGGCTGATGATCCTGCTGGTGATGCTGCCGGTCGCCGTGCTGGGCCGCTGGGTGCGCCGGCTGTCGCGCGACGCCCAGGACCGGGTCGCCGATTTCTCCGCCCACGGCGACGAAACCATCAACGCGGTGCCCACCGTGCAGGCCTTCGCCCAGGAACAGCGCGAATCCGAAGCCTTCGCCAGCCAGGTCGAGGGTGCGTTCGACGCCCAGAAGCGGCGGATCTTCGCCACCACCGTCCTGATCGTGCTGGTCATCGTGCTGACCTTCGGTGCGGTGACGTTCGTGCTGTGGCTGGGTGCGCACGCGGTACTCGACAACCGGCTGTCGCCCGGCCAGCTCAGCCAGTTCGTGCTCTACGCCTTGCTTGCCGCCGGTTCCACCGCATCGCTGAGCGAAGTCTGGGGCGGGGTGCAGCGCGCGGCCGGGGCCATGGAACGGCTGGCCGACCTGCTGACCGCCGACAACAGCCTGGCGGTGGTCGACGAGCCGGCGCCCTTTCCGGCCGGCCCGGTGGGTCTGGAGTTCGACGACGTCACGTTTGCCTATCCGTCGCGGCCGGACGAACCGGTATTACACGGGCTCGACTTCAGCGTCAAACCGGGCGAGACGGTTGCGCTGGTCGGGCCATCGGGGGGTGGCAAGAGCACGATTTTCCAGCTCATCCTGCGTTTCTACGATCCCGATTCGGGTCGCGTGCGCATCGGCGGGCGCGATATCCGGGAATACGACCCGGTCGATATGCGCGCCGCGCTGGGCCTGGTCTCCCAGGACGTGGTGCTGTTTTCCGGCACGGCCGCCTACAACCTGCGCTACGGCCGGCCCGAGGCGCTGGACGAACAGGTGCTCGAGGCGGCCCGGCTGGCCCAGGCGCATGATTTCATCCATACCCTGCCCAAGGGATACGACGCGTTCCTGGGCGAGCGCGGCATCCGGCTGTCGGGCGGCCAGCGCCAGCGCCTGGCGATCGCGCGGGCGCTGATCAAGACGCCCAGCATCCTGCTGCTCGACGAGGCGACCGCCAGCCTGGACGCCGAGAGCGAGCGGCTGGTGCAGCAGGCGATCGACGAGGCCAGCCGCGACCGTACGGTGCTGGTCATCGCCCACCGGCTGGCCACGGTCCGGCGCGCCGATCGCATCCTGGTCATCGAGCACGGCGAGCTCGTCGCGCAGGGGACCCACGATGAATTGTTGCGCGAGTCGGTGCTTTACCAGCGGCTGGCGCAACTGCAGTTCCCCGACGAGACGACGGAACCCGAAACCGCAGATACAATCTGAACAGCAACCAACCGATCAGGAGCCCGACAAATGGCATTTCGAACAGTAGGCCCGAGCGCACGAATTCCCGTGATGATCGCCATCATGATCGCGGTATCCGTCGTGGCGGGCTGCGCAGGCAAGCCGTCCGACAACGTGATGATTTCCGACGCGCGTGCGGCGGTGGTGCGGTTTGTCGACCGTGATCCGGGGTTGCAGGACTGGGTCAATCACGCGCACGGCTATGCGGTGTTTCCGAGCGTCGGCAAGGGCGGGTTCGGTGTCGGGGGTTCCTATGGCCGGGGCGTCGTGTTCGAGCGCGGAGAACCCGTGGGCACGACCAGCATTCTGCAGGGAACGGTCGGATTGCAGATCGGCGCCCAGAACTTTTCGCAGATCATCTTCTTCCAGGACGAAGCCGCCCTGCGCACCTTTCAGCGCGGCAACTTCGAATTCTCGGCCCAGGCCACCGCAGTCGCCGCCACGGCCGGCGCGGCCAAGACGACCAGCTACGAAAAAGGCGTTGCGGCATTCATCATGGCCAAGGGCGGCTTGATGGCCGAAGCCTCGGTGGGCGGGCAGAAGTTCACCTACCAGCCGCTCTAGAAACGGCGAGATCCTGAGCAGCGGAACCGCAGATTACGCAGATTTACGCAGATTGAAAGAAAGAAGATGAACCTGAAGAAGATGCATCTGTTGATACTGTCGTGAGTGACACGGCCGGCAAATGTTTTCTGAAATTCAATAATCTGCGCGAATCTGCGTAATCTGCGGTTCCAGACCTTCCTGTCCCTGTAAAACGCTGAAATCAGCGAATCCTCACGCCGTACGCGGCACACTCGAGGTCATGAAAACACCCGACCTGCTGCGTCCCGAAGCCGGCGGGCTGTACTGCCCGGACGGCGGTTTCTGGATCGACCCGCTCAAGCCGGTCGACCGGGCCATCGTCACGCACGCCCATGCCGATCATGCCCGCTCCGGTTCGGGCGACTACCACACCGCAACCGACAACCTTCCGGTGCTCGCCACGCGCATCGGCGAGGCGGCGCCGCATCACGGTCATGCCTGGGGCGCGCCTTTCGAACTGGGCGATGTCCGGGTCACGCTGTTTCCGGCCGGCCACATCTTCGGTTCGTCCTGGGTGCGCATCGAGTCCGACCAGGGGACCTGGGGCGTTTCGGGCGACTTCAAGCGCGCGCCGGATCCGACCTGTGCCGCGTTCCGGCCGGCGCCGGTCGACGTCTGGCTGACCGAATGCACGTTCGGGCTTCCGGTTTATCGCTGGCCGCGGCCGGCGCAGGTGGTCGACGAGATTCTGGACTGGTGGCGGGAATGCCGTGCTGCGGACCGCCCGGCAGTGCTGTTCTGTTACGCGCTGGGCAAGGCCCAGCGGCTGCTGGCCGAGCTGTCGCGACATGCCGCTGCAACGGTCTGGCTGCACGGCGCGATGCGCCCGCTGGTCGACGCCTACCGCGAAGCCGGCGTCGAGATGCTGCCGACGCGGCTGGTTTCCGAAGCCCCGAAGGGCGGCAGGTTCGCCGGCGAGCTGGTACTGGCCCCGCCCTCGGCGGCCGGCTCGACCTGGATGCGGCGCTTTCCGGGTCATTCGGCCGGCTTCGTTTCGGGATGGATGCGGATTCGCGGCAATCGCCGGCGGCGCGGCTACGACCGCGGTTTCGTGATGTCCGACCACGCCGACTGGCCGGCCCTGCTGGAAACGGTTTCCGACATGGGCGCCCGGCGCATCATCACCATTCACGGCAACGGCGAAGCGCTGGCCGGGTATCTGCGCGAGCAGGGCATGGCGGCCGAATCATGGAACCTTCGCGCATCGTTGGGAGGATCCTGAATGCAGCGTTTCGTCGCGCTTTTCGAGTCGCTGGACCGGACCACGAAGACCAACGCCAAGCTCGAGGCGCTGGTGGCGTATTTCCGTGCGGCCGAACCGGCCGACGCGGCCTGGGCGGTGTATTTCCTCACCGGCCAGCGGCTCAAGCGCCTGGTCGGCACGCGCGAACTGCGCGAATGGACGGCCGAATTTTCCGGGCTGCCGCCGTGGCTGGTCGAAGACAGCTACGAGCACGTCGGCGACCTGGCCGAGACCATGGCGCTGCTGGCGCCCGAGCCCGGGCCGGCTACCGATACTTTTGCGCTGCCGCCACTGCATGAACTTGTCGAGGCGCGGATCCGGCCGCTGTCGGGCATGGAAGACGATGCGCGCAAGGCGTCGGTGTTCGAGCAATGGCGGCAACTGCCGGGAACGGCCCGCTTCCTGTACAACAAGATGATCACCGGCGCGCTCCGGGTCGGCGTCTCGAAGCGCCTGGTCACGCGTGCGCTGGCCGAGCTGGCCGGCGTGGACCCCGGATTGACCGCACACCGTCTGATGGGCGACTGGCGGCCGACGCCGGAAAATTACCGGTCCCTGCTGCTGGCCGAAGGCGAGGGCGGTCACGACCACGCCACGCCGTACCCGTTCTTTCTCGCCTCGCCGCTGGAGGAGGCGCCCGATACGCTGGGTCCGGCCAGCCAGTGGCGCGCGGAGTGGAAATGGGACGGCATCCGGGCCCAGCTGATCCGCCGGAGCGGTGAAACCATTCTGTGGTCCAGGGGCGAAGAGCGCCTGGACGGGCGGTTTCCGGAGATCGAAAACGCCGCTGCCGGGCTGCCGGACGGCACCGTGATCGACGGCGAAATCATGGCCTGGCGGGGCCAGGCACCGTTGCCGTTTTCGTTGCTCCAGACCCGCATCGGGCGAAAGAAACCGGGCGCAAAGACGCTGGAAAACGCCCCGGCGGTGCTGGTCGCCTTCGACCTGCTGGAAGTCGAAGGACGAGACCTGAGACCGCAACCCTTGCGCGAGCGTCTCGAATTGCTGCTCGGCCTCGTCGACGCCGTCGGACCGGAGATCCGGACCGCCGAGGCCGTGGCCTTCGACGACTGGAACGCGCTGCCCGAACTGCGCGCGTCCAGCCGGGCGCGCGGCGTCGAGGGGTTGATGCTCAAGCACGTCGATTCCAGCTACCAGGTCGGGCGCCGGCGCGGCGACTGGTGGAAATGGAAGGTCCAGCCCTACACCTTCGACGGCGTTCTGCTCTACGCCCAGCCGGGCCACGGCCGGCGCTCCGGGCTTTTTACCGACTACACCTTCGCCGTGCACGCCGGCGATGAGCTGGTGCCGGTGGCCAAGGCCTACTCGGGCCTGAAACAGGCCGAGATCGACGAACTCGACCGCTGGATCCGCAACCACACCCGTGAGCGGTTCGGCCCGGTACGCTCGGTCGAGCCCAGGCACGTGTTCGAACTGGCTTTCGAAGGCATCGCCCGGTCGAAGCGCCACAAGTCCGGCATCGCGCTGAGGTTCCCGCGCATCCACCGCTGGCGGCGCGATCTGGCGGTCGACGATGCCGACCGGCTCGAAGACCTGGAGCGGCTGATTGGCGATTGAAGGCTATTTCGCCCACCGCGGCTGGCCGGTGCTGAATTTTCAGCGCCGCGCCTGGGCCGCGTATGCAGGCGGTCGAAGCGGGCTGATCCACGCGCCCACCGGCAGCGGCAAGACGCTTGCGGCCTGGGGCGGGGCAGTGGAGGAAATGGCCGACGACGGCGCGAATGGTTTGAACTATTTATGGCTCACGCCGCTGCGCGCCCTGGCCGCCGACACCGCCAGGGCGCTGGACCGGCCGCTGGCGTTCCATGGTCTGGAAAATGCCGTCGCGCTGCGTACCGGCGATACCTCGTCGTATCGCAGGAAGAAGCTGCTGGAAAAGCCGCCGCCGGTGCTGGTGACGACGCCCGAGAGCCTGGCGGTGATGCTGAGCTATGCCGATGCGCCGGGCCGCATGGCGAAGCTGCGCGCGGTGTTCGTCGACGAGTGGCACGAGTTGCTGGGTTCCAAGCGCGGCGTGTTGCTGCAGCTTTGCCTGGCAAGGCTCAAGGCACTGAATCCGGCGTTGAAGATCTGGGGGCTGTCGGCCACGCTGGGCAACCTGGACGAGGCGACCGCGACCTTGCTGGGTCGTGGCGCCGCCGCGGAGATCATCGCCGGCGAACGCGAACGGCCCGTGGCGCTGGTCTCGCTGCTGCCCGAATCGATCTCGCGCTTTCCGTGGGCCGGTCGGGTCGGCGTACACCAACTCAAGAAGGTGGTCGAGCGCATCGAGGCGGCCGAATCGACGCTGCTGTTCACCAACACGCGCTCGCAGGCCGAGATCTGGTTCAACGCGATCCAGTCGGTATGCGCCTGGCCGGAACGCGTTGCGCTGCACCACGGCTCCATCGACCGGGCGCTGCGCGAGTCGGCCGAGCAGGGCCTGGTCGACGGTCGCCTCAAGTGCGTGGTGGCCACGGCCAGCCTGGACCTGGGCGTCGATTTCCCCACCGTGGACCAGGTCGTGCAGGTCGGCAGCCCCAAGGGCATCGCACGGCTGATCCAGCGCGCCGGGCGCTCGGGCCATCGGCCGGACGGCCAGGCGCGCATTCACTGCGTGCCCACCCATGCGCTGGAAGTGCTCGAACTGGCTGCCGCGCGCGAGGGCCTGGCCCAGGGCCGGGTCGAATCCCGGCCGCCGATCCGGCTGGCGCTGGACGTGCTGGCCCAGCACCTTGTCACGATTGCGCTGGGCGGCGGGTTCGAGCCCGAGACCATCTACCGGGAAGTCCGCGCCACCGACGCGTTCGCCGACCTGGATGATCGGCAATGGCAGTGGGTGATCGATTTCATCACCCGCGGCGGCCCGGCGCTGAAGGCCTATCCGGATTTCCAGCGCGTGGTCGAAATCGACGGTCGAATGCGCGTGCCGAACCGTCGCATCGCGATGCTGCACCGGCTCAACATCGGCACCATCACCGCCGACGGCGCGCTGCAGGTGCGCTTCAGCAAGGGGGCGTCGCTGGGCACCATCGAGGAGCGCTTCCTGACTCGCCTCAAGCCCGGCGACAGGTTCGTCTTCGTCGGCCGCGCGCTCGAACTGGTGCGCATCCGCGACATGACCGCTTACGTGCGCAGCGCGCGCGGCACGAAAGCCATCGTGCCGGCCTGGATCGGCGGAAGACTGCCGCTGTCCACGCTGCTGGCCGACGGCATGCTCGGGCTGATCGACGACTTCGAAAGCGGCCAGGCACCGGATTCGCCGGAAGCGGTGGCGGCCGCGCCGCTGCTCTCGCTGCAACGCCGGGTTTCGGCACTGCCGGGCCGCAAGCGGCTGGTCGTCGAGCACGGCCGTTCGCGCGAAGGCGCGCACTGGTTCGTGTTTCCGTTTGCCGGCCGCCTGGCCCACGAAGGCCTGGCCGCGCTGGTCGCGGCCCGGATCGCCGCGCGCAGGCCGGTCACCTTCTCGATCACCGTCAACGATTACGGTTTCGAACTGCTGAGCGCCGGGCCCGTCGAGCTTGGCGAACAGGAATGGCGCGAACTGCTTTCGCCCCGGGGCCTGCACGAGGACATCCTCGAAAGCCTGAACGCCGCCGGCATGGCCCGATCGCGATTCCGCGACATCGCCCGCATCGCCGGCCTGGTCCAGCAGGGCTATCCGGGCAGGCGCAAGGCCACGCGCCAGCTCCAGGCCTCCAGCGGCCTGGTCTTCGACGTACTCAGTGACTACGATCCCGACAACCTGCTGCTCGCCCAGGCGCGCCGCGAAGTGCTCGAAGCGCAGCTGGAATACCGTCGCATCGAACGGGCGCTCGATCGCATCGCGCGCCAGCAGATCGTCGTGACCCGGCCCGAGCGCTTCAGCCCGCTGGCCTTCCCGATCTGGGCCGATCGTCTGCGTGCCCAGCTGTCCAGCGAGGACTGGCAGGCGCGCGTGAACCGGATGCTGGCGCAGCTCGAGCGCGCCGAATGAAGATCGATCTCGCCGGGAATCCATTGGAGCTGCTGCCGCAGCGCGCGGTCTGGTGGCCGGCCGCGCGATCGCTGGTGGTCGCCGATGTGCACCTGGGCAAGGACCAGGTGTTCCGGCGCGCCGGCATTGCGATCCCTTCTTCGGTGCTCGAGGCCGAACTGGCGGGTCTCGACGGGTTGTTGCAGAAACTTCCGGCAGATCGTCTGATCGTGCTGGGCGACTGGGTGCACGCGCCGCCGATCGAAGGCGAAGACTGGCCGGCCGCGATATCCGCGTGGCGCGCGCGGCACGCGCAGCTTGCGATCGAGCTGGTGCTGGGCAACCATGATCGTGATCTCGCGGCCTGGCTGCACGAGTGGCGAATCGAGGGCCACAAGGAAGGTATTGAAATCAATGGTCTGCAGCTTTCTCATGAAGTTGTTTCTGAATATCCCTTCGCGGGAATGTCCGGCCATCTGCACCCGGTCGCCTGGCTGCGCGCGGGTCGCGAGCGGTTGCGACTGCCGGCGTTCGCTCGCTCCGGAGATCACCTGATCCTGCCGGCCTTCGGGCGCTTTACCGGCGGGTTCGACGGCCTGGTTGATCCGCAGTGGGCGTTGTATGCGATTGCCGGAGAACGCGTCGTCGAGCTGGCGCCCGACAAGCGTCGCGCGCGCCCGCTGCGTTGAGCCGGCCGGTGACGCTGACCGGGGTGTTACCGTTTCAGAGGCCGGACTGGCGCCACGACGTCGCACTTCACTGGAGATAAGCCATGCAACCAAATCGCCGAACGCTGGTCGCCGTTTTCTGTGTCATTGCAGTCGTGCCCGAACTCTGGCTGGAAAGGGCGCAAGCCCAGACGCCGCCCTTCGAAGCGAGTTTCGGCGAGATCAGCTCGGCAAGTCCGGTTGACGGTCGGATTCACGTCGACATTCAGACCACCGTCGGAGACCCGAGGGCATTACGCGTCGTTGCCGAGCGCGTGGAGTTCGTGGACGGCGATGTCGAGATCGAGCTGCGGGCAGAAGACATCGACGCCGATGAGCAAGAGCTGCTTCCACCCTTCGAGCAGACGTTGCCGTTGACCCTGGACAACCTGCCGGCGGGCGAATATGCGTTGTTGCTGGTCGCCGAGGATCCGTCGACCGGTTCCGTGCTCAACCTCGACAGCCTCGCGCTCTCCATCCCGCAATCGCGGCGTCCTCGGGTGCCCTTGCCGGTCTCGACCTGGCCGCCCGATCCGACCGTACTCGACGATGTCTGGCTGATCGTCGAGCCGGTGTCGTTCTGCAGCGTTGTCGACGGTGGGCTGATCATCGGTGACGCGTTCATCGGCGACGAGCCGGTTGCATTCGAAACCCTTGGCATTTTCGAACGTGAAGACGACTGCCCGGCGCCGGGACAGGCGCCGAGGCTGAAGACGATACCGCTGGAATTCGTGTTTGCCGGGGGCGTGACCGAGCTGTCCTATATCGTCGAAGATTCGGTTCGGACGAGCCGGTTCATTCTGCCGCTGCGCGCCGAACTGTCGAGGCGCATGGCCGGTTCCTGGTACAACCCCGGGCAGTCCGGTCAAGGCATCACCATTGAGATCCTGGATGACGGCAGGCTGCTGCTGTATTGGCTGACCTTCGCCGAGGGCAATCCAACCTGGATCATTGCCGTCGGCGATATTGACGGCCTGGGCGCGGAGCTGGATGCGCGGATGGTATTCGGGGGACGGTTTCCGCCAGACGTTGGCGCCGAAGAGCCCGAATCGGTGGACTGGGGCACCATCGACATCTCTTTTTCAGGCTGCAATTCGGGGCATATGGAGTGGCGGACCGAAGCGCCCGGATTCACCGACGGCGAGATGCCGCTGACACGGCTGAGCGCGCCCGCCGGGCAGCCATGCCAGGGCCCGCCCCCGGAAAGCGTTCTGGTTCCGGACTGGTATCAAGGGGCGGGGACGTTTTTCGTGCTGCCGGGAGAAGACCAGTGACCGACCGACAGACCAATTGGGTGGCGCGGCGTCGGAGGGATTCACGATTCTGATGCGGTCGGCAAGCTGGCCGGCATCGAGATCTTCGCTCGGCAGGAAGCTGCATTCTGCATGACACGCGGCGAGGCTGCTGCGCCGTCCGGCCAGGCCAGGTGGGTTTCGCGTTCGGCTCCAGGCACCCTGCGATTATGTTCAGGCACTAGAATCGAACCGGGACGCGCGCAATGCGGCGTTCCCGAGCATTTACCCGGAAACCCGAATCCCCGAAACCGGAAACCGAACCGATGAACCTGACTCAGACCGAACGCTCCCGCGAACTCCAGCAGAAACTCGAAGCCTTCGTCGCCGAGCGGGTCGAGCCGTTCGAGCGCGAGATCCAGCAGCGCATCGAACAGGGCGCCGACCGCTGGCAGGTGCCCGACGGCATGGCCGAACTCAAGCAGGCCGCGCGCGACCAGGGATTGTGGAACCTGTTCCTGCCGGATGAAGAACTGGGCGCTGGCCTTTCGACACTGGAATACGCCCCGCTGGCCGAGGTCATGGGCCGCTCGCTGATCGCGCCCGAGGTGTTCAACTGCAATGCGCCCGATACCGGCAACATGGAGGTGCTCTACCACTACGGCTCCGAAGCGCAGAAAAACGAATGGCTCGAGCCGCTGCTGGCGGGCAGGATCCGCTCGGCGTTCTGCATGACCGAGCCGGATGTGGCCTCTTCGGATGCGACCAACATGGAAGCCACGGCGATCGTCGAAGACGACCAGGTGGTGCTCGACGGCCGCAAGTGGTGGTCGACCGGTTTGGGACATCCCGACTGCAAGGTGTTGATCTTCATGGGTTTGACCGACCCGGAGGCCGACCGTCACAGCCGCCATTCCATGGTGGTGGTCCCGGTCGATGCCCAGGGCGTCAGGGTCGAGCGCATGCTGCACGCGATGGGCTTCGACGATGCGCCGTATGGCCACGGCGAGGTCTCGTTCGACAACGTGCGGCTGCCGAAATCGGCAATTATTGCAGGGCCCGGCCGGGGATTCGAGATCGCCCAGGGCCGTTTGGGCCCGGGTCGGGTGCACCACTGCATGCGCTCGATCGGGCTCGCCGAAAAGGCGCTGGAGCTGGCCTGCAGGCGCGCGCTGTCGCGCCAGGCCTTCGGCAAGCCGCTGGCGAAGCTGGGCGGCAACGCCGAACGCATCGCCGATGCCCGCATAGCGATAGAACAGGCCCGGCTGCTGGTGCTCAAGGCTGCCTGGACGCTCGACGCGAAGGGGATTCGCGGGGCGATGAACGAAGTCGCTCAGATCAAGGTTGCAGTGCCGCGCATGGCGCTGGAGGTCATCGACATGGCCATGCAGCTGCACGGCGGCGCCGGCCTGTGCGAAGACTTTCCGCTGGCCCAGGCCTGGGCCGGCGCCCGTTCGCTGCGCATCGCCGACGGCCCCGACGAGGTGCACAAGATGCTGGTGGCGCGGTTCGAGTTCGGGCGTTATCGGTAGGATCTTTCGGTGGTCGGTGGGCGCTGGGCGGGAGACGGAAGTCGGAAGTCGGAAGTCGGAAGTCGGAAGTCGGAAGTCGGAAGTCGGAAGTCGGAAGTCGGAA
>JAWLEW010000026.1:0-31477 GCA_041685925.1 Wenzhouxiangellaceae bacterium | reverse complement strand
TCAAGCTCCATGCCGTCCAGCGCATTGCCGCTGCCGATCAGCTTGCCGATCACGACCGGGTCGAGGTCACCGTAGATGTTGGCGAACACGGCCGTGTCGCCGCCGTCCAGCACCATCAAGACGAGGCCTTCGACGAATTCTTCGGACTCGTTGAGGAACAGGTCTACCCGGGTCTCGCCGTCGCGTACTTCCATCGCCGGGGTCCAGCCGGCGATGCTGAGCTCACTGGCGGTCTCTTCGATGCGTCCGCGCGCCGCGGCGATCCCGGCGTCCTCGAACACCATCAGGCGCAAGCCCGAGACCGAATCGATGATGCCGGCCAGTTCGGCGTTGCTGCCGCGAAAGCTCTCGGCAAAGCCCCGCATCATGGCCGGGCCGAAGTTCAGGTTGACCTTGGGCGTGGCGCCGATCGCACCGGCGATGGGGCCCAGATCGACCTGGCCGATATCGTCGGACTGGGCGAACGCCGCGGAGCCCAGCAGCACGGTCGAGAGCAGAATGGTACGGATTACGGTCTTCATTGCGGTTTCTCCTTTCAGGGGTCTGGTGTGTGATCGGCGATGGGAATTGCCGATCGAAATCAGGACCGATCGCGCCGGACCAGGTAGGGCCGGACGTATTCGGCATAAGGCAGTTCGGCCAGGCCGAGATCGGGCACTGCCAGGCTGCCGGAAACCTC
Organism: Wenzhouxiangellaceae bacterium; assembly: GCA_041685925.1. Lineage (GTDB taxonomy): Bacteria > Pseudomonadota > Gammaproteobacteria > Xanthomonadales > Wenzhouxiangellaceae. The sequence goes on along the minus strand of JAWLEW010000026.1, from coordinate 30,798 downwards.
GCGCCCGGCAATCGCGGCGACGCGCCGCCCGGTGGCGTCGAGGGTCTCCAGCGCCAGCTCCAGCTGGGCCATCTCGCGCGCGGTCGGCGTGGCGACCGGCGGCGCAGGTTCCGGTGCGCGCAGCACCAGCGTGACCGCGACGGCGGCAACCAGCGCCGCGGCGGCGGCCATGAACCAGGGCGTACGCGGCCTGGCCGCCGCTTGCCGCCGGACACGACCGGCCACGCCGGCCGGCAGCTCGGCGGCTCCCAGCCCGGCCAGCTCGCGCTTGAGCGCCCAGTCGGCGGCAAGCTTCGGGTCGCGGGGCGGCTGGTTGGCAGTGTCCAGTGTTTCCGCGGCGGCCAGGTCGGCCCGGAATTTGCGGCCGTTGCGCTCGCGGTCGAGACGATCACTGGCATTGCTGGAGCGATCAGGCGACTTGTGCATTGGATTCCTCCTCCAGGCGACAGCGCAGCTGGCGGCGCGCCCGGAATGTGTAGACCTTGACCTGGTTTGCGGAAAGCCCGAGCGAGCGCGCGACGGTGGCCACGTCGAGTTCCTGGATATCGCGCAGGATCAGCAGCGACCGGCCCGGCTCCGGCATTTCCTCGATCGCCGAACGCAGCGCGCGGACGCGTTCGCGGCTGTGCATCTCCTCGGCCGGCCCGGCGTCGCCGGCCTCGCCCAGCGCTTCTTTTTGGCTGACGACCAGTTGCAACAGACTGCGGGTGCGGGTGCGCCCGCGCAAGACGTCCAGGCACGCATTTCGGGTACAGGTGATCAGCCACGGGAGCTCTTCGCCTTCGCGCAGCGTATCGACGTTCTTCCAGAGCTTGACCAGTGTCTCCTGCGCGACGTCCTCGGCCTCGTCGTCGCGACCCAGCATCAGGCGGGCCAGCTGGTAGAGCCGGCTGCCGTGCTGCTCGACAAGTTGTTCGAAACGACGCTTCATACCCGGTTATACGCCCGGCGCGACGAATGGTTACAAATCAGCGGAAATCCGCATCGGCACGGAACGATAAACCGACCAAACAACCAGACGACCCCTAATGTGCGCTGTCCCAGTCCTTGCCGACACCGGCTTCGACCAGCAGTTCGACGTCGAGTTTGGCGGCGGCGCTCATGCGGTCGATGACGCCCTGGCGGACTTTGTCGAGGGCGTCGTTCCTGACCTCCAGCACCAGTTCGTCGTGCACCTGCATGACCAGACGGGCGTCGACTTTCTCGGATTCGATCCAGTGGTCGACGTCGATCATGGCGCGCTTGATGATGTCGGCGGCCGTGCCCTGCAGCGGCGCGTTGATGGCGGCGCGCTCGGCGGCCTGTTGGCGCTGGCGGTTGCGGGAGTTGATCTCGGGCAGCCACAGGCGACGGCCGGCCAGCGTTTCGACGAAGCCTTGCTTCCTGGCCAGCTTGCGGGTGGAATCCATGAAGTCGCGCACGCCAAGGTAGCGGGCGAAGTAGCGGTCGATGTATTCGCCGGCCGTGGTGCGATCGGTTTCGAGCTGGCGCGCCAGGCCCCAGGCGCTCATGCCGTACATCAGGCCGAAGTTGATCGCCTTGGCCGAGCGGCGCTGCTCGGAGGTGACCTCGTCCAGCGGCACGCCGAAGACTTCCGCGGCGGTGGCGCGATGGATGTCCTCGCGGTCGGCGAAGGCCTTTAGCAGGCGCTCGTCGCCCGACATGTGCGCCATGATCCTCAGCTCGACCTGCGAGTAGTCGGCCGCGACGAGGCACCAGCCGTTCGGCGCGACGAAGGCCTTGCGGATGCGTCGGCCTTCCTCGGTGCGGATCGGGATGTTCTGCAGGTTCGGGTCGGTGGACGAAAGCCGACCGGTGGCGGTGGTGGCCTGGTGATAGTGGGTGTGGACGCGCCCGGTGTCTGCCCGGATCTTTTCCGGCAGCCGGTCGGTGTAGGTGCTCTTGAGCTTCGACAGCCCGCGGTGGGTCAGGATCAGCGCCGGCAATGCGTGTTCGACGGCCAGTTCCTGCAAAACGTCCTCGGCGGTCGACGGCTGGCCCTTGGGCGTTTTGCGCACCACCGGAATTTCCAGGCGCTCGAACAGGATTTCCTGCAGCTGCTTGGGCGAGCCCAGGTTGAACTCGCCGCCGGCGGCGTCCCAGGCCTGCTTTTCCAGATCCATCAGCTTGTCCGTGATTTCGGCGCTCTGAGCCGCCAGTTGCGCCTTGTCGACCAGTACGCCGCGCGCCTCCATCCGGCCAAGCACGTCGATCAGGGGGATTTCCAGTTGTTCGTAGACCGTCCTTACGCCCTCGAACTTGCTGACCTCCGGCCACAGCTTGCGGTGCAGTTCAAGGCACACCTCGGCGTCCTCGCCGGCGTAGCTGGCCGCCTGAGCCACCGGCACCCGATCGAAGGAGAGTTGCTGCTTGCCCTTGCCGGCGACCTGTTCGTAGGTGGTGGTCTGACGGCCCAGATAGCGCGCGGCCAGCGAATCGAGATCGTGGCGCGTGGCGGTAGCGTTGTAGCAGTAGGACTCCAGCATCGTGTCGTGGCGAATGCCGGCGAGCGTCAGCCCGGCGCGGCGCAGCACGTTGAGGTCGTATTTGGTGTGCTGGGCGAGCTTCGGGCGGCTCGGGTCGGCCAGCACGCCGGCCAAGGCCCTGACCGCCTCGTCGCGGTCGAACTCGTTGTCCTGGTCGACATGCCCGACCGGCACGTAGAAAGCCTTGCCCGTCTCGACCGAAAACGCGAATCCGACCAGATCGGCGTCCAGCGGCTCCAGGCTGGTGGTTTCGGTATCGAATGCGATCAGTTCGGCCGCTTCCAGCACCGCGACCAGGTTTTCCAGCGCCTTGCGCGTGGTGACGGTCTCGACATCCAGCGCGCCGATCTCCGGCGCCCGGCCGGCCTCGGCATCGGCGTCGCCGATCTGCCGCAGCCAGGTCGTGAAACCGAAGCGCTTGAGCAGCTCGACCAGCCGATCGTTGTCCGGGCTGCCGGCCGTGAGGTCGGCGATGCCGAAATCGAGTTCCACGTCTTCCTTCAGCGTGACCAGTTCACGCGACAATGGCAGCTGATCGAGAGCATTTCGCAGATTTTCGCCGATCTTGCCCCCGATTTCGTCTGCATGCTCGATCACGGAATCGAGATCGCCGTATTTGTTGAGCCACTTGGCCGCGGTTTTAGGACCGACCTTCTCGACGCCGGGAATGTTGTCCGAGGCATCGCCGGTCAGCGCCAGCAGATCGCCCACGAGCCCTGGGCCCACACCGAACTTTTCGACCACTGCCTCGGGGTTGTAGCGCTTTTCCTGCATGCTGTCTTCGAGCACCACGCCGTGCTCGACCAGCTGGGCCAAATCCTTGTCGCCCGAAGAGATCAACACCGGCAGGTCCGCTTTTCGGGCGTCGCGCACCAGCGTCGCGATCACGTCGTCAGCCTCGACGCCGGGCACGCGCACACGCTTGACGCCCAGCGCGTCGATGATTTCGTCGAGCGGTTCGAGCTGGACGCGCAGGTCGTCGGGCATGGGCGGACGATTGGCCTTGTATTCGGCATACGACTCGTGCCGGAAGTTCTTCCCCGGCGCATCGAAGATCACGGCCAGGTAATCCGGCTTGTGCTGCTCGACCAGCCGACGGACCATGTTGGCGACGCCGAACACCGCGCCGGTAGGAAGTCCGTCACCACTGGTCAAACTGGGCAGCGCATGGAATGCCCGGTACAGATAGGAGGATCCGTCGATCAGACAAAGCGTTTTCGGCTTGCTGTTGTTCATGACTTGCTATAGATCATAAAAGGCATTCATGCAATGATGCGATCTTGAAGCGGGTCGTCTATGATACGCCTCAGGGGCTTGGCGAACGCTGGTCGTGGATTTCCGACCCGTCGAGCCCGCTCTTCGATACACGCGCACAACGGGAGGCCGCAATGATTCTTCAACTTCTCAGGGGCCTGAGCCTGGCGGCGTTGCTGGCCACAGGTGCCGTTGTCGCGCAACAGGGCCAGAGCGACGCGCGGGAAAACGCCCCGCCGCCCCCGCCCATCCGCGAGCCACTGCCGCCCAAGGTCACCGACCCCGACGAGCAGATCGAACCGCAGGTCCGCATTCGCCGCGAAGACGATCGTACCGTCGAGGAATACGTCAGCAACGGACGGGTCTACATGGTGCGCATCAAGCCGGCCGTGGGCCCGGCCTACTACCTGGTCGATACTACCGGGGACGGCATTCTCAACATCAGGCACGACCGCTTCGAGCCGGTCAAGCCGGTGTACTGGAAGATCTTCGAATGGTAGCCGCCGCCGGCCCCTGACGGTCCTCGCGGGCAGATTTGCACGCCGGGCGCGATTCGCGCCGCTTGCCAGCCGCTATTTCGCAAGCGCCGCATGGACCGGCCCGGTGTCCGGCCGCACGCCAGTGAACAGCTCGAAAGCCACCGCGGCCTGTTCGATGAGCATTCCCAGGCCGGGATGGCAGGCGATGCCGAGCTCACTGCAGCGTGCGGCGAACGGCGCGAAGGCCGGACCGTAGTTGAGGTCATAGGCGACGGCGTCAGCCGTCAGCCAGGCCGCCTGGACGGGCGGACACCCGCCGCGGTGGCCGAGGCTGGTGCCCTGGAGCAACAAATCGAATCCGGAGCCGGCCGGGATCGAGTCGTAGCCGCGGGGCTCGACGGGCCGGCCGTGCCCGGCAAAGCGGGCCGCCAGCCGTTCGGCCCTGGAGACATCGCGGTTGACCAGGCAGATGCGCCGTGGCCCGCGATCAAGCAGCGGGCCCAGAATGCCCGCCACGGCACCGCCGGCGCCCAACACCAATACCTCGCGGTCGCAGAGGCCCACGCCCAGGCGATCCAGGTCGGCCACCAGGCCCGCGCCATCGGTGTTGTCGGCGTGCCAGCCGTCTTCGGCCGCCACCAGCGTATTGCAGGCATCGGCTTGCTGGGCGTCACGGCTGGCGTGCGTCGCCAGCGCCAGCCCCTCGGTCTTCAGTGGCACGGTCAGGTTGCAGCCATGTCCGCCCCGGGCACGAAACTCCGCCAGCTTGCCGGCCAGGTGCCCGCCGGGACAGTCGATCCGATCGTATTCGACGACCACGCCGGTGGCCGCGGCGAACATGCCGTGGATGCGCGGCGAAAGCGAATGCACGACCGGATGACCAAAGACGGCAAGTTTGATGATCTTGTTTCCAGTTGCGGACACGGACTACTCAGTCTTGAAAAAAACCATAGCCGCAGATTACGCAGATTCACGCAGATTTTGGGAGCGCCCGGAAAATGCATCCTGCCGAGGGGTGGAACCGTGAATGCGATCTGGCAATAATGAAAACGCCTGCTTCTGGCTTCTTTTAGGCACGACTTTCAATCTGCGTGAATCTGCGTAATCTGCGGTTTCAGGCTTTTACCCTTCCTGTAACCAGCCCGCTGCATCCAGCGCGTGATAGGTCAGGATGCCGTCGGCGCCGGCGCGTTTCATGGACAAGAGCGCCTCGAGCACGCACTTCTTCTCATCCAGCCACCCGTTGGCCGCGGCGGCCTTGAGCATGGCGTATTCGCCGGACACGTTGTAGGCAAAGGTGGGCACGCCGAACTCGGCCTTGACGTCGGCGACGATATCGAGATATGGCAGGGCCGGCTTGACCATGACCCAGTCGGCGCCCTCGTCCAGGTCGAGTTCCACCTCGCGCAGGGATTCATCGCGATTGCCCGGGTCCATCTGGTAGGTTTCCTTGCCGCCGCTACCGAGGTTGGCGGCAGAACCCACCGCATCGCGGAACGGACCGTAAAAGGCCGAGGCGTACTTGGCCGCGTAGCTCAGGATCAGCGTGTTGACATGCCCTTCGGCTTCCAGCGCATCGCGGATGGCGCCGATGCGCCCGTCCATCATGTCCGAGGGGGCGACGATGTCGGCCCCTGCCGCGGCGTGGGAGGAGGCCTGGCGCACCAGCGCGGCCACCGTTTCGTCGTTGAGCACGTAGCCCGACTCGTCCAGCAGGCCATCCTGACCGTGGGAGGTGTAGGGGTCCAAAGCGACGTCGGTCATCACGCCCAGCTCGGGAAAGCGCTGCTTGATGGCGCGTACGGTCTCGGGCACCAGGCCATCCGCGTCCCAGGCTGCCTCGGCACCCTCGGTCTTGAACTCCGAGGAAATCACCGGAAACAGCGCGATCAGCGGAATGCCGAGTTCCATTGCAGTCTCGCAAGTCCGCAGCAGGGCGTCGACGCCCTGGCGCTGGATACCCGGCATGGAGGGCACGTCTTCGGTGGCACCGGCGCGCTCGAGCACGAACACCGGGTAGATCAGATCGCTGGGCGAAACAGTGGTCTCGCGCATCAGTCGGCGAGAAAAATCCGCGCGGCGGGCGCGGCGCATCCGGGTAGTCGGAAACGGCATGACGTTACTGGCCTCCGTTCAGGGCTGTTGATAGTCTCGTTGCATCTGCCGGCAGTGGCGAAGATCTGCCTGTTCATTCCCGATTCAAGGATACCAGCCGGACGAGCGCATGGACTGTTTCCCGGGTTATTTGCGCCCGCCTGCGGCAACGGCCGGCGGCAACGGCACGCCGAGCGCACCGGCCACCAGGCGCAACAGCTCATACTCGGCAACCACCACTTCGCCGTCGTGCCGCGCGCAGCGCACCAGCATCCCGATCAATTCGCCGCGGGCCGCGGGGCGAAGCGTCTGCAGCGCGGCGAGAATCTCGTCCAGCCGCTCCGGCCAGCCCTCGACGAAGCGCGCCGGATCCGGTTCGGGAAATCCGCTTGTGCCCTCGAGCGCCTTTTGACAGGCTTGAGCAGCACGTTCGTGGTCGTCCGAATGCCCGTGCATGGCCACTATGGCGATCAGGTCCGATACCGCTTCGGCGCGATCGGCCAGTTTCTTGCGCCCGGCCAGCGTTCTGCGGCTGGGATTCAGCACGGTCTCGATTTCATGGTTCAACAACCTGGCCAGAACGTACTCGAACAACTCGGTCTTGCCGTCGGCGTCGATCAGCCGTTCGACCAGACGCATGAACTCGACCAGTTCGCGCTCGGGACGGCGACGCATGACGGGAAAAGCCATCTCCAGCAACGGCAGGCGCAGCGCGCGGGGAAGTTGCGGCGCGATCCCGATCAGATCGCGCACCTGCGACTCGCTATCGCTGCCGAGTGATTCGGCAATCATGAGCAACTGGTTTTCACGAAGTTCGGGGTTTTGACCCAACAGCAGGAAAAGCAGCAATTCCGGGGCCCATTCGTCGGAATGCGCAGCGCGCTTCAACGGCGCGGGCACCTCGGCGATCAGCCCTGCCGCCAGCAGGGCCTGGAAGACCCCGGGCTGGCCAATCTGGTGGACAAGATCGGCCGGTTCCAGGGAGAACCCCCCGGATTGCTCGCCGGCGGCCTGCGCGGCCGCATCGGCTTCATGCTGCTCGCGCTCAGCACGACGCGCCTGTTCGTGGCGGGCCATGTCGTCGGCAATGTCGGCCAGTTCGGCCGGATCGAAGGAAGGATCGACCTTGAGGATGCGCTTTTCCAGCGGCGGATGAGTCGCGAACAGCTTGCCGGAAAAACCCATCGCGAACAGCATGTGACCGACCTCGTCGGTGTTGACCTTGAGCCTTGCACCCGACGCGCGTGCACCGATCTTCTTCAAGGCGCCGGCAAGGCCCGCCGGCGAGCGCGTGAATTGCACCGCCGAGGCGTCGGCCAGGTACTCGCGCTGGCGCGATACCGCGGCCTGGATCCAACGGCCGAAGAACAGGCCGATGTAGCCGACGATCATCACCGCCAGCGCCACGATCGCGACCGCACCGGCATTCCGGTTGCGCCCGCTGCTCAAGCGCATCGAGACCAGCATCCGACGTCCGACCACCGCCAGCATCAGGATGCCGAAAAGGATGCCGATCAGTCGAATGTTCAGGCGCATGTCGCCATTGAAGACGTGGCTGAACTCGTGCGCAATCACGCCCTGCAATTCGTCCCGGTCCAGGGTCTCCAGCGTGCCGCGCGTAACCGCTACGGCCGCATCGGCCGGGCTCCAGCCGGCCGCGAATGCGTTGATGGCCGGCTCGTGCTCGAGCACGAAGACCTGCGGCACCGGCACCCCGGCGGCGATCGCCATTTCTTCGACCACGTTCAGCAGTCGCCGGCGCAGCGGGTCGGTGCTGTCGCCGGTCACCTCCACGCCGCCGAGTTCGCGCGCAACCCGGGCGCCGCCGCCTCGCAGCTGGGCCGAGCGGTAGGCGCTGGCCAGCACGATGACCAGCACCGTGACCAGGGATGTCCAGATGACGACGTTGCCGTTGGCCCGCCAGAAACCCGGCGAGAACCAACCGAGATCGGGCGATGGAAACCGGCCGAACACCGACAGCGCGACCAGGTTCATCGCGATGACGATTGCCGATACCGCGAGCACGAATACCAGGACCAGCAACCTGGTCTGCCTGCGCGCGCGATCCTGGTGTTCGAAGAAGTCCATGGCGTCTAAATCAGTTTACGGCTGGGCGGTTTATGGGTCACGCAGTGCGGATCCTTTTGGCAGGTTCGCTGGATGCCGTCGGCATGAAGTCTCGGGTGACACACCGAAATCCTTCTCCCGAAATGCCGCTGCGCACGATCGCGCATTTGCCTTCCTGAACCGTCCGACCATAAACGGCACGGGTAAGCGCCACGCTACCCGAAATCCACCTGCACCGCTTCGCGCTTGGCCGGGTCGTCGATTTCCAGCATCTGGGCCGGGCCGAAGCCGAACGGGCCGGCGATGAAGTTGTTGGGCACCGATTCGCGCACGATGTTGTAGTTCATGACCGCATCGTTATAGGCCTGGCGGGCAAAGGCAACCTTGTTTTCGGTGGTGGTGATCTCCTCTGAAAGCTGCATCATGTTCTCGTTGGCTTTCAGGTCGGGGTAATTCTCCGAAAGCGCGAACAGCCGACCCAGCGCGCCGGACAGTCCCTGCTCGGCCTGGTTGAGCTGGCCGACCGCTTCCGGGTCCCCGGGATTCTCCGAGGCGTTTTTCAAGCCGGTGACGGCGGCGTTGCGCGCCTGGATGACCGCTTCCAGGGTGTCCTTTTCATGCGCCATGTAGCGCTTGGCGACCTCAACCAGGTTGGGGATCAGGTCGTGACGGCGCGTGAGCTGGACGTCGATCTGCGCAAACGCGTTCTTGTAGCGATTGCGCGCGGTGACCAGGCGGTTGTAGATCGAGACGGCAAAGACCGCGAAAAGGACGATGACGCCCAGTACAATCCATTCCATTGCAGGTGCTCTCGGAGAAATCAAACCCTAGTCTAATCAATTCCGGCGGCCGGTAATACCCGAGCAGGCACGCCTGCTTGGCAGCATGCCCGCTCGCGCGGAGAACGGCAAAGAGAAAAGGCAGCTTTTTCCGAAGAAATCAGCCGCGCAGCTGCTTTTCCAGCTTGGCCCAGGTGTCGCGCAGCGTGACGGCGCGATTGAATACCGGTTTTTCGGGCACGGAGTCGGGATCGGCGACGAAATAGCCGGTGCGCTCGAACTGGTAGTGTTCACCGGGTTGCGCAGTTTCCAGGCCCGGCTCGAGGCGCGCGTTGCCGATGACCTTGAGCGACTCGGGGTTGAGAAACTCGACGAAGTCGCGCTCCTTGTCCCCGGCCGGATGCGGGACCGAAAACAGGCGGTCGTACAGGCGAACTTCGGCCGCGACGGCGTGCTCGGCGCTGACCCAGTGGATCGTGCCCTTGACCTTGCGCTCCGAGCCGGGCTGGCCCGAGCGCGATTCCGGGTCGAAAGAACAGCGCAGTTCCTCGACTTCTCCGGCGCCGTTCCTGACGATCTCGTCGCAGCGGATGATGAATGCGTTGCGCAGCCGCACCTCGCCGCCGGGTTTGAGGCGGAAGAATTTCTTTGGCGCATCCTCCATGAAATCGCCCCGCTCGATGAATACCTCCCGCGTCATCGGCAGCCGGCGCGTGCCCATTTCCGGCTTCTGCGGGTGGTTGGCGACTTCGAACCACTCGGTATCGCCTTCCGGGAAGTTGGTCAGCACGATCTTCAGCGGTTCCAGCACGGCCAGCCGGCGCGGCGCGCGCTCGTTGAGGTCGTCGCGCAGGTTGCGCTCCAGCGCCCCGAACGGGATGATGCTTTCGGACTTGGTGACGCCGATTTCGGTGCAGAAACTGCGGATCGAGCGCGGCGTGAAGCCACGCCGGCGGATGCCCGCGAACGTCGGCATGCGCGGGTCGTCCCAGCCGTCTACGTAACCCTCGTCGACCAGCCGCATCAGGCGCCGCTTGGACAACACGGTAAAATCCAGGTTGAGGCGCGCGAACTCGATCTGTTGCGGCTTCGACGGCACCGGCAGGTGCTCGATCAGCCAGTCGTAGAGTGGCCGATGGTCCTCGAACTCCAGCGTGCACAGCGAGTGGGTGATGCCCTCGATGGCATCGGACTGGCCGTGGGCGAAATCGTAGCTTGGGTAAATGCACCATTCGTCGCCGGTGCGTGGATGTTGCTGGTGGCGGATGCGATACAGCACCGGATCGCGCAGGTTGATGTTGGGCGCGGCCATGTCGATCTTCGCGCGCAGCACGTGGGCGCCGTCGGCGAATTCCCCGGCCCGCATGCGCTCGAACAGGTCACGGTTTTCGGCCGGAGAACGGTCACGGTACGGGCTGGGCTGCCCGGGCTCGGTCAGCGTGCCGCGCTGGGCCCGTATCTGATCGCCGTCCTGGCTGTCGACGTAGGCCAGGCCGTGGTCGATGAGGTACAGGGCGTATTCGTAGAGTTTCGGAAAGTAATCCGACGCGAAACACTCGCGCGCCCATTCGTATCCGAGCCAGGCGACGTCCTCGCGGATGGCATCTACATAGCGCTGCTCTTCGCGGATCGGATTGGTGTCGTCGAAGCGCAGGTTGGTCTCGCCGCCGAACTCGTCGGCCATGGCGAAATTGAGCACGATGGACTTCGCGTGGCCGATGTGCAGATAGCCGTTCGGTTCGGGCGGAAAACGCGTGACGACGCGCTCGTGCTTCCCGGCCTCCAGTTCCTGGCGGATGCGGTTGCGAATGAAATGAGCCGGGGGATTGTTGGAGGTTTCAGTCATGGAGACAGTGCCGGAAAATATCGGGCCATTGTAGCGGATGGGGCTTCCCGGGAATCTTTCAGAAAGGCCCGTTCCCGGCCTTCGAGGCAGCACCGCCATTTCCATTCAGGCCGGATTTGCGCTAACCTGCGGCCTGCCGCCGTCGTGCAGTAGACGGCCCCGGAAACTACCGTAAACGAACAACACAGACAAGAAAACGCTGATGTCGGAAATACGTTTTGACCACCAGAAACTGAGCAACAGGATCCTGCTGGCATTGGGCCTGGGCCTGGTCACGGGCCTGCTGCTCAATGCCACGATCGCCGATGCCGAATGGGTTCGCACCTGGCTGCTCGACGGCATCCTCAACGTCGTCGGCGAAGCGTTCGTTCGCTTGCTGAGCATGCTTGTGGTACCCATCGTGTTCGTTTCCCTGATCACCGGGGTCTCGTCGCTGGCCGATCCGAAAAGCCTGGGCCGGGTCGGCGGGCGCGCGATCGGGCTGTACCTGATCACGACCGGGGTCGCCATCCTGCTGGCGCTTTCGGCCGGACAGATCTTTCAGACCGGCGTGGGCGCCAGTCCGACAGGCGTCGAGACGCCGGAGATCTCCGCGGCGCCCTCGTTTACCGAGGTGCTGATCAACCTGGTGCCCAGCAACCCGGTCGAAGCGATGGCCCAGGGCAACATGCTGCCGATCATCGTATTCGCGATCCTGCTGGGCCTGGCGATGTCTTTCGCCGGCAAGCCGGGCAAGCGGGTCTCGGAATTCTTCGCCGATTTCATGGAAGTGGTCATGAAGCTGGTGGGCATCGTGATGCTGATTGCGCCCTACGGCGTGTTCGCGTTGATCACGACCATGGCCGCAACGACCGGCTGGGAGACCTTCGCCGGCGTCATCAAATACGTCTTGCTGGTTCTCGCGGTGCTGATCCTGCACGCAGCAGTGGTCTACCCGACGCTGCTCAAAGTGTTTACCGGTCTGAGCCCGATCGTGTTCTACCGGCAGATTCGCGACGTACTGGCTTTCGCGTTCTCCACGGCCTCGTCAGGCGCCACCATTCCCGTGACGCTGCGCGCGGTCCAGGAGCGGCTGGGCGCGAGCAACCGGGTCAGTTCGTTCACGGTACCGCTGGGCGCGACCATCAACATGGACGGCACCGCGATCATGCAGGGAATCGCAGTCGGGTTCATCGCGCAGTATTACGGGGTCGACCTGAGCCTTACGCAATACCTGATGGTGATCTTCATGGTGGTCATGGCCTCGATCGGGGCGGCCGGCGTCCCCGGCGTGGGGCTGATCCTGCTGGCTGGCGTGCTCGACCAGGTTGGCCTGCCGCGCGAGGGCATCGCGCTGATTCTCGGAGTGGACCGGCTGCTGGACATGACGCGAACGGCGGTCAATGTCACCGGCGACTCGGTGGTCACCTGCATCGTGGCCAGTGGAGAGGACGAACTGGACCGCGAGGTCTTCTACAGCAGAACGCCCGCGATTCAGCGCACCGCTGAAGGGTGACAGTTGCGGATGACGATTGCGCCACACCGGGACAGGAAGAATTCATTGTGGCAGCAGATTACCGGCGAGTCCGTAATGGGCCCCGCACTCGGGTAGACGCTGGAGGAAGTCCGTGCGACGATTACCGAGTGGAGTACCTGGAAAGCGTTGTATCTCGACACCCGCGTCATGCTGCCGCCAGCCGATTCCGGCTTCGCCTGGTTCAACTTCCATCCCGGGACGGAGCGAATCTGAGCGATTTGCCAAGCCGCGCAGTTCAGTCCGACGAGGCCGAGCCGCTCATCACTTCGTCCAGCGCCTGGCGAATGCGCGCGGCCCAGAACGGCGCACGCCGCTGCGCACGCTGGCTATGGCCGAGTTCCTCGAAGCCCGCCGGATTGTTGGCCAGCACCTCGTAAAGATTGAAGCGTACACGGCCTTCCCGGTCGACGATGAACAGCCCGGGCGTACCCTGAACGCCCCATTGATCGGCGACCGCATCGGCGTTCGGCATCAACGTGAAATCGAACCCGTGCTCTGCAATATAGGCCTCCGGATCCTGCTGGTCACGGAAGTTGAGCGCATAAACCGTGACCTTGTTGCCGAATTCGTCTTCCAGGCTTTGCAGGTGCGGCATCAGCGCGCGGCAGTAAGGGCACCAGCTGGCCCAGAAAAGGTAGATCCCGATGCCGTTCTGGTCGGCGGGAAGCTCCAGCGCCGTTCCGTCGGCCGTGGCCAGTTCGAACGGTTCGGCAGCTGGAAAGTTCTGTGCATATGCAGATCCCGTGGCCAGAAGCAGAAGCAGCACGGCAAGGTTTCGAATGTTTCTGGTCATCATGACTCCTGAATCGTTTTTACTCCGGCCCCGCCCGCCTGGTCCCGGAATAGACCGGTTTCACCCGGAAATCTTCCAAAACGGATCTCACGGTTGTAGCGAGGAGACTTGCCGGATGGGCTTGAATGACGTCCAGATGCAGCAGAGCCATGCGTTGCCATAGTGCAAGAGTATCGGATGGTACCCATCGGCGCATCCAGCGCCAGCGCCAGCGCGAAAAGCAAAAAAACACCACTATAAGTCATAAAAAAACCCCGCGCCATTTTTTGGCGCGGGGTTTGAATAAATGCCTGGCGGTGACCTACTCTCACACGGCTATTGCCGCACTACCATCGGCGCTGCTGCGTTTCACTTCCGAGTTCGGCATGGGATCGGGTGGTTCCACAGCGCTATTGCCACCAGGCAAGCTTGATCGTACGCGACAGGTTGATCCCTGCCACGCTGGAATTCTGTTCAAGAGCGCTTCGTGTCGCTACTTCAATCTTGGTGAAATTGGCTTTAGTGTTATATGACCAAGCCTCACGGGCAATTAGTACTGGTTAGCTTCATGCGTTACCGCACTTCCACACCCAGCCTATCAACCTGGTCGTCTTCCAGGGCCCTACAGGGACCTCAAGGGTCCAGTGAAACCTAATCTTGGGAGGGGCTTCCCGCTTAGATGCTTTCAGCGGTTATCCCGACCGATCGTAGCTACCCGGCAATGCATCTGGCGATACAACCGGAACACCAGCGGATCGTCCACTCCGGTCCTCTCGTACTAGGAGCAGATTCCCTCAAGTTTCAAGCGCCCACGGCAGATAGGGACCGAACTGTCTCACGACGTTCTAAACCCAGCTCGCGTACCACTTTAAATGGCGAACAGCCATACCCTTGGGACCGGCTACAGCCCCAGGATGTGATGAGCCGACATCGAGGTGCCAAACACCGCCGTCGATATGAACTCTTGGGCGGTATCAGCCTGTTATCCCCGGAGTACCTTTTATCCGTTGAGCGATGGCCCTTCCATACAGAACCACCGGATCACTAAGACCTGCTTTCGCACCTGCTTGATCCGTCGATCTCGCAGTCAAGCACCCTTGTGCCTTTGCACTCAGCGCACGATGTCCGACCGTGCTGAGGGTACCTTCGTGCTCCTCCGTTACTCTTTGGGAGGAGACCGCCCCAGTCAAACTACCCACCACACACTGTCCCCGACCCGGATAACGGGCCTGGGTTAGAACTCTAATTACACCAGGGTGGTATTTCAAGGTTGGCTCCACGCAGACTGGCGTCCACGCTTCGAAGCCTCCCACCTATCCTACACAGGAATAACCAAAGTTCAGTGTGAAGCTATAGTAAAGGTTCACGGGGTCTTTCCGTCTAGCCGCGGGTACGCAGCATCTTCACTGCGATTTCAATTTCACTGAGTCTCGGGTGGAGACAGTGTGGCCATCGTTACGCCATTCGTGCAGGTCGGAACTTACCCGACAAGGAATTTCGCTACCTTAGGACCGTTATAGTTACGGCCGCCGTTTACCGGGGCTTCGATCAAGAGCTTCGCCGAAGCTAACCCCATCACTTAACCTTCCGGCACCGGGCAGGCGTCACACCCTATACGTCCACTTACGTGTTTGCAGAGTGCTGTGTTTTTAATAAACAGTCGCAGCCACCTGGTCACTGCAACCTCCAGAAGCTCCGAGAGCAAGTCTCTTCACCGCCAGAGGCGTACCTTCTCCCGAAGTTACGGTACCATTTTGCCTAGTTCCTTCACCCGAGTTCTCTCAAGCGCCTTGGGATTCTCACCCTGCCTACCTGTGTCGGTTTACGGTACGGTCACGTGTTACCTGAAGCTTAGAAGATTTTCCTGGAAGCATGGCATCAATGCCTTCGCCCCACATGGGGGCTCCCCATCACACCTTGGAATTGAGTTTCCGGATTTGCCAAGAAACTCTTCCTACATGCTTGGACCGGGACAACCATCGCCCGGCGCACCTAGCCTTCTCCGTCTCTCCATCGCAGTAACACCTGGTGCAGGAATATTAACCTGCTTCCCATCGACTACGCCTTTCGGCCTCGCCTTAGGGGCCGACTCACCCTGCGCCGATTAACGTTGCGCGAGGAAACCTTGGGCTTTCGGCGGGAGGGTTTTTCACCCTCCTTATCGTTACTCATGTCAGCATTCGCACTTCCGATACCTCCAGCATGCCTCTCGGCACACCTTCACAGGCGTACGGAACGCTCCTCTACCATGCAAGAAAACTTGCATCCGCAGCTTCGGTACACAGCTTGAGCCCCGTTAAATCTTCCGCGCAGGCCGACTCGACCAGTGAGCTATTACGCTTTCTTTAAAGGGTGGCTGCTTCTAAGCCAACCTCCTGGCTGTCTGGGCCTTCCCACATCGTTTCCCACTTAGCTGTGATTTGGGGACCTTAGCTGGCGGTCTGGGTTGTTTCCCTTTCCACGACGGACGTTAGCACCCGCCGTGTGTCTCCCGTGATTGCACTTCCTGGTATTCGGAGTTTGCAATGGTTTGGTAAGTCGGTATGACCCCCTAGCCATAACAGTGCTCTACCCCCAGGAGTGAGACACGAGGCGCTACCTAAATAGCTTTCGAGGAGAACCAGCTATCTCCGAGTTTGTTTAGCCTTTCACTCCTAGCCACAGGTCATCCCCTAACTTTTCAACGTTAGTGGGTTCGGGCCTTCAGTCGGTGTTACCCGACCTTCACCCTGCCCATGGCTAGATCACTCGGTTTCGGGTCTACTCCCAGAGACTAATTCGCCCTATTCAGACTCGGTTTCCCTTCGCCTTCCCTAAACGGTTAAGCTTGCCACTGAAAGTAAGTCGCTGACCCATAATACAAAAGGTACGCCGTCACCCGGATAAATCCAGGCTCCGACTGCTTGTACGCACACGGTTTCAGGTTCTATTTCACTCCCCTCTCCGGGGTTCTTTTCGCCTTTCCCTCACGGTACTGGTTCGCTATCGGTCGGCAGAGAGTATTTAGCCTTGGAAGATGGTCCTCCCATGTTCAGACAGGGTTTCACGTGCCCCGCCCTACTCGATTTCACCTTGATTGCCTTTTCGCATACCGGGCTATCACCGTCTATGGCCGGCCTTTCCAGGCCGTTCTGCTAAAACAAACAAGGCTTAAGGGCTAATCCCCGTTCGCTCGTCGCTACTTGGGGAATCTCGGTTGATTTCTTTTCCTCCGGTTACTTAGATATTTCAGTTCTCCGGGTTCGCTTCCCTGCCCTATGTATTCAGGCAGGGATACCTCCTAAGAGGTGGGTTTCCCCATTCGGAAATCCACGGGTCAAAGCTTGTTGTCAGCTCTCCGTGGCTTATCGCAGACTACTACGTCCTTCATCGCCTTCTGCCGCCAAGGCATCCACCGTGTGCGCTTGGTCACTTGGTCATATAACCCAAAGCCAACTTCGCTTCGAGCCAACTTTACGTTGGACAATACAACTTCGTACCAAGATTTGATTTCGCTGACACGAATGAACGGATCCTGCAGACAAACAGCGGCTAAGCGTTCGTCGCACGACCCATCCAAGACGCTCTTGAACAGAATTCCAGATTTTTAAAGAACTTGAAGACCCCATTCCGGCCCAACAGAATGGTGGAGCCAGGCGGGATCGAACCGCCGACCTCCTGCGTGCAAGGCAGGCGCTCTCCCAGCTGAGCTATGGCCCCAGGTATTGGTGGGTCTGGGAAGATTTGAACTTCCGACCTCACCCTTATCAGGGGTGCGCTCTAACCAACTGAGCTACAGACCCATTGAAACAATGGACCTGCCGAGCCGGCATGGTGCAGTTCTTGCTGCAGATAACTTGTGTTGGACGTCCCGACCAGGCCGGGTGCGTTCTCTTTAAAGGAGGTGATCCAGCCGCAGGTTCCCCTACGGCTACCTTGTTACGACTTCACCCCAGTCATTGACCACACCGTGGCAAGCGCTCTCCCGAAGGTTAAGCTACCTGCTTCTGGTGCAGCCAACTCCCATGGTGTGACGGGCGGTGTGTACAAGGCCCGGGAACGTATTCACCGCAGCATTGCTGATCTGCGATTACTAGCGATTCCGACTTCACGCAGTCGAGTTGCAGACTGCGATCCGGACTAGGATCGGCTTTCTGGGATTGGCTGGCTCTCGCGAGTTTGCTGCCCTTTGTACCGACCATTGTAGCACGTGTGTAGCCCAGCCCGTAAGGGCCATGATGACTTGACGTCATCCCCACCTTCCTCCGGTTTATCACCGGCAGTCTCCTTAGAGTTCCCGCCATTACGCGCTGGCAACTAAGGACAAGGGTTGCGCTCGTTGCGGGACTTAACCCAACATCTCACGACACGAGCTGACGACAGCCATGCAGCACCTGTCACTCGGTTCCCGAAGGCACCAAGTCATCTCTGACAAGTTCCGAGGATGTCAAGGGTAGGTAAGGTTCTTCGCGTTGCATCGAATTAAACCACATGCTCCACCGCTTGTGCGGGCCCCCGTCAATTCCTTTGAGTTTCAACCTTGCGGCCGTACTCCCCAGGCGGTCAACTTAACGCGTTAGCTTCGCCACTAAGTCCTATTAAGGGGACCCAACGGCTAGTTGACATAGTTTAGGGCGTGGACTACCAGGGTATCTAATCCTGTTTGCTACCCACGCTTTCGTGCCTGAGCGTCAGTTTTGGTCCAGTAAGCCGCCTTCGCCACTGATGTTCCTCCGGATATCTACGCATTTCACCGCTACACCCGGAATTCCGCTTACCTCTACCAAACTCTAGCTGACCAGTATCGAATGCCATTCCCAGGTTAAGCCCGGGGCTTTCACATTTGACTTAATCAGCCGCCTGCGCACGCTTTACGCCCAGTAATTCCGATTAACGCTTGCACCCTCCGTATTACCGCGGCTGCTGGCACGGAGTTAGCCGGTGCTTATTCTTCAGGTACCGTCAATTGCCATGGGGTATTAGCCCAGGCCGTTTCTTCCCTGATAAAAGTGCTTTACAACCCGCAGGCCTTCTTCACACACGCGGCATTGCTGGATCAGGCTTGCGCCCATTGTCCAATATTCCCCACTGCTGCCTCCCGTAGGAGTCTGGGCCGTGTCTCAGTCCCAGTGTGGCTGATCATCCTCTCAGACCAGCTACCGATCGTCGCCTTGGTAGGCTTTTACCCTACCAACTAGCTAATCGGACGTAGGCTCATCCTGCAGTGTGAGCTTTCAAGAAGAGGCCCACTTTCCTCCGTAGAGCGTATGCGGTATTAATCCGGGTTTCCCCGGGCTATCCCCCGCTGCAGGGCAGATTCCTACGCATTACTCACCCGTCCGCCACTCGTCGCCAGAGAGCAAGCTCTCCGCGTTACCGTTCGACTTGCATGTGTTAGGCATGCCGCCAGCGTTCAATCTGAGCCAGGATCAAACTCTTCAGTTTAAAAGCTAAAGCTTTCGAACTACAGAACTGATCCCGCTCCGAAATTTCTTTCAGGGCGGGACGTTCCAATTGGCACCACGAATGGCCCAACCGGGACGCCCACACAAGTTATCTGCATCAATTGGTAATGAACGTTTCAGACTTCAGGCATTTCGCCGAAGCAGGCCGAGCATTGTAACTCGGAAATTCTTCTCGTCAACACCTTTTCCCGAAAAAATTGATTTTTGCCGAGATCAGGTTTTTTTGTTGCCGAGCCGACGAATTATACTGAATTTTACAACGCTGTCAAGCTTTCGGTGAAATTCAGTTTTCGCCGCGCCACGTCTTGCTGTGACGAGGCGACGGATTATAGAGACGTTTCCGGTTCTGTCAACCCGCTCGTTCAACCGCCGTCCGTCGCGGGGCGTTGCCCGGCCTCCCGGAGTCTCGCAGACAGTGCCTGACGGTCGACCCAAAGGCCTCGGACAGGCCGCCTGGACGCATTACGTTCGAGCAGGAAATTCGAGCGGATGACGAGTCAGTCAGGGCCGGAGCGATCTCGACCGCATTCCGCGCGCAGCCGCAGTGCGCGTGCCGCTTGAGCCGGAGGACCTTTGCGGCGACAATGCGGGCCTGCTCACATGGGCCGGATGCATGCCGGCCGAGACCGCATGAACTGGCTACTGGCTTTTCACATCGTATTCGTCGTCACCTGGTTCGCCGGGCTGTTCTACCTGCCGCGGCTGTTCGTCTACGCCGCCACCCACCCCGAGCCCGGGATGCAGTCGGTGTTCAACGTGATGCAGCGCAAGCTGCTGGGGATCACCCACATCGGCGGCGGCCTGGCCGTGGCCTTCGGACTGGCGATGATCATCGCCCAGCCCGGCTATTACATGAGCCTGGGCTGGCTGCACGCCAAGCTGGCGCTGGTCGCGCTGTTGATCGGCTACCACCTGTGGTGCTGGCGCATCGTGCTGACGTTCCGCGCAGGGCGGAACCAGCGCAGTCACGTATGGTATCGCTGGTTCAACGAAGCGCCGGCGCTACTGCTGATCGCGATTGTGCTGCTGGCCGTACTCAAACCTTTTTAGAAGCCGGCCAAAACTGCCGGGCGTGCGCCGTGAGCCTGCCCCGGACTTGATCCGGGGGCGCCCGGCGGGTCGAGTTCAATCCTCGTGCATTCGCATATTCACTCCGGTTCCTGTGCGCTCGCGGCCACCGTCAGCCACCGGCTCGCTGCATTTTGAAGTGGCTTCTGGATGTCCGCTTCATGATGCCGGCCTCGGCTCAGTCGGCCGGAGGCGGGATCGGCCATTCGGCCCCGGGATCGCCGGCGACCAGGAAATCGCCGTTGAGCGTGGTTTCGCGTGCGTTGTAGCGCAGCGGCTTGCCGCCGGGCATCCAGACGCGGCCGCCGGCGGCGGTGACGATCGCCTCGCCGGCGGCCGTGTCCCATTCGCTGGTCGGGCCCAGCCGGGGATAGAAATCGGCCTCGCCTTCGGCCACGGCGCAGAATTTGAGCGCGCTGCCGCGGCTGGCCAGTGCGTGCTCGCCCAGCATTTCGAAATAGGCCCGGGTGCGCGCATTGGCGTGCGAGCGGCTGCCGAGCACCACCGGCGGGGTGGCGCACGGCCGGCGGGTTTCGATCGGCTCGGGCGTCTTGTAGTCGTGCCATCGATGGGCGCCCTGGCCGACGATGCCGGTATAGGTCGTACGCGTGACCGGGACCGCGATCGCGCCGAGCACCGGCGCGTGATCGACCACCAGCGCCACGTTGATGGTGAATTCGCCGTTGCGCTTGATGAATTCGCGCGTGCCGTCGAGCGGATCGACCACCCACAGCCGGCGCCAGTCGCGGCGCTGCTCGAGATCGACATCGGCCGACTCCTCGCTCAGGATCGGGATGTCCGGCGTGAGCTTGTTCAGCGCCGCGACGAGGATATGGTGGCTGGCCATGTCGGCCCTGGTCAGCGGGCTCTCGTCGTGCTTGGCCTCGACCGCGAAATCGTCGCTCTCGTAAACGTCCAGGATCGCATCGGCAGCGTCGCTGCACGCCTGCAGGACGCCGGGCAGAAGCCGCTGCTCGAAACTGTTCACATCGTGTCCTTCAGGTCTCGGGCCATGTAAAGGGCGGCGATCGACCGCCCTTCGGTGCAGTCCTCGCGTTGAATGAGTTCGGCCAGGTTGGCGAACGGCCAGGGAATCACCTCCAGCTCCTCGGGTTCGTCGCCGGGCAGCCTGGAGGGGTAGAGATCGCGTGCCAGCACCACTTGCGTGGCATGGGTCATGTAACCCGGTGCCAGGGTCAGCTGGCCGAGCACCTTGAGGTCACGCGACGCATAGCCGACTTCCTCCTGCAACTCCCGGTTGGCACCTTCGACATGGCTTTCGCCGGGCTCCAGGCGCCCCTTGGGCAGGCCGACTTCGTAGCGGTGGACCCCGCAGGCATACTCGCGCACCAGCAGCACGGTATCTGCGTCGGGCATGGCCACGATGATCACGGCGCCCACGCCGCGGCTCATCAGGCGCTCATAGGTCCTGCGCTCACCGTTTGAAAACTCCAGGTCCAGGGCCTCGACCCGGAACAGGCTTTTCTCCGGCCGCTCCTCGCGCCTGTGAATGACCGGCAGATTGGGTTCGTCGTCAATCATTCAGGAAGGATATCAGCCGCGGGTGCAAGGCCGGGGTTGCGGCAAGAATGGTCGTGCTGTCCAGCCCGACGGCGCCGCCGTCGAGCTGGGTCACCACGCCACCGGCCTCACGCACGATGACCGTCAGCGCCGCAATGTCGAGAATGTTGATGTCGCTTTCGATCACGGCATCCAGGCCGCCGGAAGCGAGGCGATGATAAGGATAGAAGTCGCCGTAACCGCGGGTACGGGCCGCCGTTTCCACCAGCTTGCCAATCCGCGGCCAGCCGGCCGAGCGCGCCAGCGTGCGCACGTTGCCCAGCGAGACGTCCATTTCCTCCAGCGTGTCGGTGGAAGCGGCCTTCAATGGCGCGCCGTCCAGCCAGGCGCCGCGGCCTGCGACGGCCCAGGCGGTTTCATCGAACGGCGGTGCGGCCGAAACGCCCAGCACGATTTCGCCGTCGACCATCAGCGCGATCTGAACCGACCAGAATTCCAGCCCGCGGATGAAGCTGCGCGTACCGTCTATGGGATCGATCAGCCACAGGCAGTCGTGCTCGCCGGAATGGCCGTACTCTTCGCCGAAGATGGCGTGATCGGGGAACGCCTCTTGAATGATCCGCCGGATTTCCGTCTCGCATTCCCGGTCGGCAACCGTGACCGGACTGGCGTCGGCCTTGCGCTCGATCTCCAGCGGACGGCGGAAATAGTCCAGCGCGATGGCCGAAGCCTCGCGCGCGGCGTCGCGCGCGACTTCCAGCGCGCGCTCCAGATCAACGGATTCAGCGTTCATGTCCACCTTCGATTCATTAGCCGGTATGGAGCGCCTGCGCGCCGGTAAACGCTCAACTTTAACAAAGGGGGTCAGTCGTTGCCGACGTCGGTGCGCCTGAGCACCACCACGCTGTCGACCCGACCCGACCCGGCCCGATCGGCGGTGATGCGCGCCACCGCCAGCGGACGCTCGGCGACCGTCGTGCCAAGCCAGCCCATCAGGTCCGGGAACGACGCCTGTTCGAATACCACCCGAACCTCGTCGCGATTGCCCGGCTCGATGCGCTTGAGCGCGCCGGCCAGTCCCGCCGCCCGCGCGCCCCGGTCGATGACCGAAAGCGTCGAGCCGCCTTCCAGCGACGGCTGGGACTGACGGCTTTCGCGCAGCCGGTCGACTTCCGGCGCCACGCGATCCAGCCAGTCCAGCAGGGCACGCTGACCGGCGATCCGCTCGGCCAGCGATTCCCGGGCTTCCTGCAGCGGCTCCCAGACCAGCGTCCAGACCAGGACGGCGGCAACGACCAGCGCCGCAACGCCGATCAACCCGCGCTCGCGCGATTGCAGGCGGCGCCAGTAGGCAATCACGAACCGGCCTCCAGTATGCGCATCCGCCCGCGGGTCGCATCGCTCAGGACTTCCACGTCGCGCAGGGCGGCGTCGATATCCAGCGCGTTCAACTGGCGCTGCAGCGCTTCGAGGTCGTTCAGCGATGCGGTCTCCAGCTCCAGCTCCAGAACGCCGTCGGCAAAACTGAGCGCCTCGACCCGAACGCCGGTGGTGCCGCTCAAAAGCGGGCTGACCGCACCCATCAACTGGACGAAACGGTCGCGGCTGCCGCCGCGCAGCTCGGCCAGCGCGCGCTCGGCCTGGGCCCGGGGGCGCACCAGCGTCGAGATCTCGGGAAACAAATCGGCGAAGCGCGCCTCGACTTCCTGCTCCATTCGCAATTCCTCGCGCTTGAGCAGCACGTAGTCAGCCATCAGCCCGGCGAGCAGCAGGAACACCACAAGCCCGCCGAGCCAGCCGGCCATGCGCCATTGCAGCGCTGAAGATGCCGCGCCGCGCGCGGCGTATTCGCCCTCGAGCAGGTTGAACTGACGTCCCGAAGCGCCCAGCGCGGCGGGCGCCAGCACGTCAAGGGCCGAGCCGCCATCGACGCGCACCTCGGGTCGATAGCGGCGCACTTGCGCGGGCGGCGCGTCGCCCAGCCAGACCACCCGTGCAGGTTCGCCGGCGCATTCCACCAACTCGGGCACCAGGCTTTCGAGCAGCTCGGGTTCGATGCGATCGAAGACGTCTTCGGCCGCCCGCGCCAATACGTGATCGCCGGCGGGCAGCAACGCGACTTCGCCGACGGTGAGCGGCAGGCAGGCGGCGTCGGGCAGCATCCGAACCGGTCGTGCGGGCAGCATCTCCAGCCACTGATCCATGTCCGCACGCGCGACGACAAGACACATCAGCCGGCCGTCGGCCGCACGCCGAACCGGCACCACGTGCTGCTGCTCGGGATCACCGGCGATCGAATCCTCAACGGCCCAGCGCAGCGCCCGGGCCATGCGCGCGGCGCTCAGTTCCGGGATATCCACCCGCACCAGGCTGCAGCGATCGGCCGGCACCAGCGCGACCACGGGGTCGTCGTCCCCGCCACTCGTCGCGCGGGAAAGCGCGCCATCGGCAACGGCAAACCGCGCGTCCGCGCCGGTGGCAACGTCGATCAACCTGTAACGCTCGGACCTGGCCATGCCGATCAGGGAACCCCCTGGCTGAGATACCGAAAATCATACCTGCTGCCGGAAGTCCCCACGAGCCGGAAGTAATCGCGGACGGTGCCGTCCAGCGCGACCTGCGCGTGCACCAGGAACCACTCGCTGCGCACGCTGAGCCGTCGGCGAATCACGCCGGCATCGAGCTGGACGAACTCCGGCTGGGCGAGGACTTCTTCGAGCGTTTCGAACGGCACGCGCGCAATCAGGCTGCGCGCCGCCTCCGGCGCAAGCCCGTCAATCGCCGCGGCAAGGACTTCGGGCGGGGCCCGGTTGACGTTGATGCGCGCGCGCGGGTCGGGCAGCACGGCCAGGTAGGGTTGCAGGCGTTCGCGCTCGGCCGGCGTATATCGCTCCAGTCGGTCAAGCTCGCTCAGGTGGGCCAGCCGGACGGGCTGTCCCTCGACACCACCCTCGAACAGCGACAGGATGTCCTCGCCCAGCGCCGGATCGACGCTCAGCAATTCCAGCAGGCCTGAAAGCGTCCGGCGCGCCTGCTCGGCGAGCGCCGGATCGCGGCTGGCCAGCGCATTGAGGTTGAAACGGCCGTCGCGGGCCAGCATTCGCCCGCGCACCGATCCGCCGGGCACGGCAAACGGCTCGGACCATCGGCCGTCGAGCAGCGAAGCCTGTCCGCCGGCTTCGCGCTGGCGACGGATCCAGTCGCGCGCCAGGCCCTCGACCCCTTCGGCAAACTGCCACGCGCGCTCGGCATTGACCACGCCCGTGGTGCGCGCAACATCGCGCTGACTGCGCTCGATCAGCCCGACCGCCAGCAGCGCGGCCAACGCGACCGCCAGCAGCGCGATCAACAGGGCGGCCCCGCGTTGCCGCGCCATGCCCGTGCAATGCGAACCATGCGTCGGCATTACAGGCCAACCACCCGCCGCACGCGACCGAACCTTGCCGTATCCAGGGTGTACTCCACCGCCGTCGGCAAAGTCTCCGGCGAACCCGGCACCGGCCATTGGCGATGCCAGCCGCCCTGCGCATCGCGGAACCGCAGATCCAGCGCGGAAACCGAGTCGAACACCGTTCGCCCCACCGGATCGGCATCGGGCGGGGTATTCACCTCGGCCCAGCTGCGGCGCTCCAGTCGGCCGGACCCGATGCGCCAATCGAACTGCTGAAGCCGGCTTCGCGGCAGGTCCGCCGGATTGATTCGCCCGGCGCGCCGTCCCAGCAGCGACTGGCGGTCCGCGACGAACGCCGGCAGCTGGCGGCCCTGGCGATCGCGGCCGCCGCGCACGACAAGCTGGCGCAGGTCGGCATCCAGCGTTGCGACCGCGCGCTGCAGGTCGGCAAACGTTTCCGAGCGTTCGCGCTGGGCCCCGGCGGCAGCCGACAGCGCATTCAAACCGCCGTAGGCCGACGCGGCCAACAGGCCGAAGACCAGCACCGCGACCAGCAGTTCCACCAGCGTGAATCCCGTGCTGCGATGCCGCAACGGCGACATCATCGCGGCGCAAACCCGGTATGGGTGAATAGCGGACGGTCGTCGGCGTCGAGAATGATCACGTCGATGCGCCACAGCGCCCCGCCCGGCGCCGGCTCGATTGTCCGGCGCCAGCGCCAGTCGCGGCTGCCGATTTGCACCCGGCCGCTGGACGTTCCCGGCCGCAACGAATCCTCGAGCCGGGCTTCGGCCAGCCGGTTGTCGGCCGCCCACAGCGCGAAGGTGCGCGCCTCGAGCTCGGCCTGGGTATCCAGCGCCCGCGCGCCGGCAAAGCCCAGTGCGGACAAGGCGGTCGCGACCACGAACAGCGCGACCAGCACCTCGATCAGGGTAAAGCCGGAATGCTGGCAGGGCAGCTTCATCGCGGCCAGCGCAGCTGCCTGAGCCGCTCGCCGCGACCCAGTTCGACGACGAACGGCGTGGGCGGCTCGATGCCGGTGCAGATGACCTGGGGCAGGCGCGCGTTGCCGCCATTGCGCAACAGGAGGTCTTCGACCCGCACGCGCGGCCGCAGGCCTTCGGGCCAGCGCACCGCCGCCGGCCGGCCATCGGGCGGCAACGGCTGCCAGCCGCCTTCGGCAAAGCGCCAGAAGTCGTAGCCATCGGCGTGAAAGCGCAGCCCGCGCGCCGCGCCGGCAAGCAGGGCCTGGTCGCACATGACTTCCAGCGATGCGGCCAGCCGGTCAAGCTCGCGCTGGTGGGCCTGGCCCGGCCCGGTGCGGCCCAGTCCGAGCAGCACGGTACCGGTCAGGATGCCGGCGATGACGACGACGACCAGGATTTCGACCAGGCTGAAGCCGCGCGCGCGCGTCAGTGCCGGCATCGTCCGCGCGCTGCAGGCGCTATTCGCTCCAGTTGCCGATTTCGGCATTGATGCCCTCGCCGCCGGGTTGACCGTCGGCGCCGTTGGTCCAGATATCAACATCGCCGTGAACCCCGGGATTGAGGTAAAGGTACTCGCGCCCCCAGGGATCCCTGGGCAGGCGCTCGATATAGCCGCCTTCCTTCCAGTTGCTCGGTTCCGGCCGTCCGGAAGGCCGCTCGACCAGCGCCTCCAGGCCCTGGTTGGTGGACGGATAGACCTGGTTGTCCAGCCGGTACATGTTCAGCGCCGTTTCCAGCGCCTGGATGTCCTGGCGGGCCTTGACCGCGCGCGCCTTGTCGGGCTCGTCCATGAAGCGCGGCACGACGACCGCGGCGAGGATGCCGATGATCACGACCACGACCAGCACTTCGATCAGGGTGAATCCGGCCGGACGAAATTTATGGAACGTCATCTGGGTGCGCTGCATGGGAGATACGCTGGATCATAGCAAATCATTCGCGGCCTCCCCCGCCCGGCTGCGCTACCATCGCGAGGTGTCGAACAAAGCGCGGCCGCGAACGGCTGAAATGCGAATCTATCGAATTCACGTCGACGCGGCGCTGCGCCCCGGCGAAGAACTGGCGCTGCCGGAACGCGCGGCGAACCACCTGGTCAAGGTGCTGCGCCACCGCACCGGTGACCGAATCCGGCTGTTCGACGGGCGCGGGCGGGAGGCCGAGGCCGAAATCACCGCCGCGCACCGGCGTCACGGCTGCCGCGTTCGCATCATCGAGGCTGCCGAAATTTCGCGCGAATCGAATCTCGTGGTCGAACTGCTGCCGGGCATCAGCCGGGGCGAGAAGATGGACTGGGTGATTCAGAAATCGGTCGAACTCGGCGTGGCAGCCATTCGTCCACTGGTGACCGAACGCAGCGAAGTGCGCCTGGCGGACAATGCGACGCGGCGCATGCAGCGATGGCGCGAGATCGTCGTGGCGGCCTGCGAACAAAGCGGGCGCACGGTGCTCCCGGAACTGCACCAGCCGGTGCCGGTGGAACGGCCCGTAACTCAAGTCCGGACCCGGCTTGCGCTGCACCCCGAGGCCGAGGCCCGCCTGGGCGACTGTCCGCCGACCCGCGATGCGGTCGCGATCGCGATCGGACCGGAGGGGGGATTCAGCGCCGGAGACCTGGCGCGCCTGGGCGACCACGGCTTCCGCAGCGTCCGGTTCGGACCACGTGTATTGCGCACCGAAACCGCGGGCGTTGCAGCGGTCACCGCGCTGCAGGTGCTCTACGGCGATCTGGACAATCGGTGAATTCTCCCGCGCAGGCGCCGATCCCCCGACTCAGCCGGCGACCGGCAGCGCCCCGAACGCGGCATGCGCGACCAGCTGGCCGATGCGATCGAGGTCGGGCACCCAGGCTTCTCGGTCGCCGATGATGACCTTGCCGGCAATCGCGATGTGCGCACTCGAATCGGGAACCTCGGTAAGCGCGGCCTCGGTGACGGTCACCAGGCGCGGAAAGCCCTGCGCAAGCAGGCCGATATAGGGCATCCGATCGTTCTCGATGAGACTCTTGGTGATGCAGATCTTGGCCCCTTCCACCGGCTCGGCCGGATGCTGTTCGGTCAGGGTTCCGAACGCCACCACCGGCACCTGCCAGCCGTGCCAGAGCACGTTGCCCAGCAACCACTCGGGCGCCTGGCCGATGGGTTCGGGCTTGCTGTAGGCCACGATCTCGGCGATCGATGCGTTGGGCAACAGCAATTCGGCCTCGGTGACCGGCATCAGGACGCTGCGGATCTCGGTATCCGGCATCGCTATTCTCCCTCTCCGGGTACCGGCATTTCGAGCATCTCGAATACGTTGCGCACCATGTTGAGCTCCTGGTAGGGCTTGATCAGGTAGCGATCGACACCGAGTTGGCGGGCGTGCTCACGGTGCTTGTCGCCCGAGCGCGAAGTGATCATCATGATCGGCACCTGGGCCAGGCGGTTATCGTCGCGCACATAGCCGGCCAGTTCGAAACCATCCATTCGCGGCATCTCGATATCCAGCAGGATCAGGTCGGGCACGCGCTCGAACAGCATGTCCACGGCCTCCACGCCATCGCGCGCGGTGACCACCTCCAGACCATGATGCTCGAGGATCCTGGCTGTCACGCGCCGCATGGTGATCGAATCGTCCACCACCATGACCAGCGGCGTTCGCTTGATCTCTTCTTCGGCGGTTTCGGCAGTTTCGACTTCGATCATCCCGGGCAGACGATGCTCCGACAGCGCACGTTCGATCAACGGCGCCATGTCAAGCAGCACCACGACCTGGCCATCGCCCATGATCGTGCCGCCGAGAATCCCCGGAATGGAACTGATCTGTGGGCCAACCGGCTTGAGCACGACTTCGCGATGCCCCTGGATGTCGGCGACGCGAATCGCCGCATGCTGGTCGCCGGTGGCGATCATCAGCAGCGAAAGGCTTTCCGTTCCGACTTCCTCGGGCTCGAAGCCGAGCTGCGGGTCCAGTTCGATCAGCGGGTAGTCTTCACCGCCATAGCGATAGGTGCCGTCGGCATCCAGCGCCTCGCGCCATTCGGCCGGACTGAGCCGCGCCACACCGCGCACCGCTTGCAGCGGAATTGCGAACAGGCGCTCGCCGGCATACACGAAGATCGCCTGCATGACCGCAAGGCTGAGCGGGATGCGCATCGTAATCCGGGTTCCTGCGCCCGGCTCGGAATTGACCGATATGCGACCTCCGATCTGGCGGACCTCGCTGGATACGACATCCATGCCGACCCCGCGACCGGAAAGCTCGCTGACCTCTTCGGCGGTGGAAAATCCGGTCCGGAATATGACCTGCGCAAGCTGGTCGGGATCGTGCGCCTGGTCCGGCGTCAACAGCTCCATTTCCAGTGCCCGCGCACGAATGCGCTCCAGATCGAGGCCGGAACCGTCGTCGGCGATCCGGATCAGCAGTTCCGTGGCCTCGCGGTCGATGCTGATGGTGATCGTGCCGTGTTCCGGCTTGCCGGCCGCGCGCCTTGCCGAAGGTTCCTCGATGCCGTGAGCGATCGCATTGCGCAAGATATGCTCGATCGGCGCGGTCACGCGGTCGAGCACGTTACGGTCCAGCTCGCCCTCGCCTTCGAGCTGAATCTGCAGGTCGGCCTTGCGCCCGACGTCGCGCGCAGTGTTGCGCACCACACGCCGCAGGCGCGGAGCCAGCGTATTGAACGAAACCATGCGGGCCTGCATCAGGCCTTCCTGCAGTTCCGTGTTGACGCGTGCCTGCTGCATCAGGAGGGTTTCGGACTGCCGGCCGGCCTCGTCCATCAGCTCCGCCAGGCTATTGAGGTCGCTGACGCTTTCGGCCAGCGCCCGCGACAGCTGCTGGATGGTGGAGTAGCGATCCAGCTCCAGCGGATCGAAAGTCGCATCCGGCGCGCCGTGTTCGCGCTCGTAACGCGAAAGGATCTGCGCTTCGGTTTCCTGCTCCAGCTTGCGCAACTGCTCGCGCAGACGCGCCACGGTCTGTTCGATTTCGCCGATGTTGCCGCGGAACCCGCCGATTTCCTGTTCGATGCGTGATCGGAAGATGCTGACTTCGCCGGCAAAGTTGAGCAGTTCCTCGATGCGCTGCGAAGCCAGCCGGATGCTGCTGCTGCGGCCCGTGCGCGCCTCGCCGGCTTCTTCCAGGTCGGCGCGCGTGGGGGCAGGGGCTTCCTCGGCGAACGCCTGTTCTTCGCCGGCCAGCTCGGTCAATGCCGTGCGCGTCGGCAAAGGCCGGCGTTTCTCGACTGCATCGAGCATCGCGTGCAGGTGATCGCAGCCGGCTTCCAGGGCATCCAGGCTCGCCGCCGTGGCCTGTTGCCGCCCGCCCGCGATCTTCTCCAGCAGGTCCTCGAGCACGTGGGCGACCTCACCGACCGGATTGAGTCCGGCCATGCGCGCACTGCCCTTGATCGTATGGATATCGCGCTGCAGCGCAGTCACGAGCTGACGATCTTCCGGATTCTCGCGCCACTGCTGCAACAAGTCATCGGAGTGCTCGAGCAGTTCCTGCCCTTCTTCGATGAACAAGTCGAGCAATTCTGCGTCGAGTTCGGCGTAGTTGACCGCGGTAGCGTCGTCCGACACCGACACGCGGTCAGCGGCCGGCGGCGGTTCCGGCGCACCGCGATCGGTCGCCTCCTGATCGGGCCATTCCTCGAAGCGCACTTCGCTTCCAGCGACGCCCTCGATCGCGTCGACCTGCTCCGAGATTTCGCGCTCCGGCGCCTCCGCTTCCGGCGAAGCGACGTCGGGCGCATCGGATCCGGAAGCCGCCGGCGCCGTGAACCCTTCGGTTTCGGATAGCTCGTCTGCGAGGTCCGCTTCCTCCTGCGCCTCCCCGAACGCGACTTCCTCTTCGGAGGTTGTCTCTTCCGGGACTTCCTCTTCCGAGACTTCCTCTTCCGGGATTTCCTCTTCCGGGATTTCCTCTTCCGGGATTTCCTCTTCGGGGATTGCCTCTTCGGGGATTGCCTCTTCGGGGATTTCCTCTTCGGGGATTTCCGCTTCGGGGATTTCCTCTTCGGGGATTTCCTCTTCGGGGATTTCCGCTTCGGGGGCTTCCTCTTCGGGGATTTCCTCTTCGGGGATTTCCGCTTCGGGGATTTCCGCTTCGGGGA
>JAWLEW010000025.1:21913-32138 GCA_041685925.1 Wenzhouxiangellaceae bacterium | reverse complement strand
CAGGTCACGTTTCGTGCACTGTGCCGAAATACCCTGAGAGGGAGATTCACGTCATGAAGCGAGTCACGATACCGGCGCTGGCACTGGCCGCACTCTGGTTCTGTTCGGCCACCGCGAGCGCCGAGGACAATGCGAACGACCGGGCGGCCATTGTGGAATTGATGGATAAGGCCTTCGCCGCGGTCGCCTCCGGCGATCCGGACGACTGGCGCGCCATCCAGCTTGCCGAAGGCACCACGCTGTCGTTTCGCCCCGATGCCGAGTTGGGCGAACTCTACCGGCCTTACATCGGCTACTTCGGCAGTCGCTTGCGGCCGATGAAGGCAAACTGTCTGCCGTCATCGATCGCCTGAATGCCGCAATTTCCGATATGTCGGACCTGCGCGCGTGCGGGATTTCAGCCAGGGTGTCCGCGGCATATTCGTGGAGGTGCTGCAGTAATTTCCCAAGATGATTGTGGACAGCGCAATCTGCAAGTCGGAGCGAAGAAGGAAAGCCGACACTCAGAAGCTTCGATTTCGAAGCCGCCTGTGCCAACCGGGAGCTGCGCAACGCCGCCTTGGAAATCTACGACCTGTTCTGGGACTGGCAGGGCCCCACACGGGCTACCGCCGATCAGCTCGATGGATTTATGGCACGTCTGAATGATGCCCTTGTCGCGCGCGGCATTGCCGACTCTCCTTGACGCTGGACTTCTCCGGTGGTGACTTCGTGAAGCGCGCCGACGACCTTGACATGACCCTGTTCGACCAGGCCGCGGTCGATGGATTCGTCGGCAACGAAACGAGCGAAAGGCGGCCAGAGCGCCCGGGCAACGAAGGCATTTTTCGAGAGCGACTCGAAATCCGGCGCGTGAGGTCCGGCATTGCAATCGGGGGCTGGCAGGGAGCGGAAAATCGGAAATTTATACGATTCTTTACAAATCGGTGTGCCTGGGCGCTTGTATCCTGCTCGAACTCGCCAGGCGAATGCCCGGCTGGACGGCGTCAGGGAAGCGTGGAGGTACGACAAAGCTTGTATCGGCGCCACTGCTGCGTCAGCGCGCAAGAAAAGGAAGCAATCGAATGCAATACCGATACCGCAAGCACATCGTCGCGATAAGCCTGCCCCTGTGGCTGGCGATCGTGATCTGGCCCACCCTGTCGCATGCGATCGATTGGCCCCAGGAGATCGAGGCCGAAGAAGGCACGATCGTTGTGTACCAGCCGCAGCCGGAGGCGCTCGAGGGCAACACCCTCAAGGGGCGCGCCGCAATGGCGCTGGAGTTGACGGGACGAGACGACCCGATCTTCGGCGCGTTCTGGTTCGAGTCGGCAATCGACACCGACCGGGCCGACGGTACCGCCCTGATACGCAGCGTGAAGGTCACAGACGTTCGCTGGCCTGCCTCGCGGGATGCCGATGAGCAGCGATTCACCGCCGTCGTCGAGGCCGCAGTGCCTACCGCCGGCTTCCAGATTTCGCTCGACGCACTCACGGCGAGCCTCAAGACTGCCGAGACCGAGCAAACCAGCATCGAGAATCTCAAGAACGATCCGCCGGTCATCGTGTTCCGGGAGGAACTCGCCGTGCTGCTGCTCTACGATGGCGAGCCCAGATACTCGGAAATCGAGAACAGTCCGTACGAGCGTGTCCTGAATGCGCCGATGGCGGTCGTCCGGAAAAAGCGCAGCAGGGACCACTGGCTGTCGAGCGGCAAATTCTGGTACGAGGCGAAGGATCCGATGGGTCCCTGGAAACCGACGGATTCCCCCCCGAGAGACCTCGTTCAGGCGATGCAGGGCGCCGAAACGGACGAACCTCAACCGGATACGCCGCCGGCCATTGTCACGGCCAGGGAACCCACGGAGCTGATCGTCACCGACGGCAAACCCGACTGGCAGTCGCTACCGGGCAATGAACTGCTCTACGTCCAGAACACGCAATCGCCGTGGCTCAGGGAACTGTCGACGAACAACATGTACCTTCTGCTGTCCGGCCGCTGGTTTCGATCGAAATCGCAGGGCGGTCCGTGGACGTTCGTTCGCTCCGACGAACTGCCGTCGAGCTTCCGCGAGATTCCGCCGGCCTCGGACATCGGGGGTCTGCGAACGGCCGTCGCCGGCACGATAGAGGCCGAGGAGGCTGTACTGGATCAGTACATACCCCAGACCGCGGCGATCCAACGGGACGAGGCAAGCCTGACGGTCGAATACGACGGGAAGCCGCAGTTCAAGCCGATCGCCGGCACCGACGTATCCTACGCCGTCAATACCGGCGCACAGGTGCTGGAAATCAAGGGACGCTACTATGCCGTCGATGCCGGCGTCTGGTTCACCTCGGCATCTGCCAACGGCCCGTGGGCCGTCGCCGATTCGGTTCCGCGCGAAGAGATCGACAGGATTCCGCCAAGTTCGCCTGTCTACAACACGACGAACGTCTACATCTACGATTCGACGCCTGATGTCGTTTACACGGGCTACAGGCCCGGCTACATGTGGTCATTCCCTTACTACGGCGTGCCCGTTTATGGGACCGGCTGGTATTATCCGCCGTATTACGGTCGCTGGTACTATCCGCGCCCGCCGACCTGGGGATTCAACGTCGGCTACAACCCCTGGACCGGCTGGAACTTCGGCATGAGCTGGTCGAATGGATTCTTCCGCTTCGGAATGAGCTGGGGCGGCGGCTATGGCGGCTCCTACCGACCCTGGGGTTGCTGTAACGGCTGGTACGGCGGTGGTCACCGCGGGCCCATCATCATCAACAACACGGGCAACATCAACATCGGCAACAACATCAATATCGGCAACAACGTCAGCGTCGGCAACCGCATGGCTGTCGGCAACAGGATTGCCAATTCTCAGGCGGTCCGCGACAGGTCGCGCGAGAATATTTACAAGCGACCTGAAAATCTGCGGCGCAATGCCGATCGCGCCGCGATATCGGACCGCAAGATGGCCCGGCCGGCGACGGACAGGGCCAACAACGTGTTCGCCGACCGTGACGGCAATGTTGCCCAGCGCGTCGAGGATGGCTGGAAGACGCGCGAAAACGGCGCATGGTCGAAGGATACGATTCCAGCCGGCAGACCAGCGACGCGACCATCGACCGATCGGCCGGTGACCCCGACAGCGCCGCCTGCCACGCGGCCGTCACCACCAGTCTCCAGACCGGCGACACGGCCGCAAACACGTCCGTCACCACCGGTGTCCCGGCCGGCGCCACGACCCTCCACGCGGCCTTCTGGACCGATGTCCCGACCGTCGACACGGCCGGCCACGCGGCCCTCGGGATCGATGTCACGTCCGTCGACACGGCCCGCGCCGCAGTCCTTCAATCGCGCGCAATTCGATCGCGCCCACATGGCCCGGCAGCGTGGCATGAGCAGACAGATGGCGAGACCACAGATGGCCAGGCCGCAGATGGGCAGACAACAGCGGGGACGCTGATGACAGCAGTCGGTCGGCGGCGTCCTCGACGCTTTGCCGAGCGGTAATGCACTGGCCGGAAGTGCAGCCACGAAAACCACTGGCGTCCGGCGTTTCCGGACGGCCAGGGTGTACTGAATCGTCATACGGCGGGAAAGCACCGGCTCGCGCGTGGCGCCTGCAGGCGGTCCCCTCGTACGCTGGGCGTCCTGGCCCGAAAAAGGGCGACAGGTCGACCTGGAAAGGTCGGGTCGCCTCACCGGCCCCAGGCCTCGGTCGATGCCGCCCGGGCCCTTTGAATGAAAAGCGCCGGCCCAAAAAAGCGGCCGGCGCCGTTCATTCGCTGCCCGTCGCATGACGGGCGCGCTGAAGCATCACAGAAAGGTGACCTCGCCGGTGCTGATGTCGTGCACGGCGCCGACGACTTTGACCTGACCGGCCTCGACCATCTCGCGGACCACGTCGCTGCGGCGCACCAGCTCATTGACCTGCATGCGCACATTGATCTCCACGACATCATTGACGAATTCGGTGTTGGATGAGCTCCGGTCCACGCCGACCGGCGTGCTGACGGCATCCACGGCCGGCTCGATTTCGTCGAGCAGCGCGGTCAGGTTGCCGAGTTCCACCCCGTCGCAAGCGCCTTTGACCGCCCCGCAGGCCGTATGGCCCATGACCACGATCAGCTTGGAACCGGCCGCCGCGGTCGCGAATTCGAAACTTCCGAGCAGGTTGGTGTCGACGACATTCCCTGCGACACGACCGACGAAGATATCGCCGACGCCCTGGTCGAACACGACCTCGGGGGCGGAACGCGAATCCAGGCACGACAGCACGACGGCAAACGGATACTGACCGGTGCTGGTGTCTTTCTGCTGTTCGATCAGGTCGCGATCGATCGACTCGCCGGCAACGAAACGGGCATTGCCTTCCTTGAGCAATTGCAAAGCCTCATCCGGCGTCAGCGTGGACTGCGCCTCCTGGTCGAAAGTCTTGTAATGGTCGTCTGCCCAGGCCAGCGGGGAAACCGCGATGACGGCAGCGGCAATCAAGGATGCAATCTTGTTTTTCATGCTTTTTACCTTCCAGGGTGGTTGACTGAGAATTATTCGCGACAAATACTACCGCAGGAATCGTGAGCAGGCCTTGACGCTGGTCAGGCGTTCCGGAATCGCTGTTCAATGCCCTGGCAGCACCGCCTGCACTGGTAGCGCGCGTGGGCATTGGGTATGATGTGAACCTCATCACGGAATCAAATGACCAACGCAACGCTCACGGAGATCGATGAAACGCGCCGGGTTGCCTATGCAGCGCTACGCGCCACGCTGTTCGGCGCCTTCAAGCTTACGACAGCCGACGGCGAAGAGATCGCCATCACCGGCAAGCGGGCGCGGGGATTGCTTGCGATTCTTTGCCTGGAGCCCGGCGTCGCGGTGGATCGTGACCGGTTGTGCGAGCTGTTGTGGCGGGGAAAATTCCAGGCGCAGGCACGGGCCAGCCTGCGCCAGACGTTGCTCGGGCTGAAAAAGCAGTTGACGCCGATCCGGCCGGATTTTTTCCAGGTAACTCGCGATAGCGTCGCTGTCAACGCCACGGCCGTGAGGTCAGACCTGGCCGAACTGGAATCGGCCCTCACTGACGGCCCAAAGCCACAGGCCAGCAAGCTGCTGCTGGAAATCGGCGGCCGGCCATTGCTCGGTCGGCTGGATTTCGGCGAACCTTTCCGGCAGTGGCTGGACGTTCGCCGCGCACAGACCGATCAACGCCTGCAGCGCGCCGTCGAGGACGCACTTTCGGATTGGCAGCGACGCGGAGACGACCGCGAACACGCAAGGCTTCTGGATGCCTGGCGGCTGCGGGATCCGGCAAGCGGGGCCGGCAATTCCGATCCAAGAATCAGGATTGCGGTGCTGCCGTTCAAGTCGATCGATACAGCCGGTGATCAGGCTCATTTCTCTCAGGGCCTTTTCGACGAGCTGATCACTACCCTGGGACAATCGCGGCAACTGCTGGTTGCCGGTCGCGGATCGTCGCTCAATCTCCGCGGCTCCGAGCAGTCGCTGCCCGAGATTGCCCGCGCGCTTCACGTCTCGCACCTGGTTCAGGGTTCGGTTCAACGCCAAGGGGACGAACTGCGTGTTCACGTGAGCCTGGTCGACGGCAAAAACGGCTTCGAACGCTGGTCGCAGGGCTATCGCGGCAACACCGGCAACATATTCGGACTGCAGGAAGACATCGCCCGGGCCGTGAGCCGCGCCCTCGGAAGCGCGCTCGAACTGGACATCCGGGTGCCGGCGCACCGGCGAACGACGGCCAGCAAGGCCGCCTATGAACTTTATCTCCAGGGCCGCGCCCTGACCGCGCGCGCAATCGGTGACGGCGTTCTGGCCAAGGCTGTGGAACTGCTGGAGGCCTCACTGGCGATCGATCCCGGGTTCGCGGCCTGCTGGACGGCGCTGGCCGAAGCACACGTCTACACCGCCGTCTACACCCCTTGCCTCGACCGTGTCGCCCAATCGGCGCGCATGGCCGAGTGCGCCATCAAGGCGATCGAACTGGATCCCGGCCAGGGCCACGCGCGCGCGATGCTCGGCATCCATCGCTGGACCGAGAACGATCCGGTCGGCGCACTGGACCTGGCTTACGAGGGCTACAGGCTGGACCCCGACAATCCTGACGTCGCATTGCGGCTGGGATCGTTCCTGCTCTACATCGGCCGGACGCGCGAGGCCTTGCCCTGCATCGAGGCCGCGATCAACCAGGACCCGGTCAACGGCCGCAATTTCGCGATGCTGTGTGTCGCTCAGCTCAACCTCGGCAACCTCGATGCAGCAATCGCCGCCGGGCAGCGAATGGTCGATCTTGGATTGCCGTCGATGTGGCTGGCGGTGGCCACGTCGGCATCGGGAGATCGCAAGCTCGCGGTGGAACAATACTGGCAGACGCGATTATTGATGAACACCGTGATCTTTCCGCCGGCCGGCACCCGGCCGCTCACCGGCCCGGCCCTCGACACCTATTGGCGGGTTGCGGCCAGGGGCGTGTGCAGCGGACGAGCGGTCCATCGGAAGGTGTATTGCGCCATGCTCGACTATCTCCACGCAACCCTGCCGGATCCCAGCGACACCAGCATCGTCGCGCCGGCCATCTGGATGGGCTATGCCGAAATGGTGTTCAAGAGCCTGGGCAGCCAGATTACCCCGGCCAACATGTTCTGTCTGATGTCGTTGTGGGCCGATATCGAGCCCATCCGCCAAGTGCGACTGCATCCCGGATTTCTTGCATTTGCCGAGCGCATCGGCATGGTCGCGGCCTGGAACAAGTACGGCTGGCCGGATCTGCTGCCGGCACCGGATCCCCGGTAACAAAATTCCTGAACCGGACGTCGCTCAATCTCGTTGACGCAGAAATGACGATGAATTGACGCTGGCGTTATTGTGCTGCCGATCACGCTCGGTTTAGATTGCCTTGACGGCCTCGTGCATCACTCACCGACTTCCCTTCGCGTGGGGTGCTCGAAGCCGAATCGGGAGCAATGAACATGAAAAGAATCATCGGCGCCATGCTTTTCCTTGCCGCTTCTACTGGCCAGGCCGGCCATCTCGACGTGATCAGCTTTACGTTGGACGATGATTGTACGCTGGGGCAGTACCTGGAGATCGTCGACGATTTCAACGACTGGGGCGAAGCCCACGGCTATCAGACCGAGATCGCCGCACCAATGTTCAGCGAGAACATGGATACCCATTACTGGCTCGGCCGCAGCGCCGACAACGAGGCCTTCGGCAAGGCCTACGATGCATGGCAGGCCGGCCAGGCCGACCCCAGCAGCGTCCCGGCGCGATTGAACGCGCGCCTCGGCGAGTGCACGACCAACACGACGCGCCGAGCCTACGCCACGTTTCCGTAAGCGAATCGCAACGGCGCGCCATAAGACAAGCGCCGGCAGCTCTGCCGGCCTTGTTCACGCCCGATAATCCCCGCCGGCATGTTCGGCTTGATCTTGCTCCACTCAGTGCCGATTGCATAAGGACGACCGCATGACCACAACGATCGTGATTACCGGGTGCAGTTCCGGATTCGGCAAGCAACTGGCCATGCAACTGGCCCGGCGCGGCGACCGGGTTTACGCAACGATGCGCGCAACGCAGGGCAGGAACGCGGTCGCGGCCAAAGAATTGACCAATGCAGCTGAAAGCGAAGATATCGACCTGCGCGTGCTTGACCTGGATGTCGCGTCGAGCGAATCGGTAAACGCCGCAGCCGAGACGATCCTCGCCGAATCCGGGGCACCGGACGTCGTGGTCAATAACGCCGGGGTGATGTACGTCGGCTTGACCGAGGCCTTCACCGCCGAGGAGCTGGCGACCCAGCTCGACGTCAACGTGGTCGGCATCCAGCGCATGAACCGGGCCTTCCTGCCGGCCATGCGCCAGGGCGGTCAGGGTCTGATCGTCAACCTGAGTTCGATTGCCGGCCGCTTCGGCGTGCCGTTCTTCGGCGTCTATCACGCCAGCAAATGGGCGGTCGAGGGCTACTCGATGGCACTTCGTCGCGAACTGGCCTGCTGCGGTATTGACGTGGTAGTTGTCGAGCCCGGTCCGTTTGCCACAGAACTGTTCACGACCAGCCCGCGACCGGCTGATGTCGAAGGCCATATCGACACGTATCCCGCCGTAGCACGCGAGACCTTCGAGAATTTGATGCAGGCCTTCGATGGCATGTTCAGCGATCCGGACACGCCGACCGAACCGGCCATGGTAGTCGAGCAGATGGTCGCGCTGATCAACACGCCGGCCGGCCGTCGGCCGTTCAGGACCGTGGTCGGCGTGGATGTCGGCGTGCGCGAGCGCAATGCGGCGGTCGAGCCTTTCGATGCCACGGTGCTGGAGGCGTTCGGCCTGACCGAATTCGCCACGCTGGAAGGGCGTCTTGATTGACATCGTACCGATGCCACGCTGGCCTGTGCCTCATTGCGCACGGCGTCCGCATTCAATGCGGCTCGGGAACGCACGATGAGCCCGCAACCCGCCGCCGCCCCGACCGCAAGCGCTGAACGCCACGAGGTTCTGGACGCACTCAGGGGCTTTGCCCTGTTCGGCATTTTTCTGGCCAATATCCGCTTCTTCAGCGGCTGGGAGTTTGTCGGCGCGGAGCAGCGCAACGTCCTCGCCGGCAGCGCATACGAACTGATCGATTTTCTGCACCTGGCCGTCATCGACGGCAAGTTCTACACCCTGTTTGCCTTCCTGTTCGGGCTGGGGTTTGCCCTTCAGCTGCAGCGGCTGGAGGGCCGAGGGATTGCTGCCACCCAAATTTATCTGCGCCGTACGAGCATCCTGCTGGGCTTTGGCCTGATCCACCTGTTCGTGTTCTGGGTCGGCGACATTCTCACGCCATATGCGTTGCTCGGCTTCGTGTTGCTGGCCGTCCGCCACTGGACGGACCGCACCTTGCTGATTGTCGCGGGCCTTGCATTGCTCGTGCCCATCATCGGTTACGCGCTGTTCTGGGGGTTTGGCGTGGATCAGAGCCTGGGCTTGTACGACCTGGCCTACGCCGTCATGCCCCCGGGGGCTCAAGATCCGATAGTCGATCTTCGCCTGAGCGGCTGGAGCGAGCGGCTGCAATCATCTTTCGGCCTGGGTGTGCTTCGCTTTGGCTATCTGTTCGACACCTGGCGCTGGCCGAAACTGTTCGCGATCATGCTGCTCGGCCTGTGGGCCGGGCGCAGGCTCGTGCACGGTGAACTGCTCGACAACACCCGGCTGCTGGTCGGCGTCCTGGTGATCGGTGGATTGTCGGGTGCCATCGCCGGCCCGGTCCTGGCTGCACTCGACGGGATCGGCTTTGACCGGCCGCATTCCCTGGACGGCTTGTATGCCGTCATCGCCTACACCTTTGCCGTGATTCCGCTCGGCCTGGCCTATGCCGCCGGGTTCGTGCTGCTGTGGCGTCGTGCTTCGGGCAGTCTGCGGCTGCTGGCCGCGCCCGGGCGAATGGCGCTGAGCAACTACCTCGGCCAGACCCTGATCGGGCTGACGGTCTTTTACGGCATCGGTTTCGAACAGGCCGGCCAGTGGTCGATTCAGGCATTGATTGCGTTCGCCTGCGCCGTGTATCTAATGCAGGCCGTGCTCTCCCATCTCTGGCTCCAATCATTTCAGTACGGCCCGATGGAATGGCTGTGGCGGGCGCTGACCTATGGCACAGCGCCGAAGCTGCGGCGGGCAGTCGCGGCATGAAAACACCCGCTTGCACAGTAAATGATCATCTTGTGCAAAAGGGCGTTAGATCCGCAAACCGAAGACGCCGCTATGAAGCGGTATCAAACCTCACCAAAAGGAAACACCATGAAACAGTCCAATCTCCTATCTACGTTTGCAGTCTCGCTTTCACTGTTGTTTGCCGTGTGCATTGCCTTTCCGGCGGCCGCTCAACTGCAGGTCTGGGAAGACTACGAAGTCTCCGATGCCGCCTGGAGCATGACGATGGTCAAGCTTGATCCGGGCACCCAGGACATTTACCTAGAAGGTCTGGAGTCGACCTGGGTTGCGGCCAACGAAGTGGCCAAATCGCTGGGCCATATCGAAGATTATGCGATCTATGCCAACCAGGCGGTCGCTCACGGCGCATTCGATCTGCTGCTGGTGATGAAGTTTCCCAGCACCGAAATGATTGGCCCGAGCCGTGAACGTTACAACGCGTTCATGGAAGCCTGGGGCGACGAGAACATGGATGCCAGCAACGAGAAGGTACTCGACCTTTACAACGAGATTCGTGAAATCCAGGGCGAATACATGCTTCGGGAAATC
>JAWLEW010000025.1:0-21813 GCA_041685925.1 Wenzhouxiangellaceae bacterium | reverse complement strand
GTCCACTACGCTGCAAGGGCGGTGTCTCTTGCAGCGTGGCTGGACTCCCTTCGACACACACCTTAAAAGGGAACTGCCATGTACCGCCCAGGTCTTGTGCGCGCAGACAGAAGCAGGGCGGCAGGCAGTCAGCCAGCTCCATGTCCGTTCGCCGGAGAAGAGCCATGAGCACGACGGCCTCAGGCCTGGATTACCGGACGTCTGGCCGCTCGTTGACCCGCTTCGTCGATCGATGGATCTTCGTGCTGATGGCGGCGTGGTTCATCGTAATCACGCTCACCGGATTCATCCCTACTTCCCTGGAGAAAATCGCCGCCGTCGAGGTCGGTATGCGGCCACCCTTCCCGTTCATGCTGCATGCGCACGCCGTGCTGATGGGTGCATTCCTTGTGCTGCTCCTGGTCCAGGCCCTGTTGGTCGCAACGGGCAGGCAGCAACATCACCAGAAGCTTGGCATGGCCGGCATCGTGATCGCCCCCGCTCTCGTGGTGGTGGGCTGTCTTCTGGTGCCGATCATCCACCACCAGGTGTGGGGCATGATGCAGGCGGCTCCGCCTGAAGCGCAGGCCGAGCTTCAGCAGATCATGGTCATCATCAGGAACATCATGCTGCTGCAGATTCAGGTCGGCATCCTGTTCGCGATCTACATCGGCATCGCCCTGTATCTGCGCAAGTCCGACCCCGGCATGCACAAGCGCCTGATCTTTCTTGCCGTGGCGCTTCCTCTGCCGGCTGCCTTCGATCGTATCGCCTGGCTGCCCAACACCATGCCCGAGACCCCGCTGGGCCCGATCCTGTACATCCTGCTCGCGGTGGCCCCGATGCTCATCTGGGATCTGCTGCGCACGCGGAAGATACACAAGGCCTACAGCCTCTGGCTGGCTGGCTTCCTGCCTTCCTCCGTGCTGATCTATCTGCTCTGGAACACCGACTGGTGGCAGGCCACCGCACCACGACTGGTGGGTCTGTGAGCCTGCTTGTGTCGATGGGCAATCTGCGCGCCGCGGTGGTAACCAACGAATTCGGTCTGGAGGCACGACCCGAGTGATGAGCGAACCCACGCCCACCACGGCCGACGTTGCCGTCGACTTTACCGCATTGTGGCTGGCCGCCGACTACCGCGCGGCCGGCGAGAAGTACTGGGCCGACGACGTCGTGAGCATAGAGCCGCGCGCATTGCCCGACGGTACCGATGGAGAATGCCGCGGCATCGAGGCAGTGCGTGAAAAGAACCTGCGCTGGTGTTCGACCCACGGCATCGAGGACCTCAGTATCGACGGACCGTTCGTGACCGGAGACCGCTTCGCGCTGTTCGCAGACATGTTGATCGCCCATGCCGGTCGACGCAGACCGCACAGCGAAATCGCGGTATTCGCTGTCCGCGACGGTCGAATCGCCGAGGAGCGCTTCTTCTATGAATGAAAACGCACCTCGGACGCCAGTGCGCCGCCATATCACCAAACTTAGCTGAGGAAAATCCCATGCATGTTGCTCCCAGGTCCCTTGCCCACGTGGTTTATCGCACCCGCCGCTTTCCCGAAATGCTGGAGTGGTACGGCACCGTGTTCGGCGCCAGGGTTCAACACCGGAATCCCGCGATGAGCTTTCTGACCTTTGACGACGAGCATCATCGCTTCGCGTTTCTCGACCTGTCCGTGATCGATCCGGAAGGCTCCGAGCCGGAAACGAAGAGCTGGGTCGGGGTCGATCATCTGGCCTGGACGCACGCCTCGCTGGAGGATCTGTTCGAGAACTACGTTTCCTGCAAAACTCAAGGCATCGAGCCTTACTGGTGCGTCCACCATGGACTGACCATATCGATGTACTACGCCGACCCCGACGGGAACCAGATGGAATTCCAGGTCGACGCGTTCGATACGGCCGAGGAATGCAACGCCTACATTTCCGGACCGCCGTTCGAGGTCAACCCCGTCGGCGTCGAGTTCGATCCCGAAGAATGGCTGGCCGCCGTTCGCGACGGCGGCTCCCTGGAAGATTTCCGGGTACGCACCGTGCATGAGCCCGTCTCACCGATACGGGGTGCAGTCAGTGAGTTGCTCTGACGGCTTCAGAGATCCCGGATGACACGCGAGGTTCACCGGATGACCCGGACGCTCGACATGCCCGCGCTCACGCCGACGGTGAAACGTGACCGTTATGTCGTCATGAACGTCCTGCGCGGCTTCGCGCTTTTCGGCGTCATGCTGATCAATCTCTATGAATAAGGAGAACAGTCGATGAAAGATCCTGTCGCCGAGGACGATATCCACCAGATCGAAAGGTTGATGGACGCCTACGTCGAAGGCGGCCGGACCGGCAGCGTCGAGGCCCTGCGCCCGATCTTCCACCCGCTTGCGACGATATTCGGCTACGTGGGCCCCGATCTTTTTGCCGGGCCGATCGAGATGTTCTACGACTGGCATGCCGACAACGGCCCCGCCGCCAACCTGGTGGCCGGAGACATGCGAGTCGACGTCGAAGGTACCGCTGCCAGCGTTCGAATCGAGCTCGAAAACTGGACCGGCCACCGCTTCACCGACTTTTTCACGCTGGTCAGGATCGAAGGCCAATGGCAGATCATGAGCAAGGTGTTCTACCTCCATCCCGAGTGAATACTGCGCCATGCTGCTCAGAAGCGTAATGCAACACGTGCGGGACCAGAACTGGACGGCCGTGGCGATCGACTTCGTCATCGTCGTCGTCGGCGTGTTCATTGGCATCCAGGTGGCGAACTTC
This sequence comes from Wenzhouxiangellaceae bacterium, assembly GCA_041685925.1. GTDB lineage: Bacteria > Pseudomonadota > Gammaproteobacteria > Xanthomonadales > Wenzhouxiangellaceae. Next base: position 19,077 of record JAWLEW010000025.1, on the reverse strand, counting down.
AATTCCGCTCGTTTCGAAGCCAAGCGGGCCGACAGCTACCTCCAGCGGCTGCATCGGGATGTGTCCGACGATATCGTCATGCTGCAACAACGCAAGGCGCTCTGGGCGCGTCAGATTGAGCTCGGCCGAGAGGCGCTGGCGGCGACCGAGTTGCGCCCGCGCGAACAGGCGCGTGCGTGGGAGATCGTTCGCGCGTTCCATCACGCCAGCAACTCCGTGCCGCTGCAGCTGCGCGATGCCACCTACGTCGACATGGTGAGTTCAGGGCAACTCGGTTTGATCGAGAATACAGAGTTGAGGGATTTCCTAACGCTTTATCACAACGCCTCCTGGGCTGTAGACCTCAGTTCTCTGATTCCCGAATACCGTATGGCTGTGCGACGCATCATACCGCCGGAAGTCCATAACTATCTTTCCCTTATAGCCTGTCGAGAGTTCGAACCACCACATCGCCACATCCTGAAAGACTGCGCCGCGCCGACTATCGAGATCGACTTTGCTGGTCTTGCCGATTCGCTGATCGCCGATGATCGGCTGCGCGGCGATCTGGTGTACGCCCTGTCGGTCTTGATCACCTCGACCTACATCGTCGACGGCGTCATTCTGGTCGCCGCCATCGAGCTCCGGGATCGAATCTACCAAGCGCTGAGCGTCAACGGAATACGGGCGGTCTTGCCGTGATCGAGTCAGAACCGGATCGTCTGAACCGCTGGCTGACGCTGGGCGCGAATTTGGGGGTTGTGCTGGGCCTGGTCATCCTTATCGTCGAGGTCCGGCAGAACGCGGATCTGACCCGCGCCCAGATGGAGTCGGGAAAGAACGACCTGCTGGCGCAGATCGAATTGAGCCTCGCCACAACCGACGCGGGTGCCGCCTGGATCAAGTCCATTCGCTCCCCGGAGGACATGACTGACCTAGATATCCGTATGGTCGAATCGCACCTGGTGGCCTTGATGTTGCAGTGGGACCACATGTTCAACATGGAGGAGATCGGCCTGGTCTCACGCACCGAGGCGCGACAGCACATTCTGAATACCGCTCAATACTATTTCGGCAGCCGGCACGCCAGGAACTGGTGGAAACTCCAGCAGCCCGGCTGGGAAGGCACGCCGATGATGGAAGTGGCCGGGCCGATTATCGACGGGCTGGACGAGAACTTCATGCTTCGCTACCTGGAAGAATCCCGGGTAGGCGCGTCAATTGAAGATCGCGCGTTCGAGGCCGGAACCCAAAATGAAGCGAAGCGATTCATGGACAGCTACGCTGCTGACCTGCGCAACCACGATCGAGCCGCACTTGTCGCGCGCTACGATCGCTCCGACGCGACGATGATCTTCAACGGCGAGCGAATCGCTCGCAGCTTCGATGAAATTCAGGCGCGCTACCGCGATCAATGGATTGGACCGGTCAGCTTCGACTGGCGTGATCTCGCCTTCGAGGTGCTTGGTCCGGACTCCATGATCGTGACCGGCAAGTTCGACTGGGGCACGCCCGACGGCATTGATAGGTATTCCTACTCCGGCGTTCTGCAACGCCAGGAAGGCGAGCTCAGGATCCTACTGGAAGTGGAATCGATGATTCCCGTCGTACCGGAAGGCTCACCATGATCCTAAAAAAACTCGCCGGTGCCGTCCGCCGCCAGGACTGGTTCACGGTGCTGCTGGAGGTCTTGATCGTCGTCCTGGGCGTGTTCATCGGCATTCAGGTGGCGAACTGGAACGAAGCACAATCCGACCGGAAACGCGAGCTTGTACTCCTCGGGACGCTTGTCGAAGATGTGCGAGAAGATATCGCCGACATCGAGGTAACGATTGCGGTCGAGACGTCGCGCATTTCCGCCCTGGATCACCTCGTCCGCCAGGTCAGCGGGGCTTCGCTTCCAAAGGGATTCGCATCGGCTCGCGGGCGCATCGATATCGTGCCCTATCCAGCCTACTCGGAGGATCAAGATTTCGATATCGGCTACACGCTGTTCATCATGAATAGCGTTCCGTCTCGGCGAGCGGCATACGAAACCATCATCAATACGGGCGGTCTGGGCCTGATACAAGACACTACGCTGGTGCGTGAAATTCAGGAATACTATGCCCGGGCGGATTCGATCAGCGAATTCGAAGATGTCATGCAACTCACACGGCAGCGTTTTGTCGAGGCGCAGAGACAAGCCGGCATATCGCCGGTCGACGAGCATGCCATCGAAGATCTGATCGACCTGTTCAGCCGAGACGTGGCGATGACCGCGGCTGCCAAAGAGTATTGGCTGTTCACGAATTACCATTTGCGTCTCCTGACCGAACACGGAGCCTCCACGAAGCGGCTTGGAAACATTCTCGAACGCGCGATCCGCTCGTGACCAGGCGCCTTTACAAGATGCTTGCTCATTCCAACTGGCTGGAAGACGCACACAGGCTCCGCGGCCGGATCGATCCCGCGGCCACGGCGCTGAAACGAATGATTGTCGTCAACGCCCCGGCTTCGCCCGAGATAAAAAGTCGATGATACGCCAGCCCATGTTTTCAGGAGCGCGTTCGGCCGTCCTCTCGCATGGACTTTCGTCCTTCGCAACCACCCGAGGAACTTTCCCATGAATCGAATTTGCCTTGCCTTTAGCATCCTGTTGGCAGCTGTCAGCGTTCCGGCCCAAACGCCAGACCCGGCGGAGCCGCAGGCCGTCGTCGAGACCGTCTATGCCGCCTTCGCCGAGAGCGACATGCAAGCCTTCGCCGGACTGATGTCGCCGAATATCGTCTGGAACGAGGCCGAGGGCAACCCATACGCCGACCTGAATCCCTACATCGGACCCGAGGCCGTCATGTCCGGTCTGATGGCTCGCCTGGTCAACGAATGGGAAGACATCGGCGTCACGCAGCACGAGTACGTCGTCGAGGGCGATCGCGTCGTGGTCTTCGGCCGCTACAAGGAAACCTGGAAGGCCACCGGCAAGAAGCTGGACATTCCGTTCGTCCATTCGTGGACAGTGAGCGAGGGCAAGCTCGTCTCGTTTCAGCAGTACACGGACACCGCTGCACTGGTGGCGACGATGAGCGATTCCTCCGGCACCAGCGCGGGTTTGCCGAGGCTCGAAAACGCCTACGAGCAAGCCGCGCTGCTGCCGGCCGACCGCTCGCTGGTGCGGCCCGAAGACGGCGTGATGCTGGCCGACGGCACGCTGCTGATCGCCGACCAGGTACACGGCTTGATTGCGCTGGGCCCCGACGGCGCGAAGCGACCGTTCGGCGATTTCGCGTCGGCCGGATATATCCACGAACCGCCTTCGAAAAGCGCCGGCCCGAACGGCGTGGCGATGGAACCGGACGGCATCCACGTGCTGGTGGCTGACATCCTGACCGGGGCCATTTACCGCATCGACACCGAAACCGAGCAGGTGGTTCGAATTTACCAGCATGAATTCGGCGCCAACTCGGCCCGGCGCGACAGCAGCGGCGCGGTCTGGTTTACCCAGTCGACCCGCAACCGCGCCGGTCCGGATTCCGAAGCACGGATGTTCGCGCCGGTCGACAAGGGATTTCTCGACGGCGCGTTGTATCGTCTGCCGCCGCCGGCCGACGGCAGCACGGAACCGGTGGCCGAACTCAAGCTGTCCGGCCTGGGCTACGGCAACGGCGTGGCGATCGACGAGGCGCGCGGCCGGATCTATGTCGCCGAAACCATGGCCAACCGGATCGTGGGCTACGCTCTCGACGTCGATACCGGCACCTTGTCCGATGGGCGCGTCGTGGCCGAATTGCCGACCCCGGACAACATCGAACTCGACGCCTCGGGACGCCTGTGGGTCGCCTCGCCGATCGCCAACGCTCTGCTGGTCGTCGATCCCGACTCCGGCAGCTGGTCGACGGCGTTCCATCCGGAAACGGACGAACACAAACAGCTCATGATCGAGTGGCAGCGCCGCAGCCAAAGCGGAGAGTCGCGCCTGGCGCTGTTCGGCCCGGACATGTGGGCGCCGCTGCCGGGGCTGTTCACCGGGCTGATCCTGACCCATGAGGGCGGCCCGATCTACCTGACCGGGCTGGGCGATGCGCTGGTGAAGCTCGAGATGCAGGATTGAATTCACCATTCAAGAGGAAACTCGGATGATCGGATACCAACAGGAGAATGAGTCGTGATCAGATCGATCGTTATTGCTGTTTTTCTTCCGCTAGCTTTGATTGCATCGAGCATCTCGTCTTTTGCCAGTGCTTCGGAGCCATCGGATATCGGCTTCGTCCTGTATACCAGGAGCGATTCGCCGGGAACGCTGAACGCCAGATGGATTTACGGCGAGCAGTATCGCGGGCCAGGGATCGCCACGGGCGGACCCAGAGACGGTTTTGCCGGTGAGCGACCTGGCTCATCGAAGGAAAGACCGCCGCCGTCGGCGTCGGCATGGAAGTCGAAAATGGTTTGGCCATCGGTTGGCACAGAGTGAAGGATTGAAGAAGCATGGCAATTGATTCTTGCTCACCAGAGGCATCCCGAAGCGCCAGGACGATGGTCTTCTGCGCCTTCGTGGCCAGCCTTGTGTTGCTTGCCGCCTGCGCGACCGCGCCTCGGTTCCCGGATCCGCTCGAAGCCGGCTGGAAGGGTGTATCCGTGTGCGAGGCGCTGCACGACGACCGGCGCCACCGGATCCTCCGATGCACGTTTTCGCCGGGGGTCGGGCATGAACGCCACTATCACGACCGGCATTTCGGGTACACGGTCGTCGGCGCGCGCATGCGGATTACCGATGCGAACAGCACCCGCGAAGTGGATGTTCCGACGGGCAGCGGTTTTGCCAGCGATGGCATCGAGTGGCACGAAGTAGTCAATGTCGGGGATTCGACCGGCGTGTTCCTGATCATCGAGCCGAAGTGAACCTGGGAATTTCTGAACGACAATGAAAATGGAGCAGCAGTCATGGATCTCGAACTTGCCGGAAAAGTCGCGCTGATCACGGGCGCAAGTCGCGGCATCGGCCGTGCCATCGCCGGAGGGCTTGCCGCCGAAGGCGCCCGCCTGGTCATCGCGGCACGCGGGGCGGAAGCACTCGACGAGACCCGACACGCGCTCGAAGCGACGGGCGCGGAGGTGCTGGCGGTGCCGACCGACGTGGGCGACGACGCGGGTGTGGAGGCGCTTGTGGAGAAAGCCCGCGAGCGATTCGGGCAGATCGACATCCTGATCAGCAACGCCTCGGCGCTGGCCGTGACCGGGGAACGGGCGAGCTGGGACGCCAGCCTGAACGTGGACGTGATGGGTGCCGTCCGGCTGTTCGAGGCCGTGCTGCCGATGATGCGCGCCGAGCGCGCGGGCTCGATTCTGCTGGTGTCCTCCGTCTCGGCGATCGAGGCCGCGCCGATGCCGGATTTCGGCTATACCGCCGCCAAGGCCGCGTTGAATGCGTTTGCCAAGAAGCTGGCGGTGGTCGAGGGATCGCACGGGATAAGGGCTAACGCCCTGCTGCCCGGATCGACCGAGTGTCCCGGCGGCGGCTGGGAGACGATGCGCGAACATCAACCCGAAATCTACGAGATGGTCCGCCAGAGCGTGCCGTCGGGGCGGCTCGGCACGCCCAAGGAGGTGGCCGATGCCGCGGTGTGGCTGGTCTCGCCGCGGGCCGGGTGGGTCAACGGGGCAGCGCTTGTGGTGGACGGCGGACAATCAAAGGCGATCCGATGACCGGCCGCTTGTCTCAAGCTCCCTCGTCCCGGGAAACCTGATTGCTGCGAAGCCTGATTACCGCACCGCCTGATTATGGATAATGGCTGGCGCATGCTAACATGTAGTGAACATGTTCCGGCCGATTCCATGACACACATGATCCAGATCCGAAACGTCCCGACTGCGCTGCACCGCGCCTTGAAAGCCCGCGCTGCAATGGAAGGAAAGAGCATGAGCGAACTGCTGCTCGAACAGATGGAAGCGTGGCTCGAGTTGCCGTCGGAACTGGAGTTGCGCGAGCGATTGCGCAATGCGGAATCCTTCGACATGACCGAATCGTCAGCGGAACTGATACGCAAGGAACGGGACGCCGCGTGAGCCGGATCCTGGTCGTCGATGCTTCGATTGCCATCGATTTGATCGCGCGTTTTCGGCCCGAGCCGATCGAAGACCTTCTCTGGGCTACGGATTCACGGTTGGCGGCGCCGGAGCTGCTTGACGTGGAGACGTTGCACGTCTTGCGCCGACTTGATCGGGACGGGCGAATTCCCGCATCCCGGTCCGACCTCGCCCGAGAACTGGTAGCACTCCCGATCCGACGCTACCGGCACGCAAGCCTGGTTGCCGGCATCTGGTCCCTGCGGGGTCACCTTACGGCTTACGATGCCGCCTATGTCGTGCTCGCTCGACTATTGAGCGCCACGCTGGTCACGCGCGATGAACGCCTTGCTCGGGCAAGCGTTCCGGGTCACCGAGTGCTGGTGCCATGAGCGGGCGTAATCGAGACTTCTGCACGGCATCATGTAACCTGGCTCGTGCGGCCTCGTTCCACGACAAATTACTGGCCGAAATGGGCGTCTCTCGCATGATCCATCTCCGGTGCCCATGGCCTGGCAGCATCGCGTTCCCGACGGACCTTGATCCGATGCTCGAAGCAAGAATCGCTCATGGCAGCTGATTCCTGTTTACCAGGGGCATTCGGAAAGCCGAGGATCGTCGAAAAACAGTGGACTGACGGCTGGAGGTGCCGTCGCTGACCGAATAGGTGAAGTCGTCGAGCCCGTTGTAGCCGGTATCCGGTTGGTAGGCGAAGGTACGGTCGGGGTTGAACGTCAACGTGCCGTGACCGAGGGCGCTTACGAGCGAAAAGGTCAGCGTGGCGTGCTCGAAGCCGAATCGGGAGAAACGAACATGAAGAGAATTCTCGCGGCAATACTCATCCTTTCCGCCTCTGCCGCCCAGGCCGGCCATCTCGACGTGATCAGCTGCACGCCGGGACAGTACGCCGTGTTGCCCATGATGGCCGCCGCCTGAATGGAAGCCCCGGCGGCGGGAACAGCTGACCCGCCGCCGGGGCGCCGGACGGGTCAGGGCAGCGCGGCGATCCAGCTGCTGTTTTCCATCCACTTCGAACGCAGCGCCTGCAACAGCCCCGTGCGCTCCAGGGCCTCCAGGTAATTGTCCACGAGGTCGTAGAAGCGCGGATCGCCGCCACTCACGGCGATCCCGAGCGGCTCGACCGTGAGCGGTTCATCGAGGGTCACGAGATCCGCATCCGGGTTGCGCAGGACGGCCAGGATGCAGGTCGGCATGTCGGCGACCAGCCCGGCCACTTCGCCGGCCTTGATCATGGATATGGCGCTGGCATAGTCGTCTACTTCGACCAGTTCCGACTCCGGAGCCGCTTCGCGCACGAAGGTCGCGCTGGTCGAGTTCCGGAGCGCGGCGAGCTTGACCGACTGATCCGCAAGCTCACCACTGGCAAACTGATCGATGACGTCGCCGCGCGTCAGGATCGACTTGCCCGACAGCATGTAGGGACCGACGAAACGCGCCTTCACGGCGCGCTCTGGGGTAATCGCCATTCCGGAAATCACCAGGTCCACTTTGCCCTCGTCAAGGGCTTCCATGAGGTCGCCGAACGGCATCTTTTCGATCTTCAGCGATACGCGCATCGCCTTTGCCAGGGACCGGGCAAGATCAACGTCCAGGCCCATGAAATTGCCCTCCCTGTTGATCGCATTCAAGGGCGGCTGATCGCCGGACATGCCGACCACCAGCGTGTCGGCTTCGATGACGCGCTCGAGCGTTGCCGAATCGGCGCGAGCGAGACCGACCCCGAATCCAGTGGTGAGCAGCACCGCGGCAAGCAGCGAATGGGTAAAAGAACGAAACATGATTTTTCTCCTTTCTTGTCAGGATAGAGTCACTTTCATAGCTTCCAGGAAGCATGAATTGATAAACGCGGCCTGTAGCCGCGGTCGGTCTGTCGCTCGGACAATGAACCTTCGAACAGAAGCACTCGAGCCGGTTTGGCAAGCCGGTCCGGCGAGCCGCTCGGCGAGCGCCTCACCGTATCCGTCCGCCGAACGAAATGCTGCTGCCCATGCTGCCACCCCAGCCGCCACCCCCCCAGGAGCTGTAACCGCTTGAGATTCCGATGCTCCCGTAGATCTGGGGATCATCGCAACCGGAAAGTGACAGCGCCACGGCGATGAGCGCTGCGAGACGCAAGATCTTCCAGGTCTTTTTCATGATTCGGCCTCCGCCATTGTCTGATCGGCATTCCAGGTCTGCAAGGCGATGCCGGCACCGGAAGGTCCGGCGATCAGCGCAACCCGACCTCCCGCCGGGCGATCGGTGGCGGGCACCAGAATCCGGCCACCGAGCTGTTCGACCCGTGACAGGATATCATCGAGCTGATTCGCATCCGCCACTCGAATATAGCTCACCCAGGTCGGCGGAATGTCCGCCCGGGGACGTTCGCGCAGACCGGCGCGTGGCCGGCCGCCGGTACTCAGCACGTGATAATCGACTTGTTGTTCGCCGCCGGCGAGCCGGCGCTCCTCCACGGTGTAGCCGACCGCGACACGGTAGAAGTCCCGGGCCGCGACCGGATCGGCGGACCACAGTTCATCCCACAGGAAATCGCCGGGTCCGGCGGTGGCACCGGGATCGGGCGGATCTCCGTCACGCGTCTCCAGCAGGGCCATCGCGGCGCCCTGGGGGTCGACCACCACCGCAATATCGCCGCGCTCGCCCAGCGACGTGGGCGCGGTGATCACCTCGCCCCCGGCGCCAGCCACCGCGGCCACCGCGCGCTCGATATCCGCGACCGAAATCACGACCACCCACTGGGAGACGTCGGCCTCCGTGGGCAGACGGTTCTGGTCCACCATGCCGCCGATGGGACGGCCGCGGTGACGAATCAGGGTGTAGTTGGCACCGGCCAGCGGCAGCGTCTCGAATTCCCAGCCCAGCAATCCGCTGTAGAAGGCCTGCGTCTGTTCCGGCGTGTCGGTAATCAGGTCGTGCCAGATGATCTTTCCCGGCAAATGGCGTCCATCGGGATTCTGGGCCACGCTCGGCAGGCTGAAATTCATCGTACTGCAGCCCGCCAGCAGCCCGGCGATGGCGCAAAGAACTATCCAAAGCGTTCTGGTCATATTTTCCAACTCCGTGTGAGTCCATCCTAGGTTAGTGCATCCTGCCGCCAATGATTGGTTTGGTATATCCCCCGCCCGACTTTACTGTTCGACCTCGTCGGCATCGCTGATGTCGAGGGCCAGGCTGAATCGGTCGCTGATCCAGAGCATCAATCGCCCGGGCGGATCGAGCGATGCGCGATAGTCCATCACCTCGCGCGCCAGCGCCGGTTCATCGGTGATCAGGCCGTGCACGCCCATCGAAATCATCCGCGACATCGTGACCGGATCGTTGACCGTCCAGGCATAGACGTCCTTGCCGGCGGCCTCGGCGCGCGACAGAAGCCCCGGCGAGGCCTCGCCGAGATTGACCGCCAGAAAATCGGCTTCGAGACCGCTCAGGTTGCCGATCGAGGTCGCCGCCAGCACGCCGGTCCGCCAGTCGCGGCGCAGGTCGCGCATCTTCCGGACGGCGGGGTATTTCAGCGACATCGTGGCGATTTGATCGGCCATGCCGGCCTTTTCCACCGCCTCGATCACACGCTTCTCGAGATCGACGTCGTGGCCGTAATACTTCAGCTCGATAATGACTCCGGCCCGGCCCTTGGCGGCCGCCAGAACATCGCCGAGAAGCGGGGTGCGCTGATCGGCATAGGCCGGATCGAAGCGGCTTCCGATATCGATCCGGGCGAGGTCTTCCGTCGTCGCATTCCAGACCTTCAGATTGACCCCGGCGGCTTTCATGAAATCGCTGTCGTGGACGACCGCCACTTGCCCGTCGGCCGTTTCCTGGACGTCGATCTCGATCCAGTCGGCACCGTCTTCGATGGCCTTTTCCACCGACGCCATGGTGTTTTCCGGCCGGCTGCCGGCTGCGCCGCGGTGGGCGATGATCGCCACCTCGCTCTCCGCGCCGATATTGCCCAAAAGCACGCTGCCGCCGACAAGGCTTGCAACCGAAAGGCCGGCGATCACGGCCAATCCCGCCGCGGCGCGCGACCACCACCCGGCGACGGCTCGGGGACGGACATCGACGGATGCCGGGCGTCCGGCAAGCGTGCGCTCGAAGGCGTCGTTGAGAAGGTCGGCGAGGGCGCCATTGGCGATGGCGCTGATCACCAGGTCGATCAGGCCCCAGACCAGCATCACGAGGATCAGGACGCCCGCAATCAGCCGCAGGTTGGTGCCGAAGAGTTCAGGCAGCGCCGCCAGCGCAAGCGCGGCGAGAAAGGCCACGACGGCCGAAACCGCAATGCGCACGCCCAGCCAAAGACCGACCCGGCCGACCAGACCGGCGCGCTGGCCGCGCATGCGCTCGGTGCTGGCGGCAAAGGCGGCGCGATTGGACTTGCCGTCGAACAGGACCAGATGCAGCGCAATGGCCCAGTCGGTCAATCGCCGGATCAGGACGAATGCCAGGACGGCCGCGGTGCCTGCAATCAATGCCGCGGCGGCCAGAAACTCGGCCGGCCTGCTGGCCAGGTAATAATTGATATCGAATTCGCGCAACAGCACGAATGCCACGGCCGCCGCAAAAACTAGGAAGGGGACCGCGATCACCAATACCCGAATCAGCAGGCCGGCCGCGAACCTCGCCAGCGGGGCGGCGGCACGCAGGGAAAAGCCGATGGCCGTCCTGAGCGCCGCCAGGGGCTCGCGAGCGCCACTGCGCAGAATCGCCGTCATCAGGGCCACGTCGAGAATCGCGCTGACGATCAGCAACGAAACCACCGCCAGGCCGCCGATCGCACCGGCCGGGGTCGCGAGAAAACGGGCGATATCCTGGTCGGTCAGCGCGCTCTGGCCCGAGAACGAGAGCGCCACGCCGACCAGGAGGCCGATCAACGGAACCAGGATGGCCGCGGAGACAAGCCGGAAGAAAACGTGAATCGAGACGAACGGCCCGATCAGCCGAAGCGCCTGCCTGTAGCTGCCCCAAACGTCCGCCAGCATTTATGATTTTCCTCGACTTCGGCCAGGTAACGCTCGCTCGACCGCTGTTTTTCGTGCCGCTTCGGGCAGGACATGCCTGAGCATCGCACAGGCCTCGACAAGGGCTCTGCCCTGCGGGGACCGAGCCATCTGCCAATGGTACAAAAAACGCGCCCGCCAGCGTGAACCGGTCCTCGCGTTCTGGAAAGCGGGCAACGCAGGAAATCGCGTCCGCCGGTGCATCGAGTGAGTATTGCAAGACATCGTTGCCCGATGAACCGCTGGAAGCGACCGTTCGCATGAAAGCTGCGTCAAAATCCGTGGGCCGTCACCATATTGAGATAGGATATTGTTCTGTTTTCGATTGCGGCAGGAATGGCGTCACGGCACTCCCAACCGCAAACCTTTGTCTCTTCAATCCCCGGTGTCCAAGATGCCATCGCTCAATTCCACAGTCGCCACTGCCCTTGCCCGCCTGGTCGCGTTCGCAATCATGATCGCCATGGCCGGCTGCAGCAGCCGACAGGTCCAGGATTCCCTGGTCGGGTCGACCGCCCAGCGGCTGGTCACCCACAGCATCGACAAGGTCGTCGGGGAGATTCCGGAGGAGAATTTTGCCGATTTCGCCGGGCAGCGTCTTTACATCGAAAGCCATTTCATCGAGCGCACCAGGTTCCGGGACTACGCCGACCAGCGGCTGGCCGTCGAGCTCTCGCGCCGCTTTGATGTCGAAATCGTCGACACGCTGGAAGACGCCGACCGCGTGATCCGGGTCTTCTACACTTCGCTGGGCACCGACCAGGGCAAGCTCGGTTTTTTCCTGCCGCTGGGCTACATCCCCGGCCTGGCCGAGACGACGTCGATCAACCTGGTCACGCTCGAGCAGTTCCATGGCGTCGCCGAGATGTACTATTACTTTGGAGAGCACGGCTACGAGCAGCGCAGCGAGATGCTGCAGAGCCGTGTGCGCACCGATGCGATAGGCCTGCCGATCATCACGATCCCGATTTCGCAGCTGCCTTAGGCAACTTCTCAACCATTGCCGCTGCGGCGCGACGGGCTGTTCGACGTCAAGGCGTAGCGATTCCGACCTCCCCATACAGCTGACGCACAGAAAGAAATTCAACCATGATCGAATTATCCGAATACCTCGATTATTCCAATTCGGCCGACCAGTCCACCGGCGGCATCAACATGATTCCCGTCGAAACGCCAAAGGGCAAATTTCGCGTCTGGACCAAGCGCGTAGGCAATAATCCGGATATCCGGGTGCTGCTGTTGCACGGCGGACCCGGAGCGACGCACGAACTTTATGAATGCTTCGATGGCTACCTGCCCGCCGCGGGCATCGAGTACATCTACTACGACCAGCTCGACTCGCACTACAGCGATCAGCCGAACGATCCCGAGTTGTGGACCATCGAGCACTTCGTCGACGAGGTCGAGCAGGTCCGCAAAGCCCTGGGACTGAACAAGGACAATTTCTTCCTGTTCGGCCAATCCTGGGGCGGCATGCTCGCGACGGAATACGCGCTGGCCCACCAGCAACACCTCAAGGGCCTGATCATCTCGAACATGGTCTCCGACGTCCATGCCTACAACCGCTACGCGCGCGAAGTGCTGGGCCCGCAGATGGATCCCGGAGTATTTGCCGAGATCCAGCGGCTGGAAAGCGACGGGGATTTTGAAAACCCGCGCTACGAAGAACTGCTGATGCAGCACCATTACACCGAACACGTACTGCGCATGCCCCTGGAGGAATGGCCGGACTCCATCATGCGCACCTTCAAGCATCTCAACAAGGATCTTTATGTGCATATGCAGGGCTACAGCGAGTTCGGGATGACCCCCAACGCAACGCTGGGCGACTGGAACCGCTCTGCCGATCTGACGAGAATCGAAGTGCCCACGCTGACGATCGGCGCGACCCATGACACGATGGATCCCGAACACATGCTCTGGATGGCAAAGCAGGTCCGGAACGGCCGCTACCTGCACTGCCCGAACGGCAGCCACCTTTCGCAATACGACGACCCGGATCACTTCTTCCCCGGCCTCGTGGAGTTTGTCCGCGACGTCGATAGCGGCGAATTCGGAACCGCCCGGCCTGTTTTGGAGCAGTTCGGCGGAAACCGGTCGGAAAACTAGAGTCAATTCACACCGGGAAAACCACGATGGCGAAATCATTCAATAAACCCGCCGGCCTCGGCGGAATTGTGCTTTTGCTCGGCGCCGCCAACGCCGTCTTCGCCGAGACCCCGGAAGAGCGCCTGGCCGCGGCAGGGCACTCGCTGCCGGATCCGACCGAGCCTGTAGCCACCTACGTCACCTCGCGCCGGGTCGGCAACATGCTCTACCTGTCCGGCCACGGCGAGTGCGGCGACGACTACACCACCGGCAAGGTCGGTCGCGACCTGACCGTCGAACAGGGCGCGGCTTCGGCCGAGAAGGTCGGACTGTGCATGCTCGCGACGATCAAGGCGGCCGCCGGCGAGCTGTCGCGGGTCAAGCAGTTCGTGCGCATCCTGGGCATGGTCAACGCCACCGAGGACTTTACCGATCACCCGAAAGTCATCAACGGCTTTTCCAACCTGATGGTGCTGGCCTTCGGCGAGGCCGGCAAGGGCGCGCGAAGTGCGGTCGGCATGGCCTCGCTGCCGTCGAACATCGCCGTCGAGATCGAGGCAAGCGTCGAGCTTCACCCGGAGGATTGAGTATTGGGCCGACGGATCGCCAGCGCGACCGATCGACACGAATGAGCGCGGAAAACCGCCTGCCGGCTGCCCGTATCCCGACGACCCTGCTGATCGTGTTCGGCCTGGTCAACCTGCCGCTGTCGATGCTGCTGTCGCCGACCGCGGCGATCCTGCCGAATTTCTACCTCGAATACACCGGCGTGACGGTCGCGGGGCTGGCGACAGCGACGCTGGTCGCGCGGCTGTTCGACGGATTGACCGACCCGGTGATCGGGTTGCTGTCCGACCGCGCCGGAAACCGCAAGCCGTGGATGGTCGCCGGCGCGTTCGTGGTCGCCGCCGGCGCCTGGTTCCTGTACAGCCCGGGCGCCGACGCCGGCTTCGCCCACCTGCTGGCCTGGTACATGGTGGTGACCCTGGGCTGGACGCTGGTCGAGATCCCGCACACGGCGATGGCCGCCGAGCTTTCGGTGGACTACCACGAACGCACCCGGATCGTGTTCTGGCGCCAGATTCTCGGCTTCGTCGGCGGCATCGCGTTCATGGCCGCGCCGATGATCCTGGTCACCGGCGGCACGGCATTCACGCCGGAAGTCATGCGGGTGATCGCCGTGTTCATCATCTTCGCCTTGCCGCTGTTGGTGCTGCTCATGTGCCGGACCGTGCCGGAGCCTTCGCGTCACGTCATGTCGCGCCGGATCCGATTCGGCGACCTCTGGCGCGCCCTGCGCAGCAATCCTCCGCTGGTCTACTTCCTGGTCACGCAGGTGTTGTTCGGGCTCTCGACCGGCGCGGTGTCGACGCTGTTCGTGATCTACGCCAGCCAGTATCTCGGGCTGGCCGACAGGATTCCGCACATCGCGCTGCCGATGACGCTGGCCATGGCCGCCGGCATGCCGTTGTGGCTGTGGATCATGCGCCGGGTCGACAAGCACCGCGTCTGGGCCGCCGGCGCGGTCGGCATGATCGCCACGCTGCTCGGCGTGCTGTGGATTCCGCCTGGAAAGCTCGCGCCGATGATCGCCGCCACCACCTGCCTGGGATTGTTCATCGGCCTGTCGTCGATCGCCTTGCCGTCGCTGCTGGCCGATATCGTCGACTACGACCTGTGGAAGAACCGCAAGGACCGCGCCGCGATCTTTTTCTCGTTTCAGGCGCTGGTGACCAAGCTCAACCAGGGCGCCGGCGGCGGCGCGGCGCTGGCGATCGCCGGCCTGTTCGGATTTACCGGCAAGGAGGACGCGACCGGCGCGGCCGTGATCGGGCTGAAGTTCGCTTTCGTCGGCTGGCCGTGCCTGTTGCTGCTGCCGATGATCGTGCTGGCATGGCGCTACCCGCTGGATCGACGCGCGCAGCGGCTGCTGCGCGATCGGCTCGACCGGCGGCTGGCGCGACAGGGCCATGCCAGCCGGTCATCAAACGACCCTGCTCGGCCGCGTACGGGCAGCTAAGTGCTTTCCGGCTCGCTGAAAGTTACAGGATTAACGACGGGGTACACTAGGATCCCTTGCTCTTGAGCGCGATGCGCAGCAACGCGCCGACGACCAGCGAGTAGCCGCCGACGAAGAAACAGATCCAGAATACGAGTTCTGCGTCCATTACGATCTCCCCGCGCTGTCGCGTTTTTCGTCATCCCGGCCTTGGGTCATCGGGCCGGCCTTGATCCGGTCGGCCAGGAACCGGTTGAGCGCCAGCATCAGCACCAGCACGAGGCTCCACTGCAGCGCCATGGTGCCGGTACTGAAGGTCTCCAGCGGGTTCCACCAGGTCTCCGGGTTGTCGCGCACGGATTGATAGATCCACCACGAAAACAGCACCAGGAACACCACCGGAATGAACCGGATGCACACCGTCCACCATCGACCGACGTGCATGTCGCTGGTCTCGTTGATCTCGCCCCTGGCGCGGTCGACGCCGTATTTCAGGATCGCCAGCGCGGTCAGCAGGCCGCTGATCAGCAATCCCACGCCCCAGACCCAGTCCTGGTTGCCGAGAAAGTCGATCGACAGCGCCGACGGGATGCCGAACAGGAACGCGACGATGCCGATCACCATTGCAGCCTTGCGCCGCTGAAACCCGAAGTTCATCAGGTTGGTGGTGCCGAGCTCGAACATGGCGATGAACGACGACACCCCGGCCAGCGCCAGGGCCAGGAAGAACAGCGGCGAGATGATCCATGCCCCCGGCATCGTGGCGATCAGGTCGACGATATAGATGAACGTCAGGCCGTAATTGCCCGATGCAAGCGCTTCGTCGGCGAATTCGGGCGTGGGCGCGACGGCAAACAGCGTGGCCAATACCAGCGCGGCGGCAAAGAACCCGACCAGCACGTCAGAAAACGCGATGATGCCGGAGTTGACCGCGATGTCCTCGTTCTTGCGCGCGTAGACGGCGTAGACCATCAGCAGGCCCCAGCCGGCGCCGGTGGACCAGGCCACCTGGGTGAACGCTTCCAGCCAGACGCGGGCGTTGAGCAACTGGGCCCACTCGGGCACGAACAAAAACCGCAGGCCCGCAGCCGAACCGGGCAGCATTACCGCCCGAAAAGCCAGGATCAGCAGGATGATCAGCAGTGCGACCAGGAAGACCTTGAGCACGCGTTCCAGCCCACCCCTGATGCCCTGGTAGACCACGGTGGTGGTGAAGATCACGGCCACGGCGTGGTAGCCGATGGTCTCGACGGGATTGGCGATGAACGCCTCCCAGTTCTGCTGGCCGAAGGTGGCGCTCCCGGCAACCGCGCCGTCGGGCACCAGCCCGCCGGTGGCGGCAACGACGAAATAACGGATGCACCAGCCGGCGACCACCGAGTAATAGAACATGATGCCCAGCGTCACCACGACCATGAAACCGCCGGCCCAGGTGTTTTTCCGGCCCATGAAATCGCGGAACGCGCCGATGTTGCCCAGTCGGCTTCGCGAGCCCATCAGGAATTCGCACATCAAGAGCGGCACGGCCCAGATCAGCAGCGCGACGGTCACGGCGATCAGGAACGCCCCGCCGCCCCACTCGGCGGCCACGCGCGGGAAGCGCCAGATATTGCCGGTGCCCACCGCCATCGATACCGCGGCGATGATGATCGCCATTCGGCTTGTCCACTCTTCTTTTTGTTGTGGCTGGGTCATTTCGAGACCTTGATTCCGGACAAGGGCCGAGTATATACGTGGCCTTCGAACCAAGTCCATTCTGCGGCGAGCAGCGGCTGACCGCCCGGCGGCACGTTAGAATGAAACACCGACTTATTTCAGGAGCAGGCCACCATGAAGCAGATGGAATTCCGCAACGGCGACAAAATCGATGCGATCGGGCTCGGCACCTGGAAATCGGACCCCGGCGAGGTCGGCCGGGCGGTGGAAGCCGCGCTGGAAGCCGGCTACCGGCATATCGACTGCGCCGCCATCTACCGCAACGAGGCCGAAGTCGGCGAAGCGCTGGCGAAAGTGTTCGCCCGCGGCGAGATCCGGCGCGAGGACGTACACATCACCTCCAAGCTCTGGAACAACGCCCACATGCCCGATGACGTGGCGCCGGCACTGAAAAAGACGCTTTCCGACCTCAAGCTCGACTACCTGGACCTGTACCTGATCCACTGGCCGGTCGCGTTCCGGCCCGGGCTGGAGGGATTTCCGGAGACCGAATCCGATTTCCTCACGCCCGACCAGGCGCCGGTCGCCGAGACCTGGGAAGCCATGCTGGAGGTGCGCGACAAGGGGCTGACCCGGCACGCCGGGGTCTCCAACTTCAGTACCCGCAAGCTCGACCGGCTGGCCGCGGCGGGCGCTGAAATGCCGGAAATGAACCAGGTCGAGCTGCATCCCTACCTGCAGCAGGACAAACTGCTGGCCTGGTGCCGCGAACGCGACGTCCTGGTCACGGCCTATTCACCACTGGGCAGCAGCGACCGCCCCGATTCGATGAAGGGCGAGGACGAGCCGTCCCTGCTCGAAAACGAAGTCATCGGCGAAATCGCCGAAAAGCACGGCGCAAGCCCGGCGCAGATCCTTATCGCCTGGGCCGTGGCGCGCGACACCATCGTGATTCCGAAGTCGACCAGCCCCGAGCGAATCCGCCAGAACCTCGAAAGCGCGAACGTCGCGCTCGACGACGCCGACATGAACCGGATCCAGTCGCTGGACCGGCACTATCGATATATCGGCGGTAACGTCTTTCGCACCGAAAGCGGCCTGTACGGGAATATCTTCGACGACTGAGGCCGGACGCCCGGGGCCTGCAGTCAGGATACTTTTCGATGCCCGTCTCGAATGATCGAATACGGGTGCTCCGCCCGGTCCTCGTTTTGCTGATCGTGACGGTGCATGTCCCGCTTGCGCTGTATCGGCCGGACCTGAGCGACGTCGAACTTTCGCCGGGAAGCTATCTCAGCGCGCTGATCAGCGGTTGCATCGCGATCGCGGCCCTGCCGACCCTGAGCGTGTTCTCCGGTTACCTCGCGGCCGCCGGATCGGGGCGTCGCGGCTATCCGGCTTATGCCCTGCGCAAGTTCAGGCGCCTGATCGTACCGATGATTGCCTGGGGCCTGCCGATGGCCATCTGGATCTATACCCGTCAATCGGCCGGCATCGCCATGCGGCCGGACCTGGAGCTTTATCCTTTCAACCTGGAGGGGTGGTTCCGGGCGCTGACCGCCTACCAGAAGCTGCCGGCCAATGCACCGCTGTATTTCCTGCGCGAACTGTTTCTTGCCGCACTGCTGTTGCCGTTGTGGCGATTGGTCGCCCGCAACATCACGGCCTCGGTGATAGTGGCCGCCGCGATATTCTATTGCGCGGTGGCCGGCATCCAGTTCGGCTTCTTCATCCGCATCGATATCTACCTCTATTTCTTCATCGGCGTGTTCGTCGCCGCGCATCCGGGCCTGGCGATTGCCGATGACTGGATCCGGGACCATGCCTTATCGGTATTGCTGGTCTTTCTGGCCGCCTGCCTGCCGGTGGCGTTTTACGGATTCAGCAATGACCCGCAACACTACTGGCTCCTGATCAACCTGCTGCGCCTGACCGGGCCGCTGGCATTCCTGGCACTCGGCGCATACCTGGCAGCCGGACGCGTCGGCAATCTGCTGGCGCGGCTTGCGCCGGCGTCTTACACGGTCTTCCTCGGCCATGTCATCGTCATCCGGCTCGTATGGTGGGTCTGGCAGGAACTGGTCGGCGTCTCTCGACATGACGCAGCCTGGTGGACATTCTTCGGCCTGGCGGTATTGCTTTCGGCCGCGTCCCTGGGCTTGTTATGGTGGGGTTACGATCGGTTGCGCAATCGGTTGTGCGAGCGGTTGCGCAAACGGTTGCGACCGCATTCAGCCAGTGCAGCGTAGCCGTTCCGGCAGGGCCCTCAAACCTTGCGCACCGCGAACCAGATGA
>JAWLEW010000078.1:0-7725 GCA_041685925.1 Wenzhouxiangellaceae bacterium | reverse complement strand
TCGCTGACGATCGACAAGACGCAGAGCTCGGGTCCGAACCCGGCGACGGCCGATGGCGACGTGCTGGGCTACACGATCGTGGTGACCAACACCGGCTCGGTGAGCCAGACGGGCGTGAACGTCAGCGACACGCTGCCCGACGGCAGTGCCGGGACGCTGTCGGGTCCGACCGAATCGATCACGGCCGATGGTGTGCTGGAGGTCAACGAGACCTGGACCTACACGGTCGACTACACGGTCACGCAGGCCGATATCGATGCGGGCGCGGACCTGGTCAACAGCGTGGAGGTGGAGACCAACGAGGTCCCGGGTCCGACCGGCGACACGGCGACGACGCCGGTCAACGCCGACGCGGCGATTGCCATCGTCAAGACGGGCATCTTCAACGACGACAACGGCGACGGCGTCGCCCAGGTCGGCGAAACCATCAGCTACGCGTTCGAAGTGACGAACACGGGCAATGTATTGCTGACGAACGTGGCGGTGACGGATCCGCTGCTGACGGTCAACGGCGGCCCGCTCGCCAGCCTGGACGTGGGCGCGAGTGACGCGGCGACGTTCTCGGGCAGCTATACGCTGACGCAGGCCGACGTCGACGCCGGCCAGGTAATCAACCAGGCCACGGTGACGGCCGAGGCCGCGAACGGGAATCGGGTCAGCGACATCTCGGACGACAATTCGCCGGCCGAGAACGACCCGACGGTGACGCCGCTGGGACCGGGCCCGGTTTCCCCGGTGCCCGTCCCTTCGGGGAGCTGGTGGATGATGCTGGTGTTGCTGGCCGCGATTGCCGCCACCGGCCGCAGCCGACTGACGCGCATCTAGCAATCCTGCCCACGGATGGGTTGCCGGCGACGCCGCGGATATTGTTTTGGGGTTTGTTTCGCGGCGTTGCGGCAGGCACGAAAAATAGCGTTGAAAAGCGGCGTTGACCGCTGTTCGGGCCAGACTGAGAATGTGAAAATGAATCACATATCGGGACCGCTGGAATTATCGTTGCCCCGGATCTCGGGGCCAGCAAGGGCGAGGGGGGGAACGTGACCGAGTTATCCGGACGACAACCCGAGTTTTTATGGGGTAGCGAAGCGCTGATCGAGCCGGCCCATCTCCAGTTCGGTCACTTCGTCGCGCGCATGGATCAACCCTGGATCGGAACGCCCTTTTCGCTTGAAGGCGTGATGGTCAAGCATCCGAAGCAGATGGATTGGTTCCGCCAGCATTGCGAATGGGTGGTGATCGATCTGCTGCGCAGCGAAAACCGCTATCGGCCGCCCTCGGCACGAATTCGTGCCAAGCCGCGGCAGCAGGATGAATGGCATGGCTATCTGAGCGACGAGCAGGCTTCGATCAACGTTCTCCGGCGCGCGGAGCTGGACGAGGAAATCGTTTCCGAGTCCTTCGAAATGCACCATTTGCTTCGGCAGCAGTCCGAATCGCTGCTCGTCAACATCACCGAGAGCGGCCAGGTCGATTCGCAGGAGGCACGCGACAGCGTCTCCAGCATTGCAGATTCACTTGAAAAGAACATTGCGGCAATGGTCTGGCTGACCCGAATCAAGCGGGCCGACGAATATACGGCGCAGCATTGTGCCAACGTGGCCATTCTGTCCATGGGCCTCGCGCAGGCGCTGGAATGGCAGCGCGAGCAGGTCGAGCTGGCGGGCCTGGCCGGGATGCTGCACGATCTGGGCAAGGTGAATCTGGACAAGACGATCCTGAACAAGCCGGGCCGCCTGACTGCGGAGGAATACGAACACGTCAAGCAGCACGCGCGCCTGGGGTATCGAATGCTGCGACACGATGACCAGGTGCACCCGGCGGTCGCGCAGGCCGTGCTGGAACATCACGAACGTCCCGACGGCTCCGGGTATCCGAACGGCCGCGACCGTTCGAGCCTGCAGCCCATGTCTGCATTGATCAGCGTCGTCGATGCCTATGACGCAATCACTTCCAGGCGCCCCTACAGCACCGCCCGCTCGCACCACGAAGCGCTCGGCATTCTGTGGAAAGAGCGCGGCGGGCAGTTCGATTCCACGATGGTTGAAGCGCTGATCCAGTTCCTGGGCTGGATCACGCCGGGTACGGTGGTGCGGTTGTCCACCGGGGAGCATGCAATCGTGCTGCGCGCCAGCCACCATCACCGCCTCTGGCCGCTGGTGCGGCTGCTCGAGGTCTCGGAAGGCGAGTATCGCGTGACTCGGCGGGTCGATCTGGCCGAGCACAACGAAAATGATCCCGAGCAGCCCATCCGGGTCGCCGAAGTGTTGCCGGACGACGCGCTGGGTATCGAACTCGCTGCCGCGTTGCAAAGCGAAGGGGCAGCGGCGGGCGGCTGAAGCGCGGCCTAAAATGCGACAATGGGGGTATCCGATCAACGGAGCGGCAATGAACAGACAGGAACTTGAGCAAAGACGCGACGAGTTGCAGCAGCGATTGAAAGCCGTGGAGCGCGACCTGGGCACTGGCCTGGACCGGGATCTCGAGGAGCAGGCGCAGGAGCTGGAAAACCGCGATACGCTGCTGGAAATCGCCCGAGTGGCCGAGCGGGAACTGCGCGACGTCGAGGCCCAATTACGCGAACTCGACGAAACCTGAGGATAATAGAGTTCGATAAGAAGCGCGCAGGGGCCGCGCAGCCTGGCAAACAAGGGGGCTGAAATGGGTCAGCGGGAATGTCTGGAAGCGAAAGTGAACTCGAACACGAAAAGCTTTTCGAGAGCGAGTGCCTGGTCGATCCGGCCGAACTGCAGATAGGTCACTTCGTATCGCGCCTGGACCGGGGCTGGCGCGATACGCCGTTCCCGCTTGAAGGCGCGATGATCCTCTCGGAGGACACGCGGTCCTGGTTCGTCGAGAATTGCGGCTGGGTGGTCATCGACCTGCTGCGCAGCCGCAACGGCTACAGGCCACCTTCGGCGCGCGACTACCGGCCCCGGGGCGGCGGATCCGCCGTGCCGGACACGGATTCCGGCGGGCCGATCAACATGCTGCGGCGCGCGCGTCTGACCGAAAAGAGTGTTCACGAGGCCATCGACTGCCACGACCTGCTGTACAAGCAGGCCGCGGCGCTGATCGACTCGCTGAAGAAATCCGGCCAGATCGACGTCGAGCAGGCTCGACTGGGCTTGCGCAAGATCGCCGGGTCACTGGAATCGAATATCGCCGCGATGATCTGGTTGACGCGCATCAGGCACGCCGACGAACACGTTGCCGAGCACAGTGTGAATGTCGCCATCCTGGCAATGGGGCTGGCGCGTTCCCTGGAGTGGGACGACGAAGAGATCGAGCGCGCCGGGCTCGCCGGTCTTTTGCACGACCTCGGCAAGATGCGCCTGGACCCCGACATCGTCAACAAGCCCGGCGAACGCACGGCCGAGGAAGCGGCCAGCGTGCAGGAGCACTCGCGCATCGGTTACGAATTGCTGCGCGACGACGATCGGATCCATCCGGAAGTTGCACGTGCCGTGCTGGAGCATCACGAGCGCCCCGACGGCAAGGGTTATCCCGACGGCAAGCCCGCCGCAGCGCTGCTGCCGCTGTCGAAACTGATCGCGGTGGTCAACGAATACGATGCGATGACTTCGCACTGGCCGTTCCGTTCGGCCATCTCGCACCACGAGACCCTCGGCGTGCTCTGGCGCGAGCGCGACCGCCGGTTCGACGCCGGCATGGTTGAAAAATTGATCCAGTTTCTCGGCTGGGTGACGCCGGGTATTCTGGTTCGGCTGTCCAGCGGCGATTACGCGGTGGTATTGCAGACCAGCCAGGAACATCGCCTGTGGCCGGTCGTGCGCCGGCTGCGCCGGAAAGGCGCCGGTTACGTCGGCGCCGAACGCATCGACCTGGCGCGTCAGCCGCGCCGTGAAGGAAAGCCCGTGCTCAAGATCGCCGAGGTCCTGCCCGATGGCGCTGTGGAGGTCGATCTCAACGCCATCCTGCTGGCCGAGGCCGTCGCCGACCCGGATTGAACCGGACTTTTCTTCCGGCCCCGGTGCCGGGAATCAGCGGCCTTTTCAATGCTTTTTTCTTTTGCGCCCGCGCTGTTCGAAGCGTCCCGGGTCGAGCGCACTTTGCATCGCGCTGTCGACTGCGGCCGGCAGCCCCGACAGCGCGTCGGCAATCAGGTCGGCGATCAGCGGCGTGCCGCCGATGCCGCGACTGCCGTGGGCCAGGTTGAGCATCAGCGGTGTGGTGCCGGCATTTTTCGATCCCGGCGAACGACCGGCCAGCGGGAGGTAATCGCTGGCCTGGCAGCGAAACGCCACGCGTCGCGTGACGACTTCGATGTCCGCCCCGCCCAGCTCGCGCCAGCGCCGCGGCAGTCGGCGGGCCAGCTGGTCGAGGTTGGCCGCGTCGTCGGCGGCGCGCGGCGCCGATTCTCGATCGCCGAGGTTGAAGGTCGCGCCCACGCAGTGCAGGCCGTCGACGGCCGGGGTCAGATAGCCGTCGTGGCATTGCGCCTGCCGCCAGCGTCGGCTGGCGGCGGTGGCTCGGCACTCGGTGACCTGGCCGCGGATTTCCCGCAACGGCAGTTCGGGCAAGCCCGGCATTTCGCGCGCGCCGCCGGCAATGCAAAGCACGGTGGCGTCGATGGGCCGGGCTTCGGAAGGGTCCGGCACCGGCCGGCCGGTGGCGTCGATGCGCTGAATCCGGGTTCTTTCCAGGCCGATCCGATCGTGGTCCAGCAGCAGGGCGCACCACTTCGCCGGCTCCAGGTAGCCGCCGTCGGCCAGCAATACGGCGTCGTCTTCGATGAAGCGCATCTGCGCTTCGGGCCAGTGGCCGCTGGCGGCGGCCTTGAGCAGCTTGGCGCGCTGGTTGGCTTGGGTGACGTGCTGAACGACCCCGTTGAGCCTGCCGATCCCCGCGCGCTCGGCCCGGTAGCGCCTGAGCCAGCCGATGGCGTGCAGGTAGCTGGCCTGGTAGAACCGGTTCTGCGGCGTGGCCACGCCGCTGGGCGTGGTGTAGACCACGCCGGCGCGGTTGCCGGAACCGCCGGCGGCAATGCCGGCCGGATCGGCCACGCGAACCTGCCAGCCGCGTTCGGCCAGCGCGCGGGCGGTGGTCGCGCCGGCCAGCCCGGCGCCGACGACCAGCGCTTCGCCGGTGCGGTATCGGCCGGGTCGCCATGTGCCCGGCATCCGGCCCTCGACGCGGTGGCGCTTGCGCCCGAATCCCGGCAGGCGCCGGACTTCGAACCCGGCGTCGGCCAGGCCGCGCCGGACGTGGCCGGCCGCCGAAAAGGTCGCCAGCGTGGTGCCCGGGCGGGAGCGACGCGCGAGCAGCGCCAGCAGGCCCGCGTGCCACAGCGCCGGGTTGCGGTCCGGCGCGAAACCATCGAGAAACCAGGCGTCGACGCGCGCCGGCTGGTGCTGCCACATCTGTTCGGCGTCGCCGAACATCAGGGTCAGGTCGATATTGTCGGCCAGGCGCAGGCGGTGAAAGCCGGGCGTCAGTGCCGGGTATTGTTCGCACAGGCGCGCGGCCAGCGGCGCCAGGGCGGGCCAGCTCTCCGAGACGCGCGCCAGGTCGTCCGGCGTCAGCGGGTGCAGTTCCGCCGACAGCAGGGACAAGCGGGCCGTCGCCGGCGCCGCCCGGGCAAACATTCGGGCGGCCAGCAGCATGTTCAGGCCCGTGCCGAATCCGGTTTCGCCGATGACGAACAGGTCTCCCGGCGCCAGTTCGGCAAACCGCCGGCCCAGGTGATTGCCGTCGACGAATACCGCAAGCGATTCGGCCGGGCCGTCTTCGCGCGAGAAATAGCCGTCCGCGAAGCGCGTGGCAACGGGCGTGGCGCCTTGCCATTCGATGACCGCGGGCTGGATGGGATCGAAATCCGGTTGCATGGCCCGATTGTGGCAGGTTTCTCGGAGGTATCAAAACAGGCGCCGGGACATGAATTGCCGCGACCGCGGCATGGCCGCCCGACGGCGTGGCTGGTAAGCTTGAGCCATCTTTTGAACCGGGCATTTGGTCCATGAATACACCCACGCGAAACCTGGCGCTGTTCTGCGATTTCGAGAACATCGCCCTGGGCGTGCGCGACGCGCGCTACTCGGCCTTCGATATCAAGAAGGTGCTCGAAAGGCTTCTGCTCAAGGGCAACATCGTGGTCAAGAAGGCCTATTGCGACTGGCAGCGCTACAAGGAATTCAAGCCGGCCATGCACGAGGCGGCGTTCGAGCTCATCGAAATCCCGCACCTGCGGATGTCGGGCAAGAATTCGGCCGATATCCGGATGGTGGTCGACGCGCTGGACCTGTGCTACACCAAGGCGCATGTCGACACCTTCGTGGTGATTTCGGGCGATTCGGATTTCTCGCCGCTGGTCTCCAAGCTGCGCGAGAACAACAAGCTGGTCATCGGCGTGGGCGTGAAAAGCTCGACGTCGGACCTGCTGACCGCCAATTGCGACGAGTTCATCTTCTACGACGACCTGGTGCGCGACAGCGAGAAGAAATCCGAGCGCAAGCAGCGCGCGGCCAAGAAGAAGACCGCCAAGAAGTCGAAAAAGAAGACCTCGAAGACCGCAGAAAAATCGAACGGAGACGCATCGGGAGACGCGCCGGCCGAAGCCGTTGCCGGTCCCGCGCGCGATACTCCCAGCGAGGAAGAGCGCCGCCAGGAAGCCTTCGACCTGGTGCTGGAGACCATCGAAGCGCTTTTCCGCGACCGCGACGAGTCGGAGAAGGTCTGGGGCTCCATGGTCAAGCAGACGCTCAAGCGACGCCGCCCCGGATTTTCCGAGAGCTATCACGGCTTCAAGTCGTTCGGCCAGCTGCTCGAGGAAATGAAATCGGCCGGCCTGGTCACGCTGCGCCACGACGAGAAATCCGGCGGCTACATCATCGAAAGCTTCGATTCGGGCGATTGATGCCTCCCGGCTGATGACAGACCGCTGCGTGATCCTGACCTGGCACTCGATCAACGTGCTGGACAACACCCATGCCGGCAACGACCTGGTCGCCTTCAGCGAGGACCTGGCGTTGCTGGACCGATTCGGCTGGACCGTTTTGCCCCTTTCCGAGGCGCTGGCGCGGCTGGACGCGGGCGATCTGCCGGGAAAGACCGCCGTGCTCACGCTGGACGACGGCTCGATCATGGATTTTCACGATTTCGACCACCCGACCTGCGGCCGCCAGACCAGCATGTTCCGGCGGCTTTCGCGGTTTGCGCGTGCGCTGCCCGCCGACTCCCGGCATTGGCCGCACGTGACTTCCTTCGCGATCGCCTCGCCCGAGGCGCGCGCCGAGCTCGACCGCGTCGACTACATGAACCTGGGCGTGTGGCCCGACGACTGGTGGGGCGCGGCGAATCGATCCGGGCTGATGAGCATCGAAAGCCACAGCTGGGACCACAACCACGGCTCGCTCGCCCGGACCGTGCAGCGCAACAACCAGCGCGGCGATTTCCGGCATATCGATACCGAGCACGAGTGCCGGGCCGAGGTCGACCGCGCAAGCGACTACATCGAGCGCCGGGCGGGTCGTCGTCCCGTTTTCTTTGCCTATCCTTACGGCCAGGCCAGCGATTACCTCAGGCGCGAGTATCTGCCGCGTTTCGGGGAATCGATCGGGCTGGAAGCCGCGCTGGGCTGCGATCCCGAACCCGTGCAGCGAAGCAGCGACCGCTGGTTTCTGCCGCGCTTCATGTGCGGCCGCGACTGGAAGTCGGTCGACGACCTGGAGCTGCTCCTCGAGGGTGTCGGCTGACGGCAAGCTGCGA
>JAWLEW010000077.1:3923-7774 GCA_041685925.1 Wenzhouxiangellaceae bacterium | reverse complement strand
GGTCGGAACAAAAAAATCGCTTGCAAGGCAAGCTCCCACACCTGTGAGCACGATACGGAGCCGGGTTCGGCCGGGCGTTTTCTACGGGTGTGGGAGCCGGCCTGCCGGCGATGAATTCGCCCGCATCGGCATTCGGAAGTTTCGGCCGCGGCTCTTTCTTCCGGAGCCGGTTTTCGCCAACCTGCGGTAACCTTCCGCTTTACTCCACAAACCGGTACCGGATGACGCATCGCGCGCGAAAACGCTTCGGCCAGAACTTCCTGCACAGCGAATCGGTGATCCGCCGGATCGTGGGCTCGATCGCACCGGCGCGCGGCGACCGGATCGTCGAGATCGGCCCGGGCCTGGGCGCGCTGACCGGGCCGCTGCTCGAGCGCGTGGATCGGCTGGACGTCGTCGAGCTCGACCGCGACCTGGTCGCCGCACTCCCGGACCGGCTGGGTCATCCGGAAAACCTCGTGATTCACCAGGCCGACGCCCTGACCTTCGACTTTCGTGCCCTGGCCGGCACCAAAACGCTGCGCGTGATCGGTAACCTGCCCTACAACATTTCGACGCCGCTGCTGTTTCACCTGCTCGATCAATCCGAAACGATTTCGGACATGCACTTCATGCTGCAAAAGGAAGTGGTCGACCGCATCACCGCCCGTCCGGGCAGCAAGGCCTGGGGACGGCTGGGCGTGATGACCCGGGCGCGCGCCGATGCCGCCGCGCTTTTCCGCGTGCCGCCCGACGCATTTCATCCGGCGCCCCGGGTCGAATCGGCCGTGGTGCGCATCATGCCCAGGACGCTTTCGGAGGCGCAGCGCGCGCTGCTGCCGGCGCTGGAGAAAGTCGTGCGCAAGGCTTTCGGCCAGCGCCGCAAGACCCTCAGAAACACGCTCAAGGGGTTGCTGAGCGCCGAAGACCTGGATCGCCTGGGCGTGGACCCGGGACGGCGCGCCGAAACCGTGACGATGGAAGAATTCAATGCCATGGCCCAATGCGTGCACGACCGGGAGCCGCCCGCGTGAGCCGGCGGCGCGATATCTACATCGGCGACCTGCAGGGCTGCTGGAAACCGTTCGCGCGGCTGCTCGACAAGCTCGGCTTCGATCCGGCCGCCGACCGGCTGTGCATGGCCGGCGACCTGGTCAACCGCGGCGGCAAGTCGCTGAAGGTGCTGCGCAGCATGATCGACCTGGGCGCGCCACACTTCAGCGTGCTGGGCAACCATGACCTGCACCTGCTGGCCTACGCGCACATGTACCCGAACGTGCGCAAGTCCAACCCGGAATTCGAACAAATTCTGGATCACGCCGACGCCGACCGGATACTGGAATGGCTGCGCAACCAGCCGCTGCTGTGGCTGAACGAGGCCGACTCGATCGCGCTGGTCCATGCCGGCATCGACCCGCGCTGGGATCCCGAGCGGGCCCGCAAGTGCGCCGCCGAGGTCGAACAGGCCGTACGCGGCAAGAAATTCGGCAAGTTCATCGACAACATGTACGGCAACGAGCCCGACCGCTGGGCGCCCGGGCAGAAGCGTTTCGTGCGCCTGCGCACGACCACCAACGTGCTGACCCGGATGCGCTTTGCAAGCGCCGACGGCCGGCTGGAGTTCAAGTCATCGGGCGACATGAACAAGCCGCCGAAGGGCTACCGGCCGTGGTTCGAACTGCTCGACGAATCCTGGCGCGACTGCACGGTGGTATTCGGCCACTGGTCGATGCTCGGGCATTTTGAATACAGCGCCGGCGGCCACGACAAGCCCCGGGCGATCTGCCTCGATTCGGGCTGCGTCTGGGGCGGCGCACTCACGGCGCTGGTCGTCGACGGCGGCGAGCGCTCGATCGTGCAGGTCGAGTGCGGGAACTGACCTTCGCGCGCCAATGCCGCCGGCCGGCTCAGGCGCGCCTGGCGCCGCCACCGAAACGCAGGCCGACGACCAGCGCCAGCAGCAGGATCGCGCCGCCCAGCGCCAGGCGCACCAGGTCGGCGTCGCGGTTCCAGATCACGACGTTGACGACCAGCCCGGCCGGGATCAGCGCGTTGTTCATCACCGCCAGCGTGCCGGCGTCGACCCGGGTCGCGCCCAGGTTCCACAGGAAATAACCCAGCCCCGAGGCCACCAGGCCCAGCCAGGCCAGCACGCTCCACTGCACCGGCGTGGTCGGAAACGCCTGCCGATCGCCGAAAAGCGCGAACGCGACCACGGCAACCGCCAGCGCGCCCAGGTAGAACCAGCCGAACGTCGAACGGGCCGGCAGCCCGGACGGCAGGTGCGGACCGAGATGCCGATAGCCGACCTGTCCGACCGCAAAACAGAAGTTGGCGCCCTGCACGACCATGAACCCCAGCCAGAATTCGCTGGGCGGCTGAAAGCGAATGACGGCCGCCCCCGCCACGGCAAGGCCGGCCGCGACCAGGTGGGCCGGCGACAGCCTGCGTTCGACCAGGTCATCGAGCAGCGCAACATAGACCGGGGTGAAAATCGTGAACAGCAGGACTTCGGGCACGCTCAGCAGCACGAAGGACTGGTAGAAGAACACGTACATCAGCCCGAGCTGGACCGCGCCCAGCCCCATCAGCGCCAGGCGTTGGCGCGCCGGCAGTCCGCGCAGGGCCAGGAACGGCAGAAACAGCAGTGCCGCCAGCGCGATCCGGGTCAGCACGGCAAAGTAGTTGTCGACCTGGCCGGAAAGAAACTCGCCGATCAGCGAAAATGAGAACGCCCACAGGACGGTGACGACGATCAGCAACGGCATGGTGGACTCGGACGGAATCGAGGATACGAAAGCGGTCATTCTAGCGGTAGCCGAACGCCTGCCCCGGATCGCCTTGCTGTCGATCGAGGCGCGTTCGGCGACCGCCAGCGGCTGGGCCGGCCGGGGCCGCGGGCGGGTCCGGGTGGCGCACGCCGCCGACGGCGGCATCGATTTCGAGGAAAGCGGGCGCTTCGAGGCCGAAAACGGCCGCGCGACGCTCGCGTTTCGCAACCTGCTGCGCTGGACGGTAGAACCCGAGCGGATCCTGCTGGCGCACCGCCGCCACGGCCCGGCGGGCGGGACGCGGCTCGTGGAACTGCGCCCGCAGCGCATCGGACCGGCCGGGGCCGGCCTGGTCGGCGTCGAGCCGCACCACTGCGGCGCCGACCGTTACGAAGCGACGCTGAAGCTAGCCGAAGACGGCTTCGACATGCTCTGGCGCGTGACCGGGCCGCGCAAGAACGAACGCCTGATTCACCGCTACCGTCTTGGCTGACGATGGGTCCGGCGGCGGTCGCGCGCGCCAGGGCTGGGCCGGCATGGTCCGTTCGATCGACGCGCCGGGCATGAGTGAAAACGGCAAGCCGCTTCTGCAATAATGAACGCGAAACCGAGCGAAGGTGCCACCATGCCAATGTCCGACAAGAA
Organism: Wenzhouxiangellaceae bacterium; assembly: GCA_041685925.1. Classification (GTDB taxonomy): domain Bacteria; phylum Pseudomonadota; class Gammaproteobacteria; order Xanthomonadales; family Wenzhouxiangellaceae. Next base: position 4,379 of record JAWLEW010000077.1, on the reverse strand, counting down.
GATCGCGATCCTGGCCGAAGACGGTTACCAGGAACTGGAACTGCACTATCCGCGCCTGCGGTTCATCGAAGCCGGCGCCAGCGTCAGCGTGCTCGGCACGGGCAAGGACCGGTACGCCAGCGAGAAGGGCTACATGGTCGACGTCGACGCCGACGTGGCCGATGTCCATGCCAACGATTTCGACGCAGTCGTCATTCCCGGCGGCATGGCGCCGGACAGGATGCGGCGCAACCGGGCCATGGTCGAATTCGTCGGCGACATGCACGCCCAGGACAAGCCGGTCGCCTGGATCTGCCATGCCGGCTGGATGGCGGTTTCGGCCGACATCATCCGCGACCGGCGCGTGACTTCATTCGCCTCGATCCGCGACGACATGGTCAATGCCGGCGGCAACTGGGTCGACGAGGAAGTCGTCGTCGACGGCAACCTGATCAGCAGCCGGATGCCGCCGGACCT
>JAWLEW010000077.1:0-3823 GCA_041685925.1 Wenzhouxiangellaceae bacterium | reverse complement strand
GCTTTCCTCGACGGGTTCCTGGCGCTGGCGGCCGAACACGACTGCGCGCTGGTCGGCGGCAATATCGCGCGCGGGCCGCTGAACATCGGCGTGACCGCGATGGGCGAAGTGCCCGCAGGAAAATTCGCGACCCGCAGCGGGGCCCGGCCCGGCCAGCGCATCGTGGTGACCGGCACGGTCGGCGACGCGGCCGCCGGCCTGAAACTCGAAAGACCCGTGGGCGATCCGCTGCGGGAAAGATTGTTGAAGCCCACACCGCGCATTGCCGCGGGCCGCGAACTGGCCGGGATTGCAAACTCCATGATCGACATCTCCGACGGCCTGCTCGCCGACCTTGCGCACCTGACCGGCGAACTCGGCGCCGAGATTCGCTGCGACCGGTTGCCGACCTCGAGCGCGCTGGCCGAAGCCGTGCCCGACCCGCGCAAGCGCTGGCGGCTGCAGTTTTCCGGCGGCGATTACGAGCTGCTGGCGCTGGTGGACGAAAACGCGGAATGGCCCGCTTCGATCGGCGGAATCGAACTGACCGAGATCGGCCGCATCACCGATTCGGGCCGGATCGAATGCCGGGACGCCGGGGGCAACGTCGTCGAAGCCGCCGGATCCGGCTGGGATCATTTCGGTTGAGGCGTTTCGGGCCGGCGCTTCATCCAGACTGCGCCGGCCGGGACGCGGAAACGCAGCGTATCGGCGGGTATGATGATCGCCCTGTCCGCCGGCGCCCGCAACGGATTTCATCATGAACGACAACGTCGACCCGGACCCGCAGGCATTGATTCAGGTGGCCATGCAGAGCCCGGTCGGGTTTCTGGCCTTCGGCTTCGGTTCGGGCCTGGCGCCATTCGCGCCCGGCACGGCCGGCACCCTGGTCGGCATGCTGGTGGCGCTGCCGTTGGCCGGAATTCCGATATGGGCGGCGCTGGGCCTGGTCGGACTCGCGTTCCTGGCCGGAATCCCGATCTGTCAAAAGGCGTCCCAGGCCCTCGGCGTCCACGACCACGGCGGGATCGTGTTCGACGAGTTCGTCGGGATCTGGCTGGTGCTGGCGCTGGTGCCGTTCCACTGGGCCTGGTGGCTGGCGGCATTCGTCGCGTTTCGCTTCTTCGACGTCATCAAGCCCTGGCCGATCGACTGGCTGGACGAGAAGGTTCACGGCGGATTCGGCATCATGCTCGACGATGTGCTCGCCGCACTCTACGCCGCCGCCGTGCTGATCATGATCGGCATGCTGTCGAAAGCCTTTTCGGCGGCCGGATGAGCACGCGCCCGACGGCCTGACCGGCAACCCGGCCGGACGGCTGGGAGAATCGATTTACGACCCTTCCGACCTCGCGCAGGCGCAGCTGCGCTAGTCGTGGATCGTGCTCGGATCCAGCAGTTCCAGGCGCCTGAACGCGACGCCGGCCTGGGTCCGGTTGCGCACCTCGAGCTTGGCGAAGATCTCGCTCATGTGGGCCTTGACGGTGCGCTCCTGGATGCCCAGCCGGTCGGCGATCTGCTTGTTGAGCCGACCCTCGGCGACCATCTGCAGCACCCGAAACTGCTGCGGGGTGAGGCGCGACATCCGCCCGGCCAGCTCGCGATCCCCGGCATCCACTGCCGCCACCGAGCGGTGCAGGTGGGGCGGCACCCAGGTGCGACAATCCAGCACCGCGTTGATCGCCTCGGTCAGCACCTCCAGCCCCGAGCTCTTGGGGATGAATCCGGCCGCCCCGTGATCCAGCGCGCGGCGGATCACACCCGGGTCCTCGTTGGCCGAGATCACGACCACGGCAACTTCGGGAAATTCGCAGCGGATGCCGACCAGCCCGGTCAACCCGTTGCTGCCCGGCATGTGCAGGTCGAGCAGCAACAGATCGATGTCGTCGCGCTCGGCGAGCAGCGCGCGGGTCCGGTCCAGGTCCTCGGCCTCGAGCACGTCTGCGGCATCCACGCAGGCGTCCAGCGCAAGCTTCAGCGCACTGCGGAACAGCGGGTGATCATCGGCGATTACGACTCGCGTCATCGTGGCGGCGCGTGCATGGACCCGACGGCATGTTACGCCGGATGCCGGCGTTGTACCAAAGTCCATCGCGTGCGCACGGCCAACGGTGCTACATTCAGGCCGATTCAACGACCAGGAACCGCGCGTGACCCCATCCCGACTGACCGGCGCGTTCAGCGCACTGATGCTCGCCGCCTGCGCCGACCAGGCTCCCGACGAATCCGACCGGGCGCCGGCCCCGCGGCCCGGCGCGCTCGCCTCCGAAGTGCGCGAGACGATCCACCGCGACGGCGACGACCTGCTGAGCGCGGGGCTGGGCCTGGGCGGGCTGCGCGGGCCGGCGCCGCAGTTGAGCGACAGCGCGATGGACCAGGACGCGCTGCTGCGCCGGCTGGCCGTGCACAGCAACTACCAGGGCCTGGTCGACCTGACCGCCACCGGCGGCTTCGATGACGCGGCAACGCTGCCGGAGGTGCCCGGCCGCGAATTCCAGGCGTTCGCCCGGCTGCCTTCGGCCGAGCAACCATTCCGCGTGCTGCTGCAGCTGCCCGACTCCTTCGACCCGGGCAATCCGTGCCTGGTGGTCGCGCCGGCCTCGGGTTCGCGCGGGGTCTACGGCGGACTGCCGGTCGCCGGGCCGTGGGCCCTGCCGCGCGGCTGCGCGCTGGTGCTGACCGACAAGGGCGCCGGGACCGACCTGTTCGACCACGCCGCCGACACCGGCGTGGCGCTGGACGGCACGCGCGCCGGGCGCGGCGAACAGCCGCTGGGCTTCGCCCCGGGTCCCGCGCCGTCTCCGCTGGTCTCGGTGCCGCACGCCCACTCCGGCGACAACCCGGAGGCCGACTGGGGCCGGCACACCATCGTCGCGGCGCGCTTCGGTCTGGACATGCTGGCCGAGGCGTTTCCGGATGCCGCCGCCTTCACGCCCGAGCGCGTGCGCGTGATCGCCGCGGCGATTTCCAACGGCGGCGGCGCGGCGCTGCGCGCGCTGGAGCAGGCCGAGCCCGGCCTGTTCGACGCCGCCGTGGTGGCCGCGCCCAACGTGAGCGCGCCGGGTGCACGGCACCTCTACGATTACGCCACCGAGGCCGCGCTGCTGCAGCCCTGCCTGCTGGCCGACGCCGACTGGCTCGTGACGCTGCCGTTCGGCAATCCCGCGCTGCAGCCGGCCGGCGAGCGGCGCTGCGCCGCGCTGCATGCGGCCGGCATCATCGACGAACCCGCACCGGCGGCGGCGCGCGCGGCGCTGGAGGCTACCGGCTTCGAAACCGGCGCCCTGGAGCAGGCGGCGGTAAACACGACGCTGGACGTATGGCGCTCGGTCGCGGCCATGTACGCCTCGGCCTACCTCGGCACACCGGTCGACGCGATGCCGTGCGATCTTGGCGTTGCCGCCACCGGCGAGGACGGCCGGCCGCAGCCGGCCGGCGAGGTACAGCGCGAGATGTGGTGGGCAACGTCGACCGGCGTGGTGCCCGGCGCCGGGCTGGAGTGGATCGATCCGCGCGCGATCGACAATGCGCAGGACCCGGATTTTCCGGCCCTGGTCTGCCTGCGCGAACTGTGGAGCGGCGACGGCGCACAACCGGCCGCGCTGCGTTCAGCGCTGCAGGCGACCTACGCCTCGGCCGAGCTGCCCGACATCCCGGTGCTGATCCTGCACGGCCGCCAGGACGGCCTGATCCCGGCCGCGTTCAGTTCGCGCCCCTACGTCGAGGCGGCCCGCGGCAACGGCGCCGGGCAGCTGCGCTACTGGGAGATCGACGGGGCCCAGCACTTCGACGTCATCGTGCCCTTCCCCGGCGTGTCCGAGCGCTACCGGCCGCTGCTGCCGTA
>JAWLEW010000024.1:0-32824 GCA_041685925.1 Wenzhouxiangellaceae bacterium | reverse complement strand
GCCTGGCTGTTCGAATCGGTTGTGTTCATGCGTTCATTGTGCCTGCATTGTCACAGGAACCTCTGGACAACCCAGCGCGAGGGCGGGCTCAGTCCGCGCTCGCGGTCCGGTCAGGCGCGGTGTCCACGCGCGAGGGTGGAGCCTTGTACTTGCGTCTGAACGCGCGGCTGAAGCCGTCGACGCTGCCGAAACCGACCGCGTAAGCAACCTCGCTGACGCTACCTTCGCGCCGGCGCAGCAGGTCATGCGCGACTTGCAGCCTCCTTTCGCGCAACAGCTCCGACGGCGTGGCCGAGAATTCGTCCCGGGTTCTGCGGAACAGGACGCTGCGGTCCATGTTCAGTTCGATTGCGAGCTGTTCCACGCCGAATCCCGGATCGTGCATATGGAGATCGATTGCTTCATTGACCTGGCGGGAGAACCTGGATTCGACAATCTCTGCCGGTGTCTCGGTCCGGCCGGCTGCGGCTTCCTGGGCAAGTCGCTTTCGCAGGCGCTGCTGCTGTTCGAGGATGCTGTCGATCTGCGCGCGCAGAACATCGAGATTGAACGGCTTTGCAACGTAAGCGATTGCGCCGGCATGGTAGGCGTCGATGCGGTCGCCGATGTCGCCGCGCGCGGTCAGCATGATGATCGGCAGGCCGCTGCAGTCCGCACGCTTTTCCAGTTCTGCGAGCAACTCGATTCCGTCCATGTTCGGCATCATCCAGTCGCTGATGATCAGGTCGGGTAGCGCTTCGTCGATGCGCTTCAATGCCTCGATCCCGTCGTTGGCCGTGACCACGGAGAACACCCCGCCCAGGCTTTGTGTCAACCATTCCCGGATGTCGGGGTTGTCGTCGACCAGCAGCAGTCGCCTCAGGTTTTCCTCGGCCGCAGCCTGCGATTGCTTCTCGCTCTGAGTGGGGAGTCGGTCATGTCGGGCCGGGGCCTTCGCTGGATCCAGGTGGCCTGCGTCCGCTCTTGCCGGCCAGTGCAGCGTGAACGCCGAGCCCTTTCCCAGTTCGCTCTCGACGCGGATGTCGCCGCCGTGCAACTGAACCAGGTCGCGGGTCAATGCCAGGCCGATACCGGTGCCTTCGATGGGCGAGCCCGATTCGACCGCCCTATAAAAGCGTTCGAACAGGTTCGGCAGGTGTTGGGCGGGAATGCCCGGGCCGGTGTCCTCGATCCGGATTTGCGCTGTCCCCGCGTACTGCTTCAGCTGGATGCAAATCCGGTCCCCGGTGCTGCAGTACCGAATCGCGTTCGAGAGCAGGTTGCCCATTACCTTTTCCATCTGTTCGCGATCGAACCAGGCAAGCAGTCCTTCGTCCGGCTGTTCGAGCCGCATTCCAATTCGGCGTTGTGCCGCCAGCGGTCGGAAGAGTTCGATCAGCGATTCCGTCCAGGCGGCCAGGTCGTGCAGTTCGGGAGAAATCCGGAGTTGACCGCCTTCGATCCGCTGCAGGTCGAGCAACTGCTCGACCAGGCGATTCAGCCTGTGGGCGTTTCTGCGCATCAGCGGCGCCTGTTCCGCAAGGTCCTCCGGGCTGTCATGGTAATGGTCGAGCGGGCCGAGCAGCAGCGTCAACGGAGTTCTGAGCTCGTGGCTGATATTGGCGAAGAATGCCCGCTTTTCTCGATCGAGCTTGCGCAGCCGCTCGGCCTGGCGACTGATTTCGTCGCGGGCCAGGACGGCCTCGCTTTTCTCGTGATTGAGTTCGGCCGTTCGGCTGGCAACCTCGGTCTTCAGGCGTTCGCGTTCAGCGTTGTTGCGTTTCTCCCGGATCCGCAAGGCGCATGCGGCCAGTCCCAGCAACAGCAAGGCAATGACGGCATAGAAGGAAACCCGCTCGACGAGTTTCGGCGGGATCAGCAGCGATTGCACCGTCGCCGCGCCCGGCGCCCCCGCGCCGACACGCGCCCTGACTTCAAAAGTGTATTCACCGTGTGGCAGGTTGGTGTACGCAGCCTGGCGACTCGCGACAGGACCACGCCAGTCTTCCTCATAACCCTTCAAACGGTATTCGAACTGAAGATTGCGCGGAGAAACGAAGCTCGGCGCAGTGAAGCGGAAACCGACGTCTCTTTGACCGGCTGGCAGGTCGATGGTTGATGTTTGCGGCGACCACAGCCGGTCGCCGGAACCGATGTCTTCCAGGACGGCGGCAGGTTCGATCCGGTGCTGTCCGATGCGATCCGGGTCGATCGCTGCCGGCCCGGACATGGTCGGAAACCACAGGCGTCCGTCGGGACCGATCGTCCCGGCCGATTGCACCCCGCCATTGGCTTCGCGGTTGGGGAGTCCGTCCACATCGACGAAGGTTGCAGGTCCCAGAAACCGGCCGCTCCGTCCTGATGCGACAGCGTCGAGCGCCGTTTCCAGTGCGGACTGTTCGACCCTGAAGATCCCGCGATTTGAGCTTAGCCACAGGTAGCCGCTGTCATCTTCGAGGATCTGGTGAATGCCGTGGTGGAAGAGGCCGTGGCTGCGGTCGATACAGGCGACGTCCAGCATATCGGTGACGCCTTCGGGGTTGCCGATCCGGCACAGGCCGTGAGTCTCCGTTCCAACCCAGAGATGACCGTGTTTGTCCAGGTGCAAGGCCCGCACCAGCCGACTGGGCAGACCCTGTTGCGGCCCGATGCGTTCGAAGCCGTCGCCGGTCCGGCGCAGCAGTCCGCCGCCGTTGGTGCCCATCCACAGCGTGCCGAGGTGGTCTTCAAGCATTACGCGAACCCGTGCGCCAGCCAATTCTTTCGCCATGCGGACCGGTTGCCAGTGCCCGTCGGCAAGGCGCCAGAGTCCGTTGTTGTGTGTTCCAGCCCAGACGACACCGCCACGGTCGCGGTACAGCGCATAAACCATGGCCAGTGACAATCGACGCGGAATACCTTGTTGCGAGAATTCGCCTGCCTGCCAGCGGTGCAGGCCCAGGCCGCCGATCCAGGCGTCTTCGCCGGGCGAGATGGGCGGTAGAAGCGAATAGACCATGTCCATCGGCTGGTCGCCGCTGGGCTCGTCGAGTACCTGGCCCTCGCCATCGAGAATGAAGAAACCCGCGCCGCCGGTGCCGACCCAGATTTGCTGCTGCGCGTCGGTGGTGATCGGGTAGGCCGGGTTGCTGCCCAGTTCCGGGTGGGCCAGGTAATGCGACAGGGGGTTGGTTCGCAAACGGTACAGCCCGGCCCCGGCCGTTGCGACCCAGATATTGTTCTCGCGGTCGACCAGCAAATCGTCGATGCGCGCCGGGCCGCGGAAAATCCGTTGCCCGGCCTTGCTCAGTCCCGTGCCCATGTTGACCAGGAACTCGCTGGTGCCGGGAAGGTCGAGCAGCATCGGCTCGTTGCCCGAGCGATAAAGAGCCTCGGTCAAAACGTCGAGTTGCCCATCGCGGTATCGGCACAGCGTGATACTGCCTTGCAGATACTGGCTGCCGTCGGCTCCGAACTCGATGCGAATGACATCTTCGAGCGTTTCCGGCGCAACGGCCAGCGGGCTCAATTGGCCCTTGTGCCAATGCGAGGCGCCGCTGCGGTGGCCCAGCCAGACGCCCTCGACGGGATCGGATGCGAGCGTGAAGATGGGCTCATCGATGTCGGCGATCGCCTCCAGACGGCCCCGTTGCCAACGCGCCATTCGGCCGCTTCGCGAAGCCAGCCACACCCCGCCGTCGGCGTCGCCCAGGATCGCATGGGTGTGCTCGGACCACAGGTTCGGATCCAGCGCCCGGAATCGTTCTCCATCCCACCAGGCCGCGCCGGCGGTCGTGCCCACCCACCATCGGTCATCAGCCCGCTCCAGGAGAGTCACGCGGTCGTCGGGCAGTCCGTCGGCGACGCCGAGTCGCGCGAAAGCGCCATCGGCGTATCGCACCAGGCGATTGTCTTCGGACAGCAGCCACAGCGCACCGTCGTCGTATTCGAGGCGGGTCAGTCGATTGCTGCCCAGGCCCGGATGGGTCCCGGAGTCGAAGACCCTGAAATTCTGCCCGTCGAACCGCGCCAGGCCGTCCATGGTGGCCAGCCAGATGTAGCCGGCCTCGTCCTGGACCATCTCGTTGATGGAGTTGACCGGAAGGCCGTCTTCCACGCCCCACTGCAGCACCGACCAGCCGGGGGCGACCTCGACTTCGGCCGCGGCCGACGTGACCGCGGCGAGCAGCAGAAAAACGGCGAAATGCTTTCGTCTAAAAGCAAAAACCTTGGCTAGCATCATGGAAATTATACGGGTTTGCATCATGCGGCCGGGTGTTTGCACCATCCGGTCGAGCGCCCCCCGCCGACGTCATCCAGAATTTATTCATGAAAAAACGCGCCGACAGCGCGCCGCCGGACGACAGCGGCGACTGCAAGCCCTCGAAAGGGTTGCTCGATGAGCTGTCGACGCTCGAGGCCATGCTGGAGCAGCGCGAAGGCGTGGACGAAGTGGAGAAAAAAAAGTTTGAGAGGGCGAGCAAAGATGATCAGAGTGAATGAGTCGCGGTTTCACCTGACGAGCCGCCCCTGGACGGGGGCGTTTCTCGCAATCGCCCTGCTGGCGGGAATGCCCGCACTCGCCGCTGTCGAGTTGAATTCTGCGTTCACCGCGCCGCCGGACTACACGCCCGGCCTGCGGGGAACCTGGGCGATCGTGGTCGAAAATACCGGGACTGACGCGGAAACTGATCTGCGGGTCGAAACCTCTTTTCCGGCCGGCGCTACGGTCACGGCGGCCAGTTGCACGACGACCGGCGAGGGGACGATCTGCGACGCCACGGTCGACAACAACGATGAACTGCAGACCCAGCCCAACGAGATCGCCGCCGGCGGATCGATCACCTGGTTGTTGACCGTTGACTACGACATGGGCCTGGACGACGACCCGCTCCGGGCACAGGCCTTTATTCAGAGCAGCAATGGTTCCGAGAATCTGGACGCACAAGCGGATTTTGATGAGACTCCGACGGCGGATGTTTCGGTGGACAAGACCACCGACGACCCGGACTACGTGCCCGGAAGCAACGGCGAATTCACCGTCACCGTCGCCAACGCCGCCGCGCCCGACCGGTCCGACGCCCTCGACGTCAACCTGGTCGACGAGGCCCCGACCGGAATGACCATCGGCAACTGGAGCTGCGACGCCTCCCTAGCCGCGCGCAGCATTTGTCCGCCCGACGGCAATGGGGATCTCACGGCCGAAGATGAGACCTTCGATCTTGCCACCGGTGACTCGCTCGAATTCACGCTGGAGGTCTTCTATGAAGAGGACGCGGACGCCGATCCGCTTGTAAACACGGCGCGAGTGAGCATTGACTCGAGCGTTGACGATATCAACAACGGCAACGACGAGAGCAGCGCCGCGGTGCCGCTGGCGCAGGCGGATCTGTCGGTCGCTTTCAATGACGATAATCCGACCACCTATACGCCCGGCGGCACGGCCGACAACGGGTTCGGCAGCGTGCTGGGTCTTGTCGTGGCCAACGGCGGACCGTCCGATGTCGATGACGCGACGCTGCAATTGACCCTGCCGGTAGAAGTCTCGGAGGCGCGCCTGAGATGCGAGCCGCTTGAGGCCTGCAGCCCGGTCAGCGGCACCGGAAATATCTCGACGGTTGTGTCGGCGGCCGCCGATACCAGCGTCAATATCGTGCTCGAGCTGGATTTCGCCAGCGACGCATTGGCCGACCCGCTCGAATTGCAGGCGGAGGTAACCTCCGCGACACCCGACGACGATTCCAGCAACAATTCCCGTACCGCATCCCTCGGGATCTCTCGCCAGGCCAAGCTGGAAGTCTCCAAGACCGACGGGCTGGACATCGTGGGTCCCGGTCAAACTTTCGACTATCAAATCACCGTGAAGAACCTGGGCCCCAGCGATATCGGCAACGCGCCCGATGATTCCGGCGTGCTGGTCAGCGATACCTTTGACCAGCAGTTGCTGGGCGATCCGGCAGACCCGGCGGAGTGCGGCGATACGGCACGGCCATGCTCGGAGGTCTGTCCATCCGACAACGGAGAGCCCGGCCAATACGATCCCGGGAATTGTCCGAACGGTGTGGACGTCGAAACAATCCTCGGTAATATATCGAATCAGCAGCTTCGGCTTTCCGCCGGCAGCAGCACAATCATTCGGTCGTACGTGCGCTTGAGTTCCAGCGCGGCTGACGACACCGTGCTCACCAATACCGTCACGGCCGAGATCGCCACCAGTGATCTCGTCTTGGACCTGGCTCCAGGGGCATCGGCCAGTGACACCACCGACGTGGTGATCGCCACCGACGTGGTCGTCCACAAGTACGACGGCGACAACAAGGACAACAGCCAGAAGAGTGCCGTGGCCGGCGAGTCGCATACCTACACGGTCCTTGTCGAGAATACGGGCGGCCAGGCGGTCGACGGTGTACGCGTCGAGGACGTTTTTCCGATACACGGTGACACGATCGAGGCCGGTTTCGTCGCCGGCTCGGTCGAATGGCAATGCAGCGCAACCAACAGCGCTTGTTGCAACAGTGGCACCAGCCAGTGCGGGCTTGCCGGGGCTACCGATCCGGTCTCCGAGAACGCGCTTGATCAGTTGGTGGACCTGCCCGGAAAGTCGAGCGTGGAGTTCACGATCACCGGAACCCTGGCGCCCGAAGCCACCGGAACGCTGTCGAATACGGCCACGGCGACGTTGCCCGAAGAGGTGGACGACTCCAGGCCCGAAAACAATACAGACAGCGATGAAGACACCGAGGTGGTCAGCGAGGCGGCCCTGTCGATCACCAAGGAGCTCGAGGACGACGACGAGGAAAACGAGAGCGCGCCGTTCGAGCTGAAATACCGCATCGAGATCTCCAATGCCGGCCCGAGCGTTGCCGCCGGTGTCGAGGTCGAGGACCTGTTGAACGACGTAAACCTCGACGCATCTACCGCGACCTGGGTCTGCATGGTAGCGGCCAACCCGGACGCCAATACCAGCTGCGATGCGGCCGCAGGCAGCGGAGCGCTCAACGCCACGGCCGATATCGGCATCGACGGAACGATCGCCTTCGAGGTGGACGTGACGACGACCGACGACGCCGAGGGCGAGATCACCAACGAGGCGACTGCCACGTTCAACGGCAAGACAGAACGGGCGTCCATTTCCTCCAGCCTGTCCGCCACGGCCGACCTGTCGATCACCAACACCGATAACATTGATGACCCCAATACGGCCACGCCGGGCACCGAGCACCGCTACACCATCGAAGTGCGCAATTCCGGCGATCCAGTGTTCGGCGCGAAGGTCGAGGATCAATTCCCACCCGAACTGGAAAACGTCGCCTGGAGCTGCGAGGCGACCACGCCGATACCCGGCGATCTGTCGTTCATCCAGTCGGCCGGCCCTTCGACGAGCGCTGCCCGGAGGCTGGTCGACAGCCCGGACGGCAATCATGCCTACCAGTTGATACCGGATGCGAATCGAATCCTCGTCTACCAGCGCAACAATGTTCCGGGCGAAGGGTTCGGGTCCATGGTGGCTATCGGTTTTGAGACCAATGGTGAAAATACCGTCCAGAACATGGAGAACCCGGTCGATATCGCGATGAGCCCCGACGGCCGCCATGTCTACGTGCTCTCCCACCCGGCGGCGGACAGCGAAACCGCCAGCGTGCCCGCGATTACCGTGTTCGGTCGCGAAACCAACCCGGCCTCCGGCGATTTCGGCACGCTGTCGTTCAACGGCGCGGTCAGCGAAGAGATTCCCGCGCTGCCGCGGCGGCTGGGCGTCAGCATCGATAACGTGTTCGTCACTGGCGGTACCGGGGAACTGAAGATCTACCAGCGCAGCGCCGGATCGGGACTAGCGGAATTCCTCGAATCGGCGCAGTCCACCGACGTGCCCGTCGACCCCGGTCCGGTGGCCATCGACAGGGCCGCCAACCTGCTGTTCGTGGCCGCGACATCGGGCAGCGATTTGGCAATGTTTTCGATCAATACCGACGATTCCATGGGCACCCCGATCGGGCGCCTGTCGCTGCTTGATACAAGCAACGATGCAGCGCTCGACAGCGCCGCCGACATGGTGCTTTTTGCCGATCGTGAGAACGACCAGGGAGATTTGTATCTGGCTGCGGAACGCGCCAACAGTATCGCCGCCGTGGAATACGGCGATGCCGATGATGACGGCAATCGTGCTTTTGGCGACGTGGTGTCCGAGCAGGTCGACACACCCAGTGCCGTCGACATCGCGCCGGACGGAGAGCACGTGCTGGCGGTATCGGCTGCCAATAACCGTGTGCATTACTTCCGCCGGGATCTCAACAGTGGCCTGTTGAGAGAGGGGATGTCGCTCCCATCCGATGAGGATAATCCCGTCGATATCGATGTCACCAGCGACGGGCGCCATCTACTGGTCAGTTCGCTGAATGGCAAAATGGACTCGGATAGGCCGCTCGCGGTCTACGCCCGCCGCGCACCCGACCCGCGGTTTGCATTCATCGAGACCGATCTCGAGTACGACGTGCCCGGCGACGGACTGCTTTCGCCGACCGACGTCGTCGTCAGCCCCGACGGCGCCACCGTATACACCGTGAACCTGGGCAACGGCGCGCTGACCGCGTTCGATCGCAACGCCGATGCGACCACGGGTGGCGGTCATCTGACGCATCGCAATACCTGGTTCAACGGCATTGGCGGTGTCTCCGGAATGAGCGAGCCCGAATACGTATTGGTCAGCCCCGACAACAAGTCGGTGGTCGTTTCCAGCGAACGCGGCAACTCGATCGCGATATTCAAGCGGGCCGAAAACGGAGACCTGGCCTTCGTCGAGGCGCACTTCAACGGCGACTTGTCCGACGGTTCGGAGATCGTCGGGCTTGGCGGCGCACGCGGTCTCGCGATGGACGACACTTCCACGCACCTGTACGTGGCCGGCGGCTTCGACGACGCCGTCGCGGTCTTCCAGCGCCGGCCCGCGGCCGAAGACGGATCACTGTCCGGATCGTTCGTCTATGTCGGCGCGGCGAACGGCGGCGATTCCAGTTTTGCCGGCCTCGACGGCGTGCGCGATGTCACGGTCGGCCCGGATGGCGACCAGGTCTTTGCCGTTGCCGACACCGACGATTCGCTGGTGGTCTTCGACCGCGAGTCCGACGTCACCGAGCCCGATTTCGGTTTGCTCCGGCAGCGCCAGCTCGCCCGAATCGGCGTCGGGGACAGGCCCATGGCCGTGGCCGCATCGCCCGACGGCGACCATGTCTACCTGGTCGCGCAGAACACCGATTCGATCAGCCTGTTCCGCCGCGTCACCGATCCGGCCAGCTCGAACTTCGGCGAGGTGGTGTTCGAGAACCGCCAATTCGACGACGGTACGGATTCATCGAGCCCGATCGAATTCATGAACGGCCCGCGCGACATCGAAGTCAGCCCCGACGGCAAACGCGTCTACGTGGCCGCGCAGTTCGACTCCGCCCTGCTGGCATTCGACCGGGATCTCAACAGCGGAAGCGAGGGCTACGGCGAGCTGTCGCTGATCGAGACGCGCCGCGACGGCGTCGACGGCGTCGAAGGGCTGGACAACATTTATGCGCTCGCCGTCAACGCGCTCAACGTATACACGGCGGGCTTCGACGATCGCGCCGTCAGTTCGTTCGTGCTCGGAATCGGCTCGGTATGTACCGCCGGGGGAAGCGGCGCAATCGACGACACGGTGGTCATCGGCAACGGCGGCACGCTGGAATACCGGGTCACCGGCGATATCCGGCCCGATGCGATCGGTGTGCTTTCCAATACCGCAAGCGTTTCGTTGCCGGCTCGCGTCGACGATCCTGATGAAACCAATAATTCCGATGACGACGAGACGACGCTGGTGCCCAGGGCCGACCTGGCCGTCGTCAAGACCAATGAACAAGTATCCGTGACCGCCGGCGAGCCGGTGACCTACGACATCGAGATTACCAACCTCGGGCCGAGCAACCTGGCCAACGGCGCCGATTTTCCGGTCACCGTCAGCGACCTGTTTGTAGACAACCCGGATTTCGAGCCCGACAGCGTTACGTGGAGTTGTACCGCGAGCAGTTCCGGCGCCCTGACTTTCGGCAACAGCATCATCGAGGAAACGCCGGTCGAAGGCGAGCCCGCCCCGCCGGACCTGGGGCTCGAGGGCGTGGCGGACCTGGTACCCGTGCCCGACCCCGACGGCGACGGGCCGCTTCCGGCGATGCTGGCCAGTGCCAGCGTCATCGACGACGCGCTGGCATTGTTCGCCCGCGATCCGGTCGACGGTGCGCTGACGTTCCTGACGCGTGTTGCCGACGGCGAGACGCTGGCCGGCGAACCGGTAACCGGCCTGGCCGGTGCGCGCGCCGTCGCGGCCAGCAGCGACGGCAGATTCATCTATGTCGCAAGCCGAACCGACGACGCCCTCAGCGTGTTTTCCATCGCCGATGACGGCAGCGGCAACCCGCAGCTGTTTGTCGAGCAGACCATCGACGGATTCACCGGGCTGGACCAGGCCGCCGACATCGTATTGAGCGCCGACGGCGCGTCGCTTTACGTGGCCGGGACCAACGACGACGCCGTGGCGCTGTTCGCCCGTGACACCACGACCGGCCTGCTTTCGTTCGTCGAAAGCGAGCGCGACGGCGTCGACGACGTGGGCGACATCGGTGGTGTCGTCAGCGGGCTCGATGGCGTCGAGGCGTTGCTGCTGTCCGCTGACGGTGCCCACCTGTATGCGATTTCGGCAACGGCCAGGGCAATCGCGCGCTTCGATATCGACGCGGACTCCGGAGAAATGTCCTGGGCTGCCGAGCAAACGGCCAACGCCCTGGACGTCGACCTGTCCGGCGCCGCCGCCGGCGCCTTGTCGGCGGACGGACGGCACGTTTATGTCGCCAGCAGCGCGGCCGATCGCATCATTGCGCTTGCCCGTGACAACGATCCGGGATCGACCGACTACGGTCGTCTGACGACCGTCTCGGAAACCATCCAGGGCGTAGACCGCGTAACCGGCTTGCTGTCCCCTCGCGGGATTGCAATCAGTGCCGACGGGTTGCACGTCTACGTCACCGGCCAGACCAGCGACGCGGTGACCTGGTTCCTGCGCGATCCAGACAACGGCTCGCTGCGTTTCGGCGGCGTGCTGTCGAACCAGAGCAGCTTTGTCAATGGACTCGACGGGGCCAGCGGGCTGGCCATTGACGACGATCTCGGGCGTGTTTACGTGGCAGGCACGTTGCAGGCCGGAATCGCATGGTTCGCCCGCAGCAACGATTCGATATGCCCGGTCAGCGGCACCGGAGAGCTCGATGCAATCCCCATCGATATTGCAGTCGGCGGAAGCGTCAACTTCGAGGTCACCGCAACGGTCGCCGCCGACGCTGCGGGTGAGGTCGAGAATTTCGTGAGCGTCTCGACGCCACCGGGTACCGATCCAGAACCCGACAACGACAGCGGCGAGGACACCGACGTCGTTCAGGTCACCGCCGATCTGAGCATTACCAAGGACGACGGCCGGGCCGAGTTCGACGGTCTTGCTGGCGTCTCGGCGCTGGTCGGTACCAGGACTTCCCTCTATACGGCCGGGACCGATGACGATTCGATCGGCGTGTTCTCGCGCATCGACGACCCCGGCACCGAAGCGCACGGCCGGATCAACTTTGAAGGCGTGATCACCGACGGACAGTCCGAAGTGAATGCGCTCGCGCTGTCCGGCGATCGACTCCATCTGTATTCGGTCAGCCCTGTCGACAGTTCGCTGGTGGTGCTCGACCGCGATCCGGGCGACGGCAGTCTCGCTTTCGCCGAAGTCGAATCCAACGGCGTGCTGGGTGTCACCGGCATTGGCGGCGCGATCGACGTTGCGGTGAGCCCCGACGACGAACATGTCTACGTGGTCGGCGAGCTCGAGAATTCGATCGCCGCGTTCGACCGCGATGCCGACCCGGGATCTGAAAACTTCGGCGAGGTGACGTTCCTGGGCGCACAGCAAAACGGCACGAATGGCGTGAACAACCTGACCGGCCCGGTCGCGCTGGCAGTCTCGCCCGACGGTCGCAGCGTCTATGCGGTTTCGCCGGACGACCAGAGTATCGTCGCGTTCGAGCGCAACATCAGCACCGGCAGTTCGCAATTCGGCACCCTTGGTTTCGTCGCCAGTTACAGCAACGGCGGCTCGATTGCCGGGCTGGCCGGGGCCACCGATGTCGTGGTCAGCGAAGACGGCGCCTGGGTCTGGGTGCTCGGCGCCGATGAAGGCACGCTGGCACTGTTCTCGCGCGACGTGACCACCGGCGAGCTGGCCTTCGTGGAATTCAAGCAGGACGGCACCGGTGGCACCACCGGCCTGGCCGGCGCAAGCCGCATGCGGCTGAGCCCGGACGGCGCCCATCTCTACGTGGCTGCCGCGGCGGCGGACGGTGTGGTGCGCTTCGACGTCGCCGCCGACGGCACGCTCGATTTTACCGCCATCATCGCCAACGGCGACCCGGCGCCGCTGACCGGAGGCAGTGTCCTCGGGCTCGACGGCGCCCGCGACGTCTGGCTGCCGGGCGACGGCGACCAGCTCTACGCGGTGTCGGAAACCGACAACGCACTGGTGACGTTCGAGCGTGAACACACCGCCGTTCCGGAGACCAATACAGGTGCCCTGGATTTCCGGGATCTGCTCATCGACGGCCTCGGCGGGGTCGCTCCCGGGGAGACCGTGGTCTACACGATCGTCGTCGAGAACAACGGCCCTTCGGACGTCGCCGACGCGACCGTGGTCGATGACTTTCCCGACAAGTTCAGTTCGATCAGCTGGACCTGCAGTCCCACCGCGAGCCCGGCCGGCGAATGCACGCCCAGCGGCAGCGGGTCGATCAATGACGAAGCGGTTTCGCTCGAAGCCGGCGCCCGCGTGACCTACCAGGCAAGTGCCGTGGTGCGCGAGGACGCCAGCGGCCGCCTGGTCAACACGGCCACGGTCACGGGCCGCGGCGTGACCGACCCGGTGATCGCCAACAACAGCGCGACCGACGACGACACGGTTCTTTCACCGCGGATCAACCTGGTTGTCGATCTCGACAACGGCCAGACCGAGGCGACACCGGGCGCGCCGGTGACCTACACGGCAACAGTCGACAACATCGGCCCGTCGTTCGCGCGCGATGTCGCGGTCACCGATGCGATTCCGCCAGCGATGTTCGACGTATCGTGGTCGTGCCAGGCCTTCCCGGTCGAGGGCTTGCTCAGCCCGGCCCAGGCGCTCGGTACGCCGCTGTCGACTTCGACTGCATTGATCGTCACGGGTGATGGCCGATTCGCCTACGGCGCCGGAATTGCCGGCGGCACACCGGCAATCGTCGCGTTCCAGCGTGATTCGGTCACCGGCGGGTTGAGCCCGCTCGAAACCTTGCGCGAAGGCGGCGAGGGTACCCAGGCGATCCGGGGCGGTAATGATTTTGTGCTCGGCGGTGGAGATCGCTTCCTCTACCTGGCCGCCAGCGAATCCGATTCGATCTCGGTGTTCGAAAGAGACGACGAATCCGGCCTGTTGACACCGCTGGCCGTTTACCGCGACGGCGAGTTCGGCGTCGATGGCCTGGGCGGCGTCGGCGAGCTGGCGTTCGGCCCCAACAATCGGTTCCTGTATGCCGCCGGCACGCTCGATGATGCGATCGCGATCTTCGCCGTCAACGGAGACGGCACGCTCAGCTTCACCGGCCAGGTCAACCAGGGCGATTCGGGTGTCGACGGCCTCAACGGTGTGGTCTCGATGGCCTGGAGCCAAGGCTACCTGCTGGTCGCCGCGGCCGACAACAACTCGCTGTCGGTGTTCGAACACGACGCGTCGACCGGCGCGCTGGCGCCGGCGGCGGTGATCCTCAATTCCGCATTTGGTCCGCCGGACCCGGCGCCGGAACTCGATCGGCCCAGCGATGTGATCGCCATCGGCGAACGCGTGCTGGTGGCCGCGGCCGGCGGCAACAGTGTCACGGAGTTCGACTTCGACCCCGCGCGCGAGCCGGTGCTGGAACGGATCGGGACCATCACCAACGGCACCGACGGCCTGGCTGAAATGGTAGAGCCGATTGCGCTCGCCTACGCCGAAAACCAGCAACGGTTGTATGTCGCGTCCGAGGGCAGCGAGCAGGTCCACCTGTTCGGCCTCGACGGGCCGGAGCCGCGCCTGCTCGGCCAGTACTCGGGAAGCGAGTTGCCGGCCCTGGCAGGGCTGAACGGTGTCTTCTTGCCGTCGGCCGGCGGCGCCTTGTACGCGATGTCCGATACTTCGGGCATAGGTGTGTTCGGTCGCCAGCGCGGTTCGCTGTGCCCGCTCGACGGCGAGCTCGAGCTCGGGGGCCATTCCGCCGAGATCGCGCCGGGCGGCGTTCTGGAATACACCATTTCCGGGATGCTGTTCGCGAACGCGACCGATTCGCTGGTCTATCGCGTGGAAGCCAATAGCGCTTTTGCCGAACGCGAACTCGACCCGGAAGATAATTACGACGAAGATATCGACACCATGGTGCCCGCGCCGGACCTGGTGGTGAGCAAGACCAACGGGCTCGAAGAGGTGGTTGCCGGCACCGGCATCGCCTGGAACATCGACCTGTCCAACAAGGGGCCCAGCGACGCCCTGGCAGCGCTGTTCACCGACGCGCCGCCTATCCACCCCGAAGATCCCGGCCTGGTGTCGGGCAGCGCGACCTGGAGTTGCTCGGCCAACGACCCGCTGAGCCCGGCGTATGCGTTGAGCGAAACCGATCTTTCCGTGCTCGCCGGCGCTGCCGTCGTCGAGGCCAGCGCCGATGGCCGGCGTCTCGTGGTCGCCAGCCCCGAGCTGGATTCGGTATCGATCTTCAGCGTGGCCGCGGACGGCAGCCTGGTCCTGGAGACCACGCTTGAAGATGGCGCCGCACTCGGTGCCGACGCGATCGCCGGCCTGGCAGGTGCGTCGGCGGTCGCCGAGACGCGCGACGGCAGGCATCTGTTCGTGGCCGGTCGCGATGCCAACAGCCTGGCCGTGTTCGAGCGCAACGATGCCGGCGCTTACCGGTTCGTGGATGTATTCACTTCCGGCGTCAGCGGCGTCAGCGGCATGATCGGGCCGGCCGACATCGCGCTGACGCCGGACGAGGATTTCGTCTACGTCGCCGCGTCGACATCCGACTCGATCGCTGTATTCGAGCGTTCCGGCGGCACGCTGACGTTCGTCGAGCGGGTACGCGACGGCTTCGGCACGATCGAGCCCGACAGCGACGTCATCCGCGGTGTGCGTCGTCTGCAGATCGGTAACGGGGGCGAGCGCCTGTACGCCGTTTCGCCGGGCTCGGGCGCGGTTGCCACCTTTGCCGTCGACGGCGCCAGCGGCCGGCTCGAATACATCGAGGTCCTGCGCCACGGCGAGGGCGGCGTGACCGGGCTTTCCGAGGCCTGGGATGTGGCCGCCCCGCCGGGGCTCGAGCAGCTCTACGTTGCAGACCGGGCCGGCGGCATCACCGTGCTCGAGCCTGGCGCCGACGGCACGCTGACGCAGACTGCATCGCTTACCGGGATCCCGGGCATGGAAGCGCCCGGCGCGATCGTTTCCGACAACGCCGGATCGCGTCTGTACGTGACGGACGGCAACGGGTCGCTGCATCTTCTTGCGCGCGACTGGAGCAACGGCGAACTCGACCAGCGCGGCGTGTTCGAGGCTGCCGATTCGGTTCCTGCCTCGCCGGTGGCCCTGGCCTACGCGCCTTCGCCGGCCGGTGTTTTTGTAGCCGCGCCCGAGCCGGGCGAAATTGCACGCTTCGACGAACTTGCGCTGTCGCGCTGCCTGGATGCCGACGGCGGAGGCCTTGGCGGCGCGGGTCTCGAGGGCGACAGCGATGCGGTCGAGCTGCAGATCGATTTCGGCGTCGGAGGGTATGGCGCCGTCGGCTACAACGCGATGGTCGACCCGGCCGCGCGCGGCGAGCTGGTCAATACCGCGAGCCTGTTCCCGACAATCGGCGCAGACCTGGTGGACGGCGACAATTCAGATTCCGATTCGACCACCGTAATCGCCGTCTCCGACATCGCAGTGGACAAGTCGGGACCCGCCCAGGCGGTCGCCGGCACGCTGATCTCCTACGAGATACTGGTCACCAACACCGGCCCCAGCGACGCGCTCGGCATCATGGTGACCGACAACGCGCCGGCGGCATTGACGCAGGTCGAGTGGACGTGCAGCGCCACCGTGGAATCCGAGTGTCCCGCCGCCGGCGACGGTGCGCCGGACTTCGCCGCCACGGTGCGGGTCGACGGCGAACTCGTGGTCACCGTCACCGCGCTGATCGACCCGTCGTTCATCGGATTCATGACCAACGAAGCGGTGTTGACGCCTGAGCCGGGCGCCGACGACCCGACGACCGACGATCACGCCGACTCGGTCGAGACCGAGGTCATCGCCGTGGCCGACGTGGCCGTGGGCAAGACCACGCTGACCCAGCCGGTGATCGCCGGCCAGCCCGTCGAGTACCGCCTCGAGGCCGTCAATCTCGGCCCCAGCGACGCGACCGGCGTGCGCCTGGTCGACGAGTTCCCGGCATCGATTGCAGGCGCCGACTGGACCTGCAGCGCCAGCGGCGGTGCCGATTGCCCGGCCTCCGGGGCCGGTTCCATCGACACGATGATTCCGATGCCGGTCGACAGCAGCGTCGAGTTCATCGTCACCGGCGAACTCGGTCCCGAAGAGGTCGGCGAGCTGTCCAATCGCATCACGGCGACGGTCGCCGAACCGGCCACCGATCCCGATGCGGCAAACGACTCGGTCCGCGTCGACGACGTGATCGAGGTCTGGGCCGATGTCAGCATCTCGCTTCGTGCCGGTATCAACCCGTTCGACCCGGCCGGCCCCAACGACCTGCCGCTGGAACTGCTGGTAGGCAACATCGGCCCGTCGAACGCGCGCAACGTCGATGTGCTGGTGAATTTCTCGGCGCCGGTAACGCGCACCTCGGATGGCTGCACCCAGCCGGCGCCGGATCAAGTGCGGTGCCTGGTCTCGCAGCTCGACCCCGGCGGTTCGAGGAGCCTGGACGTCGCCCTGGCCGACCTGCCGGCCGCGCCCGGCTCGCTGGAGATCGATGTCGTGGTCACGTCGAGTGCCGACAACGATCCGGTACTGGACAACAACGTCGACGCGCTCGTTGTCGAGTTGCGCAGCGGCATCGACCTCAGCGTCGACCTCGACAACGGCATGGACCAGATGGCGCCGGGCGAGCAGGTCCAGTACGCAATCACCGTCGACAACTACGGATCGGTCGACGCCGTGGATGCTGTCGTCGAGGTCGATCTGCCGCCGCAACTGCTGAACATCGAGTGGACCTGCCAGCCGGTCGGCGATGCCGGCTGCAGCGCCCAGGGCCTGGATGCCATTGCCGATACCGTGTCGATCGCGTCCGGTGCGCGCGTCGTCTACACCGTGGATGCCGAGGTGGACCCGGGTCTCGATCCCGACGTGCCGCAGACAATCACGGTGACGGCCCTGGCCGAAACCGACCCGGCGGCGGACGACTACAACGCCGACAACAACCTGGCGGTGGACCAGGATGGCATCGGTTCCCTGATATTCAAGGACGGCTTCGAACCGGCCCAGGCCGCCGCCATGCGCGTGATGGAAACCGAAGACCAGGCCTGTTTCTCGGTCGAGACGGGGCTGGAGCGTGGCGAAACGTCCAGCGCCCGCGTCCTGAAATCGAGCACGGCCGACGGGCGCGACCTGTTCTGGATCGAGCGCGCCCGCGCCGGCGGAAAGTATTGGATCCAGCTCAGCACGATCGGCGACCGCGAGGCTTCGGTCAGCGGCTGGATTCCGATGGCGTCGGGCGACGAGGCGGTCGAAGTGCGCGTCGAAAACGACATTCCTTCCCTGCATCTCGGCAACGCGGCCGTCTGGCGGGCCGACGCGGCGCTGCCGGGTTCCACACACGAAATCCATACCTTGGCCGGCACGGCAGCATCCGCCTGCAGCGGTGAGGGCCAGGGTAGCGGGCAAGGCAAGACAATGGAGACCACTCGATGAAGGCAATTTACGCAATAGCGCTGATCGCTATCGGCATCATGATCGGCGTTGGCGCAGCCCGTTTCTGGCCGCATCAGAGCGAGCCGGCCGAGGCGCCGGAGGAATGGCTGGCGCGCGTGGGCGCCGAATACATCACGCCCGAGGAATTCGTTTTCGAAATGGAGCGCCGGGGCGGTCGCCGGCCGG
The DNA here is from genome assembly GCA_041685925.1 of Wenzhouxiangellaceae bacterium. Classification (GTDB taxonomy): domain Bacteria; phylum Pseudomonadota; class Gammaproteobacteria; order Xanthomonadales; family Wenzhouxiangellaceae. The sequence goes on along the minus strand of JAWLEW010000024.1, from coordinate 14,673 downwards.
GTCAGTTCGGTAGCGTCGAACAACGGCGCACCCTGCTCAATTCCATGGTGGTTCGCGAAGCGCTGGTCGATGCCGCGCGCGAAGCAAGTTTCGATCAACGTCCCGAGGTGCGCCGCAGCATGGACTCGGTGCTGGTCACGAAGTACCAGCAGGCCCGCCTCGAACCGCTGCGCGAAGACGTTGAAGTCACCGACGAAGAAATCGAAGGCTACTACCGGGAAAACGCCGAAGACTACACGGTGCCCGCACGCAAGCGCGTCGCGCAGATTTTCATCGCTGCCGGCGCCAACGCCCCGCCGGAGGCGCGTGAGCGCGCGCGTCAGCGTGCCGAGGAGATTCGCGAGGAAGCCCTGCAGCTCGACGAGGATGTGGTGCACTTCGGCGAACTGGCCCGGCGCCACTCCGACGACCAGGCCAGTCGGTACCGCGGCGGCGTCATCGGCTGGGTCTCGGAAGACGCCGCGCGCTCGAGGTTCGGCCCGGCGATCCACAAAGCAGCCGAGAGGCTCGATGACATCGGCGAAATCAGCCCGGTCATCGAGGGAGAAGACGGATTCCGCGTGGTTCGACTCGTGCAGCTGGAATCTTCGCGCGAACGCGCGCTGGAAGATCTTCGCTCGGGCATTCGCCAGCGCCTGCTGGGTGAGAAGCTGCGCGCGGTCGAGGCGCAATTCCTCGACCGGCAGATGGCCGAGCGTGAAATCGAAATCAACGCCGAAGGGCTGGCCGACATCGAGCCGCTTTCCGGGCCGCAACGCCCCGATGGTCCGCCGGCCGGACCGTCCGATCGGGAGAACAACCAATGACCCCAGTATTCATCCGCAACTGCCATGCCGCATGGCTCGCCTCAATGCTGGCCGCAACCTTGCTGCTGGCCGCAAAACCGGTCCTGGCCCAGGAGATCGAGCAGGTGATCGACCTGCAGCCGGGCTGGAACTCGATCTACGTCCGGCTCGATCCGAACGAGACCGATATTGCAACCGTGTTCGCCGACCTGCCCGTCGAGAGCGTCTGGCGGTGGCTGCCCGACGAAAGCGGCGTGGAGTTCATCACCGACCCGGCCGAAGGCCTGCAGAACCTGGAAGGCTGGTTCGGCTGGTATCCGGAACCAAAGCCGGAAGCATTCCTTTCGAACCTCTACACGATCTCGCCCAACACGGCCTACCTGGTGCACCTGGGCGGTTCGCAGGCGCGCCAGATCACGATCACCGGCACGCCGGTGTTTCGGCCACCGCGCTGGCAACCCAACGCCTTTACCCTGACCGGCCTGCCGGTCTCTCCGAGCCAGCCGCCGACGTTCGACGGGTTCTTCACCCGGTCGGGGGCGCATTCCGGCCAGCCGATCTACGCGTTGGACGACGAAGGGCGGTGGCAGCTGGTTGATGCGGCGACCGAGACCATCGATTCCGACGCCGCGTACTGGATTCGTACCGAAGGCAATTCGAACTTCCAGGGCAACATGGCCCTGGTGCTGAGCCAGGGCGATTCGCTGGAATATGCGCGTACGCTTGATGAACTCCAGATCGTGCTGAGGAACCGCTCCGGCGTCGACGCCAGTTTCCAGATTCGCAGGCTGGGCGAAACCCCGCTGCCGCTGCGCTACGAGCTCGAAGACCCCGAGACGGGGGAAATCGCCTGGCCGGCGCTGCGCGACACGCTTGTCCAGGATGCACCGCAAGGCGAGGAAGTGTTTGTCGACCTCGGCATCCGGCGCTCGGAGTTTACGACCGAGCGCATGGACCAGGTCCTGGAGATCACCGATGAATTCGGCGGTCGTATCCTGATCAACGCCGGAGGCAGGACGCTTCAGCCGGTCGTCCAGGCCGCCCAGAGCGCCCCCGGCGCACGAACCGCGAGTAGGGCGAGTGGCACGAAAGATGTCCGGGCCACGGCCGCCAGCGCGTCCATGGCCGGCTTGTGGCTGGGCGCGATCCAGGTCGACGCGGTCAGCGAGTCCCAGCAGGCCGGTACCGAGCCGACGCCGGTCGGCAGGCGGTTCGAGCAGCGGGTCCTGATGCATGTCGATACCAGCGGCCAGGCGCGCCTGATCAAGGACGTGATCCTGATGTGGGAGGACGGCACGACCCGGCCCAGCGACCAGGATCCCGAATTCGACGAAGTCGACACGCCGGGGCGCTATGTGCTGGTCACCAACAAGGACCTGCTGCCCATGTTCACCGGCGCCACCAACCGCAACGGTGCCCAGGTCGGCAGGCGTTTCAGCACCATCGCCTACGACTTTGCAGACGAATACGTCGAAATGGACGGCGCCTTCGGTCCCGGCAACGAGCTCGGCGTAGAACTGGTCATGACGCCGGAAGCGCCGACCAACCCATTTCGCCACAAGTTCCACCCGGACCACGACAACAAGGATGCCCAGTTCCTGAATTTCAAGCAGGAAGCGTTCCAGGTGGCCCGGGAAATGCAGTTCGCCTTTTCGATCGACGACCCGCTCGGGTCCGATCCGCCCGGCTGGGGCAGCTCGATCGTCGGCGGCACGTTTCGCGAGGCCCTGACGGGTCTGCACAAGAACACCATTTTCGTATCCGGATCGTTCCGGCTGCGCCGCGTTTCCCTGGTACCGGTATTGAACGAGTAAGGCTTACACCATGCGTATCGAAAATTCGAAAATTCTTCTCGCGCTCGTGCTGCCGCTGATCGTGTCGTGGTCGACCACTGCGTCGGCCGCCTGGCCCTTTGCCATCGGAAGCGCCAGCGACGAGCGTGTCGTTGTGACAAAGACATCGGCAACCGGTGATGTGGTCATCGCCGGGCACTTCAACGGCACGATCGAACTGCCCGACGGCGAGCAGCTGATCAGCAACGGCCAGCAGGACGTGTTCGTGATGCGGCTGTCGCCGACCGGCGAGCTGATCTGGGCGGCCAATGGCGGTTCGGAGTTCGGTGACGTGGTCAACGACATGGCCCTGGACGAAGAAGACAATGTTTATATCGTCGGCGAGTTCTTCGGTAGCGCCAGTTTCGGCGGCTCGCAGATCGCCAGCGAAGTGGATGGCAATGGGGATCCTACACGCGACGGCTATCTCGCCAAGCTGGATCCATCGGGACGCTGGCAATGGGCGCGCCGCATGGGCGGCGCGACGAACCAGGACCGCGCGACGGCGGTCGCCACGCTCGAGGGCAGGAACGGACTCCCGCCGGTGCCCGACTCGGTGGTGGTGGGCGGCGCCTATGCCTGCGAGGCGAGCTTCGACGACCCCGATACCGGGGGGCTTGCGGCCGGTTCCGAGCCACTGGCCGACTTGAACAACGGTAATTGTTTCGGCGGCAGCCAGGATCTGTTCCTGGCGCGCTACTCGGCCAGGGGCGACGGCCTCTGGGCCGTGGACAGAGGCAATGCCGCCAGCGGCTTCGAGTCGGTCACGCACATCGAGATCGACGCCAACGGCCGCGCGGTCGCGGCCGGCACGTTTGCCGGAAGCGGCGGTAATGTCTTTCTGGATGCCGACTTTGTCGACTCCAATGGCGACCCCACCACAGAGGTATTTTCTAACGACAACGCATTCCCGTATATCGCCGTGTCCGAGAATGAAAAGGTTTCCCAGGAGGCCAAGGAAGAACTCGGCGATTATTCCCTTGTTTTCAGGGGCAACCCCGCTTACACGTGGCGCGGCTTTTTCGATGCCAGCGACGCTACATCGCTATCGTTTTCGTTGAAGGTGATGCGGGGGACGGACGAGGCTCAGGGTGAAGACGGCATATACAGCGACAGGCCCGAAGCGGGCGACAACTTCGAGATCGGATTCTCGGACGCGGATGACAACTGGGTGCCGGTCTTCGTTTTTGAAGGCGGCAATCCTCAAGGCGAAATTATCGAATTTGACAATTTCCCTGTCTTTGATCCGCGAGCGTTGCATTCCGGCGTCAGATTCCGGTTGAGAAGCATCGGCCTGGACGGCACGAAGAATGGCGGCTGGGCCGACTGGTGGCACCTCGGCGAGATCAAGATCTCCAAGAACAGAAACCTCACCGCGGCGGATACGAGGCCGATGGCGTTCACCATCACCAACCTCACCGACAGCAAACCGACGCTCTCGTCACCGGTCCCGCTGCCCGGTTCGATGTCCGTGGCCGATTTCGCGCTGGCGCCGGATGGCCGGGTGTACATGACCGGCAGCTATGCCGGAAGTCTGACTGCCGGCGGCGGATGTACGCCCCTGAGTGGCTCCGGGAGCTACCTCTTCGGCTTTGAATTCGCCGGCGGCGACTTCGCGTGCAAGGTGCTCGAGGGCATCGAGGGCAACGTCGCCGGTACCGGGGTGGCGATCGACGACAACGAAAACGTCTATACGACCGGGTATTTTTCCGACGCGATCGACGTCGACGGCCTGATGCTCGCGTCCCACAATGCCAACCCCGATATCTACGTCGCATCCTGGGACGAGGACGGCGCCCTGCGTTGGGCCACCGGCGGTGGCGCGCCCAACGAAGCAGACAACATCGAGTTGGCCGGCGGCGATGGCGTGGACATGGGCAACTCGATCGCCACAGATGGCATCGCCACCGTCTTTGTCGGCGGCGAGTTCACCCAAAGAGCCACCTTTGGTGAAGATGCCACGGTGGAATCGGTCGGTGGCGCTGACGTGTTCGTCGCCAACCTGGGCACGAACGGCAAGTTTGCCGAGGAAAAGGCGTGGACCGCCGGAGTGGACCTGGATCCGCCGCCGAACGCCAAGCTCGACGACTTCGCTTTCCAGCCGGACTTCCGGCTCAACGGCGAGGATTTCGACGCCATCGGGGAGGATATCTTCGAGTGGGTTGCGCCGATCGACGGCAAGGATGCCCGGCTGATCCCGTTGCAGCCATTCGCGACGGTCGAAGTGCGCTGGCGGGTCGAGGGCGAGGCGATCGAGTCCGAGTCGCGGATTTCGACGGTCGGCGGCATCGGATGGCCGGCCAAACCCTGTTCCGATCCCGAGGCCAATACCGAGGAAGCGCCCGGCTGCTTCCAGGTGCATGTCGTCGGTGCCCCGGTCCAGGCCGAACCGGCCACCGGCACATTCCGGTTGCTTCGCCTGGTCGATCCGCAAAGCGGCTCGAGCAACCCGAGCCTGGACTCCGGGGTTTTCAAGGCCACGCGCACCGGCAACGCGGTGCTGAGCTACGTCAACGGGCCCGAACCCGATCAGCTCCAGTACGACACCGAAATCGAGATCGTGCGCACCTTGCCGGCGACGGCCACACCCCAGTTCGTCGATGGCGTACCGGCCGAAATCGGTGAGAAAATCACCGATCCGTTCCACAACGAGCCGGGCAAGACCGGCTTCGTTGCCAACGAAAATGCCTTTTACGACGGCAACGGTCCGGACGCAGCCTACAACCGGAACACCCGCACCGGAAGCATCATCCCCGTCAACCGCACCACCAGTGCACGGCCCCAGGATGTCGGGCGCGAGCTGGTTGTCGTCTGGTTTCGCCGGAACGACAAGGACGTTTTCTGGCCACAGAAAGGCGTGCGCTACGACGCGTTCTGGCCGTTCGATCCGGACCGCATCATCATCACCAGCGAGCAGGGCGGCGAGGTGCTCGGCCAGCAGCCGCTGGACCCGCAGGTCTTCGAGCAGGCGCGCGTCTACCAGCAAAACGATCAAGGCCTGCCAGGCTATAACCCGAACGATGAACACGCGATCATGGCGCCTTCGAATACCGGCACGCCGTTCGAGGCGGTCTTCGCGCTGCGCTCCGACTTCGGCAGCAAGCTCGAAGGCGACGAGGCGGCCGCGTCCGACCCGTATGTGCTGGTCAAGTACTTCGATTCCGACGTGCAGGAATGGAAGTTCCGCGTCTACGAGGTCGATGCCACCGGCGGCGGGTTTCCCCCCTTCCGTTTCAGCGGTACCGCCGGTACCACCGTCGCGCCCCCGTACCCGCTCAGCCTGTTGCCCGGTTGCGCCGATACTCGTGCCGTCGGCCAGCCGAAGACGGAGGGTGCACAGCCGAAGCCGCCGTTTTTCCAGGACTACAAGAACCAGTTGTGGGCCAAATCGAAAGGTGAAGGCTCGGTTCGATATTCCTACCCGCCCCAGCCCGGTTTCAGCATGGACCTGGACAAGGATAACGTCAACGACATCGAAGATTTCGAGTCCGGCGAGTGCGTGCCCTGGCTTGCCCGATTGCCGGTCGATCAGGGCGGCTCCGGGTCGAATACCGATCCGATCGAGGTCGCCTATGAAATCAGCTGGCCCGATGATGTGCCGTTGCTGGTCAGTGGCGAGACCTTGCTGACGCCCAAGCGCGGCTTGCCGGATATTCTCAACCAGGCCGGCGTCGCGGTCGTGTTCGACGAACTCCAGGAAACCAAGGACGACGCCCTGCCATCGGACACGCTGGCGCAGATCATCGATCCGCTCAATCCGCGTGTCGTGATGCTCGACCAGATTCCTGGAGATATCGCAACGGAACTCCAGACCGACGGCACCGAACTGATTCTCGGCAACTCCGATGGCAGTATCAAGCTCCAGACCTCGATCCGCCAGCGTCTGGCCTACGACCCGCTCAACAAGCGGCTGATCCTGACCGGCATCTTCGACGAAACCGGCATCGGCGAGCCGTTCCTGCTGCCGAACGTGCTGTCCAAGCGCGACCGCGTCGCGTTGAAGACCCTGGACGGCGGCAATGGCTCGGAGGAAACCGCCGCTGACATCAAGTGCGACACCCTGGATGCCGGCTGTAACTGGGACCAGGCGGTGGAAGCATTGTTCAGGCTTTCGAGAAATCCGAATGGAATTCGCAAGATCTGCGAGGACGAATCGATCGACTCAAACGATCAGCTGGTATGCAACGACTCGCGCCCGGTCAACGAGAACGACGTGCTGGTCGGGCTGCAGGACGAGGTTCCTGCAGCGGATCCTGCCGACGATAATCCAACGAAAGGCGACGGCATCCTCGAGCCGTTCCAGGGTGTCGGGGTTCGGGCAGCGCTGACCGCGGGCCTGTCCCAGGGCTCCGGGTACCTGACCCTGGCATTCAACGACGATGAGAGCTTGAATCCGCTTCCGGTCAGCCTCCAGGTCATCGAGGTCGGCTGCCTGGTCTCGCCCGAAGGCGCCGATCCGAGCGAGGCCGATATCTTCAGCAGCCACCAGGGCCAGCTCCAGATCATCGAGCCGGACAATATCTTCGACGAGCAGCTCGTGTTGCGCCACAGCAATGACTTCGGTGGCAATCCCGATGCAGTGGACTTCGAATGGTTTTTCCATCCCGACGTCACCGGCGATGCACCCCTCCCGTTGCCCGACCCCGAGAACGGCCAGCTCAACGGCTGGATCCAGTTCCCGGTCGACGAGGCGCAGGGCGCCGTGGAGATCAGCATCGAGGGCGCCAACATCCAGACGCTTTCGGACAACTGGTACGTGGCCCGCTATCGCGGTCTGCCGACCTGCAACAACGGCAACGAGTGGAGTATTTTCGCCGGCGACCCCACGGCGACGCCCGCCGATCCGTCGCCGCAGCTCGCCGAGGGCTGGGTCAAGCGCGTGCTCAAGCGGCTCAACCCCTTCGAGGCGCGCGTGCAGGACTTCGCCAAGGCCGCGACCAACAATTTCGCCAGCATGCTGGTGCAGCTGGGCGAACGCTTCGAGGGCCCGGTGCCGCTGACCAACGACCCGGACGTGATCAACGACCTCGGGCTGATCGAGGCCTACACCACGGTGATGAATCGGGCGCTGGATCTGTCGGTCAACGGCACGCCGCCGGTCGATTTCGGCCCGGCCAACAACGCCATTCTCCTGGTGGCCTCGAGAATCGTCGACTTCTATACCCTGCTCGGCAACGAAGCCTTCGCCGACGCCCAGGACCCGACAATCGGCATTTCCACCAGCGGCGGTGACTTCTCGCTGGCGCCGACCATCTTCAACTTCCAGAACCAGATGGATTCGGTGCTCCAGGAAGAACTCACGCTGTTGCGCGGTCGCGACGAGAACCTGGCCGGCGTGGCCGGTGCACCGGTCTACAACCGGCTGTTCTGGAACTTCACGACCGGCGACGGCGAGGTGGCGTACTCGCAGAGCTACAACATTTCGGACCAGAACTTCGACGGCGTGATCGACGAGTTCGACGCGCGCATCATGTTCCCGCAGGGCCACGGCGACGCATGGGGCCATTACCTCACGGCGACCGACATCTATTACAACCTGCTGAACAACGAGTTCTATACCTGGAACCCGCGCTTCGAGTCGATCACTGTTGCCGGGGCCCCGATCAACGTCGATTTCCTCGACGAGCGCCAGTTCGCCGAAACCGCGGCGGCCAAGGCGCGCACGGGTGCCGAGATCGTCGATATGACCTACCGGGAAAAGTTCGTCGCCGATCCACAGGGCCAGTTCCAGGGCTACGAGGACACCGACCCGGACCGCGCCTGGGGCTTGTCCGAATGGGGGTCGCGCGCCGGGCAAGGCGCCTATTTCGACTGGGTGACGATCAACTCCATCCTGCCCGACGAGGATCCGGATCCCACGCACGTCGGCATCGAGAAGGTTGACCGAACGACAGTCAGCGAACTGGATGAAATCGTGGGCTATTACACCGACGTCCAGGCCCAGGTCGACGAAGCCGACGAAGGCCTCAATCCGCTGGGCCTGGCCGACAACGTGGTGGTCTTCGACATGGATCCCTCGCTGCTCGACCGGTTCAACAAGACCAATACCGAGCAAGTGCTCGATCGCGCAATGGCTGCACTGGGAAATGCCGTGGACGTTTGGGATTTCGCCAACACGCTGAGCAAGCAGATGCGGCGCAACCAGGACGAGGTCGAGGACCTGCAGCGCGACTCGCGCGCCCAGGAGACCGATTTCGCCAACCAGCTCATCGAGATCTTCGGCACGCCCTATCCCGATGACATGGGCCCCGGGGGCACCTACCCGGCTGGCTACGACGGCGCCGACCTTTACAAGTACATGCTTATCGACGTCCCGGCACTGGCCGGTACCAGTTTCGATTTCGACGATGGCATCGACCCCGAAAGCGGGGATAGCTTCGGCAGGATTCGGGAATTCACGGGCGAATATACGCCGGTGCCCAACGGCATCAACTTTTTCGATTGGACGCCGAGCGCGGAGGGAGCCGTGAAAACCGGTACGAACGGCCAGTCGTGCAGCGACCAACCGCTGTCCGAAGGCTGCGCGCTGGGCGAGATCGATCTCGAAGAAGAGGCCGTGGACGAAAACGGCAATCCTGTTCTGGATGCTGACGGCAACCCCGTGCTTGTGAACAGGCTGGACGTCGAATACACGACCATCGAATCCCCCGATATCGGGTTCTGGTTCACCAAACCCGACGACTGGACCGGCCAGCGGCGTGCACCCGGTCAGCTTCAGCAGATCCTCCAGCAGATGTTGCAAAGCCGGATCGCGTTGAAGAAAGCGCTTGTCGAATACGACCGTCTGCGCGAGGAGATCGATGCGAAGATCGATGAACTCGATGCAACGTTCCAGACGACCGACGACAACCTCAACATCACGATTGCCCAGCGCGACGAGCTGCTGCGTCTGACCGTCGCTTCCCAGGTGGCGCGAAACAGCGCCATCGTTGCCCGGCGAATCGGCGAGTTCACCTCGTTCACACTGAAAGACACTGGCAAATGTATCCCCAAAAACCTGATCGCAGGCCTGTCCTTCGGTGGAGACACACTGTCGGGCGCGAACTGTGCGATACAACTGGCCGGCAGCCAGTCCAAGCTGGCGGCCGATACGATTGCCGATGGACTCGACATCGCCGCCAACGCCACCGAAGCGGCCAAGGAAGACGTCGCCCAGACATCCGGCATCGAGACTGCGATCAACAATGCCGAATTGGACCTGTTCAATGTCAAGGGCGAGATCGACGAGATGATCCGCCAGGAGCCGGTGTTGCGGGCCGAAGTTTTCGCCCGCGCCGAAGCGATCAAGCAGCATGTCAGTGACTACAAGGCAACGCTCGCGCGCGGACTGCGTACCATGGAGCGCCTAAAGTCGTTCCGCAAGAACGGCGCTGCCGGGGTCCAGGAATACCGCTACCAGGACATGGCGTTCCGGATTTTCCGCAACGACGCGCTGCAGAAGTATCGCGCTTCATTCGACATGGCGGCACGCTATGCCTATCTCGCCGCGTCGGCCTACGATTACGACACCAACCTGCTCGGATCGGACACGCAGGCCGGCCAGGAATTCCTGACCAACATCGTGCGCGAGCGCAGCCTGGGCCAGGTCATCGACGGCGAACCGCAGCCGGGTTCCCCGGGCCTGGCCAGCGTACTGGCGCAGCTGGGTCTGAACTTCGATGTGCTCAAGGGTCAGATGGGCTTCAACAATCCGCAGGTCGAGACCAACCGGTTCTCGCTGCGCGAGGAATTGTTCCGGATTCCGCCCGGCCCCGAGGGAGACGCCGAGTGGCGCGCCAAACTCGAGGAAATGCGAGTGGACAACCTCTGGAACGTCGAGGATTTCCGCAAGTTCGCGCGGCCGTTCGCGCCGGAGTCGGCCGGCCCGCAGCCGGGGCTGGTCATCGAAATGCCGACCACGGTCACCTTCGGCCAGAACTTCTTCGGCTGGGAGCTCGGGCCGGGCGACAGTTCATACGATTCCAGCCAGTTCGCGACCCGGATCCGTTCGGTGGGCTCGTGGTTCCAGGACTATGCCGGTCTGCCACTGGCCGACGACCCGCGTGTCTACCTGATCCCGGCCGGCGCCGATGTTCTGCGCACGCCGGATCCGTTCGATTTCCGCACCCGCGAATGGCAGATCGTCGAACAGGTCATGCCGGTACCGTTCCCGATCGAATCCAGCGACCTGGAACGCTTCGACTGGTTCCCGGCCGGCGATACGCTGTCGGGCTCGCCGACGCAGATCCGGCGGCACGGCCGTTTCAGGGCTTTCCACCTGAGCGAGCCGTTCGACGACTCCGAGGTCACGGCAGACAGCCGTCTTGTCGGCAGATCGGTGTGGAACACGCGCTGGCTGCTGGTCATCCCCGGCGGCACGTTCCTCAACGACCCGGTCGAGGGTCTGGAAACGTTCATCGACGGCGAACGAATCAGCGGTTCGGTGGAGCGCGACGGCCAGGGTGTGAGCGACATCCTGATCTTCTTCAAGACTTACGCCTACTCGGGATTTTGATCATGACTCGTCCAGCCGCAATGAAATGCATCGTAATCGCCCTGGTCGCGACCTGGATCGGCATCGCCGATGCCCGCATCGAGGCGCCCGATCACGTCATCTACGGTACTGCAACCGTTTTCGGGGACCCGGCCGCTTCCGGCCAGGTCATCCAGGCCCGTCGTCGCGCCAGCGGCGAGCTCCTGGCCCAATACCGGCTGGGGGCCAGCGAGCGCCTCGGCGACCAGTACGCGGTGCGCATTCCGATGGATACCGTGGACCCGCGCGTGGACGGGCTTGCCCGGCCCGGGGACCTGATCAACATCTACATCTCCGACGATCTTGCCGGCAAAACCGTGGTCGGCAAGGCCGGTCATGCCGTGCGGCTGGACATCGACCCGCAGAACGTGGGCGAAGGCCCGAGCCTGGAGGTCCGCGACACCGAGGTCTTCGAGGGCAACAGCGGCACCGTCCAGGCAACATTCGAGGCGACGATGAACACCACGTCCGATAGCGACGTGGTCCTTTCCTGGAACACCGTCGACGGCAGCGCGATCGGCGGCGGGGGCTGTACCGGGGATACTGATTACGTGGAGTCGAATTCATCCTTGACCATCCCGGCCGGCAGCATGCTGGCCGAAATCTCGATCTCCGTGTGCGGCGATACCGTGGTCGAGGGGACCGAGACCTTCGACATCGAGCTTTCCGCCGACGGTGCGGTACTGGCACGCACTACCGCGCAGGGGACCATCATCGGCGACGACGACGTGCCGGCATTACGGCTGGCTGATGTTGTCGTGTCCGAACCGGGGGCGGGCGGGTCCAGCCAGGCCGTGTTCCGGCCTACGCTGTCGAAGAATTCGGACTCCGAGGCCCGGTTCAGCTATACGATCGAGCCACTGAACGCGGACCCGGGAGTCGACTACGTTTCGACGTCCGGAACCGCAATCATTCCGGTCGGTGAGATCGAAACCGAGATCCCGGTTGAAATTCTTCATGTCCCTGGCGCAAACGAACCCAGGAGTTTCCGCCTGGTCGCCTCGGAGCCGTTCAACCTGTCGTTCGACACCGACAACGCGCTGGGCGTGATCCGGGATCCGGCCTACGAGCCCGCCGTCGAGCACGAACAGGATATCGTCAACAACGAAGACAGCGTGACGAATCTTTCCGGGCCGACGGCGCTGGCGCTGTCGCCGGACGGGGAGCATGCCTACGTGACCAGCGAATCCCTGGACGCGATAGTGGCGTTCAGGCGCAACGCGGCCGACGGTCATCTGAGCCTGATCGCCCAATACGATGCCACGCAGACCGACTTTTCCACGGCGCTCCTTGACGGCCCCATGGACGTTCGTGTCAGCCCGGACGGCGATCATGTCTACGTTGCCTCGAAGAACGACGATGCGCTTGCCGTGTTCGCACGCAGCAGTGCATCCGGCGCGTTGACCTTCGTCGAGAACCAGCAACACGGCGCGCTGAGCGCCTCCGATGCAGAAGATCCCAACGCCGGCCTCACCGGAGTTCGCAAGCTGCTGATCACGCCGGACGGCGAGTTCGTCTACGCCGCCGGGACCGGCGCCAATGCCGTTGCGGTATTCGAGCGCGACGCCGCCACGGGCGGACTGGTCTTCGCCGAGGCCGAGATCAACGGCAACGACGATCCGGACGATGCCGGCGGCGAAGTCGAGGGCATGGGCCAGCCCGCGGGCCTGGCGCTTTCGGACGACGGCGCCCAGCTCTACGTGGCCTCGCGATTCGGAGATTCGGTGCAGGTGTTCGATCGCAACGCAACCGAGAGCGATCCCGATCACGGCCGACTCAGTTTTGCCACCGCCTACATCGACGGACTGAACGGCATCGACGGGCTCAACGGTGCGTTCGACATCGCCGCCAGCGACGACGGTGCTCATGTCTATGTTTCGGTCGAGAATGAGGATGGCGTGGTGCTGTTCGACCGCCAGGCCGACGGCTCGCTGGCGCAACGCAACATGTGGCGGCACGACACCACCGAGCGGCCCGGACTGCGAGGGCCGCAGGGCCTGGCCGTCGCGCCCGATGGGCTCGAGGTGTTCGTCACCGGACTGGCCGATCACAGCCTGAGCATATTCGAACGCATGCAACCCGGCAACGAGGACGGCCTGCCGGCAGGCGATCTACGCGTGCGGCAAACGGTCTTCGACGATGCCGGCGCCGTGGTCAACATGGCCGGACCTACTGCGGTCGTCCCGAGCGACGACGATGAGTACGTCTACGTCGTGGCCAACGAAGACGATGCGATCGTGGTGTTCCGCCGTATCTCGCTGGACGTCATCTTCGACGACGATTTCGGCGATTGACCAACGGCGCCCCGGGCATGCCCGAGACGCCGTCGATTCGACCGTGAACGGCGCCCGGCCGCACCGGGCGCCGTTTCCGTGGAACTGCTCGCCGGTCGCGCAAAACGCGCTATTCTTGGCGTCATGACAGCGCCCCGCATGCCATTGTGAAACCGTTCGATTTCCGTTTGCGCCCGATTGTCCGGCTCGCGATGTTCGCGCTGCCTGCGCTGCTGGTTGCCGGTACGGCGGGTGCCCAGCAGGAGGAAAGCGAGGCGGCAGAATCGGCAACGAACGCCGAGAAAGTCATCGAGCTTTCGTGCCGCGACGACGAGGGCCGGCCCGAAAGCTGGCTGGACCGCACCCATTCCTACGTGAGCCGCAGGCTTTGCGAGCCGGCGGCCTGGTTCGATGGATTCTTCGGCACTGACCGCGCGTACGAAGAAACGCCCATCGGCAGCTTTTTCCGAGTCCGCAATTCCATGGTCTGGGATCAAACCGAGGAGTTCGGACACGAAATCCGCCTCTCGGCCAATATTTCGCTGCCCCGGGTCTCCGACCGCGTACGTCTGCTGATCAGCCGCGACGAGTCGGTCGAGGGCGATACCGATTTCGACAATATCGATGAAGACGAAGATGAGCAGACCCGTCTCGGTTTGCGCTTCCTTTTTTCGGAAGCCGGACGGACCCAGTTCGACGCCGACGGGACCGTCAAGATCAGTTCCGGCGGCCTGAATCCGCGTGTCCGGGGCCGGATGCGGCATACCCGCGGGCTGACCGATACCACCCAGGCGCGCTGGACGCAGACCGTTTTCTGGGAGCGTGACGACGGATTCGGCACCATTTCCCGGGCCGACTGGGAGTGGCTGCCGGACCGCTTGACCCTGATCCGGCTGACCGGACGCGGGATTGTCTCGGAAGACTCCGAAGGCATCGACTGGCGCACCGGGCTGATCGGTTTCCGTCAGCTCAACCAGAAGACCGCGATTCGCAGCGAAATTGGCGCGTTCGGCGAGACCGGGTTCGCGCGCGAAACCGAGGAAGTGTTCATCAATTTCCGCTTTCGGCGATCGTTCCTGCGCGACTGGTTGTTCTACGAACTCCAGCCCGAATACGCCTGGCCGGTCGATGACGATACCGGCAAGCGCCGCGGCGACTGGCGTTTCATCTTCACCCTCGAGATCCAGTTCGAAAACCAGGCGATGGAAGATGACCGGATCGATCACTACCGTGGCCGCTGACCGCCGGGCTCAAGGAGAAGATTGCGGTCG
>JAWLEW010000023.1:0-32840 GCA_041685925.1 Wenzhouxiangellaceae bacterium | reverse complement strand
GGAAAGGGGCCAATCATGCCGGGCCGAAGGCCGCCTGCGCGAAGACGAAGCGACGCCGAACGGCGAACGATCGGCCGCGATGGTTCAGCCGGGATGGTTAAGCCACGATCGTTCGGCCGTGCCGTGGTCGATCCTGGCATTCGAACGACATCGGGTAGTATTGCGGCATGATTCGTGCACGGTTCTTTCGATGGTCGCGGCGTCGCTGATGCGCGCGCATGGCGGTCCTGCAGCGGCTTCCGGTCTGCCGCCGCTGGGCGCCTGGCTCGGCTTATCGCTGCTCGTCGCGTCCGGGTCGGCGCTGGCCCAGCCGGCGGTCGACGATATCCGGTTCCAGGGCGTGGGCCTCGATCGAGGACTGGAGGCCAGGGTCGTCAGTTCGCTGCTGCTCGACCCGGCCGGCTTTCTCTGGGTCGGCTCGCGCGATGGGCTGTATCGCTATGACGGTTACGAGGCGATCCGGTTCGCGCCCGAGCCGGGCAATCCCGATTCGATCAGCGACAACGACATCCGCGACCTGTTCCTGGCCGGCGACGGCAGCATCTGGATTTCCACCAACACCGGCGGGCTCAATCGCCTGGACCCGGAAACCCTGCGCTTCGAGGCGTTTCGCAGTCAACCGGACAACCCGGCTACGCTGAGCTACGACAGCGTCTACGGCATGGCGGAAGCGGAAAACGGGCATCTCTGGGCCGGGACCCAGTTCGGTCTCAACCGGTTCGATCCCGAGACCGGCGCCTTCACCCGCTTTCTTCACGATCCCGCGGATCCGGAGAGCATTCCGCACGATTATGTGTTCACGGTCCTGGCCGACTCGGAAGACACGCTGTGGGTCGGAACGGTCGGCGGCGGGCTGGCGCGCGACCGCACCGGGGACGGGCGTTTCGAAACCGTGGATCTGGCGGCGGCGCTCGACGGCGGGCCCGAGTTGAATGAAGTATTCGCGCTCGCCGAATCGCAGGGTTCGATCTGGGCGGGTACCCGCGCCGGCCTGGTGCGCATCGATCGCCGCACGCTGCAGGCCTCCGAGGTTCTTTTCGACGGCCAGGCGATCGGTACGATTCCGACGCTCGAGGTCGGTCCCGACGGCCGAATCTGGATCGCCAGGCTCTCCGCGGGCGTACTTGTGCACGACCCCGGCAGCGGTCGCAGCGCGCCGGCAAACGACCAGCCGCTGGGGGTCGAGGGGCAGCTGCCGGCGGTCCCGCAGCTGAGCCTCGAATTTCTCGACGAACGCGTTTTCATCGGCACGTGGGGCAACGGCCTGCATGTCGGCAGCATGGCGACGAACCGGTTCCGGGTCAGCCGGGTCGGCAGCGAGGAAGGCGCGCTGCGCCACCAGAACGTCACGGCCGTCCATCACGACGATGCGACGGGCCGGACGTGGGCCGGAACCTTCGGCGGCGGATTGCAGGCGCTGACGAACCAGGCGACCGGCATTCGAGCCGAGGCGCCGGAACCGGCGATCGGCGCCGACGGCATCCTGTCGATCGTGCGTGCCGGCGACGGTCGACTCTACGCCGGCAGTACGACCGGCCTGTGGGAAATCGCCGGCGACGATGCTCCCACGCGCCACCGCCACGTGCCGGGCCGGGCCGGTTCGATCGGTTTCGGCTACGTGGTCAGCTTGCTGGAGTCGTCTTCCGGGAGCATCTGGGCCGGCCTGGGCGGCAGCGGACTATACGAAAGGCGGACCGCCGGGGGCGATTTCCGGGCGCATTTGTCGGTCCCCGAAGACCCGGCTTCGCTGAGCGGAAACTTCGTTACCGCATTGATGGAATCGGGATCCGGCGAGCTCTGGGTCGGAACGCGGTCGAACGGGCTCAGCGTCTGTTCCGTGGAACCGTGGCGCTGTCGGCGCTATGACCGGTCGAGCACGCCGGGTCTTGCGCATGACAATGTTTCGGCGATCGTCACGGATTCGGCCGGGCAGGTCTGGATCGGCACCAACGGCGCCGGCCTGCAGCGCGCGGTCTTGAACGAGGACCGGCAGCCGGTCGACTTCGAGCAGTGGAGCGAAGAAGACGGGCTGCTGGGTGCAAGCGTGATGGGCATCGTCGAAGACGACGACGGTTCGCTGTGGATCAGCTCGCGCGACGGCGTGACGCGCTTCGATCCGCGCGCCGGGCGAATGGCCAGTTACGGCGCGGCGCGCGGGCTTCCCATTACGCATTTCAATCCGCGCGCCGCCGATCGCGATCGGGATTGGCTGTACTTCGGCGGGATCGGCGGCCTCGTCGCGTTCCCGGCGGGCACGACGTTTCCCGAATTTCGGGCGAGCCCGGTTCGCCTGACGTCCATCCGTCGGGCCGGCGAGGGCAGCCCGGCCGATCGCACGCTTCCGCTGTCGGAGCCATTGCGAATGCCGTGGCGGGCGCCTTTCACCGTGCAGTTCGCAGTGCTGGATTTTGCCGAAGTGCCTCACCTCTATCGCTATCGCTTCGGTCCGGAGGGCGAATGGATATCCCAGGGCGCTTCGCGGGAAATCACGTTCTTCGGCCTCGCGCCCGGGCGGCATGCGCTGGAGATCAGCGGCCGCGATGCGTTCGGC
This sequence comes from Wenzhouxiangellaceae bacterium, assembly GCA_041685925.1. Taxonomy (GTDB): domain Bacteria; phylum Pseudomonadota; class Gammaproteobacteria; order Xanthomonadales; family Wenzhouxiangellaceae. Next base: position 30,289 of record JAWLEW010000023.1, on the reverse strand, counting down.
GCCTGGAGTCCGCCCGCGCGTCTCGACATCGAGATCGTTCCGCCGTTCTGGATGACGACCTGGTTTCAGATCACGGCGATCGTGATCGCGGCGCTGCTGCTGCTGTTGTGGCACCGGATCAGGATGCGCTCGCTGGAGCGCAAGAACCTGGCGCTGGTCGGTCTCCAGGAACAGCGCGAGAAAGCGCTGGAGCGGGCCGAAGCCAATCAGAAAGAGCTGACGCAGGCCTACCGCGACCTGCGCCAGCTTACACACCGCCTCGAATCGGCCAAGGAACAGGAGCGCCGGCACCTGTCGCGCGAACTGCACGACGAACTGGGCCAGTCGCTGACCGCGTCGAAGCTCAACCTGCAGATGCTCAAGCGCGGAATCGGCGACAAGGCCATGGCCGGGCAGTTGTCCGATGCGGTGGCCATGTGCGACGCGATGATCGAGCAGGTCCGGAGCATTTCGCTGAACCTGAGGCCGCCGATGCTCGACGAACTGGGCCTGGCCGCGGCGCTCGACCAGTTTGTGGAAAACCTGGCCAGGACCACCGGGACGGCGGTCGAGTTCGAGCATGTCGGCGAAGTCGGCGGCAATTCGCCGGAAGTGCGCACGGCCGTTTTCCGGGTGGTCCAGGAAGCGACCAACAACGCGATTCGCCACGCCGGCGCAAGCCGGATTCGCGTGCGGCTGCAGCGTGAACGCGACGGCCAGCGCGTGGTGGTGGAGGACGATGGCTGCGGCTTCGATCCGGCAACGATCGAGGAATCCCGCTATTCCGGCGGTCACCTGGGCCTGCTCGGGATGAACGAGCGCATCCAGGCCGTGGGCGGAACGCTGCAAATCGATTCCCGGCCCGGCGATGGCTGTCGCATCGATGCCTGGATTCCGGACCCATGAATCGCCGCCGGGTGCTGATCGCCGACGATCACGGGCTGGTTCGATCCGGAATCCGCCTGCTGCTGCAGTCGCTGCCCGACGTCGAGGTCGTGGCCGAGTCCGGCGACGGCCTCGAGACCGTCGACCTGGTCCATCGACATCGTCCGCACGTGCTGCTGCTCGACATTTCGCTGCCCGGGCTCAACGGACTCGAGGTGTTGCAACGGCTCCAGGGCCGGCCCGACATGCCGCGGATCATCATGCTTTCGATGCACGCCGGGCCCGAGTACGTTGCCCGGGCGCTCAACGCCGGGGCCGCCGGTTACCTGATCAAGGACGCTGCGTTCGACGAGCTCGAGCAGGCGCTGGAGGCGGTCGCCCAGAACCGCAGCTACCTGAGCCAGGCGCTGGACCCCGACGTCGTCGAGCGTTTCCGCAGCGGCATGGCCGGCGGCGAAGGCGAACTCGAGGTGCTCACGCCGCGCCAGCGCCAGATCCTGCAGCTGATCGCCGAGGGACACGGCACGCGCCGGATCGGCGAGCTGCTCCACGTCAGCGTCAAGACCGTCGAGACCCATCGCGCGCAATTGATGGATCGGCTGGGCATCCATGACGTCGCCGGCCTGGTCCGGTTCGCGATCCGCGCCGGCCTGATCGAGCCGCAAGCCTGAACGATCCGGATGCAGGAATATCGCTGTCAGGGAATCCCTGAATTTCGGCGATTTCAGGCATTCCCTGATAGGACTCGGGTAATCGCCGGCCTAGGGTGAATAGCGTCAAAACCTGACGAAGTTCACCCCAACCGAGGAAAAACCCATGAAATTCAAACTCCGCATGCAGCGGGCGGTGCTGGGACTGGCGATGGCCGTTCTTGCACTGTCGGTCGCGCCGGGCGTCATGGCGGCCAAGCTGGTCAACCAGAATCTGACCCAGCTGATCGCCGACTCCCAAACCATCATCGCCGGCACCGTGGAAAGCGTCAGCGACGGAATTTCGCCGGACGGCATTCCGTATACCGAGGTCTCCATCGCGGTCAACAGCGCGGCCAAGGGCGCCGCGAGCGACGAGGAGATCTATACCTTCCGCCAGTTCGGGCTGCTCGAGCCGCGTGAACTGGAAAACGGGCGGACCTATCTCGGGGTGACGCCCGAAGGTTTTGCCCGCTGGAACGAGGGTGAAATCGTGATGGCGTTCCTGCACAAGCCGGCCTCGATGACCGGACTCCAGACAACGGCCGGAATGGCGCAGGGAAAACTGGTCCTGCGCAACGGTCGGTTCGCCGATGAATTCGACAACGCCGGACTTTTCGAAGACGTCGAAATCGACCGCGACCTGTTGACCGATGCCCAGCGCAACATGCTGGTGAATCCGGGGCCGGCCGACGCCGACGCCCTGATGGACCTGGTGGCCCGCGCGGTTGCCGAGGGCTGGATCGAAAGCGGGGAGATGCGCTGATGAAAACCACCAGAATCGCTATTGCATGCATGATCGCCGGCGTCGCCGCGACGGCCCAAGCCGCCGGCCCGCTGTTCCTGTCATCCGGGGAAGACCCGACGCCGCTGCGCTGGAACACCGATAACGGCGCCATTCCCGTCTACACCGACGGCGGCGAGGCCTTCACTTTCGACTTCGACGGCGTCACGCCCTTTCTCACGATCGAGCGGGCCGATGAATTGACCCAGCGCGCGCTGGATCAGTGGAGCGGCGTCGAGACCTCGACGTTCGAGGCCACGATCGCCGGCACGATCGAAAGCCGGACCGGCGTCGCCGACGTGACCGGCGAAAACGTCGCCGATTTCATCGGTGTCGAAAAGGGCTACGGTTTCTGGATGCTCTACGACACCGACGGCAGCATCATGGAAGAATTCTTCGGCGTGTCGAGAGAAAGCGTGCTGGGCATCGCCTTCCCCGAATTCGCCGTGGGCGACGAAATCGTCGAGTCCAAGGTCATCATGAACGGCTGGGCCGTGTCGGCCGGGGATACCGAGGGCGATTTCGTCTCCGGCGTCTTTACCCACGAGTTCGGCCACGCCCTGAACCTGTCGCATTCGCAGACCAACGGTCACCTGGCGCAGATCAGCGGACCGGCGCCGTTCTTCCAGGAGCTGTACGCCGGACCCGAGGGATGCGTCGACCCGACCTACAGTGCGCGCTTCGAGGCCTTCGCGCCGCCCGGCAGCCAGATTGCCTCGCCGGAGTTCACCGAGACGATGTATCCGTTCATCGACAGTGGAAGCGTTGACGGCTTTCTCCAGGGCACCGTCGATCATCCCGACGACATCGCCGGGATTTCCGATCTCTACCCGGCGCCGGACTACTTCGACAGCCGTGGATCGATCACCGGCACGCTGCGGCTCAAGGACGGCAGCACCGAGTACAGCGGCATCAACGTCATCGCGCGCAACCTCAACGATCCGCTCGCGGACGCGGTTTCGGGCATGACCGGTGCGTACACGCAGGGCCGGATCGGTCCCGACGGGCGGTTCGTGATCAACAACCTCACGCCGGGCGAGGAGTACATCGTCTATATCGAGGAAATCGTCGCCGGCGGCTTTCCGACCTCGCCGCAGCGGCTTGTTTCGGTGCCCGAGTACTGGAATTCGGCCGAAAGCAGCGACCCGCTGAGCGACGATGCGTGCGAATTCACGCCGATCGTTGCCGAGGCCGGCGTGGCCAAGCAGGCCGACATCACGTTCAACGGCTTCGACAAGGGCATCACGTTCACGCCGCTGGTCGATGCATTCGCGACCGACATGTCGAAGAACGGCCGGACCGTCGCCGGATCGTTGGCGAGCACCGTATATTTCTGGAACCGCAGCCAGGGCTTCACGGTGCTGCCGCCGGAGTTCATCGCGCCTTCCGCGTCCGGCCAGATCGACCGCAACGGCAAGCGCCTGCTGGTCGAAACCGACCCGGACGGCAACGGCATTTCCGAAGCCGCGATCTGGACCCAGACCGGCACGATCGAAATCGGGGATCTCAACGGCAATGTATGCGGCGGTTCCAGCGCCAACGGGGTTTCGGCCGCCACGCCCTGGGCAATCTCGGACGACGGGCGCACCGTCGTCGGACTGAGCGGGATCGATCTCGACGGCGACGGGGAATGCCAGAGTTCCTTTACCGGCGAACTCGCGCCGTTCATCTGGACCGCCAGCGACGGCATCCGCCCGCTGGACACCGCTTCGGTGGACTGGAGCAGCACGCAGTTCATCCGCGCCGACAAGATTTCCGGCGACGGGCGGGTTGTCCTCGGCCGCGCCGGATTCAGAAATTCCGTGGCCTGGATCGACGACGGTGAAATCATCGACCTGACAACCGAATTCGGTGCACTGGAAGCTACCGCCAGCAATTACGACGGCTCGCGCGTGGCACTGGTCACGGACGAGGGCACCAAGCTCTGGAATGCGACCGGCGATGGTTCGCTGACCGACATCGGCGGTCTAAAATGGTGCGTGGACCTGCCGTTCCAGACCTTTTTCCAAGACTTCTGTGAAGAGTTCGGTGCCGAAGCGGTGCAGGAAGAGCTCGGACCGATTCCGGTCAGCGTCACCGACATGAATGATAAAGGCACGGTCGCCGTCGGCGTTGCCGGCAACGGCCGCACCGGATTCGTCGGCGGCATCTGGTTCGAGGGCGTCGGGTGGATGGACATCGAGGAGTTTTTCCGTGTCCAGGGCGTGATCGAGAGCTTCAACTGGCCGTTCCAGCAGCCGCTTGCGTTGTCGGCCAACGGCACCGAGCTCGTCGGCCAGCCGGGACCCGGATTCCCGCTGTCGTTCTTCGTCGAGATGGAACAGGTGTTCGTCTGTCATCGTGGCAAATCGATCCAGGTCGGCTTCCCCAACACCATGCTCAACCGGGTGCGCCGGGGCGCCGAGATCGGTCGCTGCGAATTCCTCGAATGATGCGAGGCGCGTAGCGAAGCGGCGCTGGTTTTCGAACCAGACGTCCGCGCAACACGAAAACGGGGCCCTCGAGGCCCCGTTTTCGTGTTGCGCCGCGGGTCGGGGCCGGGCGACGGCGGGCTTCAGGCGCAGTTCGCCCAGGCCTGGTCCAGCCGCTTGTTCGAGACTTTTTCGCGCGTGCCGACGCCCTGGGCGAAGACCTGGATGCGGTATTCCTCGACCAGCCAGCGGTAGGCGTCGAGTTCGGGGGTGTAGGTGGCGTGTTCGGCCAGGTGGTCGAGGTAGTTCCGCCACCAGGGTTCGACCTCACGCTGGCGCTGGACGTCGCGGCGGGGGTCGAGTTCCAGCGCGTCCAGGCGCTTGTCGATGGCTTCGAGGTAGCGCGGGTATTCGGCCAGGCGGTCGATATGGATGTCGGCGACGAACTCGGCATAGACCAGGTCGGCCAGCTGCGATTCGATGTCGGCTTCGGCCGACGGCTGGGCCGGGCCGATTTCGGCCAGGCGGCGGTTGATTTCGTGCCAGCGCAGGACCACCCGGTCGAGCAGTTCGATGGCGCGTCGATGGCGCGCGACGAACTGCGGGCGGATGGCCGCTTCCAGCGCTGAAAAGGCCTCGGGGTCGCGGATCGTCCAGGCATCTTCGATCAGGTCGTTGACCACGCGTTCGGCCAGCGCGGTTTCGAGCGACGCGACGTCGCCGACCCGGGTCCAGGCCAGCGCGGCCGGCGGCGACAGGCGCTGTTTCCTGGCCACGTACCTGAGCTTGTCGGCCAGCGCGATCAGCAGCAGGCGATGCACGCCCTGGTGATGTGCGGCGTGGGCTTCGGCTTCGTCGTCGAATAGCCGCAGGCCGGCGGCATTGCCCTGGTCGACCAGCGCCGGCCAGGCGCTGTGGCCGGTGCGCGTGGTGACGTGCTCGGGCAGTTCGACGTCGTCGAAGCGCGTCAGCCCGTCGCGCTGCCAGTCCTCGGCCTGGCGGGCCATGAACTCGCGCCGGGCGCGCTCGCCCAGGTCTTCCTGCAGCGCCTGGAGGTCGCGCGATTCGGCCATGATTCGGCCGTCTTCGCCCTTCACGCGGACGTTGAAGCGCAGGTGCTCGGGCAGCCGCTCGGTCTGAAAATCGTCGGGCGTGATTTGCAGCCCGCCGATGCGCGCGAGTTCTTCGGCCAGGCGTGCGTGCAGGCTGCCATTGCCGTAGTCCATGGACTCGAGCGCTGCGCGCGCGAAGTCGGCCAGCGGCACGAACGAGCGGCGTTTCGACTTGGGCAGGCAGCCGATCAGCGCCTTGACCTTGTCTTCGACCATTCCGGGCACCAGCCATTCGAGCCGGTCGGGGTCGAGCCGGTTGAGCAGGTGCAGCGGGCACACCACGGTCACCCCGTCGGCCGGGTGGGCCGGCTCGAATCGGTAGGTCAGGCGGAAGGATTCGTGATCGATCTCCAGCCGGTCGGGGAACTCCTCGCCGCTGGTCCGCGCGTCGGGTCGAAGCAGCGTTGCGCGGTCGTAGAGCAGGGCGTCCTGGTCTTTCCGGTCGAGCGATTCGTACCAGCGCGCGAAGGCCTTGACCGTGAACACCTGCTTCGGCAGCCTGTGCTTGAAGAATTCCACCAGCCGGTCCTCGTCGGCCAGCACGTCGCGCGCACGTTTTTTGTGTTCATGAGTGGCCAGCTCGCGCCGGAGCGCGGCGTTTCGCTGCAGGAATTTCGCCCGGTGGTTCATTTCGCCGCGCACCAGCGCGTGGCGGATGAAGATCTCGCGGGCATCAATCGGCGCGTGCGGGCCGTAGTGGACTCTTCTTTTTTCGGTCAGCGTCAGGCCGAACAGGGTCACGCGCATGTAGCCCATGACCCGCCCGGTGCGCTTGTCCCAGTGCGGGTCGAATACGCTGGTGCGGATCAGGTGCCCGGCCTGTTGCTCCAGCCACTCGGGCTTGATGGCGGCGACGGTGCGCGCGAACGGCCGGCTGGTTTCCACGAGCTCGGCGGCCATGATCCAGCCCGGCCGCGAACGGGCCAGCGCGGAGCCGGGGAAGATCCGGAACTTGTGGCCGCGCGCGCCGGAATATTCGCCGTCTTCGAGATGCTGGCCGACCTGGGCCAGCAGCCCGGCCAGCAGACTTCTATGCACGGTTTCGGCGACGCCGTCGTCCAGCGCACGCACTGTCCCGGTTTTCCAGCCCGCCTCTCTTGCAATCTCGCGCAGCTGGGCGACCAGCTGGCCCCATTCGTGCAGCCTCAGCGCGTTGAGAAAGCGCGAACGCGCCTGCTTGTCGGCCTGGTTGCGCGAGTTCGCCGCGCGCGTGTCCTGCCACCAGTGCCACAGCTTCAGCAGGCCCAGGAAATCCGATCCGGCCACGCGGAATTCGGCGTGCGCCTCGTCGGCGGCCTGCTGGTGATCGATCGGGCGCTCGCGCGGGTCGTTGATGCTCATGGCCGCGACCAGCACGATGACCTCGGCCAGCGCGTCGCGCCCGGCGGCCTCGATCATCATCCGGCCGTGGCGCGCGTCGACCGGCAGCCCGGCCAGGGTGCGGCCGAGCGGCGTCAGCCCGCGCCGGTCGTCGACGGCCTGCAGCTCGGCCAGCGTGTTCCAGGCCTCGTTGACCAGCTTGTTCGGCGGCGGGTCGATGAACGGGAATTCTTCCGGGTTTCCGAGATCCAGCGCGAGCATCTCGAGCAGCACGCCGACCAGGCCGGCGCGCTGGATTTCGGGCTCGGTGTACTCGGGCCGGGCGAGAAAATCATCCTCGGAAAACAGCCGGATGCAGGTCCCCGGACCGACCCGGCCGCAGCGCCCGGCGCGCTGGTTGCAGGAAGCCTGTGAGATCGGCTCCACCGGCAGCCGCAGCACTTTCGAATGGGTGGCGTAGCGCGAAATCCTCGCGAGCCCGGAGTCGATCACGAAGCGGATGCCGGGCACGGTCAGCGAGGTCTCGGCCACGTTGGTCGCCAGCACGATGCGCCGGCCGGTGTGGGCGGAGAAGATCCGGTCCTGCGCACCGGACGGCAGCCGGGCGTACAGCGGCAACACTTCGGTATGCGGCAGCGCGGCTTTCTTCAGCGCCCTGGAGACCTGGAAGATCTCGCGCTCGCCGGGCAGGAACACCAGGATGTCGCCGCTGGCGTCGATCCGGGACGCGCGCGCCACCGCGCGCTGGACCTGTTGCGCGACGGCCTCGCCCTCGTTGGGCGCCTGGTACTCGATGCTGACGGGATAGCCGCGGCCCTCGACGTCGATCACCGGCGCGTCGCCGAAATGCCTGGCGAAGCTCTCGGTATCGATGGTCGCCGAGGTGATGATCACCTTCAGGTCGGGCCGCCGGGCCAGCAGCTGCTTGACGTAGCCGAGCAGGAAATCGATGTTGAGGCTGCGCTCGTGCGCCTCGTCGATGATCAGCGTGTCGTAGCGGTTGAGCTTGCGGTCGGAATGGGTCTCGGCCAGCAGGATGCCGTCGGTCATGAACTTGACGTAGCTGTCCTCCGAGGTCCGGTCGGAAAAGCGCACCTGGAAGCCGACCGCATCGCCGAGCCCGGTGCCCAGCTCTTCGGCCACGCGTTTGGCAACCGAACGCGCCGCGATCCGGCGCGGCTGGGTGCACCCGATCAGTCCGCGCACGCCGCGCCCGGCGGCCATCGCCATCTTGGGCAGCTGGGTGGACTTGCCCGAGCCGGTCTCGCCGGCGATGACCACCACCTGGTGCGCGCGGATCGCGGCAACGATGTCGTCGGCGCGCGCGGCGATCGGCAGGTCCGGGTCGTAGTCCGGCTTCGGCAGGTTGTCGCTTCGCCGGCGACGCCGCTCGACGGAGGCCTTCAGTCCGGCGGTGAATTTCTCGAGCTGCTTCGCCCGCTTCGGATCCGATTCATCCATGCCCGCCAGGCGTCGACGCTGGCCGATCAATCGTCCGGCGTCGCGCTGCATCAACTGCTCGGGGTCGATTCGGGGGAGGTCGGGCATGCGTGCATTTTCTCAGATCGCGCCGGGTACGGGTCGTGACGCCGGCGCTACGCGCGGCGTCAGGTAAAGGCAAGGGGCGCGCCAGTATTCCCGACAACCTGCCGCCGATTCTGAAGCGGTGAAGATGGATCCCGCGTCGTACGTCGAATTCATCAATCCGAGCGAGAAAAGCCGCTTCGGCAATTTCATCGGGCCGATAGAGGCGATGCGAAACCTCGCCGAGCGTTTCTCAAGATCGTTCGTCGAGGTTCAGACCGCTGCAGCGCAACTGTTCAGTCCGGGCTGAGCGCTCCAGCAACCAGGATATCCGTCCCGCTGATCAGAAGGTCAGGGTTCGTGTGTCTGAAAATCGAAGATTTGAAAACTTGACGACCAGCGAGTGGCCGAGCACGGGGCTGCTTGCCATTCATGGTGGGAGCGGCGGTTCTCGGCAGGGTCTTGGACGGTGGATTTTTCAGGTTCGTACCGCGAGTTCTCGCCGATATGGCTGTCGTCGTTATCGGTCGTCGTTATCGGTCGATATTGCTGTTTTTCATTCCAGTTAGGCGGCAACCCGGGGCGCATATCCAGACCGCTCCCCGGGCCGCTCGAGGGCTTCGAATCAGCCCTTGTTCATCATATTCTTGATGGCGCCGACGATTGCCATCACCACACCGCCACCGACGCCGCCACCAGCGACCTGAGTCAGGATCGACCCGATCCCGGTAGCCGCGTCGCCGTCGACAGCACCGCCGGTGACCATACCGAGAATCTGGCCGCCGAGACCGCCGCCGACGATTCCGGCGATGGAGTTGCCCAGCGTGCCGAGCGACAAGTTCTTGAACAGGCCGCCCGCGACATTGCCCCCGACGGCACCCGAGATGAGCTGAATGATGATCTGTTCCATGGTTATACCTCCCTGCGATATATATAATGAAAAGGAAGTATAAGCGGCGTCCCCGGCACGCAAAAAGAGCTCAGGCAGAAGCAGTACAATCTTTTACAATCAAGCAGGAAGCGATCGCGGCAAACCTGCGCCGGCAAGCCTGGACATCCACGTTCCGGGAAGGAACTCGCGCAAGGCTGCCAACTCTCCAGCGTGGTTTGTCATCATCGGACCGGATGCATCCATGGCGCGCTGCATCAGTCACTCGGGCTGGGTTTCAGGCGGGGCGCGTTGCGCGCCCTGCCGTCGACTCGATCAATCCTGCCCGGGAATGCGCAGAACCTGACCCGGATAGATCTCGTTCGGATCTTCGAGCATCGGTCGATTGGCCTCGAAAATGATCGGATACTTGCCAGCATCACCATACAAGCGCTTGGCGATCGCGCCCAGCGTATCGCCGGACTGCACCGTGTAGAACCGGGAAGCGGGGGCCTCTTCGGCCGGCGGTTCTTCGGCCTGGTCAGCCTGATCGACCGGCGCCGGTTCGGCCGGCACCGCCGCAGCGGACTCTTCGGCATCCACCACGCGCAGCCGGTCGTCGACCTGCTCTACGCCGCTGATGTTGCCTGCGGCCACGATCAGCTTTTCCTTGTCTTCCAGCGAATCGACCTTGCCGACCAGCGATACCATTTTCTTGTCCTGGTGGGCGATCACCGACAGCGCGCGCACGTTCAGACCCATGCTGAGCAGGTGGTCGGCCACCGCCTTCTCGTCGATCCGGCCACCGCCGAATATTTTCTTGCCGGCATTGCCGACGAAATCGAACAGTCCCATCGTGATATTTTCTCCACGTTATTGTTATCGACCGGCCACGCCGGACCTTAATGAATACTATCAGAGCCGGCGCGGCGCTTCCCGGCCGGTTGACCCGCGGCCTGTCGATCCGGGCTCGAACGTGATCCAGACAACTGAAAAAGGATGAAGATCATGCGATCGAAACCGCCGTTCCACGGCATGGATTCGGGCCTTTCCTGCTGGTCCGCACGCCTCGTGCAAGATCCACGACCCAACCCCCGAATCCCTGGAGGACCGCCGCCAGGAGTGACGGCATGAGCGGACTTCTGGCCCTTCTCGATGACGTGGCGGCGATCGCCAAGGTCGCCGCGGCGTCGGTAGACGATGTCATCGGCCAGGCGATGAAGGCCGGATCCAAGGCGGCCGGCGCGGTGATCGACGATGCCGCGGTGACGCCGAAATTTGTCCACGGATTCTCGGCCGAACGCGAGCTGCCCATCGTCTGGCGGATCGCCAGGGGGTCGATCTTCAACAAGATCGTCATCCTGTTGCCGGTGGCGCTGGTATTGGCGCAATTCGCGCCCTGGGCGATCTCACCGCTGCTGATGCTGGGCGGGGCTTACCTGTGCTTCGAGGGCGCGGAAAAGGTCTGGCACGTGCTGAACCCGCACGACCATCACGCCGAGGCGCTGGTCGCCGAAAAGCGGGTCGACGCCCATCTCGAGGAGACCAGGGTGCGCGGCGCGATCAAGACCGACTTCATCCTGTCCGCCGAGATCATGACGATCGTCCTGTCGGCCCTCCCGGAAGCGAGCCTGGTCATGACCGCGGCGACGCTCGCCGCGGCGGGCCTGATGATCACCGCGGCGGTCTATGGCGGCGTGGCGCTGATCGTGAAGGCGGACGATCTTGGCCTGCACATGGCAGCGTCGGGCCGCCTCGCCGCGACCCGCCGCCTGGGTAGCGGGATCGTCAATGCCATGCCCACGCTGCTGAAGCTGCTCACCGCAGTCGGCACGGCGGCGATGCTGTGGGTCGGCGGGTCGATCGTCATTCACGGGCTGGAAGAACTGGGCATGCATGAACCCGGACACACGATCGAGGCCATCGCCGGCGTCGTCGGCGCGGCCTTGCCGGCCGTGGAGAGCGGCATGACGTGGACGGTCAAGGCGTTGCTGGACGGCATCTTCGGCCTGGTCCTGGGACTGATCCTCATCCCGGTCTCGGCCCGGCTCATCGCCCCGGTGGCGAGGCTGTTCGCCCGCAGCGCCTGACCAGCCCCGGAAGATGCGCTTCGCTGATCCACGCTCCAGGAAGACCGTGTAAAAAGCCGTTCGTCAAGAGTCCGTGGTTGACCCACGTCAATACCCTCGCGTCATGCCGGGAGCATAGTTGTATCGGACTTCTGACGGGAGTCGTTACATGACCGAAGAGGGACGTCAACCAACCGATGCGGCGCTGCGCAAGGTGCTCGAAGCCGAGCGCGGCGCGCGGGCGCGGATTGCCGAGGCCGAGGAAAAGGCGGCCGCGGCGCTGGAGGCCGCGCGCGCCGATGCGCGGCGCATCGAATCCGATGCCGTGGCCGCGGCGCGCGAATTCCAGGCGACCTGCGCCGACAAGGCCGAGGACCGCGTTGCGCGCCTGCGCGATGCGGCCGAGCAGCGCCTGGAACAGATCGAATCCGAATCGGTGCTGCCGCGCATCGAGGCGGCCGCGGACGCGGTGGCGCGCGAACTGCTGGGCACGCAATCCGGCGACGACAACGGGGCGCCGGCGCAGGGGTCGGGATGAGCACCGCGTTTGCCTACGCGCTGCCGCGCATGCACGCCCGGATGGCCGAGCGTGCCGACGAACGCGCGCGCAAACGGCTTGCGGCGGTGGATGATTTCGGTCATTTCGTGCAGCTGGCCGCGCGTAGCGGCTTCGGGCCGTGGCTGAAGAACCTCGGCACCACCAGCGGCGTCCATGCCGTGGAGTACGCCCTGCGCGAGGCGTATCGCGCCCGGCTGGGCGAGCTGGCCGGCTGGCTGCCGCGCCGCTGGCGTCCGGCGGTGCAATGGCTGGCGCTGGCGCCGGATTTGCCGGTGCTGGCCGAACTGCTGCAACAGGGTCGGCGGGCCGAATGGATGGCGCTCGATCCGAAGTGGTCGCGGTTGCCGACCGAACCGGAAGCGCTTCGACAAGCGCTGCTCGAGCGCTGGCCCGAACTGGAGCGTTTCGGGGACGACGAGCTGGCCGAGGCGTGGCTGGCACGCGCCAGGACGCTGCTGCCTGCGCTGAACAAGCCCAGCGCGCGAATGCTCGAGGCCCTGCTGCAAGCTCACCTCGAGCTGGCTGATACCGACTGGCTGATCAAGCTGTTTCGGCGCGAATCCGCCTCGCCGGTGCGGGTGTTCGCCTGGGCCGGACTGGAGCGGCTGGATTTCGAATTTCTGCGCGGCCACCTGGTGCGGCGTCGCCTGCAGATGCGGGAGGCGGCCTGATGCTGCGCACGGTGCCTGCCCGCTGGTTCGAACTGCTGGTGCCGCGCGCTTCGGTCGGGCGCGCGCTGGAAGTGCTGGCGCGAACCGGCCTGGTGCAACTCGACTCGGCCGTCGACGACGAAGAGCTGATCGCGGTGCCCTCGCTGAAGGCGCCGCTGGAGCGGTTCGCCGAACTCGAGCGGCGGTTCGGCAAATACTGGCCGGCGCCGAGGTTGCCCTCGGCCTCGCGGGACCGTTTGCTGGAGCGTCAGCTGGAAAGCGCGATGTCGCGCATCGAGGCCTGGTGCGAGCAGGCCGGGCCGCATATCGAGCGCATCGAGCAGGTCAGCCGAGCGCGTGGCGATCTCGAGCTGCTCGAAGCGATGTGCCGCGCCGGCAAGGACAAGCACAAGCTCGATTTCGGCGACCTGCACGCGCGCAGTGCCGAGATGACGGCCGCGGTATTCGTGCTGCCGCCGGAAAGCGAAACGCCGGCGCTGGCGCTGCCGGTGCTGTATCGCCGGCTCGATTCGAGCGGCGCGAGCTGGCTGCTCGTGTTCGGTCGCAGCGACCAGGTCGAGGGCGTGGCGCAGGCGCTGGAGGGCCATCACGCCCGCCGCATCGACGTGCCCGCGACGCTGCGGGGAACGCCGGAACAGGCGCAGGCCCGGGTGCAGCACCGGCTGGCCGCGGCCGATCGCCTGCTCGCCATGCATCGCGGCGCGCTGCAGCGGTTGACCGAGCGCCACCGGCTGGCCGAGGCGCTGGGCAGCCTGCAGCGCGTGAGCTGGCTGGCCGATCACCTGCACGGAATTGCGGCCAGCGAGTACATGGCGAGAATTCACGGCTGGACCAGCGACCCGGACGGCGAGACGCTGCGCAAGGCACTGGACGAGGCCGGCATTCCCTGCGCGCTGGGCTTTCCGCCGCCCCCGGCCGAGCGCGAGGCGCCGTCGCTGACGATCAACCCGCCGTGGGCGCGGCCGTTCGAGATATTTGCCCGGCTGGTCGGTACCCCGGGACAGAACGAAGCCGACCCCAGCATCATGCTGGCGGTCATCGCGCCGCTGCTGTTCGGCTACATGTTCGGCGATGTGGGACAGGGCGCGGTGCTGCTCGTGGCGGGTCTGTGGCTGCGCAAACGATTCCCGGCCACCGCGCTGCTGATCTGGGGCGGGGCGTGGGCCATGGTATTCGGCGTGCTGTTCGGCAGCGTGTTCGGGCGCGAAGACCTGATCCCGGCGCTGTGGCTGCATCCCGTGGTCGAGCCGCTGCCGGTGCTCACCGTTCCGCTGCTGTTCGGCGCCGGACTGATCGTGCTGAGCATCCTGTTGAGCGGGCTGGAGCACCAGTGGGCCGGACGCTTTTTCGAGTGGGTCTGCGGCGAGGCCGGCATGGGCGTCGCCCTGCTGTTCGGCATTGCCAGCCTGCGGCACCCGGATCTTATGGCGGTGGCTATCGGCGCACTGGTGCTGCAGTTTTTCGGCCTGGCCTGGAATTTCCGGCGCAGCGGCGGCATGGCGTTCGCGCGCGCCGCCGCCGACCTGATCGAGGGGCTGATGCGGTTGGTGGTCAATACCTTGTCTTTCGTGCGCGTCGGCGCGTTCGCGCTGGCCCATGCCGGTCTTTCGCTGGCCGTGGTCAGCCTGGCCGACGGCACGGGCAATGTCGTGGTCAGCCTGGTCGTGATGGTGCTCGGCAACGCGCTCATTATTGCGATAGAGGGCCTGGTCGCCTCGATCCAGACCACGCGCCTGGTGCTGTTCGAATTCTTCAACCGCTTTCTCACGGCCGAAGGTCGCGAGTTCCAACCGCTCGCGCCGCCGGCATGAGACCGGGGCCGCCATGGCGAACCCGGTCTGAAAGCACTGTTCGCATTATTCAATTGTCCGAAGGAGAACGCTAGATGTCTACCGAAAACACTTCCAGGAAATCCAACCGGCTTTGGCCCGTCCTGATGTTCTTCGGGGCCGTGGCCGTGGCGCTGCTGGCCAGCGGGCTGCTGTGGCTGCCGCAGGCGTTCGGCGTCGAGCCGACCGCAGGCGGTGAGCTTCCGGCCGAGGTCTTCAAATGGGGCTTCGCGGCCGCGGCCGCGGCCACCGGCATCTCGGCGCTTGCCGGCGGTTACGCGGTGGCGACCGTGGGCAGCGCCGCCGTGGGCGCGCTCACCGAACGACCCGAACTGCTGGGCCGCGTGCTGATCCTGGTCGGCCTGGCCGAGGGCATTGCGATCTACGGCCTGATCGTGTCCATCCTGATCCTCAATCGCCTGGCTTGATGGGCCTGGCCTGATGAGTTGTCCCGTTTTCATCGGCGACGAGTGGACCGCGGCCGGCTGGCGGCTGGCCGGGGCACGCGTGATCGTGCCCGCGGCCGAAACCGCGTCGGCGCGCAGCGCATTCGAACAGGCCTGCGGCGATTCGCCGCCGCTGGTGCTGATCGGTGCCCGTTTTGCGCGCCTGCTGGACCCGGATGCGCTGATGGCCGCGCGCAGCCGGCTGGATCCGCCGGTGCTGGTGGTCGGCGAGGTTGCCGGCGCGGGCCGGCCGGACGACGTCGCCGGGGCGATTCGTGAACGCATGGGAGTAGCGCGATGAGCGGAAAGAAGCGTCGAGACGAAGACAACGGCCTGGCATCGCGGGATATCGCCGCGCACAACCGGGAATCGCTGGAAGCGCTGGTGGCCCACGTCGACGAGCAGTGCCGAAGCCGCGTGGACGAAATCGAGCGGCGCGCGCGCGCGCAGGCCGATCGGATCCGGCAGTCGGCGCGCGACAAGGCCGCCGATCTGCTGCGCGAGGTCCGGCGCCGGGAGCGGCGAAATCTGCACGAAAGCGTACGCGGCGAACGGGCGCGCCAGCAGGGTCGGATCCGGCAGCGCGAGCTCTCCGAGCGGCGGGCCGCGGCCGAAAAGGGCCTGGAGTACGTGCGCTCGGCGCTGGTTTCGCTGTGGCAAGACGACGATGACGGCGCGCGCGCGGCCTGGCTGGAGCGCGTCCTGGCCGACGCGCGCACCGTGATGACGGTCGATGACTGGGTGCTGCGCCATCCCGAGGATTGGTCGCCGGAAGACGCGGCCGTGGCGCTTGCCGAGCGCATTGCAGAAGATGCACGGATCGACTGGCGTGCGGATTCCGACTTGACCGAGGGGTTCGTGGTTTCGGCGGCCGGCGCCGTGGTGGACGCGACGCCGGCCGGTTTGAGTGCGCGCGGCGACCGGATCGCCGGCGTGCTGCTGGCGACGTTGCCGGCACTGGATTCGGAGGTGGAATCGTGAACGACGCATCGACAAGCGGCGCATCGAGCGGCGGGGCATCGGCCCGGATCGTCGAGGTCGGCGGTCCGGTGCTGCGTGCCGAGACCGACGGCGTCTTCCGGAGCAACGAGGCCGTCGAGGTCGGGCATCAGCGCCTGATCGGCGAGGTGCTGCGGCTCGACGGCAGCCAGATCGTGGTCCAGGTATTCGAGGAAACCGCCGGCCTCAAGCCGGGCGATCCGGTGACCGGCACCGGCAGGCCGCTTTCGGTGCGGCTGGGGCCGGGGCTGCTGGGCGGCATCTTCGACGGCCTGCTGCGGCCGCTGACCGGTTCGGAGGCATCGTTCATCGAACCGGGTTTTACCACGGCGTCCTCCGGGCGGATACCGTTCACGCCAATGGCATCGAGCGGCGATGAACTGACGCCCGGACAGGCCTTCGGCAAGGTGGTTCGCGAAGGCCGGCCCGAGCTGCTGTGCATGGTGCCGCCGGGCATTGCCGGCAAGGTCCGGCGCATCGCGTCGGCCGGTGAAGTCGACGAGACGGAGACGGTATGCGAGCTTGTCGACGAGGACGACAATGGGCATCAACTCTCTTGCAGCCAGGTCTGGCCGGTGCGCGACCCGCGACCGGCGCAACACCGGCTGCCGGCCAGCGGGCCGCTGATCACCGGCCAGCGCATCATGGACACGCTGTTTCCGGTCGCCCGCGGCGGGCGCGCCGCGTTGCCCGGCGGCTTCGGTACCGGCAAGACCATCCTGCAGCAGTCGGTGGCCAAGTGGTGCGACGCCGACATCATCATCTACGTCGGCTGCGGCGAGCGCGGCAACGAGATGGCCGAGGTGCTGCGCGAGTTTCCCGAACTGGAAGACCCGCGCACGGGTCGGCCGCTGAGCGAGCGTTCGGTGATCATCGCCAACACTTCCAACATGCCGGTGGCCGCGCGCGAGGCCAGCATCTATACCGGCGTGACCGTGGCCGAGTATTTCCGCGACATGGGCTTCGACGTGGCGATGCTGGCCGACTCGACCAGCCGCTGGGCCGAGGCGCTGCGCGAAATTTCCGGGCGGCTGGGTGAACTGCCGGCCGAGGCCGGCTACCCGGCCTACCTGGGCAGCCGCAAGGCCGAATTCTACGAGCGCGCCGGGCGCACCGAGGCGCTGTCCGGCGCGACCGGTTCGGTAACGCTGATTGGCGCGGTGAGCCCGCCCGGCGGCGATTTTTCCGAGCCGGTCACGCTCTACACCCAGCGCAACGTGCGCTGCTTCTGGCCGCTGGACCGCGAGCGCGCCCGGGCGCGCTTCTACCCGGCCATCCACCCGCTGCAGGCCTATTCCGAGGACGCCGACGAACTGGGCCAGTGGTGGCGCGAGGAGGGCTACCCGGAATGGGACCGGGACCGCCGTCGCCTGCTGGAACTGCTGGGCGAGCAGGTGCAGCTCGAGCGCATGGCGCGCATCGTCGGCAAGGACACGCTTCCCGCCGCCCAGCAGCTGGCGCTGCTCAACGCCGAGCTGGCCAACGAGGCCTTCCTGCGCCAGTCGGCGATGTCGGATACCGACGCGTTCTGCACGCCCGAGCGGCAGATTGCGATGATGCGCACGCTGATGCGCTTCATCGATCGCTCGCAGGCAGCACTCGAAGAGGGCATGGACGTCGCGACGATTGCCGGACTGCCACTGCTCAGGCGCCTTCGCCGCATGGGCGAGGAGATCGGCAACGAAGAGGTCGAGCGGTTCGAAAAGCTGCAGGCCGAGATCGACGCGCAGTTGACCGCATCGGGCCGCGACCAGTCAAAAGACGAGCCGGGAGCCGAGCCGGAACCGGCATCGGAAGCGGCGCCTGAAACCACCGGGGAGACCTCGTCATGAGCATTCTCGCGCACGACCGAACCCGCGCCGAAATTCGGCTGGAGGACGCCGCGCTCAGCCTGGATGGGCCGCTGCTGGTGCTCAAGCGCGAAATCGAGTGCGGCCTGCACGATGCCGTCGAGGTGCTCGACGACAGCGGCCGGAGCCGTCTCGGAAGGGTGGTGGCGCTGCGTCCCGACGCCATCGTGATTGATATCCACGCATCGGGCCGCGATCTCCCGCTGTCGGGATTGCGCGCGCGCTTCCACGGCGCTCCGCTCAATTTCGGCGTCGGTCCCGGCCTGATGGGACGGATTCTCGACGGCACCGGCGCGCCGATCGACGGCGGGCCGCCGCTGGCGGTCGTCGAGGAGCGCTCGGTCAACGGCGCACCGATCAACCCGGTCGCGCGCGACCTGCCGGTGGACTTCATCGAAACCGGGGTCACGGCCATAGACCTGATGAATTCACTCGTGCGCGGCCAGAAACTGCCGCTGTTTTCCGGCGGCGGCATGCCGCATGACAGACTCGCCATAAGAATTGCCGAGCACGCCCGGCTGCTGGGCGAGCGCGACGAGGCGTTCGCGCTGGTGTTCGCCGGCATCGGCGTTTCGCACACCACCGCCGCGCTGTTCCGCAGCGCCATCGAGGAAAGCGGGGCGCTGGAGCGCACGGTCATGTTCCTGAACCTGGCCGACGAATCGAGCGCCCAACGGTTACTGGCCCCGCGCTACGCGCTGACCGCGGCCGAATACCTGGCCTTCACCGAAGGCCTGCACGTGCTGGTGGTGATGACCGACATGACCAGCTACTGCGAAGCGCTGCGCGAGGTCTCGGCCGGCCACGGCGAGATTCCGGCGCGCAAGGGCTATCCGGGCTACATGTATTCCGACCTGGCCGCGTTGTTCGAGCGCGCCGGGCGCATCCGGGGCTCGAGCGGCTCGCTGACCCAGCTGCCGATCCTGACCATGCCCGGCGATGACATCACCCACCCGATTCCCGACCTGACCGGCTATATCACCGAGGGCCAGATCGTGCTCGAGCGGGGATTGCACCGCAAGGGCATCGAGCCGCCGATCGCGGTACTGCCGAGCCTGTCGCGGCTCGTGGATCAAGGCATCGGCGAAGGCTTTACCGACGTCGACCACCCGGCGCTGGCGGCGCAGCTGTACGCGGCCTACGCGCGCACGCGGCAGGTCAGGTTGCTGGCCAGCGTGGTCGGCGAGGAAGGGCTTTCCGAGGGCGATCGGGCCTACCTGGAATTCGGCGATGCGTTCGAGCAGCGCCTGGTTGCCCAGGAGGCCCCGCGCAGCCTGGAAGAAAGCATGGAAATCGGCTGGGACGTGCTGCGGATGCTGCCGGCCGGCGACCTGACGCGGCTCAGCGACGAGCAGCTGGAACGCCACCACGGCAATGGCGACGAGGCCGACGACGAGGCCGAAGATGGCTGAGGCCGCACGCGGATCGGCCTCGCGCGCCGAGCTCCTGGAGCTCAGGCGCGAGCACGAGGTCGTCGAGGAAGGCCATCGCCTGCTCGACGAGCGCCGGGTGCTGCTGGCGCGCGAACTGCTGTCCCGTTTGAGGGATTTCGACGAACGGCATGCGGCATTCGCCGAACGCGAGCGCGAAGCGCATGCCGCGCTGATCGAGGCCACCGACCGAATGGGTCTGGAGCAGCTCCAGGTCTACCCGCCGCTGGATCTTTCGGCGCTGGAGACGGTGCGCGAGACGGTCAAGTTCATCGGGGTGTCGTTCCCGAGCGTCGGCCTCGAGCATCTGCCGGAGCCCGAGCGGGCGCGGCCCCCGGTGTTCGAGATCGAGGCGGCCGACACCGCGGCGAAGAAGTTTGCCGGCCTGCTGGAAGAAGCGCTGGGCCTGGCCTCCGACATCGCGCAACTGCTCAAGCTCGAAGCCGAATACCGCCGCACACAGCGCCGCGTCCGCGCGCTGGAAAAGATCCTGCTGCCCGAGCTGGAAGCCGAGCAGAAGGTGCTGGAGAATGCGCTTGAAGAGTTGGAGATCGAGGAGGCGGTCCGCGTCCGACTGGCGGCGAAGAAGGGTTAATTTCGAAGTTTTAAGTTTTACCTGATTACGTATCTACTTCAGCCATCGAATACCGGGTAGGGTGCGTTGAGCGAAAGCGAACACGCACCGAACGGACAACGAACGCATCGCGACGGTTACCAGAAAGCCGATCGGTGCGTTTCGCCTGCGGCTCAACACACCCTACGCTTTGCCCCAGCGTTCCGGGGCATGGCGGAAACAAGTACGTAATCAGGAAGTTTTAAGTTTTAAGTTTTAAGTTTTAAGGTTTCCGGTGGTTGGCTGGTTGGCTGGTTGGTTGTTGGTTGTTGGTGTTCGTGGGAGGCGGCTCTGGCGCCGATGAATCCACCACCAATCGCGGCCGGAGCCCGCTCCCACTAAATCACCGTTTGACGCTCGTAAACCGTAGATTGACGTGCAGCTTGCAATCGCTGAATGCGTGTTCTAATGTTCTCTACGGGGCGATTCGCGTTCGGGAGTGTCAATCATGTCAAAACTGCAATGCGCAGCGGTATCGGTTCTTCTTTGCTTTTGCGCAATGGCGCAGGCCGTTCATCTGAGCGATACCGGTCGCGGGGGTGCGTTGATCGTGCCGTACTGGACCGCCGCCGGCGGTAACGATACGTTGCTCACGGTGCGCAATCACGGCGATGAAGCCACCGCGGCGAAATTCAGGCAGATGGATGCCGACGGTGGCCAGATCGGTGCGTGGAATATTTACCTGGATGCCGGGGCCACTTACACGCTCACGATGTCGAAGGCCAGTGGCCAGCTATTGGTCCTGGACAACCTGGATAATGCCTGCGTCGCACCGCTCGCGACTGCCTTCAATGGCGCGGCCTCGATGCGCTCACCGGGGTTCGAGAACGGCTACATCGAGATCATCGAGATGGGGCGCGCTGCGGACGATTCCGGCACTGAGGCGGCCGACGAATGGCCCGCGTGTGAGGAAGTCAACGAGCGGTTGTTTTACGGGGTCTGGCGCGACGATCCGAATGCGGGGATGCTGCCGCCCGGCGGCGCGCTGGCCGCCTCGGTCTCGCTGATCCACGTCGAGGTCGGCGGCATGACGACCATCGATGCCACGGCGCTGGCCGGCTTCAGCGACATCGCGCAACACACACTTCCCGAAAGCGACGTTCCAAACCTGTCCACGCCGCATGAATCGGGCGCCGGGGCCGGAAAGACCCGAAGCCGGATCTGCACCGAGACCGAATGCCGGACCGATGCCTGGGACGTTCCGGTCGAGGCCGTCGCCGCCGTGCTGATGGCCAAGTCACTCGAAGCCGATGTGGCGATCAATCCGGCCATAGGCGCCCAGGCTGAGCTGGTGATGGTCAAACCGCTGGAGCGCTACTGGGGCGTTTATTCGGAATCGAAGCTGTACTTGCGCCGGCGCGACGGTACGCCCGTCGCCGGCACTGAATCGCCGGGGCCGTGCCCGGCCGTCGGCAACTGCATCCCGGAGCGTGGTTCCCCCTGGTTTCCGGTAGATTCGGTGAATGCGGTGGCGGTAGTTTCGCTGAATGCGTCGCCTGAAGAAATCGGGCTGGAGGCCCTGTCGCCGGTTCTTTCCGGGCCTATATTTCCACTTTTCTCGCTGGAGAATCGAGAATTCGTCTCCGGTATCGCGTCGGTGTTTTTCGAGCAATCGCGATATCCCAGCGGCGTCAACCCCAGCATATGCAACGATGAAATCTGCATGTTCGGCGAGCCGGTCATTGGTTTCGTCATCCAGCAGTTCACCAATGGCACGCTGATCGATTCCGACGGCAGCCGGATCCGCGCCAACTATCGCACCGCAGTCGAATGGACGCGGCAGCGGGATCTGAGGGAGGTTCAATAGGATTGGACGATCGCGCCTGCGCGGCTGGAAACCGCCGGTTTACGCTTGACGGTTGGACGGTTTACGCAATCAGGCGCTTCGCGCCGGTGTTAAGGGTTAGGTGTTAGGTGATCAGGTTTCAGGGAACGGCAGTGGCGTTGTTGGTTTTTGTGGGAGGCCCATCCTGGGCCGATGGGCTTAAGGAATCGGGGCTGGAACCCCTCCCAGAGGGGATTGGTGGCCGTAGAAAACTGCCCCGGGTGCGCTTTGCTTACCCGGGCTCTCATAGCGATGATTTCAGGTTTGGCGACTTCGTTCATCGCCGGCAAGGCCGGCTCCCACACCCGTAGCAGATGCCGGCGCTGAATCCTGCTCTGCAGCTTGCTCACAGGTGTGGGAGCTTGCCCTGCAAGCGAAGGTTTTTCGGGGTCCGATAGTCGGTAGTCGGAAAAATCCTCTGCCGCCTGAGCATTGGATTTTGTGGGAGCGGGCTCCGGCCGCGATTGGTGCTGCATTCATCGGCGCCAGAGCCGCCTCCCACGAACACCAACAACCAACAACCAACAACGGTATTGCCGTTCCCTAAAACCTAACACCTGAAACCGCAGCGCTCAAGCGGCGAGTATTCCGACCGCCTCGTCCAGCCCGCACGCCCGCCCGCCGAAAGAATAAAGCCCCGACACCGCGACCGGCGTGCCGGGGGCTATAGTTGCAAGAGGGTACTACCGGCGTTTCTCGGTCAGCAGCCAAGTTCCTCTTTAGGAAGGACTAGGCGGCATTTCAGTTTCGGGTTCCCATTTTCGTCAACGCCGTCATCCACGCAATCTACAGATCCAGTGCATGACCCGCCAGTCCGGTAGCGCTCGACTCGTCCGCCCCCGCGCTGGATCAGGTCGCCCAGATTTCCAATGTAATCAGGACTACCTGAAAATCCATTGCCGAATGCAATCAGAAATGCTCCCAGCGTAGATGGAATAACCGTCAAACCGGGGCCGCTTGCTGTCGAGGTGTCAACGACAAGATTAAACGTAATATCGCCGTCGGTATCGTTAAGTGGTTCAATTATTTCTACGGTGACTTGCGTGCCGTCTTCAAAGTGAACTGTAACTGCTCCCCCCGTTACGGTCTGGCCCATATACTGGTTTGCAACACGACTTGCGAATGATAAAATATCCCAAGTAATCTGATTACGCCATCCGGCAGTCATCCTGTTGTTCAAAGCTTGTTCAAACGTATCGCGAACGAAATCAGCGCCGTCTCCGGTGCCCAGCAAATCGGCAGCCGAATCGATCGGCACAACGCCAAAATCCAGGTCACGAGCATTCTCGTCTTGAATATCTGCCATAAAAGATTTCACTCCCTGAATGGCGTCCAGGGCTTGTGCTTTCAGATTAGGGTCCAGATAAGTGACCTCCGACGTTGTGGACCAGAATTCATCGCCAAAACCGTCCGTTGTGCTAATTGATTCGCGTGTCACTGCGATCATTCTCATAGTTTCATTGGTGGTATTGATTACGAGAGCTTCTTGCTGGCCTTCAGTCAGGAATGGCATCGTAGACAGTGCAGCAGATTCACCTGCTTGGGCAAACTGGCCGTCAGAGCTGCAGCTGTCACAAAAACTGATTTTTATCTCATCGGAAACCGCTGTAGCCGAAAAGAGCATCATCGTAAGAAGTGCTGCGCCAGCACAAAGGTGTTTGGATATTTTCAATTTGGGACTCTCCACGTCATTAATTAAAAGAAGAAAGCCTCGAGTCATCCTCAAACGAAAAAGATGAGGAGTCGGCCGAATAATGGCCATAGCATCCTATGTTTTTGCTACCAAGCGTGCCAACGCCGAGGCAATTTAAGCTTGCCCCCCCCTTTTGTTAATGTCAAGGCTTTTTTCATGAAGAAGCCGAAATTTCTCATCAGGCCAACAAGGCTCGCGCTGAGAAATTTTTTTAGTTCTGATCCAGCAACCTGATCGCAGACCGAACTTCCTCCAACCCGCAGGCCCGCCGGACGAAAATCTCCCGCGCCGGGCGGGCGAAGCGCATGGCGGCGAAGCCGGCGCCGAGGGTGTACTTGCCGAGTTCGCCGAGGGTGCGGGTTTCGTTGATGGCGTGGATGCCGCCGGCGACCAGCACCGAGTCGGACCAGCGGCGGCGGGAATAGCGGGCGAGGCGATCGGTGGGGTCTTCCTTGGCCTGCTGCCAGCCGTCGAGGGCTTCGATGAGCGTGGCGACGTCGGCCAGGCCCAGGTTCAGCCCCTGGCCGGCCAGCGGGTGCACGCTCCGGGCGGCGTCGCCGAGCAGCGCGATACGCCCGGCGGCGAGCGGTTTGGACTGTCGCCGGATCAACGGCAGGGCGTGGCGCTCGCCGGTATCGGTGAAGGCGCCGAACGGCGGGTCTTCGCAATGTCTGGCCAACGCCTCGAGAAACTCGTCGTCGCCCATTTCCATCAAACGCTCGGCCTCGTCGTCGTGCACCGACCAGACAAGGGAAGATCGTCCTTCCGGCAGCGGCAGCAAGGCCAGCGGGCCGAGGTCGGTGAAGCGCTGCCAGGCGGTACCCGGGTTGGATCGTTCGGTGGTCAGGTGGGCGACGATTGCACGCTGGTTGTAGTGGTTCAGGGTCGCCTCGATGCCGGCGGCGGCGCGCACGCGGCTCTTCGCGCCGTCGGCGCCCAGCAGCATGTGGCCGGCCAGCGTCTGCCCGTCGGCCAGTGACACCGTGACTTCATCGGCGCCGCCATGAATCTCCTCGACCTCGGTCGGGGCGTAGACGGAAACGCGCCGGCGCTTGTTCAGTTCCTGCCACAGCGCCTGGTCGAGTTCGGGCAGTTCGGCGATCCAGCCCAGCGCCGCCAGGCCGTGTTCGGTGGCGCGGAAATGCACCTTGCCGCGCCCGGCGACGACCTGCATGTCGCCATAGGCGGCGACGCGCGCCGGGCGCACGTGCCGCCAGGCGCCGAGCGCTTCGATCAGGCGCTTGGAGCCGGGACTGACCGCGACCACGCGCGGGTCCAGCGGTGCGTCCGCAGGGTGCTCTTCGGGCCGCTTGCGGTCGATCAGCGCGACTTCGCGGCCGGTGCGGGCCAGCGCAAGCGTGGCCGCCGCGCCGACCGTGCCGCCGCCGATGACGATTGCGTCGAATGTTTCGTTGTCAGGCATTGGAGTTCCTGGTCAGTAGCTTGTTACCAGAGCTATCCGAGGTCAAAAGCGATCCACAGATTACACAGATTTACACAGATGTTTGCTCGTGAAAGACAACTTCGACAAGGATCAGGGGCAAGCGAGGCAACGATACTCGACTGACTCCTGCGCCACAGGGGGAGTTCCTGATGAAACAGAAATCTCAAGTTCAATAATCTGTGCAAATCTGTGTAATCTGTGGACCCGTTTTTCTGTTTGGGTCTCGCCGTGTCATCCAACTGGTCAGCGTTCGCGCGCGAGGCTCGGCACAGGTTCGCGAAAGCCCATGGCCGAGGTGACCAGGCGCCGCTTGAGTCCGGGCAGCAGCGCGTGCGCGGCCAGGCCCAGGCCGGTGCCGACGCGAAACGGCAGGCTGGGGTTGGTGAACGCGCGCGCCAGGGTGTCGGTGTAGCGCACGGTGTCGGCCTGGTCGGCCTTGCGCGCCTGCACGTAGCGCGCCATCCACACCGGCGCGCCGGGGTCGTGCGCCTCGCCCAGCACTTCGATCAGCCCGGCGACGTCGCGCAGGCCGAGGTTGAAGCCCTGCGCCGAGACCGGGTGCACGGTATTGGCCGCGTTGCCGACGCACACCACGCGCTTGCCGATGGGCACCGGCGTGCGCAGCAGCTTGAGCGGGTAGCGCGCGCGCTTGCCGGGTTGCGAGAAATGCCGGAATCCGCTGCCCGCGCGTTGCGTGAGACGCGCCAGCAGTTCGCCGTCGTCGATTGCCATGGCTTCTTCGATGCGGTCGGTAGAATCGATCCAGACCACGCCGAATCGGCCCTCGGGCTGTGGCAGGAACGCAAGCGGGCCTTCCGGCGTGAAGCGCTCGTGGGCGGTGTCGCTCGATGCCGGCTCGGCCATCACGTTGAAGATCATTGCCGACTGGTGGTAGTCGTGCAGCGTCGAGGCAATGCCGGCGGCCTGGCGCACGGCCGAGCCGGTGCCGTCGGCGGCCACCAGCAGTCGGGTTTCGATTTGCGTGCCCGAGGCCAGCCGGATGTGGACCCGGTCCGCTTCAGGATCTTCGTCGACCTGGAAGGTCTCGAGCCGCTCCGGGCAGTATTCGGTGATGCCTTCGGTCTTCCCCAGGCAGGTCAGCAACCGGTTGCCCAGCTCGCGTGCGACGACCACCGCGCCGAAGTGGTCCAGCGCATGCTCGGCGGCGTCGAGCCGGACATGGCCGAAGCCATGCGCGCGGGTCACGTCGATATGCCGGATCGGACGACGCGGCAGCGCGTCGTCGAGAATGCCGAGTTGGGCGAGGATGTTCAGCGATGCGCGGTTGACCACCAGCGTGCGGTCGTCGTAGCTGGGCTGGTGGTCGGCCGAGCGGTCCACGGCCTCGATGATGGCGACGTCGAATCCGGCCCCGGCCAGGCCGACGGCCAGCGAGGCGCCGGCCATGCCGCCGCCGGCGATGACGATGTCGTGTTGGTGGGGCGAGTTCATGATTGCATCAGGGCCTCGATTTCATCGGCCGCGGCCGGCACCGCGCCGGTGAGGTTTTCCGGGGCGCCGTCGGTCACCCGGATATCGTCCTCGATGCGCACGCCGATGTTGCGAAACTCGGCCGGGATGTCGTCGTCATCGCCGATGTACAGCGCCGGCTCGACGGTGGTGACCATGTTCTTTTCGAGCACCCTGGAGTGGCCGTCGATGCGGTAATCGCCCACGTCGTGCACGTCCAGGCCGAGCCAGTGGCCGGTCTTGTGCATGTAGAAGCGCCTGTAACTTTGCTGCGCCAGGTTATCGTCCAGGCTCCCCGACAGCAGGCCGAGCTCGATCAGGCCCTCGGTGAGCACCCGGCAGGCCGTTTCGTGAAAGTCGTCGAACGCGTTGCCGGGGCGGACCCTGTCGATGGCCGCGCGCTGTGCGGCGGCCACCAGGTCGTGGACCTTGCGCTGGGCCGGCGTGAAGCGGCCGGAAACCGGGAAGGTGCGCGAGATGTCGGCGGCGTAGCCGGCGCACTCGCAGCCGGCGTCGATCAGCACCAGGCCGTCGTCGGGCAGCGGCTGGTCGTTTTTGACGTAGTGCAGCACCAGCGCGTTGCGGCCGCCGGCGACGATCGGCAGGTAGGCCGGCGGGCAGCCGTGGCGCGTGAACTCGTGCATCAGTTCCGCGGCCAGGTCGGGCTCGCCCAGGCCCGGCCGGCAGACCTGCATGGCGCGCGTGTGCGCCTGCGCCGAGATCTTCGCCGCCCGCCGCATGGCCGCGATTTCCGCGGACGACTTGATCAGCCGCAGTTCATGCAGCAGGTGGTCCAGCGCGATGAATTCCTCCGGGCCCCGGGCGTTGCGCTTCTGCTTGCGCAGCTGGTTGCGCCAGCCGATGACCTGGCGGTCGAAGGCCGGGTCGCGGCCGACCGAGTGATAGATGTGGTCGCGGTCTTCCATCAGGCCGGGCAGGATTTCGTCCAGGTCGGCAATCGGAAACGCATCGTCCATGCCCAGCTGCTCGCGTGCGCCGTCCAGCCCCAGCCGGGGTCCGTCCCAGCGCTCGCGTTCCGGATCGCGCTCGCGGCAGAACAGGATCTGCTCGCCGGCGTCGCGCCCGGGGATCAGCACCAGCACTGCATCGGGCTCGTTGAATCCGGTCAGGTAGAGGAAATCGCTGTCCTGGCGAAACGGATGGTAGCTGTCGCCGTTGCGCAGCTGTTCGCGCGCCGACGGCACGACAAGAATGCTGTCGGGTTCGGCCAGGTCCATCAGGTGCCGGCGGCGTCGCGCCAGGTTTTTGGGGCTCGTCGTCATCGATAGTGCCGCGGGAGTTGTCGTTCAGGCCGGCTTGCGCAGGCCTTCCTCGCGCAGTAGCAGCGTGGCCACGCGCACGAATTCGCTGAGCTCGGAAAAGGCCGCTTCCTGCTCCTCGTCGTCGGCTTCGGGATCGGTGCCGGCCCGGGCGATCTGCTCGAGCAGCCGCAGGGCTTCGCTGGCGTCCTGGCTTTCGAGCTTCGGCGCGCCGGCGCCGAAGCCGGCCAGGAAGCCGCTGACCCAGGAGGCCAGGCAGCGGGTGCGCTCGGCCAGCGGTCGATCGTCGGTGGGCAGCAGCGGCTTGAAATCCATGTCGGGGGAGGCCAGCTCGCTCCTCAGCGTACTGATGGCCGGGCCGAGGTTCTGCTGAATCCGGTCCGAATTCCAGTCGCCGACCTGCAGCTTCTCGAGCTGGTCGGCGAGCTCGGCGTCGGACTGGCGCGGCCCGCCGGCCAGCAGTCCGATGACCACGCCGTGGGTCTCGGCAATGCGCGCGGGCTCCTTGTCGGCCGACAGCGCCAGCAGCCAGGCCAGTTTGGATTCGTTGTTGTCCATGCAAGACTCGATCGCTTGAAGATTCGACAGCGCTCAATGGTAGCACCGGGTGCGACAGACTAGGATTCATGCGCCCCGGCGCCGGCCCGGCGAGCCGGTTTTTCGGCGTGAAACCCGCAGGCGGCGCCGTGACCGTCGTCCCCCGGAAGCCCGCGATCGATTCGCGGACTTGTTAAACCGTGTGACAAAGTTCTATCATTGGCCTGAATTTCCACTGAAATCGACGGACCGCCATGCGCACACAACAAGTCAGCCAGGCGCTGGATCGAATCGAGGCGCACGTGGATCGCCTGCAAGCCAGGGTCGAGGCGCTGGAGCGGGAAAATCGATCGTTGCTCGAACGCCAGGAATCGCTGGTGGCCGAAAGGGCCGGGCTGGTGCAGCGCAACGAAGAGGCGCGCACCCGGGTCGAGTCCATGATCGAACGGCTCAAATCACTGGAGAATGCAGGATGACGTCGGAAATGGTCACGGTGCGCATCCTCGACCGCGAGTACCAGGTGATGTGCGCGCCCGAAGAACGCAAGGGCTTGATGGAAGCCGCACTTTACCTGGACGCGCAGATGCGCGAGGTGCGCGAAAGCGGCAAGCTGAGCTCGGTCGAGAAGATCGCGGTCATGTGCGCGCTGAACTTTTCCGATGAATTGCTCAAGCTCAGGCAGCAGAGCCTCGAGC
The DNA here is from genome assembly GCA_041685925.1 of Wenzhouxiangellaceae bacterium. GTDB lineage: Bacteria > Pseudomonadota > Gammaproteobacteria > Xanthomonadales > Wenzhouxiangellaceae. Next base: position 1,307 of record JAWLEW010000023.1, on the reverse strand, counting down.
ACGGCGAGCAGGTCGACCAGCGGATTCTGGACCTGGCCGGCCGCCTCGAACCGGCCGATTCCGGCGTTGTGAAATCCTGATCGGCACCGCCTCGCCCGGCATATCGCAGCACCGTCGATTCCGTTCGTGTATAGTTCAACCCATGGTGCTCTCTGCGGTGTTCGCCAGTGAGATCGCATTATGCCTTGTCCCTACTTTTTGACCTTGGGACAGCCACTTTCAGGGCCGGTGTGCACATTCGTTCTGCGAATAGCCTGAAGGCCCGAAGAGCTCTCCCACCTGAACCTCTGGTTCAAGGTCACCGGTCTTGCAGCGGCATTTGCGGAGAGCACCATCCTCTTCGCCGACATCCGGCAGGCAGTCTTTCGTGACGGACTCGACCCAGGACCGAAAGGCCGCGCTGCGCGCGCGCCTGGTCGAGACCCGCGCCAGCATCCATCCGCACCAGCGTCAGCGAGCCAACCGCCAGATCTGCGCGCACCTGCTGCGGCTGCTGGGCGATCGCGATTACCTCGACGTTGCCGCTTTCATGCCGTTCCGCGGCGAGCCCGACCTGGTGCCCGCGATGCAGGCGCTGAGCGAGGCCGGGCGCCGGATCTGGCTGCCGGTGGTCGACGGGCCGGCCATGACGTTCCGGCGCTGGTTGCCCGGCATGCAGATGAAGGCCAACCGCTTCGGCATTCCCGAGCCGGTCGACAGTCGCGAATGCGAGCCGGAGCGTCTCGAACTCGTCCTCACGCCGCTGGTGGCATTCTCCGGCAACGGCGCCCGGCTGGGCATGGGCGCCGGGTTCTACGACCGGACCTTCGCCTTCGCCAACGACAATCCGTCCGCCGGCCCCTGGATGGTCGGCATGGCCTATGCGCTGCAGCAGGTCGACGGCCTGCCGTCCCAGCCCTGGGACGTGCCGCTGGGCGCGGTGATTACGGAGCGCGGGCTGCAGGTGTTCAAGGAATAGGGGACGGAAGTATCGTCTTTTGGTCTTTTGGTCGTTTTGTCGTTTCGAAAAGACCACCTGATTACGTATCTACTTCAGCCATCGAATACCGCGTAGGGTGCGTTGAGCGAAGCGAACACGCACCGAACGGACAACGAAAGCATCACAGCGGTTGCCAGAACGCCGATCGGTGCGTTTCGCCTGCGGCTCAACACACCCTACGCTTTGCCCCAGCGTTTCGGGGCATGGCGGAAACAAGTACGTAATCAGGAAACGACGAAACGACGCGCCTGCTGCCAGAGGCCGACGAAGCTTTCAACAATCGCGGCCAGAGCCCGCTCCCACAAATTCCACTGTACAGGCGGCGGAA
>JAWLEW010000076.1:4648-8175 GCA_041685925.1 Wenzhouxiangellaceae bacterium | reverse complement strand
ATGATTCAATGGGCGACCTGATCGGATTGCTGGGCATCGTGCTGCTGCTGGGGATTGCCTGGCTGTTCTCCGAGCATCGTCGGCAGGTGCAGTGGCAGACCATCCTGGTAGGCCTGGCGCTGCAATTGGCGCTGGCGATCTTCGTGCTCTGGGTGCCGTTCGGCAAGACCGTGTTCGAAACGCTGGGCGCGGGCTTCGTCAAGCTGGTCGGCTTCACCCAGGCCGGGTCGAGCTTCATTTTCGGCGACCTGGCCGACGCCGACGAGTTCGGCTTCATCGTCGCCTTCCAGGTGCTGCCGACCATCATCTTCTTCGCCTCGCTCATGGCCTGCCTGTATCACCTCGGGCTCATGCAGAAGATCGTCGAGCTGATGGCGCGCGTGATGGTGCGCTTCATGAAGGTCTCGGGCTCGGAATCGCTGGCCACGGCGGCCAACTCGTTCGTCGGCCAGACAGAGGCGCCGCTGGTGGTCCGCCCGTTCATCAACGGCATGACCCGCTCGGAACTGTTCGCGCTGATGACCGGCGGCATGGCCACGATTGCAGGCGGGGTTCTCGCGGCATATGTGCTGCTGCTCGGCGGCACCGACCCGGAAGCCCAGGCGTTTTACGCCAAGCACCTGATCTCGGCCTCGATCATGGCCGCGCCGGCCGCGCTGGTCGTCGCCAAGCTGATCCTGCCCGAGCGCGAGCCGTCGGAAACCATGGGCCTGGTCAAGACCACGGTCAAGCGCGAGCACACCAACCTGATCGAGGCCGCCGCCGGCGGCGCCTCGGAAGGCCTGAAGCTGGCGCTGAACGTGGGCGCGATGCTGCTGGCGTTCCTGGCCCTGATCGCGCTGGTCAACTGGCCGCTGGGCTGGCTGGGCGAAATATCGGGGCTGGAGGCGCTGGCCGGTCAGCCGATCGAACTGGCGCTGATCCTGGGCTGGATCTGCGCCCCGCTGGCATTCATCGTCGGCGTACCGCTCGAAGACGCGGTGACGGTCGGCGGGCTGATCGGGCAAAAGATCGTGGCCAATGAATTCGTCGCCTATGTCGCGCTGACCGAGATCCAGGACCAGCTGTCGGAGCGCGCGGTGCTGATCTCGACCTACGCGCTGTGCGGATTTGCCAACTTCGCGTCCATCGCGATCCAGATCGGCGGCATCGGCAGCCTGGCGCCCGAGCGCCGGCCCGAACTGGCGCAGCTCGGCCTCAAGGCGATACTCGGCGGCACCATCGTCTCGCTGCTCAACGCCGCCTGGGCCGGCATCCTGACGTGATGAAACGGTTGGCCATATCACTCCTGGTCGCGGCGATCGTGGTCCTGGCATCGACCGCCGGATGGCTCGCCTTCTCGCTGCACCATTCAAGCCAGCCGCCCGAGGAAATCGGCGAAGTGCTGATCGTGACCAACCGCCACATGACCGAAAATCCCGACCCGGCGGCTCGCTTCGACGGCCGCAGGGGAGCGCTCCGGCACCTGCGCTGCGAAGTCGGCTACCGACCGATTCCATTGACCGATGACGTGGCCGGCCGAGTGAACTTTTTCGTGCCCACGGATTTTCAGAAGATCGAGGCGGTTGAACTGCTGCAGGCCGATACGTTCGAGTCGGCAATAGCGGCCGATGCCACGAACCCGGTCGTGCTGTTCGTGCACGGTTACTACTACGGGTTCGAAAAGACCTGCCGCATGGGCGTCGCGCTACAGCGCATGCTCAAGGATAACGCCACGGTGGTCATGTTCAGCTGGCCCTCGGATGCCAATCCGGCCGACTACGTGGCCGACCAGGCCGATATGGAATGGAGCGCTCCGACCCTGGCCGACCTGATGCAGCGGCTGCGAACCCGGGTGGGCCCGGACCGGCTGCGCGTCGTGGCCCATTCGCTGGGCACCCGCGGCGTGCTGTTCGCGCTGGGTTGGCTTGGTCTGGAGGGCAAGTCAGGCCCGGTCGCCGACCACCTGGTCCTGCTGGCGCCGGACTACGACGCAACCGCGTTCAGCAGGCAGTTCGAACATATCCGGAAAATGATCGACCCGGTAACGCTCTACGCCTCGACCAACGACACGCCGCTGCTGGTTTCGCAAACGCTGCATGGTTATCCGAGACTCGGCCGGGCCGGCGAACACCTCACGGTGATCGAAGGCATGGAAACCGTGGATGTATCCGGCGTGGGCCGCTACCACCCGACCGGCCACGAGTATTTCTTCTACCACCCCGTGGTCGCCGCCGACCTGGTCGAATTGCTGAGCCTCGGCACGCCGGCGGGCGAGCGCGCCCACACGCGCAGCCGGTCACGCGACGGACTTGCCTACTGGACGCTGGAAAGATCGGAAGCATCGCGCTGAAGCGAGCCTGAATGATCGCTGGAGCTGGGGCTTCGTTCCCGGATTCGGCGAGCATCGATCGCTTCGGTTCGACGCGTGGCGAGGCCCTCAGCGATCGATGCCCGCCGAATCCTCGCTCTGGAGCACGCTCGTAGCTTGGAGCGCAGGCGATGCTTCCGATTGCCGAATGCTGAGCTACAACGCTACCGCTATGGATATTCTGAGGAAATGATCACGTCGAATCGCCGGCCTGGGCGTACTTGCCAGTGCACTCGAACATCGCCTTGATGTTCCGGTCCTCGGGACTGAGCAATTCGACCGGGTACAACACGCCAGCGAAGAAATACTGCTGGCCGAAAAACGACGCGATATCGTGGATTTCGCCTGGTTCGAGCTGTGCCCGCAGGTCATCGATGCGAAACCCGCCGACCCCGTGACTGCCGAACCGGATACTTTCGATTAACCGCGTGCGCCCCTCCTGGGAAAGCTGAAGCAGCGGCGAATCGCTCCCGGCGCGCAATTGCTCCAGGTGCTTTTCCAGGTCTTTTCGACTCATGATCGGCGTACGCTCGGCAATCATTTTCCTTGCCTCGTCGCGTGTAGGACAGCGTTCGGGACCGAGCTGCTCGTCGGCGTAGACGAATGCGTCTTCCGGAAGCGCTTCGGCGTCGAGCAGGCCGATCGATTCGAAGCCGCGGGCGATCGCCCACAAGGCCTCGGACCCGCCGCGCCAGCCGGCCAGGGTTTCCACGATCTCGCCCTTACGCACAAAGTGGAACCGCGGGGTGGCGTTGAATGCAGTCATGGGCCATTCGACGGGATCGCCGACGAAATAGTGCTGCGATTCGGGGTATTCGCGGTTCATGCGCAACATCCGCGGATAGGTATTGTTTGATGACTTCTCGGCCAGCCAGATCGCGTGCTCGCGCATCAGCGGACCGAGCACGGCGTCGGCGGGCAACGCACGCGCGGCCAGGCGGCAGAAACTGCAGCCCGGCGACGACACGATCAGCAGCCGCGGGGCATCGAGTTCGACGTGGAAACCCTCGAGCCGGGGCGGATCGGCGGCAATGCGCCACAGCGTTCGGGCGTCGTCCGACGGCGGCGAGCCGGGCGGCACGATGTCCGGGACCTCGGGCAGCTCGATATCGGGATAGCTCTGGGCCAGATCGCTGGCCTGATCGTACAGCGATGCCGCGAGATAGGCGTCGAACAG
>JAWLEW010000076.1:0-4548 GCA_041685925.1 Wenzhouxiangellaceae bacterium | reverse complement strand
GCCCGGCGCGATCCGTCCAGCGCGTCGGTGTCGGGCAGCCAGCGGATCAGCCCCGAGGGATCGGCGGCGACCTCGTGGTCGGTGGCCACAGGTATGAATTCGATGCCGGGGATCTGCTCGAACCGCGCCAGTGCGCGGCGCATGTGCAGTGCCGAGGTGACCAGCAGCACCCGGCGCGCGCCTCGGGTTCTCAGGATCGCCTCGGTCATCTGCGCGTTCTGGCGGGTGTCGATGCTGGCCGATTCGAGCAATATGCGATTGGCCGGCACGCCCAGGTCGGCCAGGAACCGGATGGCCGCATCGGCCTCGGTGCCGCCTGCGTCGCGCCACGGCAGCGCGCCGCCGGACACGACGATTTCCGGCGCCTTGCCCGCTCGCCACAGCCGGGCGGCGTGCCAATAACGATCCGAAGCCGCGCCCAGGTCCGGATACGGATTGCGCGAGGTCGGCGGTTGAATACCCCCGCCCAGCGCGACGATGGCGTCGGCGCCGGGAATCTCTCCCATCGCCAGCGGCGGGAACCTGCGTTCGAGACTGTATTTCAGCGCGTCGGAAACCGCCGGCGTGGCCAGCAGCCACAACACGGCCAGCGCGATCACGGTGAGCGCTTTGCCGAACCGCCAGTCGCGCCAGGCCAGCACCAGCCCGATCAGCGCAAGCAGAATCGGACCTGCAGGCGGCAGCACGAGAGCGGTCAGCAGTTTTTCGGTGTATTCCATTGGCAGGGATTATGGCGGATCGGCGACGGATGCGGGGTTGGCTGGTTGGCTGGTTGGCTAAATCGTCGGTTCGTCGTTTTGTCTTTTCGTCGTTTCGTGAGGTGCTACGAAGCCTGCGACTTCGCAGCTGAGCCGGCCCCGACCAAAAGACTAAACGACCAAACGACGATGGGTTGCGAGCTGTGGGAGGCGGCTCTGGCGCCGATGAATTCATCACCAATCGCGGCCGGAGCCCGCTCCCACAAAAACAAAATCTTCGCTTGCAGGCAAGCTCCCACACCGGTAGCGGGACCGAAGGCCGCAGCCACCGGAGTTCCGGCTACAGGTGTGGGAGCCGGCCTGCCGGCGAAGAAGTTGTCGAGACCTCCGACTACCGATTTTTGCCTCTCCCTAAACCCTAAACCCTAAACCCTAAACCGTTTTCCTTCCCCGCCTTCCGACTCGACCGCGGCCATAATGGGCTGCACTTGAAACCGGAGCCGTTGCATGCACGCGGACGAATTTCCCCCCGACCTGGTCGACTGCCTGCGCTCGGCGTCGCGCGTTGCGGTGCTGACCGGCGCCGGGGTTTCGGCCGAATCGGGCATTCCCACCTTCCGCGACGCGCAGACCGGTCTGTGGGAAAAGCACGACCCGATGCAGCTGGCCTCGCCCGAGGGCTTCGAGGCCGATCCGAAGCTGGTGTGGGACTGGTACCAGTGGCGACGCAAGCTGATCGCCGAGACCCGCCCCAACGCCGGGCACGAGGCGCTGGCGCAAATGGCGCAGCACTTCGACAGTTTCGTGCTGGTCACCCAGAACGTCGACGGCTTGCACCAGCGGGCCGGATCGGAACGCGTGCTGGAACTGCACGGCAACATCCGGCGCAATATCTGCTCGCGCACCTTCAAACCGATTTCCGAAGAATGGATGGCCGAGCATGCCGAACGGCGGCCGCCGCCCTCGCCGCACCATCCCGATGGATTGGCGCGACCCGATGTGGTCTGGTTCGGTGAAGCGCTCGACGAGGCCACGCTGGAGGCGGCCTTCGCCGCGGCGGCCGCCTGCGACCTGATGCTCGTCGCCGGGACCGCCGGCGCGGTGCAGCCGGCCGCCAGCCTGCCGTACAGCGCGCGCCAGGCCGGCGCGCGCGTGGTCGACGTCAACCCGGAAGCGACGGGCATCTCGCGCAGCGCGGACTGGTACCTGGCAGGTCCCGGCACGCAATGGCTGCCGGCGCTCGCCCGTGCAGCCGGTGACGCATCCCGGGCCCCGGCGGGAACGGGGGGCGAGGATTTATAATGTCGGACTTTTCGAAGCAAGGTAGTGTCCATGGCACGTCAAATGCGCGCGCTGGTCAAACCCGAGGCCGCGCCCGGCCTGGAACTGCGTGAAGTCGCAGTCCCGTCGCCCGGCCCCGGTGAAGTTCTGGTCAAGCTGGAAAAAACCGCGATCTGCGGCACCGACCTGCATATCTACCAGTGGGACGATTGGGCCCAGCGCACGATCAAGCCGCCGCTGGTGCTGGGCCACGAGTTCGTCGGGCGCATCGTCGAAATCGGTGTGGGCGTCAAAGGCTACCAGGAAGGCCAGCGCGTCTCGGCCGAAGGCCATATCGTGTGCGGCGTGTGCCGCAACTGCCGCGCCGGCAAGCCGCATCTTTGTCCGCATACGGTGGGCATCGGCGTCAACCGCGACGGCGGCTTCGCCGAATACGTCACGGTGCCGGCCACCAACCTGTGGCCCATCCCGGACGAAATCCCCAGCGAGCTGGCGGCGTTCTTCGACCCGTTCGGCAACGCCGCGCACTGCGCGCTGCAGTTCGACCTGGTCGGCGAAGACGTGCTGATCACCGGCGCCGGTCCCATCGGCATCATCGCCGCCGGCATCGCAAGGCACGTCGGCGCCCGGCATATCGTGATCAGCGACCTGAACGACTACCGGCTGAACCTGGCCAGGGAAATGGGCGCGACCCGCACCATCAACGTCAAGAACGAAAGGCTGCTGGACATCCTCGAAGAACTCGACATCGACGGCTTCGACATCGGGATGGAAATGTCGGGCAATCCCCGCGCCTTCAACGACATGCTCGAGGCGATGTACAACGGCGGCAAGGTGGCCCTGCTCGGCCTGTTGCCGTCGGGCACCGGCATCGACTGGGACCACGTGATCTTCAAGGGCCTGGAAATGCACGGCATCTATGGCCGGCGGATGTACGAGACCTGGTACAAGATGACCCAGATGCTGCTGACCGGCTTTCCGCTGCACAAGGCGCTGACCCACCAGATTCCGATCGATGACTTCGAAACCGGCTTCGACCTGATGGCCAACGGCCAGTGCGGAAAGGTCGTCTGCGACTGGACGGGCGATGTCTCTTGAAGGCTATCCACAGATTACACAGATTTTCACAGATTGAAGAGAACTTGAAAGTAGCGTTTATAACTCGGTCTCACGGAAGTTCAAGGCCGCCCTGGTTCTGCTTTATATCTGTGCTCATCTGTGTAATCTGTGGATAGTCTGTATCCGTGGAAAGCTTTTAGAAAGGACTCCAAGACATGACCGACAGCGCAACCTACGAACGACTTCAATCCGAGCTGGCCGAGATCGATTCGGCCGGGCTGTACAAGCGCGAACGGCAGATCACAACCCCGCAGCGCGTGGCCATCCGGACCGCCGAAGGCGGCGAGGTGCTGAACTTCTGCGCCAACAACTACCTCGGCCTGGCCGACAATACCGAGATCATCGATTCGGCCAAGCGGGCGCTGGACGAACACGGCTTCGGCATGGCCTCGGTGCGCTTCATCTGCGGCACCCAGGACCTGCACAAGCAGCTCGAAAAGGTCATCGCCGACTTCCACGGCAAGGACGACGCCATCCTGTACGCGGCCTGCTTCGACGCCAACGGCGGGCTGTTCGAACCGCTGCTGGGGCCGGAAGACGCGATCATTTCCGATGCGCTCAACCACGCCTCGATCATCGACGGCATCCGGCTGTGCAAGGCCGAGCGCCACCGCTATCCGAACTCGGACATGAATGCGCTGGAAGAAGCGCTGAAGAAAACGCAGGACAAACGCACGCGGCTGATTGCCACCGACGGCGTGTTTTCCATGGACGGCACCGTGGCGAAACTCGACGAGATCACGCAGCTGGCCGAGCAGTACGACGCCTTGGTCATGGTCGACGACTGTCACGCTACCGGCTTCTTCGGCCCGACGGGCAGAGGCTCCCCCGAGCATCACGGTGTGCTCGACAAGGTCGATATCATCACCTCCACGCTGGGCAAGGCGCTGGGCGGCGGCATGGGCGGGTTCACCGTCGCCCGGCAGCCGGTCATCGACATCCTGCGCCAGCGCTCGCGGCCCTACCTGTTCTCGAACTCGCTGGCCCCGCCGCTGGTGGCGGCCAGCATCAAGGTCTTCGAAATGCTCACCGAATCGACCGCCCTGCGCGACAAGCTTGTCGAGAACACGAAATTCTTCCGCCAGGCCATGACCGATGCCGGCTTCGACATCAAGCCGGGCGAGCACCCCATCGTGCCGGTGATGCTCTACGACGCGCCGCTGGCGCAGAAGATGGCAGACGCACTGCTCGAGGAAGGCATCTACGTGATCGGCTTCTTCTATCCCGTGGTGCCCAGGGGGGAAGCGCGCATCCGGCTGCAGATCTCGGCCGCGCACGAACGCGAGCACCTCGAACGCGCGGTCGATGCCTTCACGCGCATCGGCCGAAGGCTCGGCGTGATCGACTGACAGCAAGGCAAGACCCAATCGCGGAGACCGGACAAGGCAGTGGAGATATCGAACGGCATCGCCGAATGGATCGTCAGCCTGGTGACGATCCTGATCGTGCT